>NZ_PDJD01000001.1:1307486-1961229 GCF_002563925.1 Serinibacter salmoneus | reverse complement strand
GGACTCGAGGGGCATGTGGTGCTGACGAGCCCGGACCAGGTCGGGGCGCTGATCGACGTGGCGAGCGGCGCCGTCGTGGCCCAGCAGGTCTCGGGCGCTGTGACGGACGGCGTCAGCGGTGCGACCGTGTACCTCGTTCCCGGTGAACTGCGCGGCGCCATGCCCGGCGGCGAGGAGTGGACGGCCTACGTGGGCGCGGAGAGTGTGTTGGTCAGCGCGGGGGGCGTGCTCGCCTACGTGGTGGACGGTACCGCGCTCAGCGTGCGCAACGCCGTGACGGGCGCACCCGCGTCCGGATACCCCGAGGACGGCGAGGGCGATGCGGCGCTGCCGCTGCTGTTCACACCCGCGGGCGCCGCGGTGGTGCGCATCGACGGCGAGCGCTACCTCGCCCTCCCACCCGGCTCCTGACCCGAGGTGGTTCTGCACCCACCGCGAGGTGGTTCTGCACCCACCGCGAGGTGGTTCTGCAGCCACCCCGAGGTGGTTCTGCAGCCACCGCGAGAGGACGTGGCGTGATTACGGCTCGCGGACCAGAGGGGCGTAGGCCGCGCCGGTGACCCGCAGCAGGTCGGCGGGCGCCAGCCCGATGTCGAACCCGCGCCGTCCGCCGGAGACGTAGATCCGGGGGAGCGCCTCGGCGCTGGCATCCACGACGGTGCGCATCCGGGTGCGCTGCCCCAGCGGCGAGATCCCGCCGCGCACGTAACCGGTGGCGCGCTCGGCGTCCGGGACCGCGGCCATCTCGGCGCCCTTGGCGCCCACGGCCCGGGCCAGGGCCTTGAGGTCGAGCTTGTGGTCCGAGGGCAGCACCGCCACCACGAGGTCCCCGGCGGTGGTGCGCGCCACGAGGGTCTTGAAGACCTCCGCGGCCTGAAGGCCGAGCTCGCGCACCGCCTCGGCCGCGAAGTCCCGGTCCTCACCCTCGTGGGTGTAGCGCGCCTCCACGTAGGTCACCCCGGCGGCATCCAGCGCGCGGGTGGCCGGCGTCGCGGAGCCACCCGACCCGCCCGTGCCCCTCTTCGCCTTCTTGCTCACCAGGCAGTCCCGTTCACCGCTCGGCCTCCCACGCCGTCACGGCCTCCAGCACCTCGGAGGCCGGACCGAGGGCGATCGGCCGCACCACCAACTCTCCCGCCTCGTCGCTGGCATCCAGATCGACCTCCAGCACCAGGCGCCAGTCCCGATCGCCCTCGGGATCGTCCAGGATCTGGGTGACCCGCCAGGAACGGCCGTGCACCACCGTCTCCAGGAGCGCGGGGGAGCGGGCCGGACCGGCCGTCCCCACGTCGTCGTACTCCTCGAAGTAGGGCGCGAACGCGCCGTGCCAGCGCGGCGGATCCCACCCGGCCTCGGCGTCCAACCGGCCCAGGGCCTGGTAGTCGCGACGGGCCAGCAGCTCCACCCGGCCGAAGGCCGCGGTGCGCGCCGCCAGCCGCACCGCGCGCACGTTCGCCGAGAACGGCGCGGCCCGCTCGGAGTCCCCGAACCGGCGCTCGGCCTCCTCCAACTCCTCGTCGGTGAAGCCGTCGGCGGCGTCCGACTGGGCCCCGGTGAGCGACTCCCACTCCGAGAGCAGCGAGGAGTCCACCTGCCGGATCACCTCCCCGAGCCAGGCGACCATGTCCTCCATCTCCTCGGTGCGCAGGTGCTCCGGGAGGATCTGGCGCAGGGTGCGGTACACCTCCGTGAGGTAGCGCAGCACCACCCCCTCGCTGCGCATCGCCTGATACCGGGAGACCAACTCCGAGAACGTGGCACCGGTCTCGATCATCTCCCGCACGATCGACTTGGGCTGCAGCTCGCTGCCGTACACCCACGGGTTCGCCCGCGCGTAGGTGTACATCGCGGCCGAGAGCAGCTCCTCCAGCGGCTTGGGGTAGGAGATCTCCTCCAGGGCCTCCATCCGCTCCTCGTACTCCATGCCCTCGGCCTTCATCGCGCCGATCGCATCGCCGCGCGCCTCCCGCTCCTGCCCCATGAGGATCGGGCGCGGGCCGGGCGTGATCGCCTCGACCACGCTGATGACGTCCAGGGCCAGGGCGAACGGTTCGGCCTCGACGTCCAGGAGCTCCAGGGCCGCCAGCGCGAACGGGGACAGCGGCGCGTTCAGCGCGAAGTCGTCCGGCACGTCCGCGAGCAGCTCCACGGTGGGGTGGCCCTCGAGGGCGTACTGCCGCGGGGTGTGCTCCACGATGTCGGCGGCGCGCAGGGAGCGGTAGATCCCGACGGCGCGGCGCACGTGGGGATTGGCGGGCCGGGGTGGCTCGTGGTTGTCGGTGAGCAGCCGGTACCCCCGTTCGACGGGGTCCCCGGGGCGGGCGAGCAGCCCGAGGATCATCTGGTGGCTCACCTCGAACTGCGAGGTCAGCGGCTCCGGATCGGCGTCCCGCAGCCGCTCGAAGGTCTTGTCGGTCCAGTTCACCTGCCCCTCGGGGGCCTTCTTGCGCACGATCTTCTTGCGCTTGCGTTCATCGTCCCCGGCCTTGGCCAGCGCCTTGGCGTTCTCGATCACGTGCTCGGGGGCCTGCACCAGCACGTCCCCGACCGTGTCGAACCCCGCCCGCCCGGCGCGCCCGGCGATCTGGTGGAACTCCCGGGCGCTGAGGTGGCGCTGCCGCACGCCGTCGAACTTCGTCAGAGCGGTGAACACCACGGTGCGGATCGGCATGTTCACCCCGACCCCGAGGGTGTCCGTACCGCACACCACCTTCAGCAGCCCCGCCTGCACCAGGCGCTCCACCAGGCGGCGGTAGCGCGGCAGCATCCCGGCGTGGTGCACACCGATCCCCAGCCGCAGCAGCCGGGAGAGGGTCACCCCGAACCCCTTCCCGAACCGCTCACCCTTCAGGGCCTCGGCGATCGCCGCGCGCTCCGGTTTGGAGGTGACCTGCACCGAGGTGAGGGACTGCGCCCGTTCCATCGCCGCAGCCTGGGTGAAGTGCACGAGGTAGGCGGGGGTGCGCCCGGAGTGCAGGAGCTGTTCGATGATCTCCGTCATCGGCTCCAGGGAGTACTCGAACACCAGCGGCACGGGCCGCTCCGTGTGCGTGACCGTGGAGGTGGCGCGGCCGGTGCGCCGCTCCAGGTCCTCGATGATCCCGGACATGTCACCCAGGGTCGCGGACATCAGCAGGAACTGGGCGCCGGGCAGGTCCAGCAGGGGGATCTGCCAGGAGACCCCGCGCTGCGGATCGGCGTAGAAGTGGAACTCGTCCGCGACCACCACGAGGTCGGCGTCGTTCTCCGTGCTGGCCTCGGAGGCCCCGAGCTGCCCCCGCAGCACCTGGGCGGCGAGGATCTCCGCGGTGCAGCAGATGATCGGCGCATCGCCGTTGATCGCGACGTCCCCGGTCACCATGCCCACGTTCGCGGCGCCGAACACCGCGGCGAGGTCGAAGAACTTCTCGCTGACCAGGGCCTTCACGGGCGCGGTGTAGTAGGTGCGGGCGCCGCGCGCCAGGGCCACGGCGTGCGCGGCGATCGCCACCATCGACTTGCCGGAGCCGGTCGGCGTGGCCAGGACCACGTGGTCGCCACCCGCCAGGGCCAGGGCGGCCTCCTCCTGGTGGGGGTAGAGATCCAGACCCCGCCCGACGGCGTAGGCCTCGAAAGCCTCGTAGGCCTCCTCCGGTGCGGTGCCGGCGGGCAACGCGAGCGGGTGCGCGTCGCTGACCGTGGCGGTGCGGGGCGCGCGGCGAGCGGCTGCGTGGTGGCGGGCGGAGTGGTGGTGGGCGCTCGTCGGGGCAGTCACACCCCGACGCTACCGCCCACCACCGACGCCGCCCGCCGCCCGGTGTCGGCGCCGGGCTCAGCCCTGCGGGGCGTCCCCACCGATGTTGACCTGCCAGAACGTGCCGAACTTGTCCACGACCGCACCGAAGGTGTCCCCCCACGGGGCGGGCTCGAGAGGCATGACGACCGTGCCGCCGTCGATCAGCTTCTGCCACTGGGCTGTGAGGGTCTCGGCGTCCTCGACCCCGCCGAACAGGGAGATGTTCGCGGCCTGCGGCTCCGGCATGTCCATGCCGTCCACCCAGTCCGAGGCCATCAGCCAGGCGCGACCGTCGATCACGAGCTGGCTGTGCATCACGAGTTCGGCCTGCTCCGGCCCGCCCATGCCGAACTCCCCGAAGGTGCTGAAGCCGACCTCGCCGCCGAGCAGGTCGTGGTAGAACTCCATGGCCTCGCGGGTCTTGCCCTTGAACTGCAGGTACGGGTTCACGTTGATGGTCATGCTCACTCCTCGTCTCGCTGTGCGCCGGTTGGCGTTGTCGGGAGGGTAGACCCGGCCACCGACACGAACTCATCGGTCGGCGCTCATGCGCGTTCGCCGAGCGGGTTGTTGCGCCGGGCTGCGCGCGCTGAACCCTGCGCAGGGGCACGCTCGGCGGCGAGGCGGACGAGCGCAAGAACTTCCGGGAAAGTTCACCCGTTGAGCAATCCGCGGCAAAGTCACTGCGATTCGTCCGGCGGTAGCCCCGGGTGCGCTGCCAAGATGTCCCCATCCCGACGGCAAGGAGGCCTCAATGAGCGGGATCGACTACCCCTCAGTCCAGCAGTCCCCACCCTTCACCGAACTGCGCAGCAAGCTCCGGCGGTTCGTCTTCCCCATGACGGCGTTCGCGTTCGGCTGGTTCCTTCTCTACGTGCTCCTGGCGTCCTACGCCCCCGGCTTCATGGCACAACCGTTGGTCGGCAACGTCAATGTCGGCATCGTGTTCGGCCTGTCCCAGTTCGTCACGACGTTCGGCATCACCGCCCTGTACGTCGTGTACGCCAACCGCGAGCTCGACCCGCGGGCATCGGCGCTCCGGGAGGAACTCGCCGAGATGGACGGCGCGGCGCACGAGGGTGCCGCAGACGCCCCGAACCCGGCGGAGGACGCGCGATGAACAACGACCTCGTCGAGGCCAACAACCCGGTGCTGAACATCATCATCTTCGTGCTGTTCGTGGGCGTGACCCTGGTGATCGTGCTGCGCGCCAGCCGCACCAACAAGTCCGCCGCGGACTACTACGCCGGCGGTCGTTCGTTCTCGGGCACCCAGAACGGCACCGCGATCGCCGGGGACTACCTCTCCGCCGCGAGCTTCCTCGGCATCGTGGGAGCGATCGCCGTCAACGGCTACGACGGTTTCCTCTACAGCATCGGGTTCCTGGTCGCCTGGATCGTGGCGCTCCTGCTGGTGGCCGAGCTCATGCGCAACACCGCCAAGTTCACCATGGCCGATGTGCTCTCCTTCCGGTTGCGGCAGCGCCCGGTCCGGATGGCGGCCGCCTTGTCCACCCTGGCGGTCTCGTTCTTCTACCTGCTCGCACAGATGGCCGGGGCAGGCGGGCTGGTCTCGCTGCTCCTGGGCGTCGACGCCGCGCTCGGGCAGTCGATCGTCATCGTGGTGGTGGGCGCGCTGATGATCGTCTACGTGTTGATCGGCGGCATGAAGGGCACCACCTGGGTGCAGATCATCAAGGCGTTCCTGCTGATCCTCGGCGCCTTCGTCATGACGGTCTGGGTCGGCGCGCGGTTCGGGTTCGACTTCTCCGCGCTCTTGGGCGGCGCCGTCGAGACCGCGCAGGCGGCGGGCATCGAGGGCGACGTGCTCGCGCCGGGCCTGAAGTACGGCGGCAACCCCCTGGACTTCATCTCCCTCGGCCTCGCGCTCGTGCTCGGCACGGCCGGGCTGCCCCACGTGCTGATGCGCTTCTACACCGTGCCGACGGCGAAGGAGGCCCGCCGCAGCGTGGTGTGGGCCATCGTGCTCATCGGGGTGTTCTACCTGTTCACCCTCGTGCTCGGGTACGGCGCGCTCGCGCTGGTGGGGCCGGAGACAGTGCTCGCCTCACCCGGTGGGGTGAACTCCGCCGCGCCGCTGCTCGCGCTGGAACTCGGTGGATCGGTGCTGCTGGGGCTCGTCTCGGCGGTCGCGTTCGCCACGATCCTGGCGGTGGTGGCCGGGTTGACCATCACCGCCTCGGCCTCGTTCGCGCACGACATCTACGCCTCGGTCATCAAGAAGGGCAAGGCCGACCCGGCGATGGAGGTGAAGGTCGGGCGCTGGACGGTGATCGGCATCGGTGCGGTGGCGATCCTCGGTGGGATCGGTGCCCAGGGTCAGAACGTGGCCTTCCTGGTGGCCCTCGCCTTCGCCGTCGCGGCCTCGGCGAACCTGCCGACCATCCTGTACTCCCTGTTCTGGAAGCGGTTCACCACCCGGGGCGCGGTCGGCAGCATGTACACCGGTCTGATCAGTGCGCTGGTGCTGATCTTCTTCTCCCCGGTCTTCTCCGGTACGCCCACGGCGGTGTTCGGGGAGGGGGTCGACTTCGCGTGGTTCCCGCTCACCAACCCCGGACTCGTCTCCATCCCGCTCGGGTTCCTGGCCGGGTGGTTCTTCTCCGTCACGGACAAGACCGTCGAGTCCCCCGTGCTCGCCGCGGAGATGGAGGTGCGTTCCCTGACGGGATACGGCGCAGAGAAGGCCGTGGAGCACTAGGAGCCACCCGCACCGAGCGTGCTCCTCCGCAGCATCTCGCGCACGGCGCGCTGCGCAGGGGCACGCTCGGCGGGTGGTTGTGCAGAGCGGGTGGCTGCGTAGGGGAAGCGCTCAGTCGAAGAAGTCCTCGAGGATCTCGCCGAGCACCATGCCGCCGAGGATCCCGCCGGCCATCCCGCCGAATCCGCCACGCCGCGGCGGTCCCCCGAAACCGACCGGCGGGCCGGGGCGCCGTCCGTATCCGGGCGCGCCCCAGGAGTCCTCACCGTAACCGGAGCGCTCGGAGTCGATGTCGCGCTGCGCGAGTTGCAACGCCTGACTGGCCAGGTCCGCCGCGCGGCGCGCGAGACTCATCGCCCGCTCCCGGTCGTCCGGGCCCGACCCGAGCCGGTAGACGTCGGTGAGCAGGTTCTCCGCCTCGGCGAGC
This sequence comes from Serinibacter salmoneus, assembly GCF_002563925.1. NCBI lineage: Bacteria > Bacillati > Actinomycetota > Actinomycetes > Micrococcales > Beutenbergiaceae > Serinibacter > Serinibacter salmoneus. The sequence goes on along the minus strand of NZ_PDJD01000001.1, from coordinate 1,954,306 downwards.
CGGGTGCGGGCATCGGCGCCCACGTAGCCCCGGTGCCCCGCGATCACGTCGCGCGCCACCGCGAGCTGCCGCTTGGCGTCGTCCACCGCGTGCGTCAGGTGTTCCGCGCTCGGGGCGGGGCGCGCGGCCCGCTCCCGGGCCTTGTCCACGGCCGCGTCCAGCGCGGTGTTGGCGCTGCGCACCCGGGTGAGGAGCGCGAACGGGTCGGTCAGGGCACCGGGTGCGGGCAGCGAGGCGAGCGCCTGCTGCAGATCCGTCATCGCGGCCGCCACCTCGGGCGTGGGCGGGGCCTCCCGCGCGGCCACGAGGTCGCTGCGGGAGTCGGCGACCACGGCCGAGAGGGTGGACTCCGCCCGCAGCGCCTCGATCTCGTAGTGCTCCACCGCCTCGATCAGGGTGGTGGCGCGGCGCACGCTCTCGGTGGCGGCCTCCAGCGCCATCGTGGCCTGCTGGCTCTGCCCGGCCTCGCGGCGACGGGCGGCCACCTGCAGGCTGTGGTCGGCGAAGCCCAGGAGCTGCTCGGCCTCGGTGCCGTTGGCGTCCACCTGGTGCAGCGCCTCGGGGGAGTAACGCTGCGCGAGCCGCGCGAGCGCCTGCTGGGTCTCCTCCAGGCGGGCGCGCACCACGCGGGACTGCTCCTGCACGCTCTCCACCACCGCGGGCGCCTCCCGGACCTTCGCGACGGCGACCTCCAGTTCCCCGGTCTTGGTCTCCAGCAGGTCCTCGGCCCACTCGGTGAGCTGCACGATCCGCGCGTTGCGCTCCCGCAGTTCCTGCGGGGTGTCGGGGATGTCGTCCACGTTGAGCTGGTGCAGCTTGAACGCCTCGCTCATCGCCGTGCGCACGCCCTCGATCGCGGCACGCAGGTCGGCGGTCGCGGCCTCGCCGAGCTCCGCCGTCGCGAACGCCACCTCGTCCTGGGTCAGCCGCAGCTTCTCGTCGGCCGCGACCAGGGACTTCGCGGCGCGGGCGGCCAGCACCTCGTCCTGCTCGGTGATCTCATCGGCGTTGCGCTTGCGACGTCCCCAGAATCCAGCCATGCCCGGAGTCTATGCGCCGCGGGTGGACGTTCCCTGAGAGTCTCCTGGATGCCGCCGCAGTTCCACCAGCACCTCGCCGTGATCGGTGTGCGGGAACATGTCGAACAGGCGGGCGCGCGTCACCCGTAGCGACGGCATGGCCGCGAGGTCCCGCGCCAGCGAGGCGGCGTTGCAGGAGGAGTACAGCACGGTGTCCACGCCGGAGCGCTCCAGGGTGGCGGCGAGATCCGCGCCCAGGCCGCGCCGCGGCGGGTTGACCACGACGGCGTCGGGTACCTGCTCGCCCGGCCCGGCCCCGAGCGCCGTCGCGTCCCCCACCTCGAACCGGGCGCCGGTCAGCCCCATCTCCGCGGCGGTGCGCCGGGCGCTCGCGATCGCCTCCGCGGAGACCTCCACACCCCGCACCGCCAGCCCCGGCAGGGCGCGGGCCGCGTGCAGGGCGAAACCGCCGACCCCGCAGTACAGGTCCCACAGCGAGCGCGGCGCGGACTCGACCAGCCAGGCGGTCGCCTCCCGGTACAGGGCCTCGGCCACCGGCGTGTTCGTCTGGAAGAACGACTGCGGCCGCAGGTGCAGCGGGAGGCCGTTCAGCGGCATGGTCAGGGTCTCGCCGTGCAGCACGATCTCGCGCTCACCCTCCAGCACCGCCTTGTGCTCCGGCAGGATGTTCAGGCTCACCAGCGCCAGGCCCGGCACCTGGTCCAGCAGCCACGGCAGGTGCTTGCGGATCCGCGCCTGCGCCTCGGTGGAGCGCAACACGAACCGCACCATGAGCTGCCCACCCGGGGCGGCGGTGACCAGGGCGAACTTGAGCTCGCCCGCCCGCGCGGCGACGTCGTAGGGCGCCAACGAGGCCCGCGTGATGAAGGTGCGCAGCGCCGGGAGGGCCGCCTCGATCGCCTCGGTGTGCAGCGGGCAGCGGGTGAGGTCCTGCACGCCGCCGGGCTGCTGGATGCCCAGCAGAGGATCGGCGAGGGTACCGCCGACGGCGAGTTTCGCCTTGTTGCGGAAACGCGCCTGGGGGCTGCGGACGGTGGGAAACCAGGCCGCGGGGGCGACGCCGTCGAGCACCTCGCGTACAGCGGTCTCCTTGCGGGCGATCTCCGCGTCGTAGCCCAGGGGCAGCAGGGCGCACGAGCGGCACTGCGCCCGCTCGTAGTAGTCGCAGCGCAGTGCGGTGAGCCCCGGCGAAACCTCCACCCGGCGATCCTAGGCGCCGCGCGTCAGCGCTTCCCAAGCACGAGGCGCACCCTCACATCCCGGCGATCCACATCGCCTGGTAGGGCGCGAGCCAGATCATCCCGTCGCCCTCCACGTGCACCTTCTCCCCGGAGATCCGGTCCACGCCGCCGTAGATGCCCTCGGCCGCGAGCTCCCCGGCCGGGTAGGGCCGGAAGTCGTCGGTCACGTTGTACAGCCCCACCATGGCGCCCACGGGGTGGCGATGCACCACCGGCAGCACGCCGGGGTCCACCACCTCCCCGATCGCGGCGGGGCAGGAGGCGTGCAGCTGCGGCAGGTGCTTGCGGGTGCGCACCAGGTGCAGCACATTGCGGTAGGCGCGCCCGGACGGGGTCTCCACGTCGTGCCGCTCCTGCGCGAGGTCCCAGTCCATCACCGGCCGATGGATCCACCGGGTGTCCTCGGGGTGCTCCAGCAGCGCATCGGGGTCGTTGGTCATCGCGAGCTCGTCGCCCTGCCAGATCACCGGGATGCCGCCCCAGCCCAGGATGAGGGCGTGGGCCAGGAAGATCCGGCCCTCCACGTCGTCCACCGCGCTCGGTTCGTCCTCGCCCCGGGGGTGTGCGGCGTCCTCCTCCTGCGCCGCCTCCAGGCCCAGCAGGCTCGCGGCCATCCCGCAGGTGCGGGCCTCACCGGTGGCCTCGTCGCGCTGGAAGTCCACGCCGCGTGCCTGGGAGCCGTGGAACCGGCCCGCGTAGTAGTCGGCGAGGAAGACCCGGTGGGCGTGGGCGTCGATGCCCACCTCGGCGGCCACCTCGTCGTCGATCGCCCACCCGATGTCGTCGTGGCAGCGCAGGTAGGTGACCCACGCCGTCGTGCTCGGGGTGGCGGGCAGCGACTCCAGCGCGTGCGCGGCCAGCCGCACATCACGCGAGGCCAGCATCGACCACGTGTGCACCATGAGGGCGTTGTGGTAGGCGATGTCGGAGACCTTCCCCCACCGCTCACCGCGGCCGAGGTAGGCGGGCAGATCGTGCGGGCCCACGATCGCCTCGGCCTTGAACGCCAGGGCGGGCGCCGCGATCCGGGCCAGCGCCCGCAGCGCCTGGGTGAGCGCGTGCACCTGCGGCAGGTTCTGGCAGGTGGTGCCCAGGCGCTTCCAGGTGAACGCGATCGCGTCCAGCCGCAGCACCTCCACGCCCTGGTTGGCCAGGTACAGCACGAGGTCGGCGAACTCCGTGAACACCTCGGGGTTCGACCAGTTCAGGTCCCACTGGTAGGTGTTGAAGGTGGTCCACACCCATCCGGTGCCCTCCACCCAGGTGAAGCTCCCGGGCGCGGTGTCGGGGAAGACGTCCGTCAGGGTCTCTTCGAAGGCGTCCGGCTGCGTGCGGTCGGGGTAGATGTAGAAGTAGTCGCGGTACTTCTCCTCCCCGGCGCGGGCCCGCCGCGCCCACTCGTGCTCGGCCGCCACGTGGTTGAGCACGAGGTCCAGCACCAGGGAGATCCCGGCGCTGCGCAGGTCGGTGGCGAGCTCGGCGAGGTCGGCCATGTCGCCCAGGTCGGGGCGCACCTGCCGGTAGTCGGCCACCGCGTAGCCGCCGTCGTCCTGCCCCGGTCGCGGCTGAAGCAGCGGCATGAGGTGCAGGTAGGTGACCCCGAGTTCGCTGAGGTAGTCGATCCGCTCCGCCACGCCGTCCAGGTCGCCGGCGAACCGGTCGGCGTAGGCGGCGTAGCCGAGCATCGTCTCGGACTGGAACCAGTCCGGGCGCAGTTCGCGTTCGCGATCCAACCGCCGCAGCGGCGCGCGACGGCGCAGGTTGGCCTCGAGGGCGATCTCCAGCAGGCGGGGCTCGAGCAGGGCGACCTGCTCGGGGGAGTAGAGCGCGGTGAGCGCGTCATGCACATCCGGCCACCAGCGCTCGATCCGCACCAGTAACTCCGTGCGCCGCTCCTCGCTCTCGTGCGCCAGCCGCTGTGCGGCTCCCGCGTGCAGCGCCTTCAGGTCCTCCCGGATGTGGGTCATCGTCGACACCGTCCCTTCTGCCCCCATCGTGTCACTGCCAGCGGTGTGGGGCGAGGCTGCAAGGTCCTGGCGGGTCGAGACATGGAGGTGGTAACGAGCCCGCGACCGTGGGCGCTTGGACGGGGAGGACGTCATGGACGCAGGCGAGGGAACACCTGGTGCACGCGGCTGGGTCCACTGGCGTCGACTCGAACGCAGGGTGCCGGCGTGGATCGCGCTGCTCGCGCTGCCGCTGGCCCTGGTGTTGCTGCTCGCGGGGTGCAGCGTGTCGGCTGGTGATGCCTCGAGTGACACCGACGGCGCGTGGTCGGAGGGCAGCGAGATGTCCGGCGGTGAGGCGTACGCCGGTGACGAGGCCGCCGAGGAGGCCCGGCTCATGGAGGAGTCCGCGATGGACGCCGCTGGCGGAGGCGATGCTGCTGCGTCAGGGGTGGCTGCGGACTCGATGCCGATGCTGCCCGGCGGGTCGCCCGCGGGGGAGGACCGGGAGGTGGTCGTCACCGGATGGCTGACCCTCGCCGTCGACGATCCCGCTGCGGCCGCCGAGCAGGTGCCCGCGATCGTTGCGGCGGCGGGCGGCTGGGTGGAGAACCGCTGGCTCGGCACCACCTACGAGGGCGGCGGCGGACCGGCGGCGAGCGTGACGGCGCGGGTGCCGAGCGCCGACCTGGAGGACTTCCTCGCCTCGCTCGGCGACCTCGGGGAGATCACCGCGCAGGAGGTCACCAGTGAGGACGTCACCGGCCAGGTGCAGGACCTGCAGGCGCGCATCACGGCGACCGAGGCCTCGATCGAGCGGCTCCTGGAGCTCATCGTGGAGGCGGAGGACACCGAGGCGCTCATCTACGCCGAGGAGGTGCTGACCTCGCGGCAGGCGGAACTGGAGTACCTGCGGGCCTCCGCCGAGCGGCTCGGCGGGCAGATCGACTACGCCACCGTCACCGTGCAGATCGAGACCTCCGAGGCCGTCGCCGCCGGCGAGACCCCGGGGTTCGCCGGTGGGCTGACCGACGGCTGGAATGCGCTCGTGCGCGCCGGCAACGCGACGCTCGTGGCGCTGGGGGCCGCTCTGCCGTGGCTCGGCGTCGCCGCGATCCTCGGCGCCGTGGTGTGGGGGATCCGGCGCTCGGTGCGCCGCCGCCGCGCCGCGCGCGAGGTGACGGTCAGCGAGCCGACCGGCGAGTGATGCCCGGGTGACGCCTGGCCCGGCCGGCTTGCGACGGCGCTGGCTTGCGACGGCGACTGACCCCTTCGCTGGCGGCGGATCGGCTTCGCCGGCGGCGGATGCGTGAGGCCCGGCGTTGGCGGATGCGGCATCTGTGCAGGTCAGCGGGCCGGGGTGGCGGTGTCGGCGTCGCACATCCGCCGTGCGCGAAGCCGATCCGCCGTGCGCGGAGCGGCTGGGGTCCGGTGGAGGGGCTGCGCGGTGAGGATGCTGCGCGGTGAGGACCCAGTGCGGTGGGTGCGCGGCGTCAGCCGTGGGTCAGGGGAGCGGCGCGGTCGCCGCGAGCAGCGCGCGGGTCACCTCGTGCTGCGGCTGCGCCCAGACCTGCTCGGTGGGCCCGGTCTCCACGATCCGCCCGGCGCTCATCACCGCCACGCGGTCGCAGGTGCGGCGCACCACCGCCAGGTCGTGGGAGATCAGCACCATCGCCGCACCCCGCTCGCGCTGCAGCTCGCCGAGCAGGTCCAGGATCCCCGCCTGCACCGCGACGTCGAGCGCGGAGACCGGCTCGTCCAGAATGAGGACCTCCGGGTCACTCGCCAGGGCGCGCGCGATCGCGACCCGCTGGCGCTGACCGCCCGAGAGGCTGCGCGGCATCCGTGAGGCGAGGCCGGTCTCCAGGTGCACGGTGCGCAGCAGCGCGGCCACCGCGGCCTCGTCCCGGGCTCCGGCGTCCCGCAGGATCCGGCCCACCGTGCGGCGCGGGTCCATGGCGCCCAGGGGGTCCTGGGGCACCATCCGGATCCGGGAGCGGGCGGCACGACGGCGCCGCTCACCTCCCGCGGACCAGGCGCCGCCGTCCAGGCGCACCTCCCCGCCGTCGGTGGGTTCGGCCGCCAGGAGCAGCCGGGCGAGCGTTGACTTGCCCGACCCGGACTCCCCGACGATGCCGAGCATCTCGCCGCGGCGTAGCGCGAGGGTGACGTCGTCCACCGCCGCGATCGTGGCAGCCACGAGGCCACGACCGCCCGGCACCGGGTAGCGGCGCACCAGGTGCTCGGCGCTCAGCACCACGGTGCTCGCCGGAGGGCCCTCGCCTGGCTTCGGGCCCCGCGGCAGGGCCGCCAGCAGCGCCCGGGTCGCGCGGTGCTTCGGGGCGCCGAGCACCCGCGCGGTCGGCCCCTCCTCGACCACCCGCCCCGCCTCCAGCACGATCACGCGGTTGGCGATGCGCGCCACCACGCCGAGGTCGTGCGTGACCAGCAGCATCCCGGTGCCCGCATCCCGCTGTCGGGCGAGCAGGTCCAGCACCCCGGCGGCGATCGTGGCGTCCAGCGCGGTGGTCGGCTCGTCCAGCACGAGCAGCGGTGGGTCGGTGACCAGGGCGGAGGCGATGAGGGCGCGCTGACGCATCCCGCCGGAGAGTTCCCCGGAGCGCTGCCGCGCCCGCGTGCCCGGTTCGGGCAGGCCGACGTCACGCAGCGCCTCCACCACCCGGCGGGAGCGGGCCGCCCGAGGGGCCCGCGTGTGCAGCCGCAGGCTCTCGCCGACCTCCGCGCCGATCGTGCGCAGCGGGTCCAGGGAGCCCAGGGCGTCCTGCAGCACCAGGCCCACCCGCCGCCCGCGCACGCCGCGCCAGGCCCGCTCGGTGGCGCCCGCGCACGCCACGCCGTCGACCCTCAACTCCCCGGCACTCACCCGGGCGCGGGCCCCTCCCTCGCCTGCCAGGCCCAACAGGCTGCGCGCGAGCACCGACTTGCCGGCGCCGGAGGCCCCCACCACCGCCACGCACTCCCCGGCGGCGACCTCCAGGTCCACCCCGTGCAGCACCGGCGTGAGTGCACCCTCGGTCTCGAAGGCCACCCGCAGGTCCCGTACCCGCAGCACGGCCTCGCTCGAGGAGCGCTCCGGGCTCGATCCAGCGCTCATGCCGCCCCCACCCGGCCGAGGGCCCTTCCCAGGCCCGTGGCGGCCAGCGCCGTCACCGTGATCGCCAGTCCCGGGCCCAGCGACATCCACCAGGCGGTGGTCAGGTACAGCCGCCCGGCGTTCAGCATGGCCCCCCACTCCGGATCCGGCGGCAGGGCGCCGAGCCCGAGGAAGCCGAGCCCGGCCACCCACACCACCGCCTGTCCGATGCCGAGGGTGACCACCACCGCGAGCGGCCACAGGGTGTTGGGGACCACGTGGCGCGTGAGGGAGCGCATCGCGCCGGTGCCCTCCAGCCGCGCCGCCTGCACGTACCCCGAGCCGGCCACCGAGCGCACCCGGGCGCGCAGGATCCGGGCATACCCCGGGGCGCTCGCGATCCCCACCGCCAGCACCGAGGAGGCCAGCCCCGGGCCCCGCACCGCCACGAGCAGCAGGGCGAGCACGAGGGTGGGGAAGGCGTACAGCACCTCGATGGCGCGCCCCACGCCGAGGTCCACCCACCGGCGGCCCAGGCCCGCCGCGAAGCCGAGCACCAGCGCGATCGCGGTGCCGATCGCGGTGGCCGCGAGCCCCACCCCGAGGGAGTCGCGGGCGCCGTGCACCACCCGGGTCCACACGTCCCGGCCGGACTCGTCGGTGCCCATGGGGTGGGCCCAGGAGGGCGGCGAGAGGGCCGCGGCGGGATCGATCGCCGTCGGGTCGCCGGGGGCGATCACCCCGGGGGCGGCGACGGCGAGCAGCAGCCACAGCGCCGCCGCCAGCGAGATCCAGCCGGGCACGCCGAACGCGCGCCTCATGTGGCCGAGCCCTGCGTCGTCCCCGCCCGCGCGGCCCCGGCGGCCGCCGACCGGGTGCGTCGCAGCCGCGGGTCCAGCAGCGCCTCGACGACCTCCACCACCACCGTGAGGAGCACGTAGGCCACCGCGATCACCACGACCCCGCCGATCACCACCGGCACATCGCGCTGCAGGGTGGCATCCACCAGCAACCGGCCCAGACCCGGGCGGGCGAAGAGCACCTCGACCACCACCGCCCCGGAGATCAGGAACCCGAACGCCCAGCCGGTCAGCGCGACCGTGGGGGTGGCGGCGTGGCGCAGGGTGTGCCGCAGCAGCACCCCCACGCGGGTGCCGCCGCGGGCGCGGGCGGTGGTCGCGAACGGCGCCCGCTCGGCCTCCACCAGCCCCTCGGCCAGCAACTGCCCGAGGAACCCGGCCAGGGGGACCGCCAGGGTCACGGTCGGCAGCACCAGCCCGAGCACCGAGCCGGGGGTGGAGGTGGCGGGGAACCACCCGAGGTCGACGGCGAAGATCACCACGAGCAGGGCGCCGAGCAGGAAGTGGGGGAGCACCGAGGCGACGATCTCCCCGCCGCGCAACACCCCGGCCGCGCCGCGGGCGAGCCACCCCGCTGCGCCCGGGCGGGTCGAGGCCGCGGCCGGAGCGGCGACCAGGGTGACGGCCAGGGCCAGCAGCCAGGCCAGCACCAGCGCGCTGATCGCGAGCACCGCGGTGGCGGCGAGCTGATCGCCGATCAGGGTGGCCACCGGGGTGCGGCGGGCGTAGGAGTCGCCGAGGTCGAGCGTGGCCACCGCCCACATCTGCCGCAGGTACTGCTGCCACAGCGGCAGGTCCAGCCCGTACTGCTCCCGCGCCGCGGCCACCGCCTCCGGTCCCGCCTGGGACCCGGGGCCGCCGAGCACCGCCTCCACGGGGTCCCCACCCGCGGCGCGCAGCGCGAGGAACACCACCGTCGCGGTCACCCAGACCACCAGGAGGGCGCGGCCGAGCAGCGCGAGGGCGCGGCGCAGCAGCAGGGTGGTCATGCGAGGTGTGTCAGCCGAGGGTGGCGCTCGCGAACGACGGCGTGGAGACGCCACCGGCGGCCGTGACGCCTTGGGCGCCGCGCACCAGGAAGTGGTTCTGCTGGTCATACAGCGGCAGGATGCTGTAGCTCGCGAGCACGATCTCCTGCGCCTGGGCCATGAGGTCCGCGCGGGCGGCCTCGTCCTGGGTGGCGGAGGCCTCCTCCAGCAGGGCGTCCAGCGCGGGGTCGTCGAGCTGGGCGTGGTTGGCGAAGTAGCCCGAGGGTGCCGGCTCGATCGAGTCGGAGTGGTACAGGATGCGCAGCACGTCCGGACCCACCTTCGTGTACGGCGCGGAGACCGCCTCGTACTCGTTCGCGCCGAGCGCGGCGTACCAGCTGCCGAGGTCCATCGGCTCCAGGATCACCTCGAAGCCGACCTGCGCGGCGTTCGCCTGGATCTGCTGGAACAGGGACTGCTCGGCGGCCACCGACTGGTTCGTGGAGACCGGGAATCGGACCGTGAGGCGCTCGCCGTCCCGGGTGCGGTAGCCCTCCGCGTCGGTCTCGCTCCAGCCGGCCTCGTCCAGCAGTGCCGCGGCGGCCTCCAGATCGGTGCCGAACAGGTCCGGGTCGCTGATGGCGGTGGGTTCCACCGACGCGAGGGGGGAGTAGGAGCGCTCGGCAACCCCCGCGAACAGGGTCTCGATGCCGGGGTTCGGGCCGGCGGCGCGGATGAAGGCCTCGCGGACCGCCACGTCGTCGAACGGGGCCTGGCCGCCGTTGAGCTCGATGCGGTTCACGCTGCCGGGGCGCGGGGCGTCCAGGTGGGTGATCGCCTCGTCGGCCTGCGCGGCCACGATCTGGTCCGGCTGCGGATTGTCGATCACGTGCACCTCCCCGGAGATCAGCGCGGCGTGCCGGGTGGCGGCGTCGGGCACGAACCGCCAGGTGATGGCGTCCAGGGCGGCGGGCTGCGGGGCATCGGCCCCGGCCGGCACGTAGTCCTCGTTGCGCACCAGGTCCACCTGCTGCTGCGGGGTCCACCCGGCCACCACGAAGGGGCCGGTGCCGATCGGCGCGAGGCAGTTCTCCTCCATGCCCCGCTCCAGACCCGCGGGGGACTGGATGGCGGTCCACGGCTGGGTCAGGGACTCCAGGAGCGCGGCGTCCGGTTCGCTCAGGTGCAGCACGGCGGTGCGCTCGTCCGCGGCCTCCACCTCGCTCACCTTCGCCACTGCGAGGTATCCGGTGGAGGAGCCGGTGTCCGGGTCCTGCAGGTGGGCGATGTTCGCGGCCACCGCCTCGGCGTCCACGGGTGTGCCGTCGGTGAACGTGCGCTCGGCCAGGGTCAGGGTGAGGGTGAGGCCGTCCTCGCTGACCTCCCACTCCTGCGCGAGGCCCGGCGTGATGGTGCCCTCGGCGTCGCGTTGCAGCAACGGCTCGAGCACCTGGGAGGCGAGCAGCGCCTGCGGGTAGTTCCCGCCCACGTGCGGGTCCAGGCAGGTGGGCTCCGCATCGCCGGTGGCGTACACGAGGGTGCCGCCGGATGCGGTGCCCGAGGTGGCGTCCGAGGCGTCGGTGCTGCCGGCGGGGTCGGCGGGGTCGGTCGTGCCGCCGCTGCACGCGGCCAGCACGAGGGTGAGCGAGGCGATGAGGCCGGTGGCCGATGCGCGCACGGAGAACCTCCCAGGATTGTTGGGCTGCGTCCAACAATAGGCCCGCGCCCGGGGGCGAGGCGACGTACCATCGCCGGGTGAGTGAACGTCGTCGCGCCGGCCGGCCCCCCGCCGCCTCCCGCGACCTGTTGGAAGAAGCGGCCTGCGAGCTCTTCCTCGAGCGCGGCTACGACGCGGTGTCTGTGGCGGACATCACCTCGCGGGCCGGGGTCTCCCGCTCCACGTTCTTCAACTACTTCCCCGCCAAGAGCGACCTGCTCTGGTCCTCCTTCGACGCCGCGGTCCGTGATCTGCACGAGGGGCTCACCCAGCACCGGGCGCGGCGGCGCACCACCGGGCGGGCGTGCGAGGCGGACGCGGTGGCCGAAGCCCTGCGCGAGCTGGCGCGCACCCTGCCGCCCGGGAACGTCACGCTTGCCCTCTCCCAATTCCACGCCATGGGACTGGGGGAGGAGTTGCGAGCCGCGCAGGCGCAGCGCGTGGCGGGGGTGGCGGACGTGGTGGCCGAGCACCTGGAGGCCACCGGGCAGGGCGAGCTGGCCGCGCGGGCGCAGGCGACGGCGTATGCCGGAGCCCTGCTCGCCGCGGTTGCGGCGTGGGCCGGTTCGGGAGCCGGGCGCGCGGACCTGCTGCCGCTGCTGGAGGAGGCGCTCGGCGCCGTCGCCGCGCTGCGCACCTGAGCGCGCTCCGCCACCCCGCCCCCTCCGCCACCCCACCGCCTCCGCCGCCCAGCGCGCGAAACCGTGCCTCCCGCGGTGAGGACGTGCGCGGCGGGCACGGGCCGAGCGCGGAAGGCACGGTTTCGCGGTGGGAGGGGCTACGGCTCGATCGCCGGTGTCTCGTCCGGTGGGGTCTCGTCCGGTGGGGTCTCGTCCGGTGGCGCCACGCCCGAGGGGGCGCCCTCGTCCTCCCGGGTGCGGTTGAGGTACTGGATCACCTGATTGATGACGGCGGCCAGCGGCACCGCGAACAGCGCGCCGATGATGCCCGCCACCAGGGTCCCGGTGGTCACCACGAGGATCACCGCGACCGGGTGCAGGCGCACGGCCGGGCCGAGCATGAACGGCTGCAGCACGTTCCCCTCGATCTGCTGCACCGCCAGCACGATGAGCAGCATGATGAGCGCCGAGCCGACGCCCTGGTCCACGAGCGCCACCAGCACGGCCGCGGCCCCGGTCGCGATCGCCCCGATGAACGGCACGAACGAGCCGAGGAAGACCAGCACGGTCAGCGGCGCCACGAGCGGCAGCCCGAGGATCAGCGCGCCCAGGCCGATGCCGATCGCGTCCACGCAGGCCACGAGGATCTGGGTGCGGGTGTAGCTGCCGATCGCCGACCAGGCGACGTGGCCTGCGCCGTCGACCCGCTCACGCGCCCCGCGCGGGAACAGGCGCACCGCCCAGCCCCAGATCGACCGCCCCTCCTGCAGGAAGAAGAACAGCGTGAACAGGGCGATCACGGTGCCCGCGGCGATCTGCCCCACCGAGGTGGCCACGCTGAGCGTGCCGTTGACGATGCTCCCGGAGTTGTTCTGCACCATCGAGGTGACGCTGTGCATCCAGGAGTCGATCTGGCCCGAGTCGATGCCGAGCGGACCCTCGGCCAGCCAGTCCAGGAGGGCGTCGAACCCCTCGACCACCTGGTCCCACAGGTCCGCGATGCCGTTGATGAGCTGCCCGCCGGCCACGATCACGAGCGTGACCACCACCCCCAGGGTCGCCAGCAGCGTGACCAGGGCGGCCAGCCAGCGCGGGAGGTGGGCGCGGTCGCGCAGCGCCCGCACCACCGGCGTCAGCAGCGCCGAGAGCAGCGCTGCGATGACCACCGGCACCACGATGACCTTCAGCGCGATGACGAGGAAGGCGATCACCACGAGCGCGCCGGTGATGGCGAGGAATCGCCACGACCATTCCGCGCTCTTGCGCACGGGGGAGGGGACCGACGCGGAGTCGGGCACGCGATCCGGCAGACGATCAGGCACTGCTACCTCACTGGTGGGCCGAGGGGTGGAACGCGCCGGAGCCGGGGAACGACGGCGCGTGCTCGGGGTGGCCAGGAAGCCGCCGCCCCGAGGGGTTCAGGCGTGTGTTGCCTCAGACGTACTCGTCGTAGGCGGGCAGGTCCAGCACCCCGTTGCCGGACAGGCCCAGCACGATGACCTCGTCGGTGGTGGCGGCGCGGGCGTGCGCGATCGCCGCGGCCACCGCGTGGGTGGACTCCGGGGCGGGGATGATGCCCTCGGCGCGGGCGAATTCCACCCCGGCGCGGAAGGCGTCCGTCTGCTCCACGGCCACCGCCTCCATGAGCCCGAGGTTCACCGCGTGGGAGACCATCGGGGCCATGCCGTGGTAGCGCAGCCCGCCCGCGTGGATCGCGGGCGGCACGAAGTCCTTGCCCAGGGTGTGCATCTTCATCAGGGGTGTCAGGCCCGCCACATCGCCGTGGTCATAGCGGTACTCGCCCTGCGTCAGGGACGGGCAGGCCGCCGGTTCGCAGGCCACCAGCCGGGTGCTGGTGCCCTCACGCAGGTTCTGGCCCAGGAACGGGAACGTCAGGCCCGCCAGGTTCGAGCCGCCGCCCGCGCAGCCGAAGATGACGTCCGGCGCGCCGGACTCCACCTCGGCGAACTGCACCAGCGCCTCCTGACCGATCACGCTCTGGTGCAGCAGCACGTGATTGAGCACCGAGCCGAGGGAGTAGTGCGCCTTCGGGTTCTTCGCGGCGGCCTCCACCGCCTCGCTGATCGCCATCCCGAGCGAGCCGGTGGTGTCCGGGTCCGAGGCCAGGATCGCGCGGCCGGCCTCGGTCAGGTCGCTGGGGGAGGAGTGGCAGATGCCGCCGTAGACCTGCATCTGCAACCGGCGGTAGGGCTTGGAGTCGTAGGAGGCGCGCACCTGCCACACCTCCACGTCCAGGCCGAGCAGCGCACCGGCCAGGGACAGCGAGGCGCCCCACTGACCGGCCCCGGTCTCGGTGGTCAGCGTGGTGGTGCCCTCGATCGCGTTGTAGTACGCCTGCGCGATCGCGGTGTTCGGCTTGTGCGACCCGGCGGGGCTGACGCCCTCGTACTTGTAGTAGATCCGTGCCGGGGTGCCCAGCGCCCGCTCCAGGCGCTCGGCCCGCACCAGCGGGGAGGGCCGCCACATCGCGTAGATCTCGCGGATCGTCTGCGGGATCTCCACGTACCGCTCGGCGGTGACCTCCTGCGCGATCAGGGCCTGCGGGAACAGCGGCGCGAGGTCGTCCGGACCCACCGGCTCCCGGGTGCCCGGGTGCAGGTGCGGCGGCATCGGCTCGGGCAGGTCCGCGGCGAGGTTGTACCAGTGGCTGGGGACCGTGGACGGCACGGCGGTGCCGAGCGGCTCGAGGGAGCGCTGGACGGGCGGTACGGGCATGGTCATGGATCCTCCTGGTCTCTCACCCACGTCGGTGTCCCTGTGAGCCTAGGGTCATCCATCCCTCCCCCGCGAACGAGGGAGTGGCGGCGCCCTCGGTCAGGCGGGCCGTGAGGGAGCGCAGGTCCTGGCCGTGGCCGGCCGGGACGGCCAGGGTCAACTCGACCTGCGCGCCGTAGTCGGCGTCCACCTGCCAGCCCCGGCCGCGCGCCTCGCCCTCCAGCGCGGCGGCGCGGGAGTAGTCCAGGGTCAGGGTGAAGCGCTCCACCCGGGTGCGCTGCGCCGTCGTGCCCTCCTCCAGGGCCGCCGCCACGGCGCCGCGGTAGGCGCGGGTGAGACCCCCGGTGCCCAGCAGCACGCCCCCGAAGTAGCGCACGACGACGGCGACGACGTCGCTCACCCCCGCGGACAGCAGCGCCTCGAGCATGGGGGCGCCGGCGGTCCCGGAGGGTTCGCCGTCGTCGCTGCTGCGCTGCAGGGCGCCCTCCGGTCCGATGACCATCGCGAGGCAGTGGTGGCGGGCACGGGGGTGCGCGGCGCGTTCGGTGGCGACCACCTCGCGGGCCTCGGCCTCGGTGGCGGCGGGGGCCACGACGGCGAGGAACCGGCTGCGTTCGATGATCAGTTCGGCGCGGGTCTCCCGGGCCAGGGTGAGGTAGGTGCCCGGCTCGCTCATCGCTCGGGGGTTCCGCCGGTGGTCATCGGGGGGTCATGCGGTGGCATCGTCGTTCGGCCCGGGGGTGGTGCCGGTCTGGTTCGGGGGCTCCACGAGCGCGGCCAGGTGGCTGCGCGCCTCCTGGAGTCGCTGCGCGGCCTCCGTCTCGGAGCGGCGCCACAGCGCCAGGGAGGTCGCGGCCTTGTCCCGGTCGCGGGTCAGCCGGTCCAGCTGCTCCTGCAGGTCGGTGACCATCCCGGCCAGGGAGTCGATCGTCTCGCGCACCGCGTCCAGTCGCTTCTCGGCGGCGACCAGGTCGCTGGTGGCGCGCTGCAGCGCGAGCGGTCCGGCGGGTCCACGGGCGGGCGTGGCCCCGGTCAGTCCGAGCGGGACCCCGGAGACCAGCGCGACGGTCTCCGCGAGCGTCCCGGAGCGCACCGCGGCGGCGACATCGGCGGAGACCACGGCCGAGCGCAGGGTCTCGGCCACCAGCGCGAGGGTCTCCGGGGACGGGCTGTGGTGGCCGCTCGCGGCCTGGGACTCCCCGTGGTACCAGAGCAGGGCCACCAGGGCGTCGGTCTTCACGCGGCGCTCACCCTCCAGGTCGGTGAGGTCATCCGGCGACCCCGCGGCGAGGCGGGCGCGCAGGCGTTCGCCGACGTCCAGGAGGGCCGCCAGTTCCTGCGGCCAGCGCCGGGCCAGCTGGTTCACCCAGTACGCCCCCTCCGTGGGGGCGGCGAGGCGGCGGATCCGGGCGGCAGCGAGTTCGTCGCCGTCGTCGGCGAGGCGAGCGGCGATCGCGTCACGACGGCGCACGAACGCCACGGGTTCCTCGCCGTACAGCGCGTGAACCTCGGCCTCCTGCCGTACCGCCACCTGTCATCCCCACGTCGCTGGGCGCGGCCGAGTGCCGCGCGTCGCGCCCTCAGTCTGACGCACACCGCGCCCTCGGTCCATCGTAGACGGGCGGGAATCGCCTCAGACCGCCTCCGAGGGTGGCTCCGACCGGTCCAGCGCGGCATCCAGGTCGGCCATGATGCGGCGACACTCCGCCACGTCCCACGGGGTGCCGGACAGCTCGAACTCCAGCAGGATCGGGCGACCGGAGGCGCGCGCGATGTCCCGGGCCGCCTGCTGGTAGTACCGGCCGAAGTTGCGGTTCCCCGAGCCCATCACGCCGACCATCGCGCGGCGGTTCGCCGGCTTGCGCAGGAAACGCTTGACCGCCTCGGGGATCGTGTCGTTGGTGGCGTTGCCGGACTTGTACGACGGCGTGAGCAGCACCCAGGGCCCGTCCACCTCGCTGGTGCGCACCTCGCGCTCGGCGAGGTTGAAGACCGGGCGCTGGAGGTGCTCGGCGAAGGTGCGCACCAGCCCCGAGGACGAGGAGTAGTAGTAGATCGGGGTCTCGCGCACCCTCTCAGGATCGCGCAGCGGCGAGCAGGTGGGCAGGACGTTCGTCCCGCGGGTCCTCGCCGGGGCTGCACGTGTCGAGGAGGTCCTCGCACACGGCGAGCAGCGCGGCGCGGATCGGCTCTGCGCGGCGGGAGAGGTCCCGCTGCGCCGCGACGTAGGCGGCCTTGCCCTCGGGGGTCTCGATCGCGACGGGGCTCAGGCCGAAGCGGGAGACGTCGTAGGGGGAGGCGCGCATGTCGAGCTCACGGATGTCCCGCGCCAGCACGAACGCCTGCAGCGCCAGCGCGCCGGGGATCGCCGGCCCGAGGTGGATGACCGGCTTCATGAGGTCCATGCCTACGTGCAGGCACCCGCCCTGGTCCATCGCCACCTGGGTCTCGCGGGTGGGACGGTAGGCGTTCAAGGGCTCGGCCGGCGGGGTGAAGAACCGGTAGGCGTCGATGTGGGTGCACACGATCTTGTGCGTCTCCACGACCTCGTCGGTGGCGGCCTCCCCGAGCCGCAACGGCAGGTCGTGGCGGTGCCCGCCTGCCGGTTCGCGGTAGACCATCGCCCACTCGTGCAGCCCGAAGCAGTCGAAGCGGGGCGCCCGGCCGGCCACGGCGCGCAGCAGCTCGGCGTGGAAGCGCACCGCGGCGCCCCGCTGCGCCAGGAAGGCCGAGGTGTCCAGGTGAGCGGCGCCGTCGGGCGTCATCGCGAAGTACCGGGCGCCCTCGAACGCGCTGCCCGCGGCATCGGCCAGCGCGACGCCGGCGCCGGGCGACCAGCGCTCCAGCGCGGCCGGGCGCAGCGGGTAGTAGGTGAACAGGAAGTCCTCGACGGCGTGCTTCTCGCCCGTGGCCCGGCGCTCGCGGTGCGCGGCGGTCAGGTCCCGGGCGGCCTGCGCGTGGTCGCGCGCGAGGGCGCTCCAGGTCGCCCGGTCCAGTCGTTCCACGCTCCCATTGTCCGCGACGGGATGGGTGCGCGGCGCGAGCGCTGGGTGGGGCGGGAAGCTCCTCGGTGGCCCTCGCCCAGGGCGGTGGACCCCTCGCGCAGGGAGGAAGCACCGCTCTCGGTTCCAGGTGCCGGCGGGCGTCCGCGCAGGTCAGGCGGTTGGGACCTCGTGGTCGGGAGTCGCCCGCGCCGATCGCACCGCCCTGAGCGAGGGGTCCACCGCCCTCAGCGAGGCCGCGCGCAGCGACGCCGACGCCGACGCCGCCACCCGCCGCGGTCGGGGAGCCCCTCGGCGCTCAGCGCGTCCCGCGCGGGCGCAGCGCGAACCGGTCCAGCTCCCGCGGCGTCGTCCCCGGGTCCCGCACGTCCGCCACGTAGCTGACGACCTCCCGCGCCCCGGTATCCAGCAGCGTGAACACCACGTGGTCATTGCTCGCCACGTACGGCACGCCCTCGAGGGGCGCGGTCGGCCACGCCGGCTCCATCCCGCCCGGACTGCCCGAGGCGAGGTGGTCCGCCGAGCGCCACGGCGCGGGCGGCACCTCCCGCTCTCGACCCGAGGTGGCGTGAAAGGCCCCGTGGGTGTTCCCGGTGTTGGAGGTCTCCACGTAGTGCACCCCGCCCGGGGAGGTGAAGCGGGTGAACAGGTGGGAGTGCCCGGAGAACACGAGATCCACCTCGGCCTCCTCCAGCAGCGGCACCAGGTCACGCAGCAGCACGTTGCCGGGGTACTCGTAGCGGATCCCGACGAGCGCGCCGTCCTGCTCGCGTTCCTCGATGCGCACCGGGGGCGTGAACGGTGGCATCACGTTGGTGCCGATCCCGTACGGCCCCTCGTGCAGCATCACCATCCGTACCCCGGCGGCGCGGAAGGCCTCGCTCGCCAGCTCCTGGCGCAGCCACGCGTGCTGAGCGGAACCGGCGATCGGCGCGTCGAACAGGAAGTCGCCCTGACCCTGCCGGGTCGGTTCGTCCAGGGCGTCGGCCGCCTCCTGGAACCGACTCGCGGCCACGCGATCGGCAGGGTCGGGATCGGCGACGGCGGAGCGCCAGATCCGGGTCGCGTACAGCACCACGAGGCGCACCTCGCCCACGGTGACGGCGTAGTACCGGCCCGCGCCGGGGGAGGTGCTCGGGAGGGTGAAGAGCTCCTCGTAGGTGGTGGTGGAGAAGGAGCGGTCCCGCAGCCACGCCTCGCGCTGCGCTGCGGGGTCCGCGGTGGGGTCGGAGGTGGGGTCGGCGCTCGCGGCGAGCGCGGCCCGGGCCTCGGCGTCCGCGGCGAGCTCCGCCTCCGCGACCGCGCGGGGCACCGGGGCGGCGAAGGAGGCCGCAATGCTGGGTTGCCCGATCCGCCGGCCCTGCACCTCGTGGTTGCCGATCGCGGGGAAGAGCGGCACGTGCTGCAGGAGCGGCGCACCGTGCCAGGTGCTCGCGCCCGCGCTGTCGGCCCGGTCGGCGCGCCCCTGCATGGTGGCGAAGAAGGCCGCCCCGCCCGCGCCGTCGAACCACTCCGAGGCCCGGTCGGGGCGGTTGACCATGTCCCCGGCGAGGAACACCGCATCCAGCGGACCCAGTGTCGCGGCCGCGAGCTGCAGGTTCGCCGGGGTGTTCGGCTCGGCCTGGTGGTCGCTGGTGAGCAGGATCCGCTGCGCCGCACCCGGCGCCGGTGCGGGCGCCAGGGTGAAGACGTCGGAGAGCCAGACGTGGCCGGCACCGCCGGTCACCTCCAGCGGATCCGGTTGCGGGCCGAACACGCTCACCACCCGGTACGGCTCGCGCCGGCCCGCGGCCAGGTCGGCGACGCGGGCGACGAGGCGCCACACCTCGCGCGGCACGATCCCCGCCTCCCGCGGTGGCCGGAGCGCTGCGGGCAGGTCGGAGTCGGCGTCCTCCGCGGTGCGGGTGAGCCGGGTGGGGTGCGCGGGAATCATGCGCACGCCCGGGATCTCCTCACCGTGGCCGGCGCGGGCCGCGTCCTGGGCGGTGAGGCCGGCGACGGCGTCGCCCACCAGCACGGCGCTCGCGGCGGGGCGGGTGGCGCTGGCCCAGGCCACGTGCACCTGCCCCGGCCCGGGGAGTTGGAGGTAGGGATCGCTCAGGACGAGCGGGTGCAGGGGCGTGATCGTCACCGGTGCTGCCAGTCCGCCGCGCGGGTGGCCTCCACCGCCCGCTCGGGCAGCGAGGACAGCCACGTCACCAGCCGCTCCAGCGGACCCCTGCCGAGGAACAGTCGCCAGATCCACGCGCCGAGCACGCTGCCCAGGGCCAGCAGGATCAGCGGTTCGTTGGAGACGGGGTACCAGACGGCGTCCGGTCCGAGGATCGCGATCACCACGATCTGCGCGGAGTACACGGTCAGCGACATCGACCCGGCGGCGGCGAGCGGGCTCAGCGCGACCTCGACCGGCCGCACCGAGCACAGCAGCAGGCACAGGGCGAGGACCGCGAGCGTTACCCCGAGGTTCCCGACGACCTCGGGCGGAGAGTCGGTGTGCGGTTCGGCGTTCGCCAGCACCCCGGGCCATGCCGCGAGCTCCTCCTCGGTCAGGCCCGCGCTGAGCCACACCCCGGCGCCGTACCCGATCGCCGCGAGCGCCACCCCGGCTGCGCCGAGCACGAGCACGGCCGAGCGCGAGTTCCCGGCGGCGAGGAGCCCGCGCCCCACGACCATGCCCACCACGAGGTAGGCGATCCACACCAACGCGGGGTAGTACCCCCACACCATCTCCCCGACCCCGTACTGGAACAGGTGGTCGTAGGGATCGGGGGAACCGGTGGTCACGGTGCGCAGCCACAGCACGAAGACGGGCGCCAGGGTGGCCGAGAGCACGCCGAGCAGCACCAGCAGCCACGTCGGGGCGCGCAGCACCGGGATCGCCATGAGGAACATGACCCCATAGGTCGGCAGGATGATCGCGACCGGCGTCCCCAGCCCCATCAGGGCCACGCCGATCGCCATGATCACCACGGCGCGCACCACCAGCCGCCCGCTCAGCACGCCCCACCCTGCGGGCCGGCGGCGGTCCAGACGGCGGGACATCAGCGCGATGCTGACCCCCGCGAGCGTCGCGAACAGCGCGGAGGAGCGGCCGTCGAACCACCACATCCAGTCCTCGCCGGTTCCGCCCTGCGGGTGGTGCCCGGTGCCGAGGTGCGCGATGAGCATGCCCAGGATCGCCACCGCCCGGGCGACGTCCACACCCGCCAGGCGCGGCGCCGTCGGGCGTGAAGCGGGTGGTGACGGTGTTGTTGCCGGGGCATCGGTCACCACTTGAGACTACGGTGAGGCCACCGGATCGCAGGCGAAGGAGGCTGAGATGTCCACCTATGTTCATGGCCACAGCGAGAGCGTGCTGCGGCAGCACTCCTGGCGCACGGCGGAGAACTCCGCGGCCTACCTGCTGGATGATCTCGGCCCGGGGCTGGACCTGCTCGATGTGGGATGCGGCCCCGGCACGATCACGGTCGGGTTGGCGCAGCGCGTGGCCCCGGGCCGGGTGGTCGGGGTGGACACCTCCCGCGAGGTGCTGCTGAAGGCCTCGGAACTCGCCGTGGCCCGCGGGGTGGAGAACGTGCTCTTCGAGGAGGGCGATGTGCGCGCCCTGCCGTATGCCGACCACTCCTTCGACGTGGTGCACGCCCACCAGGTGCTGCAGCACCTGAGCGACCCGGTCGGGGCGCTCGCCGAGATGCGCCGGGTGCTGCGGCCCGGTGGGCTGCTGGCGGTGCGCGATGCGGACTACGGCGCGATGACCTGGTTCCCCGACTCCGAGGGGCTGGATGCCTGGCGCTCGCTGTACCGGGAGGTGGCGCGGGGCGCCGGGGGAGAACCCGATGCCGGACGGCGCCTGGTCGCCTGGGTGCGCGAGGCCGGGTTCACCGATGTGGAGGCCGGCGCCGACACCTGGTGTTACACGCAGGAGGAGGCGGCCTGGTGGGCCGGGGTGTGGGCGGACCGGGTGGTGCACTCCGCGTTCGCGCGCAACGCGATCGCGCAGGAGGCAGCCACGGAGGGTGAACTCGCGGATCTCGCCCGGGAGTGGACGGCGTGGGGCCGGCAGGAGGACGCCTGGTTCGTGATCCTGCACAGCGAGGTCCGCGCTCGGAAGGTGAGTCGCTGACCTAGGCTGGCGGTATGCGCATCGCACGAATCGTCGTCGGAGATGACCCCCGTTTCGCCGTCGTGGACGGGGAGGGGGATTCCGCCCGCTACGCGGTCATCAAGGGTGACCCGCTGTACACCCCGATCGAGCCGACCGGGCAGATCCTGGACGCCGACGGCGTGCGGCTGCTCGCGCCCGTGATCCCGCGTTCCAAGGTGGTCGGGGTGGGGCGCAACTACGCCGAGCACGCCGCGGAGCTCGGCAACGAGGTGCCCGAGGCCCCGATGATCTTCCTCAAGCCCAACACCTCCGTGGTCGGCCCGGACGACCCGATCGTGCTGCCGGGATACTCCCAGCGCGTGGACCACGAGGGCGAGCTCGCCGTCGTGATCAAGCGGATCTGCAAGGACGTGCCGGCCTCCAAGGCGCTGGAGGTGATCTTCGGGTACACGGTCGCGAACGACGTCACCGCTCGCGACCAGGGCGAGACGGGCCCGTGGCTGCTGAAGAAGGGCTTCGACTCCGCCTGCCCGCTCGGGCCCTGGATCGAGACCGACCTCGACCCCGCCGACCTCGCGGTGCGGGTGCGGGTGGACGGCGAACTGCGTCAGGACGGCCGCACCAGCCAGATGATCCACGGGGTCTCCGAGCTCATCTCCTACATCTCCTCCGTGGTCACGCTCCTGCCGGGCGATGTGATCCTGACCGGAACCCCCGCGGGTGTGGGGCCGATCCATGCCGGCCAGCGCGTGGACGTGGAGATCGAGGGCCTCGGTACGCTGTCGAACCCGGTGCTGCCGACCCGGTAGGCGCCCACGGCGGTGCTGCCGACCCGGTAGGCGCCCACGGCGGTGGTGGCGGCACTGCGGTGGCGCCTCGTGGGTAGTCGTCAACGGCGACTACCCTGAACGACTGTGACTACTGCTGCTCCTGTGACGCCCGAGACCCCCGTGAAGGTCCGCTTCTGCCCCTCACCGACCGGCACCCCGCACGTCGGGATGATCCGCACGGCCCTGTTCAACTGGGCGCAGGCGCGTCACACCGGCGGCACGTTCGTGTTCCGCATCGAGGACACCGACGCCGCCCGTGACTCCGAGGAGTCCTACGCCGCGATCATCGACTCGCTGCGCTGGCTCGGGCTGGACTGGGACGAGGGCATCGAGGTGGGCGGCCCGGACGGGCCCTACCGCCAGTCCCAGCGCGGGGAGATCTACCTCGAGGTGGTCGAGAAGCTCAAGGCCGGCGGCTACCTCTACCCCTCCTACGCCACCGCGGAGGAGGCGGCCGAGCGCAACGTCGCCGCCGGGCGCGGCGCCCAGATGGGGTACGACAACTACGACCGCGACCTGACCCCGGAGCAGATCGCCGCCTACGAGGCCGAGGGCCGTCAGCCCGTGTGGCGGCTGCGGATGCCGGATGAGGACATCACGTTCACCGACGCCATCCGCGGCGAGGTGACCTTCGCCGCCGGGTCCGTGCCCGACTTCGTGGTGGTCCGCGCCGACGGGAAGCCGCTGTACACGCTGGTCAACCCGGTGGACGACGCCCTCATGGGCATCACCCACGTGCTGCGCGGGGAGGATCTGCTCTCCTCCACGCCCCGCCAGATCGCCCTGTACCGGGCGCTGGTGGAGCTCGGCATCGCCGCCCGGGTGCCGGACTTCGGCCACATGCCGCTGGTGCGCGGCGAGGGCAACAAGAAGCTCTCCAAGCGCGACCCGCAGTCCAACCTGTTCCACCACCGCGACCGGGGGTTCATCCCCGAGGGCCTGCTGAACTACCTGGCGCTGCTGGGCTGGGCGATCGGCCCGGACCGTGACGTGTTCACGATGGCCGAGATGGCGCAGGCGTTCGACATCCACGACGTGAACCCCAACCCCGCGGCGTTCGACGTGGCCAAGGCGGAGGCGATCAACGCCACCCACATCCGCATGCTCGAGGCCGAGGACTTCCGCGACCGCCTCGTGCCCTACCTGCCGGGGCTGGTCTCCGCCGGCACCTTCGCGGAGCTCACCGTGCGCGAGCAGGCGATCCTCACCGCCGCCGCGCCGCTCATCCAGGAGCGCGTCACCCTGCTGGGCGAGGCGAGCGACATGCTGGGCTTCCTCTTCACCGCCGACGGCGATCTGCAGATCACCGAGGACGCCGCCAAGACCCTCAAGGAGTCCGCGCCCGCGGTGCTGGACGCCGCGATCGGCGCCCTGGAGGGCCTGAGGGAGTTCACGACGGCGCAGATCGAGCAGGCGCTGCGGGAGGCCATCGTGGAGGGCCTGGAGATCAAGCCGCGCCTGGCCTTCGGTCCGCTGCGCGTGGCGGTCTCCGGCCGCCGGATCTCCCCGCCGCTATTCGAGTCCATGGAGATCCTGGGCCGCGAGTCCACCCTGGCGCGGCTGCGGGCGCTGCGCGCGACCCTGTAGCCGTGCCGATCCGGGGCGTCCTGCTCGACATCGACGACACCCTCGTGGACACCCGCGGCGCCTTCGGTGCGGCGCTCGCGGCCGTCGCCGCGGTGTACCTGCCGGTGGGGGTCGACGTCGAACGGGTCGTGGCCATGTGGCGCGCCGATGCCTCCGGGCACTACCGCCGGCACACCCGCGGGGAACTCACCGCCGCGCAGCAGCGCCTCGCCCGCGCCCAGGAGGTGCATGCCGCCTTCGGCGGACCGCCGCTGGACGAGGCGACCTTCCCCGCGTGGGACGAGGTGTTCCGCACTGGATTCCGCGCCGGCTGGCGCGCCCACACCGACGCCCTGCCCACGGTGCGGGCGCTGCGGGAGGCGGGCTACGCCGTCGGGGCCCTGACCAATGCCGTGGGTCCGCTGTCGCAAGACAAACTCGAGCGGGTGGGGCTGGCCGAGGACGTGCCGCTCCTGGTCACGCTCGACACCCTCGGCTTCGGCAAGCCCGACCCGCGCGTGTTCCTCCAGGCGTGCGCGAGGCTGGGGACGGCGCCGGGGGAGACCGCCTACGTGGGCGACGAGCTCGACATCGACGCCCTGGCCGCGCTGCGCGCGGGCCTGGGACTCGGGGTGTGGTTGGACCGGCCCGGCACCCGGCGCGGCGGACCACACCTGGAGGACCCCGCCGCGGCAGCGGAGCACGGCGTGGCGGTGATCTCTTCGCTCACCGAGCTGCCGGGCGTGCTGGGCCGCGTGGACGTGCGCTGAGGGAGCCAGCAGGAGCGGGCGCGTGGTCGAGGCTTAGTCCGGAGCCGTCGGAGCCGTCAGCGTCGTTAGCGCCATCCTTCGCGCACGGCGGGTCGGCTTCGCGCACGGCGGGTCGGCTTCGCGCACGGCGGCTGTATGACGGCGCTCGGTGGGCGAGACGGCGTCGCTGCAGGTCAGCGCGTGGTTGCCCCGGCGGGCGGCTCGCACATCCGCCGTCAGCGAAGCCGATCCGCCGCAGGCGAAGCGGCGGAGTCGGTGATCGCAGTGACCTCGCGCCAGTAGCAGCGCGCCAGCGCGAGCCGTTCGGGGGCGTACCCCTCCCACTTCGCGGGCGGTATCTGCGACTGAGGCACCTCGTGGAAGCCGCGGCGCAGGAAGAAGGCCGCGGCCTCGTCCGAGACCGTCACGGCGAACACCGCCCGCAGCCCCCGCTCGGCGGCCAGCTGCAGCACGCCGTCGATCAGCATGCCGCCCGAGCCGGCGCCGGAGAACTGGCTCACGGTGATCAGCCCGGAGATCTCCCCGACCCGCTGCGCGGCGTAGGGGGTGGTCTCCAGCCCCACCACGCCCGCCAGGTGGCCCGTGGAGCGCAGCCGGGCACCCAACCCGGTGGCGGCGATCCGCGCGATCGCCTCCCGGCTGCGTGGCTTGAGGATGCCGTCGGCCACACCCTGGGCCACCAGGGACTCCACCGCCGGCAGATCGTCCACCCGCAGCGGCGAGAGCGCGGTGTAGCCGCCGAGGGTGAGCAGGGTGCCCGCGCCGTCGAAGGTGAACAGCTCCACCTCCAGATCCGCGGCCCGGCACAGGTTCACGCTGAACGCCCCGCCGCGCAGGGCCTGCTCGGCCGCGGGCAGCAGGTGGGCGCTGCCGCGGGCGGCGAGGTCGGCCTCGAGGGCGGCGCGGCTGTGGCCGAGTTCCACGAAACTGCGAGCCGGGTCGCCCAGCCCGCCGCCGGGGTCGGTGAGCATCACCTTGGAGGCGCGCAGGCCCGCGGCGACCTGACCGCAGACCGCGGCGACCCGCTCGCCAGGGTGGGCCGCGCTCGCGGGCACGCCGTCGCCGTCGGGCACGCCAGCGCCGTCGGGTACAGGCGCGTTCTTGACCGCAGGCGCCGTGCTCGCGTCGATCAGCAGCACCGGCTCGTCCTGCGCCGCCACCCACAGGCGCGCGAGCGCGGCCTCGTCCCAGGAGGTGGCCGCCATCGACTCCACGCCCACCGCGGTGGTCGCCAGGGCGTCCAGGAGCACGGCCACGGCGTCGGCATCCGGCAGCACCACGACGAACCGGGTGTCCCCGGCCGCGAAGCCCTCCACGCTGCGGCGCAGGGCCGCCACGCCCTCCGCCTCGACCTCGGGGAGGGCCACCACCACGGTGGAGCCGCGGAACTCCTCCACGAAGAAGGCGCGTTCGGTGGTCGGGATCTCCTCGGTGCGGGCGCGGGCCACCGGGGTTCCCGGGTGCACGGTCTCGCGCACGGGGGCGCTGGCGCGGCGGCGCACCGGCGCGGGGACGTGTTCACTCACGGCGACCAGTGTGCCGCCGCCGGTGGGTGCGCGGGAAATGCCGGGGAACCTCAGCCGCGCGGCAGGGGCGGGATCCACCGCGTCGGCACCGCGGCCAGCGCGTCCGGCGGCACCAGGCGCCGCACCAGCGGCCGGTACCAGAGGGTGTAGAGCGCCACGATGAACACGATCGAGGCGAACTGCGGGCCCGCACCCGGCAGCAGGGTGAGCACGCCGTCGTTGAAGGAGTGCAGGGCGGCGGCGGCCAGCCACATCCCGATGATCAGGCCCGCAGCCTTCCTGGTGCCGCGGGCGAGGTTCAGCCAGATCACGCTCGCAGCGCCCGCGGTGATCATGACGTGCAGCAGCTCCACCCACGCGCGGCCCATGGTGCCCGCGAACGTGAGCAGGGCGTGGCGGGTGGACTCCGACAAGCCCGAGAGGTCGACATCGCCCAGCACCTTGTCCTGGTGCAGGCCAGAACCGACGGCGAACTCGATGCCCTCGAAGATCCCGAACACCGCGCCTGCCAGCACCACGACCCACACACCGGCGCGAGGATCGCGGATCCACGGCAGGCCCACGGCGAGCAGGATCAGCGGCACGAGCAGCTTCGCGAACTCCTCCGCCGGCCCCGCGAACAGGTACCCGGGCTCGCTCGCGGATCCGACGAGCGCGCGGAACGCCGACTCCAGGCCGAGCGCCACGCCCACGGCGATGACGCCCGCGGCCAGGCCCCACCACGTGGCCACGCGCGGTACGGAGGCCTCGATGCGCAGCCGACGCGCGGTGCCGAGCACGAGGGCCACGATCGGGCCGCCGACGGCGAAGAGGCCGGCCACCCCGAGCACCACCTCGTTCGGGGTGCTTCCCGTGGACCCGCCGACCCAGGCGAGGACCGCGCCGATGAGCAGGCCGCCCACAGCGATCCAGAACGGAGCGCGGCGCATGGTGGCACCGAGGGAGCGCGGCGAGTGGAGCTCCGGCGCGCTCGGCTCCGGCAGCTTGGGCCCGGACCACAGCGCCCCCGTCCATTCGCGGGCGAACCCGGCGTGGCCGCTGGGGTAGGTGCCGGGCGGGGGAGTCTGCGTGGGAGCTGCCGCGCGGTGCGCTCCGTGGGGGGCCGTCATGCTCCCAGGCTAGGGGGCGCCGTCGCGTGTCCGCAGGGGTGGCGTGGCGGCGTGTTGGGGGCCCGCCCGAGCGATGCGGTGTGATCTGCGTCGCGTTCCGCGGACCGGCGCAGGGGCCGGTTTGGAGCATCGGCTCGGACCAGGTAGAGTCCTGCGACGGTTGATGGACCGGGAAACCGGCCCTGATACCCCCTTGGGGTATGGTGTAATTGGCAGCACGACTGATTCTGGTTCAGTTAGTCTAGGTTCGAGTCCTGGTACCCCAGCGCAGCGGAAAGTCGCGGATTTCGCATCACGGCGAAGATCATGTAGGCTCTCCGAGGCCCGGGAAACCGGACAGCATGACAGCGTGACAACGGCCCCATCGTATAGCGGCCTAGTACGCCGCCCTCTCACGGCGGTAACGCGGGTTCGAATCCCGCTGGGGTCACAGTTGGAAGCCCCCGCTCGCATCGCGAGCGGGGGCTTCGTCATTTCCGGGGTGCGCCCCCACACGCGCGGGCCGCCCCCTCACGCACGAGAGACGACGAAGCGCGCGAGAGACGACGCCCGGCGGACCATCTCGCGCGTATCGACGACGCTCGCGGGTGGTGCCAGGGCTCGCGGGTGGTGCGGGGGCTAGCGGGTGGTGCCTGGGCTCGCGCACGCGCGAGGGCCGCGCCCCCGCACACGAGAGACGACGAAGCGCGCGAGAGACGACGCCCGGCGGACCATCTCGCGCGTATCGACGACGCTCGCGGGTGGTGCCAGGGGTTCGCGGGTGGTGCCGACCTCAGCTGGCGTCGGCGCGGCGCAGCACGTCCGAGAGACGGTTCGCGGCCGAGACCACGGCCGCGGCGTGCAGGCGCCCGGGCTGCTTGGTCATCCGCTCGATCGGGCCCGAGATGGACACCGCGGCCACGATGCGCCCCGAGGGCCCGCGGACCGGCGCGGAGACCGAGGTGACCCCCGGCTCACGTTCGGCCACCGACTGGGCCCAGCCGCGCCGTCGCACCCCGGACAGCACCGTGGCGGTGAACTTCGCCCCGTGCAGCCCGCGGTGCAGTCGGTCCGGCTCCTCCCAGGCCAGCAGCACCTGCGCGGCGCTGCCGCCGAGCATCGAGAGCTGCGCCCCCACGGGGATCGAGTCGCGCAGGCCCACGGGCCGCTCGGCCGCGGCCACACAGATGCGCTGATCGCCCTGGCGGCGGAAGAGTTGGGCGCTCTCACCGGTGTGGTCGCGCAGCGCGGCGAGCACGGGGCCGGCGGCGGCCAGCAGACGGTCCTCGCCGGCGGCGGCCGCGAGTTCGGCCAGGCGCGGGCCGAGCACGAACCGGCCCTGCAGGTCGCGCGCCACCAGGCGGTGGTGCTCCAGCGCCACCGCGAGCCGGTGCGCCGTCGGGCGCGCAAGATGGGTGGAGGCGACCAACTGCGCGAGCGTAGCGGGACCGGACTCCAGCGCGCCGAGCACCGTCGCGGCCTTGTCGAGAACGCCAACCCCAGAAGTGTCCATGCCTCGATATTGTCATCTCATCTCATGAGACGCAAGTTCGTCGCAGCGCCGGTGCCGCGACAATGAGACGGCAACAACCGGGCGCGTGGGCACACCCCGCCGCGTGCTCGATCCAGAACCGGACGAAGGTGGCGATATGGGCAAGACCCTGGCGGAGAAGGTGTGGGACGCGCACGTGGTGCGGCGCGGTGAGGACGGCGCGCCCGACCTGCTCTACATCGACCTTCACCTCTGCCACGAGGTGACCAGCCCGCAGGCCTTCGAGGGCCTGCGTCTCGCCGGCCGCCCGGTGCGCCGCCCGGACCTCACGATGGCCACCGAGGACCACAACACCCCCACGCTGGACATCGACCTGCCGATCGCGGACCTCACCTCCCGCACGCAGATCCAGACGCTGCGCAACAACGCCGCCGAGTTCGGCATCCGCATCCACTCCCTGGGCGACGCCGACCAGGGGATCGTGCACCAGGTCGGCCCGCAGCTCGGGCTGACGATGCCGGGGATGACCGTGGTGTGCGGCGACTCCCACACCTCCACGCACGGCGCCTTCGGTGGTCTGGCGTTCGGGATCGGGACCAGCGAGGTCGAGCACGTCCTGGCCACGCAGACCCTCCCGCTGAAGCCGTTCAAGACCATGGCGATCAACGTCGTCGGCGACCTGCCCCCGGGCACCACCAGCAAGGACATCATCCTGGCGATCATCGCCAAGATCGGTACCGGCGGCGGCGCCGGCTACGTGCTGGAGTACCGCGGTGAGGCCATCGAGAAGCTCTCGATGGAGGCCCGCATGACGATCTGCAACATGTCCATCGAGGCGGGCGCCCGCGCCGGCATGATCGCCCCGGACCAGACCACCTTCGACTACGTGCAGGGCCGCCCGCACGCCCCCGAGGGCGAGGACTGGGACGCCGCGGTGGAGTACTGGAAGACGCTGGTCACCGATGAGGACGCCACCTTCGACGTCGAAGTGGAACTGAGCGCGAGCGACCTGGAGCCGTTCGTCACCTGGGGCACCAACCCCGGCCAGGGCCTGCCGATCTCGGCGAACGTGCCCGTGCCGGAGGAGATCGCCGACGAGGGTGAGCGGGTGGCCGCCGAGCGCGCCCTGGAGTACATGGGCCTGGAGCCCGGGCAGCCGCTGCGCGAGGTGAAGGTCGACACGGTCTTCATGGGCTCGTGCACCAACGGCCGCATCGAGGACCTGCGCTCCATCGCCAAGGTCATCAAGGGCCGCAAGAAGGCCGACGACGTGCGCGTGCTGGTCGTGCCGGCCTCCGCCCGGGTGCGTCTGCAGGCCGAGGCCGAGGGCCTGGACGAGATCTTCACCGACTTCGGGGCCGAGTGGCGCAACGCCGGCTGCTCGATGTGCCTGGGGATGAACCCCGACCAGCTGCAGCCGGGGGAACGCGCCGCGTCCACGTCCAACCGCAACTTCGAGGGACGTCAGGGCAAGGGTGGCCGCACCCACCTGGTCTCCCCGCTGGTGGCCGCCGCCACCGCGATCCGCGGCACCCTGTCCTCGCTGTCCGACCTGGACCTCGGTGAGGACGTGGACCTCACCACCTTCGACGGCTCCCCGCTGAGCCCCCTCGACCCGAACCTGCTGGTGCAGGTCTGATCCGCCGGTAGCACGGGAGGAAAGCAATCATGGAGAAGATCGTCACCCACACCGGCATCGGCGTCCCGCTGCGCCGCAGCAACGTGGACACCGACCAGATCATCCCGGCCGTGTACCTCAAGCGGGTCACCAGGACCGGCTTCGAGGACGCCCTGTTCGCCGCCTGGCGCGGCAACGAGACGTTCGTGCTGAACCAGGACGCCTACCGCAACGGCTCGGTGCTGGTGGCCGGCCCGGACTTCGGCACCGGTTCCTCCCGCGAGCACGCGGTGTGGGCGCTGAAGGACTACGGCTTCCGGGTGGTCCTCGCCTCCCGGTTCGCGGACATCTTCCGCGGCAACTCCGGTAAGCAGGGCCTGGTCGCGGGCGTGGTGGCGCAGCAGGACATCGAGCTGCTGTGGAAGATCCTCGAGGCCAACCCGGGCATGGAGCTCACGGTGGACCTGGCCAGCCGCACCGTGACGGGCGGCGAGGTGACCGTGCCGTTCGAGATCGACGACTACACCCGCTGGCGCCTCATGGAGGGGCTGGACGACATCAGCCTCACCCTGCAGCACGAGGAGGACATCACCGCCTTCGAGGCCACCCGCGACTCCTGGCGGCCCAAGACCCTGCCGGCCAAGCACCTGCCGACGCAGCCGATCGTGGCGGCCCGCTCGGGGGAGTAGCCCGGACCGGGCGGTGGCGGGGTCGTCGACCCCGCCACCGCTTGCGTGCGCACCGCGACGGCGCACAGACGGCGGGATCTCGCCGTTCCCTCGGCGCGTGCTTGCTTGAATCCGCGTCAACGCGTGGAACACTTTGGCCGTGACGTCACTCTCCAGTCGTCCGGGCAGCCGGACGGCGGGAGGCCCCCCGAGCGACGTCAGCGCCCCGGGGGTCCTCCCGCGCCCCGACTCGGACTCGGTGCGCCCTCATGCGGGTGCCCCGCACCTGCAGGGTCTCGACGGACTGCGTGCCCTCGCGGTCCTCGCGGTGTTCGGCTATCACGCGGAGATCCTCGGCCTGACCGGGGGGTTCCTGGGCGTCGACCTCTTCTTCGTCATCTCGGGCTACCTCATCACCACCCTCATCCTGGTGGAGGTCACCCGCACGGGCCGGTTCGCGGTCGGCACCTTCTACCTGCGGCGCGCGCGGCGACTGCTGCCGGCGCTGTACCTTGTACTGGCCGCCGTCGCGGCCGCCCAGCTGCTCCTGCGTGAGCAGCTGGACCACCTGCGCGGCGCGATCCCGGCGGCGATCGCGTACGTCTCCAACTGGTTCCAGATCCTCGCGTCCCAGTCCTACTTCGATGCCTCGGAGCGGCCCTCGCTGCTGCGTCACCTGTGGACCCTCGCGGTCGAGATGCAGTTCTACCTCGTGGCGCCGCTGCTCGCCTGGGTGGCGCTGCGCTGGGGACGACGCACGCTCGGCAAGGCGCTGTTGATCACCGCAGGCGTCTCCGCGGTGCTGATGGTGCTGATCTCGTTCGCCTCCGGAGTGCCGGGGACCGACCCGACCCGCGTCTACGTGGGGACCGATACCCACCTGTTCCCGATCGTGCTGGGTGCCGCTGCCGCCTGCGTGTGGCGCCCCTGGCTGCACACCGGGGAGCGGGCGCGCCGTTCGGCTCGCACCAGCGACGTCGTGGCCGTGGTCGCTCTCGCGGCCTTCCTTCTGCTGGCATTCCTCGTGCAGGACTCCTCCCGTGCTCTGTACCTGGGCGGCTATGCCGCCATCGCCTTGGTGTGCCTCGCCCTGGTGACCACGGTGGTCCACCCCGGGTCCGCCGTCGGCCGGATACTGGAACGCCAGCCGCTGCGCTGGATCGGCACCCGCTCCTACGGGATCTACCTGTGGCACTGGCCGGTGCTCATGCTCACCCGACCCGGCATCGATGTGTTCTGGCCGCTCCCGGCGGTGATCGCCGTGCAACTGCTGGCCACCGGCCTGCTCGCGGAGGCCTCCTGGCGCTACGTGGAGACGCCGATCCGCCGGGGCGCGCTGGGCCGCTGGTGGACGGCGGTGCGCACCTCGGGGGCCCTCGCACCGGCGGCGCGGGGGACGACGATCGCGGTGGCCTCGGCCACGGTCCTCGGCGTGGCCCTCGCCGCCGGGCTGGCGCTCACACCCGACCGGGCGACGGCGCTGGAGAGCAACGAGCGGCTGGCGGCGGGTTCCGGGGTCGTCACCGCGGCCGCGGCCCCGGGTGGTCCGACGGCGCAGCCCGGCCAGGAGCAGGCGTCCCCGGCCGAGGCGGCGGGGGAGGCCGAGTCGACCGCCAGCGCCCGGCCGAGCCCGGAGCCCAGCCCGGAACCCACCGCCGAGCCCAGCCCGGAACCCACAGTCGAGCGCAGCCCCGAAGCAAGCACAGAGTCCGCGCAGGAGCCCGCCGAGCAACTCGGCACGGTCAGCGTGGTCGGGGACTCGGTGGCCGGTATCGCGGCCCCGGAACTCATCGAGCGGGGCGTCGCCTCGGTCGATTGGGAGGTGGGACGCCAGTTCGCGGACGTGGTCAACGCGGTGTTCGCCAGCCGCGACGCCGGCACCCTGGGACACACGGTGGTGGTGCACGGGGGGACGAACGGGCCGATCGGCGAACGCGACCTGCGCCGCCTGATCGAGGGGCTGCCGGACCGCCGGGTCTTCCTGGTCACGGTGCGCAGCCCGATCGTCTACGAGGCGGAGGACAACGAGCGTCTCGCGCAGATCGTGCCGGAGTACGGCAATGCCCACCTCATCGACTGGTTCGCGCTGTCCGATGCGCACCCGGAGTGGTTCTACGAGGACCACTTCCACCCGCGGGAGGGCACCGGGACCGACCAGTACGCCGACCTGATCTGGGAGGCGATCCAGCCCTGAGCGTCGCGGTGCTCATCGGGTCCGCCCGCGGACCCCGCTACGTTCGCGGCGGCCCGGACGCCACCAGCGCACGCTGCCGATCCGGCTGGGCGTCCGGCCCCTGCCAGCGGCCGTCGATCCACCAGGTGGCGCCCGCCGCCTCGTAGGCGGCGGCCCGCTCCGCGGCATCGGGCTGCTCGGCGAACTGCCCCTGCAGCACCACCTCGAACCCGGCCATCGCCTCCGGGCCGCCCCGCACCTCGGTGAGGTGCGCGACCAGGGCCGCCACGTCGTCGGGCGTGGGCTCCTCCATGGCCCGCTCGCCCCGCAACTGCACCACGATCCCGTCCCAGCGGGCGGCGCGCGCCATCGACTTCGGCGCCGGCCACACCCCGACCGGCCAGATCGGCACCCGGGGCCGGGCCACCGGTCGCGGCGCGATCAACATGTCCTGCACCTGGTAGTGCTCCCCGGCATGGCTGAACGGCTCGCCGCCGGCGGCGGCGTCGAGGATCGCCAGGGTCTCGTCCAGGAGGGCGGCGCGCTCACGCAGGCCGTGCGGCGTGGCGCCCCGACCGCTCACGCCGGCGACCGCGCGGTCCTCGGTCACGCCCACGCCCATGGGCAGCACCAGGCGGCCGCCGGAGAGGTGATCCACCGTCAGTGCCTGGCGCGCCAGTTCCCAGGGGCTGCGGCGAGGGACGGCGAAGACCAGCGCCCCGAGCGTGATGCGCTCGGTACTCGCGGCCACCGCGCCCAGCAGCGCGAACGGGTCCCAGGTGGCATCGGTGCCCAGGGAGATGGCGTCCCACGTGAAGTAGCCGTCCCAGCCCGCGGCCTCCACCTCGCGCGCGAGCGCCACCTGCTCGGCGACGGTGCCGAAGGATCCCACGAATCCGTATCTCATGGTCGGCACGCTAGCGGTGCCCACCGACATCGACCTCTCACGGCGGCGGCTCAGGCGATCCGCACGCCCTTCGGCAGCACGCCCGCCGGGGTGCGCAGGCGGCGCTGCGCGGCCCAGGTGCCGGCGGCGCCGAGCACCAGCAGCGCCCCCATGCCCCAGGGCCAGATCGGCGCACCTGGGTCGATCTCCTCCGGCTCGTAGAGCATGACGCCATAGCCCTCGCAGTAGTCGAACTCGGTCTGCGGCGGCTGCTGGGCGGCGCGGACCAGGTAGCTCAACCCGCTCAGCGGGTCGGGGGCGGCCGAGCTCACGCTCTGCCCGATGGTGGCGGCATCCGCGACGATCACGAACGGGTTCAACCCCAGCAACCACGCGGTGCGCTCGAGGTGCTGCACAGGCTGGGTCTCGGTTCGCCACACACACTCCTGCATGTCGGAGGCATCCGGGTCGCCTTCGTTCCAGTCGTAGGTCTCCCAGAACTCCTCGGGGAAGTCGCGCACCCGCACCTCCTCCTCGGTGCCGACGAAAACCGCCGAGAGGCCGAAGGCGATCGGGGTGCCGATCGCGAGGCCCGCCACGATGAGATAGGTCAGCACCGCCGAGCCCGCGGGGCGGGAGGTCAGGGCGCTGCAGCCCAGCCCGATCCCACAGACCACCAGGAGGATCAGCGCGACGATCCCGATGGCCACCACACCGGCGCCCACGGACGTGCCGCCGCGCGAGAGCCCGAAGGCGAGGAATGGCAGCGAGATCGCGAGGAACGCCAGGCTCGTGGCCCAGGCCGCCAGCAGCTTCCCCAGGGTGAGGTCCCAGGAGCTCAGCGTGGTCGCCTGCAGGATCGCCAGCGTGCCGTTCTGCCGATCGCCGTTGATCGAGGAGGCCGACATGGTCGGCGTGATCAGCAGGCCCAGCAGCAGCACGAACATGAGGATCAACCCGAACACGGTGCGCCCGGCGGCCTCCTGCGCCTCGGTGAAGCCGCCCTCGCCGGTGACCCACCCGGCGGCCGCGGTCACCAGCCAGGTGATGACCCCGACGATCACGAACCAGACCGCCAGCGCCGCCTGCCAGCGTGTGGAGCGGACCCGCTGGCGCAGGTCGAGGGCCGTCACGGTGCGGATGCCGTGCCCAGAGGGTCCGCGCCCGGGGGGCGGCGGCGTGGAGGGCGTGCCGGCGGTGGCCGGTGAGGTGGTGGTCATCGCGTCTCCAGCTGCATCTCGAGGTAGGTGTGCTCCAGGCCGCGGGGCGCGGGCGCGAGGGCCGCGATCGGCAGCCCGGCGGTGATGGCGTCCCGCAACACGGTGGCGGCCTGCGCCTGGTCAGCGAGGTGGAGCCCGACGGCGCAGCCCCCCTCCGGTACACCGCCGGCCCCGGGCGCGGGGTCGGGGTGGATCGGGAGGCCCATGCTCGCCGCCCAGGTGGCGAAGGCGTCGCCGTCCAGGCACACCAGGCGCCAGGGCTGGATGTCGGTGCGGATCTCGGGGGGCGCGGTGGTGCGGCCCTGGGAGAGGAAGACCGCGTCGTCGACCATCCCCTCCAACTCCACCAGGATGTGGGAGGAGACGAGGATCGCGACGCCGGAGGCGGCGAGGTCGCGCAGCATGGTGCGCGCCTCGATGCGGGCGCCGGGGTCCATCCCGGAGGTCGGTTCGTCCAACAGCAGCACGCTGGGGGAGTGCACGAGCGCCCGCGCCAACCCCAGGCGCTGCTTCTGACCGCGGGAGAGCACGTGCGCCTGGGTGTGGGCGAAAGCGGTGAGGCCCACCTGCTCCAGGAGCTGCGCGGCGCGTGCGGCCCCGGCAGCCTTCGGCAACCGGTAGGCCGCGGCCATCGTGGTGAGCACCTCCGTGGCGGTGAGGGAGTCCCACATCCCGAAGGCGTCCGGCATCCACCCCAGTTCGCGCCTGGCGAGGGCGCCCTGAGTGACGGGGTCGTGGCCGCGCACCCGGATCGAGCCCGCATCGGGGCGCAGCAGCCCCGCGAGCATCAGCATCAGCGTGGTCTTCCCCGCGCCGTTGGGTCCGATCAGGGCCGTGACCTTGCCCGCCTCGAGGGTCAGGCTGGCGTCGTCCACCGCGACGAAACTGCGGAAGGAGCGACGCAGGGAGACCGCCTCCAGGGCGGGCGCACCGTTGCTCATGGCAACACGCTAGACCCGCGACGTCCAGGAGACGTGCATCCCACGGTCGGGAATCTTGCGGGTCCTGTGGAGGTCGAGCCCACCGGCGGCAACGCGGTCGGTATACTCAAAGTATGACCACCACCATCAAGGTGAGCAACGAACTCCGGGACCGGCTCAAGGGCCAAGCGGCTCGCGCGGGACTGACTCTGGGTGGGCATCTTGCGGCGCTGGCGGATCGCGCCGATCGGGACGAGAGCATGGCGAACCTGGCTGCGGCGATTGCGGCGACCCCTCCGGAGGTGATGGAGGAGTATGCACGCGAGACGGCGATCTGGGAGCGGGTGGAGGCCGAGGACCTGGACGGCGGCTCGCGGTAGCGGCGCTCGACCGTGGCGGACGACCTGGTTCCGGGTGCCCTCGTCTGGGCCGAGCTCGACCCCGTGCTCGGGCGAGAGCAGGGCGGACGGCGTCCCGTCCTCGTCGTCGCTTCGCCCGCCTACCTCCAGGTGGTCACGACGTTGGTCATGGTCGTTCCGGTGACGAGCGTTGATCGCGGGTGGCCCAACCATGTCCCGGTGCGAGGGGGCAGTCTCGGTCGGCCCTCCTGGGTGATGACCGAGCAACTGCGCACGATGGCCAGGTCGAGGGTGAGCCGGTCGGCCGGTCTCGTCGCCCCGAGTTGCCTGGCGCAGGTGCGCCGCTGGCTGGGCTACTTCCTCGAGGGTTGACGCCTCGCCGCTAGCCGGTCTCTTCCTCGGAGTCGGGCTCGGCCTCCATGACCGCCGCGACGGCGTCCAGCGCCCCGCGCAGATAGCGCACCACCACGGCGCGGTCCTCCTGCGACAGCGCGGCGTCCATCGCGGCCAGCCGCTGGAACATCGGGCCCATGTGGGCCCTGACCTCGGCCTGAGCCGAGGGCGTGACGACCACGCGGGTGCGGCGCCGGTCCTGCGGGTGTGGCTGGCGCTCCGCATGTCCCTTGGCCACGAGGCGATCCACGATGCCGGTGGAGGCGGCCGTGGAGACGTCCAGCAGGCGCGCGATCTCCGCGGGGCCGATGGGGGAGCGCTGCAGGTGCTCGAGCGCCTGGAACTCCAGCTCGCTCACGTTCACGCGCGCCGCGAGGGCGTGCGTCATCTCTCGAGCTACGCCCATCACCTCACGCAGGAGCGTGAGGGACTCGGACTCGTGCCAGCGCTGCGCGCCGGGCGAGGCGTTGCGTGCCGGGTTCGCATCCTCGACCGGTTCCGTCATATAGTTCACCTACTTAGTGACTAGGATGCTGAGATAATACCCGACATGAGGAGGATCCGGTGATCGACACGTCGCAGGACCACCAATCCGAGGCGCAGGATGCGCCCACGCGTGGGTGGCAGGCCTTCGCCCTCGCTCCCCGGACCGCCTGGATCGTGGCGGTGGTCCCCCTGCTGGTCGGTCTCGGCCTCATCGGCGGCCTCGGTCAGGCCACCTGGGAGCGCACCCCGCTGGACCAACTGCCGGCCGGCATGGACTCCACCGAGGGCATCGCCCTGGCGCAGGAACTCCCCGAGAGTGACGGCTCCAGCGCCGTCATCGTCTTCGCGGCCGACGAGGGCGAGCTCGACCAGGCCCAGATCGGCGAACTCGGCGCCCTCATGGGCTCCTACAGCGAGGGCGAGCCGGTGCTGATCCCCTCCGAGGACGGCACCGCCGCCCTCGGCATCCTCTCGATCGACTCCGCCAGCGCCAGCGAGGTCAGCGAGCAGGTCACCGAGCTGCGCGCGAACCTCGAGGAGGACACTCCCGACGGCGTGACCGCCCAGGTCACCGGCCCCGCCGGGGTGGAGGCCGACCTCGCCTCGGTGTTCGAGGGGGCGAACTTCCGCCTCCTGGCCGTCACCGCGAGCGTGGTCGCGGTGCTGCTGATCATCACCTACCGCTCGCCGGTGCTGTGGATCCTGCCGCTGCTCGTGGTCGGCGTGGCCGATCAGGCCGCCGCCGTGAGCGCCACCTGGGTGCTGAAGGCGTTCGACATCCCGTGGAACGAGTCCACGATCGGCATCCTGTCCGTGCTCGTGTTCGGAGCGGGCACGAACTACGCCCTGCTGCTCATCTCGCGCTACCGGGACGAGCTGAAGATCTACGACAACCGCTACGAGGCGATGCGGGTCGCGGCCCGCCGCACCGCCGAGCCCGTGCTGCTCTCGGCCGGCACCGTGGTGGCCGGTGTGCTGACCCTGTTGCTCTCCCTCACCCCCACCACCCGCGGGCTCGGGCTCGCCTGCGCCGTCGGGGTGACGGTGGCGGCGTTCTACGTGCTCGTGTGCCTGCCGAGCGTGCTCGTGCTGTTCCCGCGCGGCATCTTCTGGCCCAAGCGCCCCCGGGTCGGCGACATCACGGCAGCCGAGGCGCCCTCCGTGTGGCGCCGCATCGGCGGGGTCGTGGCCAAGCGCCCGGTCATCGTGGGCAGCGGTGTGGTGGTGCTCCTGGCCGCCTTCGCCGTCGGGAACGCCGGGATCAAGCTCGGCCTGGACACCTCCGACCAGTTCCTGTCCACGCCCGAGGCGATCACCGCGGCCGAGCGGATCGCCGAGTCCTACCCGGCCGGCACCGCCAGCCCCACGCTGGTGACCACGACGGGGGACGCCGAGGCGCTCGCAGGCGAGATCGAGCAGGTCGACGGCGTGGCCTCCGTGATGCCTTCGGCCTCCGGGAACGGGGTCTCCCAGGTGCAGGTGGTGCTCACCGGCGCCGAGGGGTCACCCGAGGCGGTGGCGGCGATCGACGGGCTGCGCGAGGTCACCGCAGGGTACGAGGAGACCTACGTCTCCGGACCCGAGGCCGAGACCCGCGACGCCACCGATGCCGCCAACCGCGACCGCTTCCTCATCGTGCCGCTCATCCTCGTGCTGGTGCTGGTCTCCCTCGCGGCCCTGCTGCGCGCGATCGTGGCACCCATCCTGCTGGTGGCGACCGTGGTGGGCACCTACTTCGCCAGCCTCGGGGTCTCCTGGTGGCTGTTCACCGGGGTGCTCGGTTTCGAGGGGCTCGCCGAGACGGTGCCCCTGTACGCGTTCCTGTTCCTCGTGGCGCTCGGCGTGGACTACAACATCTTCCTCGTCACGCGGGCGCGGGAGGAGGCCGTCGGGTACGGCACGCGCGACGGCATGCTGCGCGCCCTGGGCGCCACCGGTGGCGTGATCACCAGCGCCGGCATCCTGCTCGCGGCCGTGTTCGCCACCCTGGGTGTGCTGCCTCTGGTGGTGCTCGCCCAGCTCGGCGTGGTGGTGTGCATCGGCGTGCTGCTGGACACCCTGCTGGTGCGCACCATGCTCGTGCCGGCGCTGGCGCTCGTGCTCGGCGACGCCTTCTGGTGGCCGCGCAAGACGGTGCAGACCGTCACCGCCGCCTGAGGCCTGCGGCCGCGTGGCCGCGAGGCCGCGTGGCCACGAGGCCGCGTGGCCACGAGCAGGGCGATCGAGGGCCGCCGTCGGAGACCGACGGCGGCCCTCCTCGCGCGTTGTCCACGATGTGGGCGTTTTCAGTTGTCTCAGCAAGTGAAGTGACAACCGACCTACCGTCGGGTCGTCACCACACGAGACGGCAAGGAGCCCCTTGATGACACGCCGAACCCCCCGAGCACTGATCACCACCGCAGCCGCCGTGGCCGCGACCGCCCTGCTCGCGGCCTGTGGTGGCAGCGACGCTGGCGCCTCCTCCGACGGCGCCGCGAGCGCCGAGGCGGCCGGCGATGCCCGGACCGGCGGGGAGCTGCTGTACCTGGAGTACCAGCCCTACACCACGCTCTACCCGCCGCAGTCGGGCTTCTACCCCAACGGCGCGCTCATCGCGAACATCACCGACCGCCTCGTCTACCAGGACCCCGAGACCCTGGAGTTCTCGCCCTGGGTGGCCAGCGCGTGGGAGGTGAACGAGGACGCCACGTCCTACACCTTCACCATCCGCGAGGGCGTCACCTTCTCCGACGGCACCCCGCTGGACGCCGAGGCGGTGGCCGCGAACATCGACGCCTACGGCCTCGGGGACGCCGCCAAGGGCTTCCCCGTCTCCGAGCAGATCAACAACTACGTGGGATCGCAGGTCGACGGCGAGCAGGTCACCTTCACCTTCTCCGCCCCCTCTCCCGGGTTCCTGCAGGCCACGAGCGCCAACGGCGCCGGGCTGCTCTCCCCGGAGACCCTCGAGGGCGACGCCGACTTCTTCGCCCCCGGGAACGCCACCGAGGTCATCGGCTCCGGTCCGTTCGTGATCGCCGAGGAGACGGTCGGCACCGAGATCCTGCTGGAGGCCCGGGAGGACTACGACTGGGCGCCGCAGGAGTCCGAGCACCAGGGCCGGGCCTACCTCGACGGCGTGCGGCTCGTGGTCACCCCGGAGGACAGCGTGCGCGTCGGTGCCCTGACCTCCGGGCAGGCCGACGTGATCCGCTACGTGCAGGCCTACGACGAGGAGCAGGTGGAGGCCGCCGGGCTGCAGCTGTTCGCCCCGCAGACCCAGGGCGTGAACAACAGCCTCTCGCTGCGGCCGAGCAACGAGATCCTCTCCGACATCGACGTGCGCCGCGCCATCGTGGCGGGTGTGGATGCGCAGGAGGTGGTGGACACCGTGTTCACCGAGAACTACCCGGCCGCCACCGGCGTGCTCTCCAGCACCGCGCTCGGCTACGTGGACCTCTCCGACGACCTGGCCTACGACCCCGAGGCGGCCGCCGAGCTGCTGGACGGCGCGGGGTGGGAGCCCGGTGACGACGGGATCCGCGTGAAGGACGGTCAGCGCCTGGAGCTC
Organism: Serinibacter salmoneus; assembly: GCF_002563925.1. Lineage (NCBI taxonomy): Bacteria > Bacillati > Actinomycetota > Actinomycetes > Micrococcales > Beutenbergiaceae > Serinibacter > Serinibacter salmoneus. Next base: position 1,913,432 of record NZ_PDJD01000001.1, on the reverse strand, counting down.
GTGGTCAACGAGGCCGCCCCGCAGCCGCTGTCGCGCGACACCCTCACCCTGATCTCCCAGCAGCTCGCCGAGATCGGCGTGGACCTGCAGATCCTCGCCGCCGACTCCGGCACCTACGCCGAGGCGATCCTGGACGCCGACCAGGTGCAGGCCTACCACTCGATGGTGGGGCGCACCGACCTGGACGTCATCAAGAGCCAGTTCCACTCCGCCAACCGCGACGCGCTGCTGTCGCAGGACGCGGAACTGGACGCGCTGCTGGACGCCGTGGCCTCCACCGCGGATGAGGAGGAGCGACTGGCGGCCACCGAGGAGGCGCAGCGCTACCTGGTCGAGCAGGCCTACGTGGTGCCACTGTTCGAGGAGCCGCAGGTCTACGGCGCCCAGCCCTACGTGCAGGGCTTCGGTTGGGACTCCATCGCCCGCCCGGTCTTCTACGACACCTGGCTGGAGAACTAAGTGGAGTGGGGCTACCTCGCCGGCCGCATCGCCACCGCGGCCGGCGTGCTCCTCGCCGCCTTCACCGTCGCGTTCCTGATGCTGCAGGCCCTGCCCGGGGACGCCGTGATGATCCGCTTCGAGGACCCCGAGCTCGGGCTCACCGAGGCGCAGATCGCCGAGGTCCGGGCCGCCTACGGCACCGAGACACCGCTGCTGCAGCAGTACTGGAGCACGCTGACGGCGGCGCTGCGCGGTGACTTCGGGTACTCCGTGGCCTCCGGTGCCGCGATCACCACGCTGCTCGGGGCCGCGCTGCCCTCCACCTTCCTGCTCGCGGGGCTGGGCTTCCTCGCGGCGCTGATCCTCGCCTCGCTGCTCGCCTTCGGCGCGATCCTCAGCCCCTCGGGCCGCCTCGCGGGTTTCCTACGCGGCCTGCCCTCCCTGTTCGTCTCCGTGCCGGTCTTCTGGCTCGGCATCGTGCTCATCCAGGTGTTCTCCTTCCGGCTCGGGTGGATCTCGGTGATCCGCCCCGGCCCCGTGGAGGCACTGATCCTGCCGGTGCTCACCCTCGCCATCCCGATCAGCGCCCCGATCGCGCAGGTACTGGTGCGGGCCATGGACGATGTCGCCGCACAGCCGTTCGTCGCCGTCGTGCGCTCCAAGGGCGCCGGGCAGGGCTGGGTGCTGATCCACGCGATCCTGCGCAACGCCGCCCTGCCCGCCCTCACCATCGCCGGGGTGCTGCTCGGCGAACTCATCGGGGGAGCGGTGGTCACCGAGACCGTCTTCGCCCGCTTCGGCATCGGCCGCCTCACCGCCGATGCCCTCGCCACCCAGGACACCCCCGTGCTCATGGCGATCGTGGTGGTCGCCGCCGCCGCGTTCGTGGTGGTGAACCTGGTGGTCGACCTGCTGGCCCCCGCCATCGACCCCCGGCTGCGCCGCCGGGTTGCCGCGTGATTGCCGCCGGAGGACCGACATGACTCTCGAGATCAGCGAACTGCAGCGCCGCACGCTGCAGGAGACCCCCGCGCCCGAGCCGGCCACCGACCCGGGCGCGCCGCGCCCCCGGCGCACGCTGCGCCGTCGGGCACGGGGCCTGACCCCCGGCGTGATCCTGTCCGCCGCGGTGCTCCTGCTCGTGCTCGCGTGGGCCCTGGCCCCCGCCCTGTTCACCACAGCCGACCCCTACGTGGGCGAACCCAGCGAGGCGCTGCAACCGCCGAGCGCGGCGCACTGGTTCGGCACCGACCCCACCGGGCGCGACCTGTTCACCCGGGTGGTCTACGGCGCCCGCTACTCCCTGACCGGGGGCGTGGTCGCGGTGACCGTGGGCCTCGTGGCTGGCACCGCGATCGGCGTGGCCGCCGGCTCCCTGGGCCGCCTGGTGGACGAGATCCTCATGCGCGTCACCGACGTGCTGCTGTCCATCCCCGGGCTGCTGCTGAGCCTCTCGGTGATCATCCTGCTCGGCTTCGGCACCACCAACGCCGCGATCGCGGTGGGCGTCACGGCCGTGGCGGCCTTCGCCCGCCTCTCGCGCTCCGAGGTGGTGCGGGTGCGACGTCTGGAATACGTGGAGGCCGCGTTCGGCAGCGGCGGGCGCACCCTGGCGGTGCTGTGGCGGCACGTGCTGCCCAACTCCCTCACCCCCGTGCTGGCGCTCGCCGCGCTGCAGTTCGGCACCGCGATCCTCGCGATCTCCACCCTCGGGTTCCTCGGCTACGGCGCCCCGCCGCCCACCCCGGAGTGGGGGCTGCTGATCTCCGAGGGCCGCGGCCACCTCGCGACCTCCTGGTGGCTGACCACCCTGCCCGGCCTCGTGGTCGTGGCCGTGGTGCTCTCCGCCAACCGCCTCTCCTCCCTGATCCGAGGTGCCCGATGACCGCCCCCGCCCTGGACCTGCGCGACCTCTCCGTCGGCTACGACACCCCCGAGGGCGTCCACCAGGTCACCCACGCCGTCTCCGTCTCGGTGGCGCCGGGCGAACTGGTCGCCCTGGTGGGGGAGTCCGGATCCGGCAAGAGCACGACGGCGCAGGCCGCCCTGAACCTGCTGCCCACCACCGGTCGGGTGCTGAGCGGGCGCATCGCGGTGGCGGGTGAGGACCTCACCGACGCCTCGGCCGCCACCTGGCGGTGTGCCCGCGGGCGGCGCATCGCGCTGGTGCCGCAGGACCCGGGAGCCTCCCTGGACCCCACCACCCGGATCGGGGACTCCATCGCCGCGGCCTTCCGCATCCACCGCGCCGCACCCCGCCGGGTGCTGGCCGAGCGGGTGGTGGACCTGCTGGAGCGGGTGGGGATCGACGACCCGCGCCGCCGCGCCCGGCAGTACCCGCACGAGCTCTCCGGCGGGATGCGTCAGCGCGTGCTCATCGCCGGCGCGATCGCCCTGGACCCCAGCGTGATCGTGGCCGATGAGCCCACCAGCGCCCTGGACGTCACGGTACAGCGCCGGGTCCTGGACCTGCTGGACGAGCTGCGCCGCAGCACCGGCACCGGGATCCTGCTGGTCACCCACGACCTCGCGCTCGCCGCCGACCACGCCGACCGCGTGGTGGTGCTGCGCGAGGGCCGCGTGCAGGAGAGCGGACCGGCGGATGCGGTGCTGCGCGACCCTTCCGCGCCCTACACCCGGCGACTGCTGGCCGACGCCCCCACGCTCGCCACGCCGATCACCCGGAAGCCGCGGGTGGCTGAGGCCGGGTCGGCGCTGCGGGTGCGGGACCTCACCGTCACCTTCGGGCGCCGCCGGCACGCCTTCACCGCCGTCGACGGCGTGAGCTTCGACATCCCCCAGGGCACCACGCACGCGATCGTGGGGGAGTCCGGGTCGGGGAAGACCACCACGGCCCGCGCCGTCGCCGCCTTCCAGTCGATCACCAGCGGCTCCGTGCAATTGCTGGGCCGCGAGGTCGCCAGCCTCGGTTCTGCCGGGCGACGGGAGCTGCGCCGCAGCGTGCAGCTGGTCTACCAGAACCCCGACCGGTCGCTGGATCCACGGCACACGGTGCTGCAGGCCGTGACGGAACCCCTGCGCAACTTCTCCCTCGGCACCCCGGCCGAGCAACGCCGTCGGGCAGCCGAGGTGCTCGAGCGGGTGGCGCTCGACCCCGCGCTGCACGCCCGGCGCCCCCGGGAGCTCTCCGGCGGGCAGCGGCAGCGGGCCGCCATCGCGCGGGCCCTGGTGCTCGACCCCGACCTGCTGATCCTGGACGAGGCCACCAGCGCCCTGGACGTCACCGTGCAGGCCGGGATCCTGCGGCTGCTCGCCGACCTGCAGAACGACCTGGACACCACCTACCTGGTGATCTCCCACGACCTCGCGGTCGTGCGGCAGATCGCCGACACCATCACCGTGCTGCGCGGTGGTCACGCGGTGGAGGCCGGGAGCGTGCGGGAGATCTTCGAGACCCCGCGCGAGGACTACACCCGCGACCTCATCGCCGCCATCCCCGGCGCCGCGCTGCCCAGCGCTACCGTCACCGCTTCCGTCCCTGCTTCCGTCCCTGCGAGGAGTAACGCATGACCACCGACCACCTCCGCCTCGGCGTCTTCACCCGGCTGCTGGACGAGACCTCACCCGCCCAGCGCTACCGCAACGCCGGCGACCTCGTGGTGCGCGCCGAGCAGCTCGGCCTGCACTCCGCCTGGGTCGCGCAGCACCACTTCCACGCCGCCGAGGGCGGGCTGCCCTCACCCGCCGTGCTCCTGGGCTGGATCGCCGCGCAGACCTCCCGGATCCGCCTCGCCACCGGCATCATCACCCTCCCGCTGGAGCAGCCGCTGCGCGTGGCCGAGGACCTCGCCGTGCTGGATGAGCTCTCCGGCGGCCGGGTGGAGCCGGGCTTCGGGACCGGGGGCACGCCGTCCTCCTTCCTCGCCTTCGGCAAGGAGTCCGCCGACCGCCGCGCGATCTACGCCCACGCCCTCGCGGAGGTGCTCGATGCCTGGGGCGGCGGGGACCTGGGGACCGAGGAGAACCAGCTCTACCCGCAGGCGCCGACGCTGAGCGGCCGGGTGTGGGAGGCCACCTTCTCCGCCGCCGGCGCCGCCCGCATCGGCGCCGCCGGACACGGCCTCATGCTGTCGCGCAGCCAGCCGCGCCCGGAGGGGCAGCCGGACCTGAGGATCTGGGAGATCCAGGAGGAAGTCGTGGACGCCTACCTCGACGCCCTGCCGGGCGGGGTGGAGCCGCGCATCGCGGCCTCGCGCAGCGTGTTCGTGGCCGATTCCGAGGACGTCTGGCGCCGGGAGGCCGACCGCGGCCTGCGCGCCGTGGCGCGCGCCGGCGGCCTGTGGGGCCTGGACCCGCAGGGCTCCGTGGAGGAGCTGGTGCGCCGATCGGACACGGTCGTCGGTACCCCGGAGCGCGTGGTCGAGGAGCTGCGCCGCGACACCGTGCTGACGCACGCCACCGACCTGCTGGTGCAGGTGCACTCGGTCGACCCCGTGCACGACCTGACCCTGCGGTCCCTGGAGCTGCTGGCCACGCAGGTGGCGCCGGAGCTCGGGATCGCGCTTGCCGAGGGTGCTAGTTCGGTTCCTGCTGTTGGCTCGGCGGCGTCGCAGGAGCGCGCACTCGAGGAGGTGACGGCATGAGCGCCGAGGTGAGTGAGACTGAGGTGAGTGGTGTGGAAGTGACCGATGTGGATGTGACCGAGGCCGATGTGATCGATGCGGCGGTCGGGATCCGCGCCGGCGACGCCCTGGACGCGGTGCGCCGCGGCCGGGCCACGGCGCGCGAGCAGAGCCAGGCGGCCCACGAGGCGCTCTTCGCGCCGCAGCCCTCGGGCGAGCACTCGGGCGACGAGAAGGGTTCGGTGAGCGCTCGGGTGCGCCACGCCGTCGCCCTGTTCGTGCTCGGCCTGCACGGCACGGCGGGGGAGCCCCTCGCCGCCGCGCACCGCGAGGCGCTCGCGGCCGCGGACGGCGACCTGATCGCCGCGGTGGAGGCCGCCGTCGCCGCCGCGAGCCGGCCGGGCCCCTACGGTGTGTACGCCGAGGTCGGGCTCCAGGGCGAGAACGAGCCGGGGGAGGTCTTCCGCAGCCAGGACGCCGGGCTGACCGAGCAACTCGGCGCGCCGCTGGCGGCGGCGATCGACCATGCCGCGCTGCTCGTGCTGCGACCGCGGGAGGCCGCACCCGCGGACCTCGCGCGCCTGACCGGCGCCGGATGGGACACCACCGCGATCGTCACCCTCTCCCAGCTCGTGTCGTTCCTGACCTACCAGGTGCGGATCGTCGCCGGGCTCACCGTCCTGCAGGAGACCTCCTCGAAGGAGACGCACACATGAGCACGACGACCACCGCGCGGGTGACGCCGCCGGAGCACTTCACCCGCGAGCAGCTGGACTGGCTGGCGTGGCTCGAGCCACCGCGCGCGCAGGACCTGACGCCCGAGCAGATCGCCGGGCTCGTGGAGCCGAAGCGGGCCGAGAACCCCTACTTCCGCCTCCTCGCCCTGGACCCGGCCGTTCTCGAGGCCCGCACCCGCGCGGACCTGGACATCTTCCACACCGGCGCGCGGGACGGCTCCGGGCTGCCGCGCGCCGAGCGGGAACTGGCGGCCACGGCCACCTCGCGGACCAATGGGTGCGTGTTCTGCGCCAGCGTCCACGCGCGGTTCGCCGCCACCCTGGGCCACCGGCCCGAGGAGGTGGACGCGCTGCTCGCGCAGGGCGTGCACACCGCGCTGCTCGAGGGTTCGCTCTCGGCGCGGTGGTCGGCGATCGTGCGGGCCGCGGAGGCGCTCACCCGCACCCCGATCGCGTTCGGTCCCGAGCACGTGGCGGAGCTGCGCGAGGTGGGCCTGGATGACGCCGCCCTCGTGGACCTGATCTCCTCCGCAGGGTTCTTCTCCTGGGCCAACCGCCTCATGCTCTCCCTCGGCGAGCCCTCCGTCCCCTCTGTCCCCTGACCCCCACCTCCGCGAGGCAGTTCTGCAGGCACCGCGAGGTGGTTCTGCAGGTATCGCGAGGTGGTTCTGCGGGTACCGCGAGGTGGTTCTGCAGGGTGCGTCGTAGGCTCGATCCATGAGCACGGGCCGACGACGGCGGTACAGCGGGGCACTCCTGCTGAGTTTGGGTCTCGCCTCGTGCAGCGACGGGCCATTCGGGGTGACGTGCTCCACGATCGGGTGTTCCTCCACCTTGACGGTGGAAGTGATCGGCGACCCGGAGTCCGTGGGCGAGCTTCGCCTCTGCGACCAAAGGTTCTGCAGTCTGGAACCGGGAGAGACCCGCGCGTACGGCGATTCGTCTCGGCCGGGTTGGGGCGGGCCGACCGGAGACGGTGAATCGTGGACCTTCACCGTGTTCTATGGCGACCTCTCAGTGGAGATCGAGGACCACCAAGGCTCCGTCATGAAGCGAGTGGCGATCGATCCTGAGTGGGTTCGCGTGGGCGGGACGGAGGCGTGCGGCGGTCCAATGGAAGCGACCGTGCAGGTCGAGGTGTAGCACGGCTCGTCGGGTACTGACGAGGTCGTGGCTCGTGCGATCGTGTGCACTGCGTAAGTGAGTGCCGCACCTACTGGTCAGCCTGTGCGCCTGGTTTCAGCACCAGGATCTCGCCCGGCGTCACCTTGAGCGCCTCGCATATCAGCACGAGCGTGTGCATGCGCACGGCCTTGGCGTGGTTGTTCTTGAGGATCGACAGGTTCGCCATCGTGATGCCGGTTCGACGGGAGAGCTCGGTCATCGTCATGTCGCGCTCGGCGAGCAACGCACCGAGGCGGCACTCGATGTGTCCGTGCACCCCGTCGTCGTCAGACGACATGGGTGAGTTCCTCGGTCATGCGGGCGCCCTCGCGAAACGCTGCACCCGTGGCGAGGACGACGACGCCGATGACGATCACGGCCACGGGCCAGGAACCTCCGTCGTAGACCAGGCCCTCGTACGGGCCGTGGGTGAAGAGGTCGTCGAGCTGGTTGGCGAGCATCCAGTTCGCCGCGACGTCGAGGGCGCCAGCGACAACACCGCCGAGGCTCAGCACGAACCCGATGCGACGCATTCCACGGAGTACCGCGGGGTCGAACGGTCGCCCGCGGCCGATGGTGCCTAGCACCGCGACTCCCCAGGCAGCTCCGAGTGCCATCACGACTCCGGTGAGCACCGCCGGTGTGTACCCGACCAGGCGGACCCAGAAGTCCAGGTCCACGAGGTAGGCGACCTCACCGTCTCGTGACTGGGCCCGCAGGACCTGCGGGAGGTCGAGGTAGTCCAGGCGTGGCTCGGCTCCGCCGAGCGCAAAGAGGAACCGGCCGGTCGCCAGACACCAGAGGCTGCCGAGCGCCTGCAGCGAGGCCGCCAGCGCGAGGAGGCCTAGGGTGGCTCGCGCGAGCCGGAGGGAGAAGGCAGAGCGCTCGGTGCTCGAGTCTCCCGGGCTGCCGGTGTCGTCTGCGCTCTGCGGACCATGGTGCTGCACGGCGTCACTACCCTTCGGGCGTTATCGACCTCGATATTCTCGATAACGATAATGTTCGACGCGACCGGCGGGTGTCAACCACGACGACGGACGTCGTCACGGTCCCCTCACGGATCTCTCACGTCTGGCCGGGTTTGGGCGGTGGGGTGGCGCCTAGGGTGATGGTGTGGACAGGCCGATGCGGGTGGATACGGCTATTCGACTGCGGTGGATGCTGTGGCTGCCGCCGCTGAGTGCCTTCGTTCTGGTCCTGGGCCTCGCTGCCTGGTTCGGGTACTTCTTTCTCGGTATCGGCAAGCCGCCCTCTCTGGAGTCGCATCTGGATGAGATCGAGGGGGTGGAGGAGGCATCGTTCTGGGTTCACACTCAGCCGTTTGTGGAGACCACGGATCCAGGTGAGTGGACCCTTCACATGCGAGGGGCGTGGGATGCCGACAAAGTCGAGAGTGTGACGCAGGAGGCGATCAGGGTCATCAGCGCAGTTGATGATCCACTGGATGATGGGGTGCCGACGCTGGAGGTGATTCAGGGGCGAGGCCGGGTGGCACTGGGTGTGTTCCCCGACGCTAGTGAGGAGGTGTCGGGGCTCGTCGAGGTGGCTGACGAGGTGGTTCACTCGACGATGCAGGCGTTCACTGTCGATATCTTGATGTGGTCGCGGCCCACGGTGACGGTGGAACCAGAGACGCCCGAGGCGGTCGCTCGTGCGGCGCAGGATTTGGTCTGGTTGGCGAAGCCGAGCGCGGTGGCGTCGGTGAACGTGGGGGTGTCCCTGGAGGAGGAGTGTTTCAGAGGAGAGTTCAGCTCCACGATGAACGAGTACCGCCTCTCCTCGGCGCCAGAGGTGGCGCAGTTGGTGGACCTCACTGCGCCCGAGGCGGTATCGGTGCGTATGGCCGAGGACGAGTGGGGCCTCTATGTGGGCATGTGGGCCCAGTACGCCGACAGCGCGGCCGCAGCCGCAGCTCACGAGGCCGCGAGCAGTCCCGGCATCTCCGTGCGTGCACGGCGGTGCGAACCCGGTAGTGCCTGAATCCGGCGGCCTACTCGACGGTCTCCCTGTAGGCGGGAACGAGAGACTCCGGTGCGCAGGGGAGCAGCGTGGGCGTCGCGGCGTCGGTGTCCTCGGGGCCTAGTGGCTCCACGAACGCTTCAAGGTATGACGAATAGTCAGGGAAAGCGGCAGCGAGCGGTTTCTCCGTGAACGAGCGAAGGGTCTCGACGGCGTCCTGCGCAGCAGTGAGATTTCCGGCGTCGTACTGACTGACGGCTTCTGACAACCAGGCGCACTGCCAATCGATTGCCATCAGGGACGCAAAGAACCCGTCCTCGTACCGCAGAGGCATCGGGTGCGTCTGGCCCGACGACAGTCCGCTACCACCCTCCAAGCGTTCGATCTGCTCATCCAGCTCGGCAAACCGCTCGAAGGTGCTCCATTCGGCGCCCGCCGGGAGAGGGAGGAGCGCCTCGGCCTCCGCCCTCTCGCGTTCCTGCTGTGCCCCGACCTCGGACCGGTTCTCACGCAGCTCCTCTAGCCACTGTGCTTCTTCGGCGCCGAGGCTGACTGAGGCATCGGGAGTCGAGGCTACGGAGGATGACGGGGTCGAGTTCGCAGCTGGGTCCGGGGACGCCGGGGCGCACGCCGTCAAGACGACGAGCGCCATTGAGGACAAGGCGATGGGGTTCGGGTGTCTCATGGTCGATCCTCCATATTCCCGGTGGGGGGATCTCTCACTCCTCGTCGAGTGTGGTTCATCATTCAACTCTTTGAAACTACCACTCGCCCTTCGGAGCGGGACGCGACGGGGTGAGGAGTGTCGCGGTGGCGCCGAGAGGGACGCACCACGCCGTCGGCGCCTCAGAGCCCGGGCGGATCCACGAACGTCAACGACCGCGAGGACGGCGGCTCGATGACCCTGACGTCGAGTCCCTCCAGCACAGCGCGTAGGGCTACGGCGTCGGCCGGCATCTCCCAATCCCGTGCCCCTGCGCCGCCGAACACGGTCAGTGCGCGTTCGGTCGGAGGAGAGAACCGGATCGTCCCGACGATCCCGCCGAAGCCTGCGGCGTCGAAGGCGGCCGCCCACGCCCGCGGCACGTCGTACGGGGTCATCGTGCACAGCTCGTGACACACGACGCCGTGGCGCAGGGCGTCCCGAGCCGTCAGGTCCGCCGCCTCGACCGAGGCATCGAGCGCGATAGCGGAGACCGCCCGGTCCTCGACGAGCGTGGCGGGGACGACACCCGCCTGGGCAAGCGGGCCGCCGATACGTTCCCGCGCCGCGGCCTCTGCGCTGGACGCGAGGTAGAGGCTCCCGCGAGGCTCGTCGAGGTTGAATCGCCCTCCTGTGCCGGAGGCGAACCACCAAGGCCCCAGCGGCCCGTGCTCGCGGAACCACATCGCGCCATGCGGAACGCGGACGTGCGGGAACCCCATCACGTCGCCGGTGGGGAGTCGCTGCGCTACTCGCGCTCTAATCATCTCCGGGTCCACGAGGCGGCAGCCTCCCGAGCGAGGCCGACCACCCGTTCGCCGTCGCGCTCGGGGTCGAGCAGCCAGGTCCGCGGTTCCAGCCCGTCGAGTTCATCGTTGGGGAGGCAAAGCCAGAGGGCAGCCGTCCAGCCGTCGATATCGCGAAGCGCGCCCAGGACGGGCAGGAGCGCCGGATGCACTCGCCCGCCGTCGAACTGGAACGCGGGGTAGACGTTGATGCCGTCGTCGGTGCGGGCTCGCAGCACGCTGCCCACGTCAACCCGGTGCTGCAGGGCCTGGCGGCTCTCGAGTCCGAGCAGCGTGCGGGCACCTTGCGAGCTGAGGAACGGACCGATCAACTCGTCGTAGGCATGGTGAGTCGGGAGGGCAGCGACCATCGCGTTCGCCGTCTGCTCGGCGCTCTGGGAGAGGTCGAGGTGGGCGCGGGAGAGGCCCTCCCGCACGTGGGTCAGGACGGACTCGACGTACTCCTGCTCGCGTGTCGGCATCGTTGGCGCCTCCTCGTCTTCCCCAACTGACCGCTCTGGGCCCCTCCCACTTTACGCTCTTGACGCCCGTCGCGGAAGGCCCCCGAAGTGCGGAGCGCCGCCGCAGGCACCCCCCAGTAGACTCACCGGGCGTGAGCACCGCCAAGCGATATCCCGCCGCCTACCGCTTCCTCGCCGGGCTGATCAAGCCCTTCCTGTGGGTCTTCCTCAGCAAGGAGTGGCGCGGCACGGAGAACCTGCGCCGCACCGACGGCTTCATCGTGGCGGCCAACCACGTCTCCCAGTTGGACCCGGTCACCACGGCCCACGTGCTCTACAACAACGGCGCCGCGCCGAAGATCATGGCGAAGGACTCGCTCTGGAAGGTGCCGGTGCTCGGCTGGTTCCTGCGCAAGCTCGAGATGATCCCCGTGGTGCGCGGCTCGCGCCGCGCCGGGGATTCCCTCGTGGCCGCCCGTGAGGCGCTGGACTCCGGCCAGGTGGTGCTGATCTTCCCCGAGGGCACGCTCACGCAGGACCCGGACTCCTGGCCGATGATGGGGCACACCGGAGTTGCGCGGCTTGCCCTCACCAGCGGCAAGCCCGTGATCCCGCTGAGCCAGTGGGGCGCGATCTACGTGCTCCCCAAGGGCAGCGCCCTACCGAAGCTCTTCCCGCGCCGCACCATGCGCGCCGTCGTGGGCCCCGCGGTGGACCTTGAGGACCTGCGCGAGAAGCCGCTCACCGGTTCGGTGCTCCACGAGGCCACCCAGCGGATCATGGCCGCGATCACCGCGGGTGTCGCCGAACTGCGCGGCGAGGAGCCGCCCGCGCAGCCGTTCGACCCGCGCCGCAGCGACACGCGTTCCGGCTGGACGCACACCGACGGCTCGCCTGCCGAGGGCAACGCCCTGGCGGCATCGGCCGGGGAGACCACCGCCGGCGAGGTCGCCGAGGCCGCCGCCGCACAGGCGAGTCCTGAGGCGAGCGAGGCACCCGACGGCGCAGCCCGCCCCGGTCCCGACGCCTCCCCGGGAGCGGCCACCGAGGCCGAGGAAGGGCGATAGCCATGCGGTGCACCGTGATCGGCGCGGGCAACTGGGGGACCACGTTCGCTCAGATCCTCGCGGACGCCGGGAACCCGGTCGTGCTGTGGACCCACGTGGAGTCCCGCGCGGAAGAGATCACCGACCGCCACACCAACCTGCGCTACCTCCCCGAGGCGGTGCTGAGCGACCGGATCACCGCCACCACGGACATGGCGGCTGCGCTGCAGGGAGCCGAGCTCGTCGTCGTGGCCCTGCCCTCCGACGTCGTGCGCCGTGTCCTGGCCGACCACGCCTCCAGCGTGCCCCGCAGTGCGATCGTGGTCTCCCTGATGAAGGGCGTGGAGCACGGCACCGACACGTTCATGTCGCAGGTGTTGAGCGAGATCTGGGACATCCCCGCGCAGCGCATGGCGGTGTTGTCCGGGCCGAACCTGGCCGGTGAGATCATCCGGCGCCAGCCCACCACCTCGGTGGTTGCGTGCACCGACGAGCAGGTGGCGCTGCGTGTCGCGGGCGCGTGCGCCACGCCGTACTTCCGGGTGTTCACCACCACCGACGTGATCGGCGCGGAGGTCGGGGGAGCGGTGAAGAACGTCATCGCGCTCGCCGTCGGGATCGCGCAGGGCGTGGGCTACGGCGACAACACCATGGCCTCGATCATGACCCGCGGACTCTCGGAGGCCTCCAGGATCGGCGTCTCCCTCGGCGCGCAGGCGGAGACCTTCGCGGGACTCGCGGGGATGGGCGATCTGATCGCCACCTGCTCCTCGCCGCTCTCCCGCAACCACCGCCTCGGCTCGTTGGTGGGGAAGGGGTACTCGCTGCAGCAGGCGGTCGCCGAGATCGGCACGACGGCGGAGGGTGCCAAGTCCTGCCGGGCCATCCTGGACCTGGCGCAGCAACGCGGGATCCGGGTGTCCATCACGGCCGCCGTGGTCGCGGTGCTCTACGACGGGCTCCCCGTCCCGGAGATGGTCTCCCGGCTGGTGGAGCGGCCTCCGCGCGCGGAGGACTGAGTCGGCGCGGACTGAGGGTGCGGCTGAACCGGGTGCGGCGGCGGGGTGAGTCGACGCGGCGCCGAGTTCCTCGCTCAGGGCGGTGGACCCCTCGCTGAGGGAGGTGCACTCACCAGTTCTCCGCGCCGGCGTTGCCGTCGCATCGCTGTGACCTGCACCGACACTTCCATGGGGTGAGAACCGAGAGCGGTGCTTCCTCCCTCAGCGAGGGGTTCATCGCCCTCCGCGAGGGGCAGGCCGCCCTCCGCGAGGGGCAGACCGCCCGTAGCGACAACTCGGCGTAGACCCCACGCCGGGTGTCGTCCGCGCCTACTCCTGCGAGGCGCGCAGCGCTTGGTCCAGGTCCTCCCAGAGGTCCTCGACGTCCTCGATCCCCACGGAGACCCGCAGCAGGTCCTCCGGCACGGTCGGGGCCTCGTTCGGCCAACGACGGCGTCGCTCCAGCATCGATTCCACCCCGCCCAGGGAGGTGGCCGGCAGCCAGACCTGGACCGCCTCCGTCAGCCTCGCCGCGGCCTGGGCGCCGCCGCGCACGCGTAGCGTGAGGATCGCGCCGAACCCGTCCATCTGCCGGGCCGCGAGGTCGTGCTGCGGGTGGTCGGGCAGGCCCGGGTAGGCCACCGCGGCCACGGCCGGGTGGGACTGCAGGCGCGTGGCCAGCTCCAGGGCGTTGGCCTGCGCCCGCTCCACGCGCAGGGCGAGGGTCCGCAGGCCGCGCACCGCGAGCCATGCCTCGAACGGACCGGCGACTCCGCCGTCGGTGATGCGTCGCTGGCGCAACTTCGCGAAGAGTGCGTCGTCGGAGGTGACCACGGCGCCGAGCACCACGTCGGAGTGCCCGGCGAGGTACTTCGTCACCGAGTGCACCACCACATCGGCGCCGAGTTCGAGCGGACGCTGCAGTAGCGGGGTCGCGAAGGTGTTGTCCACCGCCACCAGGGCCCCGACCTCGTGCGCGACCGCCGAGATCGCGGCGATGTCGGCGACCTCGAGCATCGGGTTCGTCGGGGTCTCCAGCCACACCAGGTCCGCGGGCGCCTCGCCGTCGCCGCCGCGGATGGCCGCGGCCACGGCCTCGGCGTCGGTGATGTCCACGAGCCGCGCGCTGATCCCGGAGCGTTCGCCGAGCCACCGCACGCCCACGAGGGCCTCGTGATAGGCGTGCTGCGGGGCGACGATCACGCCGCCGGGAGGCGTGAGGGACAGGGCCGCGGAGATCGCGGCCATCCCGGAGCCGAACAGCAGACCGGGCCGGTCCGCGCGCTCCAGTTCGCCGAGCGCGATCTCGAAGGGCTCCCAGGTCTCGGTGCCGATGCGGGCGTACACGAGGTCCTCGGGGGCGGGCTGCTCGTGGCCCACGTAGGTGGAGGACATGACGATCGGGGGGTTCACGGGGGCGCCGGGGGTGCGGTCGGGCCGACCCGACTCCACCACCACGGTTGCGGGGCGCAGGTTCATGCTCTCGACCCTACGCGTGCCGATCCCGCGCGGTGTCAGTGCGTCCGCGTAGTCTCGCCCCATGAGTCGGACCCGGGTAGCGATCATCTTCGGCGGCCGCAGCAGCGAGCACGCCATCTCCTGCGCGACAGCCGCCGGCGTGATGTCCGCGATCGACAGCGACCGCTTCGAGGTGGTGCCGATCGGCATCGCCCGTAGCGGCGCCTGGGTGATCGGCCCGGAGGACACCGAGTCCCTCAAACTCGCCCCCGGCTACCTGCCGGAGGTCACCGATCAGGAGCGCCCGACGGCGATGCTCGGCTTCGGCCCGCAGTCCGGCCAGGTGATGGTCGCCTCGGGTACCGAGGCGCAGCGCGTGCTCGGCGGCGTGGACGTGGTCCTGCCGCTGCTGCACGGTCCGTTCGGGGAGGACGGCACGCTGCAGGGCATGCTCGAACTCGCGGATCTGCCCTACGTCGGCTCCGGTGTGCTGGCCTCGGCGGCCGGCATGGACAAGTACGCGATGAAGATGATGCTGGCCGGTGCGGGTCTGCCGGTGGGTCGCTTCACCCTGATCGGCCGACGGGAGTGGGAGCGGGACCGCGCTGCGTGCCTGGATGCGGTGTGGCCGCTCGGCCCGGTGGTGTTCGTCAAGCCCTCGCGCGCCGGATCCAGCATGGGGGTGCAGCGCGTGGTGCTCGCCGACGGCGAGGCCGCCCTGATCGCCGCGATCGAGGAGGCGCGGCGGCACGATCCGCGCGTGATCGTGGAGGCGGCCGTGGACGGTCGCGAGATCGAGGTGGCGGTGCTGGAGGGGCGCGGCACCAACCCGCCGCGCACCACCGCGCCCGGCGAGATCGTGGTCAGCGGGGAGCACACCTTCTACGACTTCGAGGCGAAGTACACCGACACCTCCACCACCTCGCTGCAGGTTCCGGCCTCGGTGTCCGACGAGGCGCAGCGCGAGGCGCGCGCCATGGCCGCGCGGGCGTTCGAGGTGCTGGACTGCGAGGGGCTGGCGCGGGTGGACATGTTCCTCGCGGGCACCAAGCTCAGCATCAACGAGGTGAACACGATGCCCGGCTTCACGCCGTTCTCGATGTTCCCGATGCTGTGGCAGCACGAGGGGATGAGCTACTCCGAGCTGATCACCGAGCTCATCGACCTGGCGCTGGAGCGCCCGACCGGGCTGAGGTAGAGGGCTCGCCCGCTCCGTGTGGGGAGCGACGTGGCCCGGCTCAAGTGAGCCCCGCGAGTCGCGCCAGCGCCGTCACACCCGCGCCCAGCAGCACGCTGAGCACCAGCGGTGCGCGCAGCCACGCGGCGGTCAGCGCGCACGCCACGCCGAGGGGCCGCGCCCAGCCGCCGAACTGGTGGCCGTCGAACACCGCGGTGCTGAGCGCCACCGCAACGAGCAGGGCGATCACGGCGTGGTCGAGCACCCACTCCGCCAAGGCCGCGCGAGGGCCGGTCGTCACGCTGCCGCCGAGGGCCACACCCGCGCGCCGCGTCGAGTACGTGCCGAGGCCGAGCAGCACGACGGCGATCATCACCTCGGTCATGCGCCCGCCCCCGCGATCCCGCCCTGCTGATCCCCGCCCTGCTGATCCCCGCCGCCGGGGCGGCGCGCGAGGAGCAGGACCACGAGCGCCGCCAGCCCCGCGATCGGTGCCACCCCCAGCGGCACGACGGGCGTGACCACCAGCGCGATCGCTGCGGCGAGCACCGCCACCGCGAACGTGCTGCCGTTGCGCACCGCCGGCATCGCCAGCGCCCCCAGCAGAGCGGGAAGCACGGCGTCCAGGCCCCAGAGCTCGGGCTCGGGCACCACCTGCCCGAGGGTCGCACCGATGAGGGCGCCGAACGGCCAGCCCACCGCGACGCCGATCCCCGAGACGAGGAAGGTGGCCCATCGCTGCGCGAGGGTGCGTGGCGGCAACTCGGCGGGGCGGTCGCCGCTCGGCGCGGCGGCAAGGGCCACGGTCTCGTCGTTCACGAGGTGCGCCCCGGCCCACCGGCGCCATCCGGCGGGCAGCAGGGGCGAGCACGCCATGCCGTAGACCACGTTGCGCAGGTTCAACAGCAAGGAGGCGCCGAGGGCGAGCCATGGGCTGGCACCGGCGCCGATGAGCCCCACGAACAGCAGTTCCGCGGACCCGGCGAGCACGAGCACCGCGAGAACGAGGATCTGCCAGACGGCGAACTGGTTGGCGGTGGCGGTGACGCCGTAGGCGACACCCACCAGGGCGACGGCGAGGGTGACCAGGAGCACCGCGCGGCGCAGTTCGGCGGGGACGGACGTCCAGAGCGAAGCCATGCCGGGATACTGACCTGGCGAACGATCGTTCGTCAAGCAGAACGAATCGGGCGGCGTGGTGAACGATCGGCCGGTAGGCTGAACGCATGTCCGAGCCTACGCCGTCGACCACTCCTCCGGCTGCCCCAGCAGTCCCGGGCGCGCCGACCGAGCAGGGCGGCCGCCCGGACGTGCGCGCGCTGGTCGCCCAGGGTCTGCGCACCGCCCGCGCGCGCAGCGGCCTGAGTCTCTCCGAGGTCGCGCGCCGCGCCGGGATCGCCAAGTCCACCCTCTCGGCGCTCGAGTCGGCCCAGGGCAACCCCGGGGTCGAGACCCTGTGGGCGCTGAGTGACGCGCTGGGGGTGCCGTTCTCGGCGCTCGTGGAGCGCCCGAGCGCGCGCGTGCAGGTGATCCGCGCGGGCGAGGGTCCGCGGGTGCCCGCCGGGGACGCGACATACGAGGCGACGCTGCTGGCCGCGTGCCCGCCCATGGCGCGGCGCGACCTCTACCGCATCACCGCCGAGCCCGGTGTGCCGCGCCGCTCTGAACCGCACGTGTACGGCGCCCAGGAGCACCTGGTGCTCGCGTCGGGGCGCGCCCTCGCCGGCCCGCTGGAGGCGCCCGTCGAGCTCGGCCCGGGTGACTACCTCAGTTACCCGGGCGATGAGCCCCACCTGTTCGAGGCGCTCGAGCCGGGCACCACGGCAGTGCTGCTGTCCGAGACCAGCTGAGCTGCGCCGTCGGGCATCCCGCCTGAGCGAGTCCAAAGACCGCGCGGGAAAGAGAACGGCGCCCTCCCTGGTGTGGGAGGGCGCCGTGGTTCGCCGCTGGCCGAGGTCGTCGGCCGGGCGAACGGTGCCGGACAGGCGCGACTGGTGTGTCAGCGCCGTCGACGGCAGTCTGTGGTGGGGCTCAGTTGGTGGCGGCGACGACGTCGCGCACCTCGTTGACGACCTGGGTCCAGGTCGTGGTGTCCATGGCGCCGCGGCGGGCGCGGGCAACGGGAAGGTAGGCGTTCACGGCCTCGCGAACCAGAGCAATGGCCTCGTCGTGGACGTCGGTGGTGGGAACGGTCGCGGTGCTCATCGGGGTGCTTTCTCTCGTGATGCCTTGTGGGCTGTGAACACCCTCAATGTTACGTGTCTGTAACACGTTCGGCTAGGACCTTCGGCCGTGATCTGTGCCTCACTTTCCCGCGGAATTGCAACGTTCTTGGCCCCTGCGGGAGGGGTGCTTGACCATCGCGATGGGGGTCCTAGAGGTGTGACGTCACGCACACTGCGCGAACGCCGTAGTGGGGGCGATCGCACCCGCCAGATCCAGCAGCACGGCCGTCGCATCCGTGCCCGCGTACTCGACCGGCACGATGACCTCCACGGTCGGCACGCGTCCGTAGGTAGTGAACACGAACCGCCCCCGCTCGGTGTCCTCCCCGGCCACGTCGTCGTTCTCCTTCACCACCCAGTCCACGCTCTCGCTGCCCTGTCCGGTCACCGTGATGCAGCGGTCGGTCGTCGGCTCCAGGGGCTCCAGCCCGCACCGCAGCGTGATCGCCGGATCGCCCCACGCGAGGGAGGACTGCGAGGTGGTGGCCCGGCGGTCCGCATCCGCGAGCACCTGCGGGGCGTTCTGCAGCACGATGCCGCAGATCGGGTCCGAGGCGCTGGGCGCCGGCTCCACGGTCACCGCATCGGATCCGCAGGCCGTCAGCAGTCCGGCGGCGGTCAGGGCGAGAGCGGGCAGGACGGCGGAGCGGGGGCGGGTGAGGTGCACCCGCTCACGGTATCCGCTCGGGTGGGCGGCGCCGTCGGGCCCGGTTGTGCTCGGCCGTGGCGCAGGGCGCCGCCTACGCTGGCCGGGTGCCCCTCACCGTTGCCGAGCTCGACGAGACCGAGCTGATCGCCCGTTTCGCCCCCCGACTGCCGCGCGGCGTGCGCACACCCGTCGGCACCGGCGACGACGCCGCCGTGCTGCGCTTCGACCGCGGCGACGCCGTGGTCACCACCGATGTGCTCGTGGAGGACCACCACTTCCGCCGCCGCTGGAGCAGCGGGGCCGACGTCGGGTGGCGCGCCGCCATGCAGAACCTCGCCGACGTCGCCGCGATGGGCGCCGTACCCCGAAGCCTCGTGGTCTCCCTCGTGATGCCGCCCGACCTGCCGGTGGATTGGGTGATCGACCTGGCCGACGGGCTCGCCCAGGCCTGCGCGCCGCATGAGGTCGGCGTGGTCGGCGGGGACCTCTCGGCGGGGCCGAGCGTGATGGTCAGCGTCACGGCCCTCGGGGAGCTCGACGGCGTGGCCCCCGTGCTGCGCTCCGGCGCCCGGGCGGGGGATCAGGTGGCCTGCGCTGGGACGCTCGGGCGGGCCGCCGCCGGATTCGCGCTGCTGGAACTGGCGGACTCCGGGGTGGTGTTGCCGGACTCCGTGAAGGGGCTGGTGGGGGCATTCCGCCGGCCGACGCCGCCGCTCGGCGCCGGCGTGGACGCCGCCCGATCAGGGGCGACGGCGATGCTTGACCTGAGTGACGGCCTGCTGCGGGACGCCGGCCGGGTCGCCCGCGCGAGCGGGGTGGGGATCGAGCTCTCCTCGCGGCTGCTGGGGCCCGAGGCCGAGGCACTGCAGGAGGCCGCCGAGATCGCCGGGATCGCCGAGATGGACTGGGTGCTCGGCGGGGGAGAGGACCACGGGCTGCTCGCGACGTTCCCTGCCTCGGCGGCGCTGCCGGCGGAGTTCCGGCGGATCGGCAGGGTCCGCGACGCAGTCGGGCACGCCGTGACGATAGACGGGGAACCGCCCTCGGTGCGCGTCGGATGGGACCACTTCTCCGGTTGACCGGCCGTGGATTCTGGCTCCCTACCCTCCACCGCGCAACCTCGTGATGGTCCAGCGCGCGAGGCGCCGGCCCTGCCATTCGAGATCGCCCACGATCCGCGCACCGCGAGAGGTGAGCGGTGGCAGGGGACGGGTGGTGGGCGCCGGCTCGGACTCGGACTCGGACGCGGGGTCGGCCCCGCATTGGGGCAGCAGTGCGGGGCGGTGGAAGAACATCGAGTGCCGGTACAACTCGTGGTCCAGTTCGTCCGGTGGTAGCAGATACTCACTCAGGCCGAACCGTTCCCGCAGTTCCCGATACCCCTGCACCTTGTCCCGGTAGTTCGCTAGGTGGCACACGAACAGTTCATCTAGGCGCTCTGCCAGGTGGTAGGTGCGGGAGTTGAAGGCGAGGGGATCGTGCAAGCCCACCTGCTCGGCCAGCCCCCGCGTGGCGATGAGGTACTGCATGCGCTCCTGATCGCCGTCGTCGGCGTAGAGGTTGCCGTTGACCTCTGGATCCCACCACGCCGCAACCGACTCCATGGGGGTGTGCAGGATGGTCGCGATGAAGTCACGCATCGTCGCCGTATTGCGGATGATCATAAGGCCGGCGTTGATCGCCGACCACTCCCCGAACGGGTTCACGGGGCTGCGGCAGACGTGGAACGACTCAGGGCGCTCGAGGAGTGGAATGTCTCGACGGTCAGTGTCCGCCGCTGGCCCCCATGGCGCGTCGACGTCCTTGCCACGCAACTGGGTGAGCGGGACATCGAGCTGGGTGAAGATCGCATCGTCGTCGATCCAGAAGATCCACTCGGTCTCTGGGTCCTTCATGACCTGGAGAATGGCGAGTAACTTCTGGTCCCAGACGGTCTCCAAGGGGTATGGCGTCGCGTCGAACACATAGGCGTACCCGTGCCGCTGGGCGTAGGCGCGGTGGTTCAGGGGGGCCGGCGTGGCCGGGTTGGAGTGTCCCGACACGATGGTGATGCTCATGGTCGCATTCTGCCTGCGCAGAACTCCTGCCACAGGTAGAACGCGCGGTCGGACGATCCCGGCTCCGAGGCCAGGAAGCAGTGGCGCTCGTAGAAACGGATCGCGTCGACGTCGGGTTCGTCGACGTTGACCTCCAGCAGGCCGATGCCCTCGGCCCGCACCCGGCGCGCGAGCTCGGTCATCATGGCGGACCCGATGCCCTGCCCTCGCCGGTCCGGTGCCACGTACAACTCGTCCAGGAGTGCCACGCCGCCCGGGTGCCACACGTTCGTGCGGACCGTGACCAGCGCGAGGGCGCAGGCGGGCTTGCCCGCCACCAGGGCCCACGTGGTGTCCTGCCGCAGCAACTGCGTGACGCGGTCCGTCAACACCGCGTGCTCCGGCGTGGGTGCGTCGAACTCGCGATGGAACGCGGACAGCAGGTCCGCGACACTCGAGGCCTCATCGCTGTGCGCCCACCTCACCCCGTACGTCATGCTCCGAGGGTAGGGGAGGCCGCCAGCCGAGTGGGGCATGGGTGCGACGGGTGGGGGCGCGGGGTCGACGGATCGCAGTGCGGCGGGCGACATGTGCGGCGCGGCGGGAGACACATGCCGCGTGTTGAACGACGACGGCCGCCCTCCCATCAGGGAGAGCGGCCGTCGTACTGCGTCAGGAGCGGCTCACAGAGCGCGCGTCACCTTGCCCGCCTTGAGGCAGGAGGTGCAGACGTTCATCCGCTTGGGCGTGCCGTTGATCACGGTGCGCACCTTCTGGATGTTGGGGTTCCAACGGCGCGAGGTCCGCACGTGCGAGTGCGAGACGCTCTTGCCGAAGCTCGGGTGCTTGGCGCACACGTCGCAGGTCGAAGCCACGGTCGTTCTCCTCATCGTGAGCCGCTCGAGGCGGCGAATGGTCCGGCGCGTTGTCGGCGATCGGGCGCGGGGCACCACGGTCACTCGTCGCAACGCAACCGCAATAGCGTACCCCACACGGGGGAGTGCGCCCAATCGGCTGCCGCGCCTGGTGATCGCGTGGGCGATTGTTGCGGCGTCGGCTCCGGCGGCAATGCCCGGCAGCCTAGCGAACCGCGTACGCGTCTACCCAAGCACGTGGTCCACACCCGCACGCGGTCCACACCCGCACGGCGTCCGCGCGCGATGTCGCACCCGCCGCATAGGCTGCCCCCGTGAGCGACCTCGACCGGCAACTGCGCCTGAAGTACGACGCGCGCAAGGCCAAGAAGTTCGAGAAGCTCGGAATCACCACCGTGCGGGACCTGCTGACGCACTACCCGCGCCGCGCCTTCGACCCAGGCCGCCCCACCGACCTGGCCGAGATCGCCCGCCTCCCGGAGGGGCAGGAGGTGATGATGGCCGTGGACATCGCCTCCCTCACGGCGCGGCCGATGCGCAACCGCCGCGGGTTCCTGGTCGAGGTCACCGTGACCGACGGCGTCAGCACCCTCCCGGCGATCTACTTCGCCCCCCACCGCGGCCGGGTGACCTACCTCGAGCAGCGGCTCGTGCCGGGTCGTCGGGTGGTGGTGGAGGGCAAGATCAAGTACCGCTCCGGCCGCCCGCAGGTGGTGCACCCCACCATCGAGGAGGTCGACTCCGACTTCAGCGAGGAGGAGCTCGCCGAGCGCGCCAAGCACCCCCGGCTGACCTACCCCCAGACCGCCGGGGTGGACTCCAAGTCCATCGCCACGCTCATCAAGAGCGAACTCGACGCCCTGGACGACGCTGACCTCCCCGACCCCGTGCCGCCGGCCGTGCGTCGCGAGCACCGCCAGATGGACCACGCCCACGCCATCCGCGGCATGCACCGCCCCGAGTCGATGGGGGAGTACCTGGCCGCGCAGGACGCACTGCGCTACGAGGAGGCGTTCGTGCTGCAGGCCGCCATGGCCAAGCGCCGCGCCGAGGCCGCCGCGGAGCCCAGCACCCCGTTTCCCCGCCGACCCGGTGGGCTCCTCGAGGCGTTCGACGCCCGCCTGCCCTTTGCCCTGACCGAGGGGCAGCGCGCCGTCGGCGACACCCTCGCGGAGGAACTCGCGGGCGGGGTCCCGATGCAGCGGCTGCTGCAGGGCGAGGTGGGCTCCGGGAAGACCGTGGTGGCGCTGCGCGCCATGCTGCAGGTGGTCGACGGCGGAGGGCAGGCCGCGCTGCTGGCGCCCACAGAGGTACTGGCCGCCCAGCACGAACGCTCCCTGCGCGCCCTCCTCGGGCCGCTCGCCGAGGGCGGCATGCTGGGGTCGGGCGACGAGGCCACCCGGGTGGTGCTGCTCACCGGCTCCATGTCCACCGCGCAACGTCGCGCCGCGCTCGCCGAGGCCGCCTCAGGCAGCGCTGGCATCGTGGTCGGGACGCACGCCCTCATCCAGGAGCACGTGCAGTTCGCCGACCTGGGACTCGTGGTCGTGGACGAGCAGCACCGCTTCGGGGTGGAACAGCGCGACGCCCTGCGTGCCAAGGGCCGCACCAGTCCCCACCTGCTCGTGATGACCGCCACCCCGATCCCGCGCACCGTGGCCATGACGATCTTCGGCGACCTGGAGGTCTCCACCCTGCGCGAGGTGCCGGCGGGACGCGCCGAGATCACCACGCACCTCGTCCAGGCGGGCAACCTCGCCTGGGTGCAGCGGATGTGGACCCGCATCGCGGAGGAGGTCGCGCAGGGCCGGCGGGCCTATGTGGTGTGCCCGCGGATCACCTCCACCACGGGCGAGGCGGGGGAGGAGCTGCTGCCGCCCGACCCCGAGGGCGCCGGTGGGGGCGCCAGGGGCATCGAGGGCGCCGGTGGCTCCACCACGTCCGCACCCCGAGAGCTCTCCGCGGTGGAGGACGTCGTGGAGCAACTGCGCGAGGAGCCCGCCCTCGCGGGCATCCCGATCGGGATGCTCCACGGGCGGATGAGCGCCGAGGAGAAGGACGCCGCCATGGCCGCCTTCGCCTCCGGGGAGGTACCCGTGCTCGTGGCCACCACGGTCATCGAGGTGGGCGTGGACGTGCCCCAGGCGAGCGTGATGGCGATCCTGGACGCCGACCGCTTCGGCCTCTCGCAGCTGCACCAGCTCCGCGGCCGGATCGGGCGCGGCAGCCTGCCGGGGGTGTGTCTCGCGCACACCGCCGTGCCGCCCGAGACCCCGGAGGGCGCCGTGACCCCCGCGTGGGCCCGGTTGACCGTGTTCGCCGGCACCCGCGATGGTTTCGTGCTCGCCGATGAGGACCTCAAACAGCGCCGCGAGGGCGACGTGCTCGGCGCCAACCAGTCCGGGCGCACCAACTCCCTGCGGCTGCTGCGCGTGGTGAGCCACGCCGAGATCATCGACCAGGCCCGCGCCGACGCCCGCGCCGTGATCGCGCAGGACCCCACCCTCACCGACCATGCCGAACTGGCCGCCGCGATCGAGCGTGCCCTGGACGCCGAGGCGCAGGAGTACCTCGAGCGGAGCTAGGAAGGCGCGCGGCGTAGGCTCGACGCCGTGTCTGCCACCCCCGCCGTGAAGGCGACCGACCTGCTCGTCGGGTACGGGGAGTCCACCGACTCCGCGGTCTGCCCGCCCATTTCCTTCCAGCTCCCCGCCGGCCGCGCCCTGGCCGTCGTGGGCGCCAACGGCACCGGGAAGTCCACGCTGCTGCGCGCCGTCGCCGGGGTGCTCGCGCCCCTGGCCGGCCGGGTGGATGTGCTCGGCACCGAGGTCGACGAACGCGAGGCCACCTTCCGCGCTGCCGTCAGCACCGTGATGGACGAGGACGCCTCCTTCCCCTCCCTCACGGTGCGCGAGCACCTGCTCCTGCTCGCCCGCGGGCACGGCGTGATGCAGGCGAGCGACCTGGTGACCGACCTCGTCGCGGAGTTCGGCCTCACCGACCGGGAACGCGCCATGCCCACCGCGCTGTCCTCCGGGCAGCGGCGCCGCATGCTGCTGGCCGCCGCGTTCGTGCGGCCACGCAAGGTGCTGCTCCTGGACGAACCCGAGCAGCGGCTGGATGCCGGCATGCGCGACCGCCTCGCGCAGCGGCTCAACGACGAGCGGAACGACGGCGTCGCGATCGTCATGGCCACCCACGACCCCAAGCTGGTGGGGGAGGTCGCCAGCCACGCCCTGGTCATCAAGCCGGACTCGGTGGAGCGCACCACCCCCGCGCAGGCCGTCCGCGCGATCGAGGACCTGTAGATGGAACCGATGAGCGGCGCCGCCCTGCGCGCCCTCACCGCCAAGGCGCGCCGCGGTCACGGTGGCGCCGGCCTGGGCTCGCTCGTCGGCGACGCCTACACCTACCTGCTGACGGCGGTGGTGGCCGTGGCCATGGCGGTCAGCGGCGCCGGGGTGCTCGGTGCCGAACTGGACACCACCACCCCCGAGGCGAGCGCCGGCGTCGCGTGGCTGTGGTGGGTCGGCTCCCTCGCCGCGCTGGGTCTGCTGCTCGGCCTCCTGGCGAGACTCGGCCCCGTGGGCGTGGGCGCCCCCGGGGCGCTGTGGTGGCTCACCACCCCCGCGGACCGGCCCGGCCTGCTGCGCCCCGTGCTGGCGGGGTGGCTCGCCGCGACCGGGGTGATCGGGGCCGTGATCGGCGCCGCCGTCGCCGCGCTGGTGGGTGCCCCACTCGGCACGGTCGGTGTGGCGGCACTCGGCGGCGCGGGGGCGGGCGTGGCGCTCGCGGCCGCCGCGGCACTCTCCCAGGTGCTTCCCGGCAATCACGCCATCCGGGGCAGGCGCCTGGCGCTGGTGGGTGACCTGCTCACCGCGTTCGCGGTCATCGCCTGGATCGCGCTCACCGAGACCGGGACGATCCCGCCGGCCACCCCGGCGGTGGCCACGGCAGCGGCATTGGTGATTCTCGGCGTCGTGCTCGCGGTTGCCGCGGCCGCCCGGCTCGGCGGGATCTCCGGGATCGACCTGCGCGAGCGCGGCGCCCGCACGGGGCGCGCGAGCTTCGCCATCGTCTCCCTCGACCTGCGCGAACTCGGCCGCGTGCTGACCGACACCGGCCGCGACTCCCGCCGCCGGCTGGCGCGGTTGGGCGGCGTGCGCGGCCCGGTCACCGCGATGGTCGCCGCCGACTGGCTGCTCCTGACCCGCTCACCCCGCCAGCTCGCGATGCTCGCCACCAGCCTCGGCATCCCGTTCGCGATGGAGGTGGCCGGCGGCTCCCTGCCCCTGGTGCTCGGCGGCCTCGTGGTGGGTGCCTACCTCGCCGCCACCGCCGTGGGGGTGGGGGCCCGCGCCGCCGAGGACGCCCCGGCGCTGGACCGCGCGCTGGGGATGTCCGCGCGTGCCACCCGGGCCGCTCGGCTCGTGCTCCCCAGCGCGGTGCTGCTGGTGTGGGTCCTGGTCACGATCGTGCTGCGCGACTCCCTCGGCTCCGGCGCCGTGATCGGCGCCGCGACCACCGGACTGGGCGTGACGCTGATCGTGTGGCTGCCGATGGCCGTGCTGCTGGCGATCGGGTTGGCGGCCGCCGCGGTCAAGGCCGCCTACCGCAAGCCGCCGGACTGGGGCGGCCAACTCGTCGTCGCCCCCGGCGGCATCGCCTACCCGCCCGGGGTGATCACCTCCCTCACCCTGGGACCGGTGCTCAACCTCGTGGCGACCCTGCCCGCCCTGGTGGCCTTCGCCGTCGGCCCGCAGCCCGTGTTGCTGCTCGCCCAGCTGATCGTCTCCGGGATCCTCGTGGCGGTCGCGGCGCACGTGGGTAGCCTGAAGAAGTGAGGATCGTCGCAGGAAGCGCCGGCGGGCGCACCATCGCGGTGCCACCGCGCGGCACCCGCCCCACCTCCGACCGGGTCCGCGAGGCCCTGTTCGGCCGCCTCGCCGCCTGGGGCGTGATCGAGGGCGCCCAGGTGCTCGACCTGTACGCGGGCTCCGGCGCGCTCGGGCTCGAGGCATTGAGCCGCGGGGCCCAGGCCGCCGTGCTCGTGGAGGCGGATCACCGGGCCGCTCGGGTGTGCCGCGAGAACGTCGCCGCGCTCGGCCTGCCCGCCACCGTGCGCCACCAGAAGGTCGAGACCTACCTCACCGAACCGAGTGATGCGCGTGCGGACCTGGTGTTCCTCGACCCGCCCTACGACCTGGCCGAACCGGCGCTCGCGGTGGTGCTGGAGCGCCTGGTGCCCCACCTCGCGCCGGATGCCCTCGTGGTGGTCGAACGCTCCTCCCGCAGCCCCGAACCCACGCTGCCGCTGGGGCTGGTCGCCGCGCAGACCAAGAAGTACGGGGAGACAGCCCTGCACTACCTCGACCACACTGATGATGAGGCCGGCGATGGTTAGGCTGACGGCGTGAGAACAGCGGTCGTTCCCGGCACCTTCGATCCGGTCACCCTCGGGCACGTGGATGTGGTGCGCCGCGCGGCCGGCCTGTTCGACGAGGTCGTGGTGGCCGTAGCGGTCAACGCCGCCAAGTCGCCGCTGCTCTCGGCCGCCGAGCGCCGGGACCTGTTCGCGCAGGCCGTGGCGGACCTGCCCGGGGTGCGGGTGGCGATCGCGCCGGGCCTGCTGGTGGACTTCTGCCGCGAGGTCGGCGCCGTGGCCGTGGTCAAGGGTCTGCGCGGGGGAGCGGACTTCGACGCCGAGTCCCCGATGGCCCTGATGAACCGGCACCTGACGGGCGTGGAGACCGTCTTCGTGATCGGAGATCCCGCCCTCGCCCACGTCGCGAGCTCCATGGTGCGCGATGTCGCCCGGCACGGCGGCGAGATCGAGGACCTGGTGCCCGACGGCGTCGCCCCCCTCGTGCGGGAGCGGCTCGCCGAACGATCGGGCAGCCGATGACCGGCCGGTCGGGTGATGTGGGCCACAATGGTGGCGAGACGACAGGAGATACCCGTGGCTGAGAATGCCCCCAGTGGCGCCGATCAAGGCGAGGCGCTGCTCGCGATCCTCGACGACATCACCCGTCAGGTGCAGCATGCCCGCGCCGTGCCGATGAGTGCCTCCGCGATGATCAACCGCGCCGAGCTGCTCGACCTCGTGGCCGCCGCCCGTGAGGCGGTGCCCGACCAGGTGGCCGCAGCCGACCGGATCGTGGCCGAGGCGGAGGCCGTGCACGCCCGCGCCACCGCGGAGGGTGAGCAGATCGTGGCCGAGGCGCACGCCAAGGCCGCCGACCTCGTGGCCGAGCACGCCATCGTGGCCGACGCCACGGTGCGCGCCGCGGAGATCGTGGCCGCCGCGGAGGAGGAGGCCACGGGCCTGCGCGCCGACTCCGACCGCTACGCCGACCAGCGGCTGGCCGAGATGGAGTCGGACCTGGACGCCGCGCTGAACCAGGTGCGCGCCGGACGGGCGCGCTTGGCGGGGCGGCTGGGCACCAAGTAGCCCAGCCTCTCCAAGTGGCCCGCTGGTCAGGCTCCTGGTAGAGTTCTTCGTTGGTCCACTCGGGCCCGCACCCCATCCGAAGGAGCTCACGCGTGACTGCGCGTCCCACGCTCGTTCTCGGGATCCACGACCTGTCGCGGCGTCCCGGCACGATGCGCGAAATCGACCTCGAGGTCCCGGCACCCGCCGATCTGACCAACGAGGTCGTCGGCGTGCCCACGGGTGAACCCATGCGGCTGACCGGACGGTTGGACTCGGTCATCGAGGGCGTGCTGGCCAGCGGCACCATCACGGCCCACCTGCGCGGAGAGTGCGTGCGATGCCTGGGCCCCGTCGCCCACGAGATCACCGCGGAGTTCAGCGAACTCTTCGCCTACCCGGGTGCCGTGGAACGGGACCCGCAGGACGAGGAGGCCGAGGACATCCTCGAGGTGATCGGCGAACAGATCGACCTCGAGCAGACGGTGCGTGACGCCGTCGGGCTCGAACTGCCGTTCCAGCCGCTGTGCCGGCCGGACTGCCAGGGCCTGTGCCCGCAGTGCGGGAAGGACCGCAACGCCGACCCGCACGAGCACGACAACATCGATATCCGATGGGCCGCGCTCGTGGATGCGCTGAACACCGAGGAGTCCGAGGAGCCCGATCCGGGGTCCGCGGGCGGGGGTTCGGCGACCCAGTAGGACGTGCCGTAGAATCACCTGCGGTTTAGACAACGACGAAAGAGGAAGACCCGTGGCTGTTCCCAAGCGCAAGATGTCGCGCAGCAACACCCGTGCGCGCCGTTCGCAGTGGAAGGCGACGCCGGCGACCCTGAGCTCCTGCCCTCAGTGCAAGGCTCCGCGACTGTCGCACCAGGCATGCCGTTCCTGCGGTGCGTACGACGGTCGCACCTACTCCGAGGCCATCCGCTCCGAAGCCTGATGGCCGAGGCGGTGTCCCAGGAGTCCTCACGCGAGGCCGACCTGGAGGTGCTCGCTGCACGCTTCGATCCCGAGGTGGATCGCGAGTTGCTGCAGCTCGCCCTGACGCACCGCTCCTACGCCCACGAGGCGGGGGGAGTCCCGACGAACGAGCGCCTGGAGTTCCTGGGCGATTCCGTTCTCGGGCTGATCGTGACGGAGTACCTGTACGCCGAGCACGCCGAGGTTCCCGAGGGAAGCCTCGCCAAGATGCGCGCGGCCTGTGTGTCGCAGCGCGCCCTGGCGGTGGTCGCCCGCGAGTTGAACCTCGGCGCTGCCGTGCTGCTCGGGCGCGGGGAGACGAACTCCGGCGGCGCGGACAAGGACTCGATCCTGTCCGACACGCTGGAGGCGTTGCTCGGCGCGTCCTACCTCTCCGTGGGGCTCGAACGCACCCGCGTGACCGTGCTGCAGCTCCTGGACGCCAGCCTGCGCAACGCCGCGAAGGCGGGCGCCGCCCTGGACTGGAAGACCTCCCTGCAGGAGCGCTCCGCCGAGCTCGGCCTCGGCGTGCCCTGGTACGAGGTCTCCTACACCGGCCCCGATCACGCGCGGGAGTTCACCGCGCAGGTGATCGTGGCCGATGTGGTGCGTGGCCACGGGGTCGGCACCGCCAAGAAGCACGCGGAGCAGCGCGCCGCGGAAGAGGCGTTCGCCTCGCTCGCCGGTGAGGATGCCTGAACTTCCCGAGGTCGAGACCGTGCGCGACGGCGTGGCGCGCCACGCCCTGAACCGCACCATCTCCCGGGCTGCTGTGCTCTCCGAGCGCACCTCGCGCCGGTTCATCGGTGGTCGGCGTGCCCTTGGCGATGCCCTGCAGGGTCACCGGTTCGACGCCGCGGTGCGGCGCGGCAAGTACCTCTGGCTCACCCTCGCCGGGTCTGGTGACGCCGATGGCACCAGCGCACCAGCACTGCTCGTCCACCTCGGCATGAGCGGGCAACTGCTCGTACGCGATGAGGTCGGTGCCGCGGCCCGCCACCTGCGTGCCCGCCTGGAGTTCGACGACGGCGGCGCCCTGGACTTCGTGGACCAGCGCACCTTCGGGTACCTTACCCTCGAGCCCCTCGTGCCTACGCCGGACGGCGCCCCCGGCGGATTGGGCAGCGACGTGGCCGGGGTGCCCGCGCCGGTCGCGCACATCGCGCGCGACCTGCTGGACCCGGCGCTCGACAGGGCGGCCGTGAGCCGCCGGATCTGCACCAAGCGCACCGCGATCAAGCGGGCGCTGTTGGACCAGACCGTGGTCTCCGGCGTCGGGAACATCTACGCCGACGAGGCGCTCTGGCGCGCCCGCGTGCACCCGGAGCGGGCCTGCGATGAACTCTCCGCCCGCGCCGTCACCCGCGTGCTGGGGTGCGCCGCCGAGGTGATGACCGAGGCACTCGCGCAGGGCGGCACGTCCTTCGATGAGCTCTACGTCAACGTGAACGGCGCCTCGGGGTACTTCGACCGCAGCCTCGCGGTGTACGGGCAGGGCGGTCGGCCGTGCCCGCGGTGCGGCACGCTGGTGGTGCGGCAGTCCTTCGCGAATCGTTCCTCGCACCTGTGCCCGCGCTGCCAGCGGCGGCCGCGCTCGAGGTGACGTTGGGTTAGCTGTGGCCGCCAGTGGGCCGAGGCTGGCGAGTTCGGACGTCGTGAGAGCAGTCTTGGACGATGCCCAGCGCGGGCTGACCCCGGACCATGCCGATGCCAGTATTCACCCGCTGCCACCCGGACGAGGATCCGCGCATCGTGGAGTTCCTCTCGCTGCAGGACCTCAAGGGCTCACAGTACTTCGGCGCCAGCTACGACAGGCTCAAGCGCACCGCCCAGTTCGACTGGGATCTGCTGGTGATCGACGAGACCCACGAGGGCATCGACACCACCAAGACTGATGTCGCCTTCGATCAGATCAAGTGGAAGTGGACGCTGCGGCTGTCGGGCACGCCGTTCAAGGCGCTGCGGTCGGGCGCGTTCGACCAGGACCAGATCTTCAACTGGACGTACGAGGACGAGCAGACGTGCAGGACTGGCGGGACGCCAGCCAGGAGAACCCGTACGTGGCACTGCCGACGCTGAACGGATCGTACTGTCGCCCGAATCGATACAATTTATTGAGGGCTGGCACGGTCCAGCCAGAGATCGAGGAGTCCTGTGCCCGTCATTTTCAAGACTGTCGAGTGGGAAGTCGAGCAGCTCGTCGCTGGCGTACAGCAGGGGAGCATCAGCCTCCCTGACCTGCAGCGGCCGTTCGTGTGGCCGGCGACGAAGGTGCGCGACCTGTTCGACTCGATGTACCGCGGCTACCCGGTCGGCACCTTGATGTTCTGGGACGTCGCCGAGGAGGACTCCAGCCGCGCGATCTCAGGGACAGCCGAGATCACTGCCGCGCATCAGATCGTGGACGGTCAGCAGCGCCTCACGAGTCTCTATGCCGCGATGAAGGGGCTTACCGTCCAGGACGACACCTACCGGCCGAAGTCGATCAAGATCGCGTTCCACCCATTGACCGAGCGATTCGAGGTCGCCACGGCAGCGACTGCGCGCTCGCCTGAGTGGATCGATGACATCTCCGAGGTGTTCCGCGCTCCCTACGACGCTCAGGATGGCTTCTTCGACGCGCTCGAGGACGCGGGTCGCGACCTCACCCGGGAACAGAATCGCGAGTTGAGGGATGTCTTCAACAAACTCAGGGACCTCACGAGGTACAAGTTTGAGGTCGTCCACATCCAGAAGGACGTGGAGAAGAAGTTGGTCGCCGACATCTTCGTCCGCATCAACTCCGAAGGCATGAACCTCAAGGCGTACGACTACATCCTCACGTGGCTGAGCGTTTTCTGGCCCGAGGGTCGAGACCGGATCGAGCACTTCGCTCGCGCGTCGCGGATGACCCCTGAGCGTGCGTCCGAGGTCGTGGGCCAGAAGGTGGACTGGACTCCGAAGAACCCCTATCTGGCGGTGGAGACTGGCCATGTGGTGCGCGCCATGGTGGCAGTGGGGCAGAACCGGGCCAAGCTCATCGACGCGTACGCGAATCTCCAAGCAAAGGACCGGACGACCGGTCAGGTCGACGGCGAGAAGCAGGAGCGCGAGCTCGAGAAGCTGCGCAAGGCGCTCCCGATTGTCACCGACCGCGTCAACTGGACCGAGTTCATCCGGTCGATCCAGACTGCGGGCTTCCGGTCGCACACTGGCATCACCTCGAACATGAACGTCGTCGCGAGCTATGTGATCTTCCTGCTCGGCCGGACCCGCTACTCGGTGGAACTCACGCGGCTGCGGAGCCTGGTCGCCCGCTGGTTCTTCATGGCGCAGTTGACGGGTCGGTACACCGGTTCGAGCGAGTCGCAGATCCAGAAGGACCTCGACATGTTCGCCGGGATCGGGGTGGGTGACGCGGACGAGTTCGCGAACCTTGTGGACAGCACGCTCGCTGTCACGGTCACAAACGACTTCTGGGAGTTCAACGCTCCGCAGTCGTTGGTGTCGTCGAGCTACAAGCTCTCGCCAGTGTACCAGTGCTACCTCGCCGCGCTGAACTACCTCGACGCCGACATGTTCATGCTGAAGATGAAGGTGCGCGAGTGGATGGACCCTGCGCTTCCCGCGGTCAAGGGCCTTGAGGGACACCACCTGTTTCCCCGGCACTACCAGGAGTCAGTCCTCGGCATCGCCGACACGAAGCGCATCAACCAGGTCGCGAACT
Source organism: Serinibacter salmoneus (assembly GCF_002563925.1). Taxonomy (NCBI): domain Bacteria; kingdom Bacillati; phylum Actinomycetota; class Actinomycetes; order Micrococcales; family Beutenbergiaceae; genus Serinibacter; species Serinibacter salmoneus. Next base: position 1,881,037 of record NZ_PDJD01000001.1, on the reverse strand, counting down.
TCGCACCGACCGACTGGCACACCAACCTCCAGATCTCCGACCGAGCGCCAGCCGACTACTGGCCTGAACTCGTTGTCGAGCGGGGCGGCGACGCCGCTTGGTTGGACAAGCAGCGCTATTGGCACGCCCTTCCGGAGGACTGGCACCTGCTGCCTTACGACGAGTTTCTCGCGCACCGGCGGAAACTGATCGCAGCTGTTACCCGCGATGCGTTCGAGCGCCTGTCTCGGGACGGTCACGTCCAACCTGCGCTTCCAATGGACGTCCCGCAGGAGGCGGCAACGGACGAAGCAAGCCTTTCTGCCTTGGTCGGCGAGGGCTACCTTCTCCCGGGTGATCAGCTGGATCCGGTCGATCCGGAGTGGGTCGTCGACGCGGTGGTCACCGATGACGGCACGATCCAGATCGACGGCATCCACGAGTTCGATTCTTTGGATGATGCTGCTCGTTACCTGGAGGTGACGAACGTCAGCGGATTTGAGTTCTGGGCGCTCGAGCAGGACGGCGGCCTCGCGCCCTTGGCGGAGGTCATGGCAAGCGGTCCGCGAAATCGGTAGTCCGCAACGACTCCGGTCGGGATCGCGAAGCGAATGACGGTCGTCCACGGGCCGTACGACCAATCACGCCTGCCGGTGTGATGCCCCGGATCAACGGCACCTTGGGTGAGGCGACGAGGTTCGGTGGGGCGGTCGGCACCGCTCCTGGTGCAGCCCCAGCACCTCCTCGCCCATGATCGGTGACGCTGCGGGCACGATCAGGGCCGCATGTACCCCATGGTGAGCCGGACCTGCAGCGTGCCCGGGTCGACTGTGTCGGCGATGAATCGCTCGGCGAAGAGGTGGGTCGTCCAATGCTGGCTCCTTCGACACGGCAGACGTCAACGTTTCAGTGGGATGTTGCGTACTTCGACCGCCGCCTCGCGGTGTATGGGCAGGGCGGTCGGCCGTGCCCGCGGTGCGGCACGCTCGTGGTGCGGCAGTCCTTCGCGAACCGCTCCTCGCACCTGTGCCCGCGCTGCCAGCGGCGCTGAGCCGGGGTGTGCGCCGTGGCGGCAGGAGTGCCGGGCGCTAGTCTGTCGGGGTGACTGATGCGACGAGTGTGATGATCGTGGACGACCACGAGGTGGTGCGCCGGGGGATCGCTGACGTGGTGGCCGCCGCCGTGGGCCTTGAGGTGGTGGCCGAGGCCGGCACCGCGGCCGACGCGATGCGCCGCGGGGCGCTGCTCAAGCCGAACGTCGCCCTGATCGACCTGCAGTTGCCGGACGGCACCGGTATCGACGTGATCCGCGACCTCGCGCAGACCAGCCCCGAGACCCGCACGATCGTGCTCACCTCCTTCGACGACGACGACGCGGTGGCCGCAGCCGTGGAGTGCGGCGCCCGCGCGTACGTGCTCAAGACGGTGCGCGGGGCAGAGATCGTGGACGTGGTGCGCGCGGTGGCCGCCGGCCGCATCCTTCTGGACGACCGCACCCTCACCCGCCGCCGCCAGGCGCACCCGGATCCCACCGCCTCTCTGACGGCGAGCGAGACCAAGGTGCTGGACCTCGTGGCCAAGGGCATGACCAACCGCGACATCGCCGAGGAGCTCGGGCTCGCGGAGAAGACCGTGAAGAACCACGTGACCTCCATGCTCGCAAAGCTCGGGCTGTCCCGCCGCACCCAGGTGATCGCCTGGGTGGCGAGCCAGCACACCACCTCCTGGCGCTGAGGCGCGGGCGCTCGCCCTCACCGCGCGAGATTGTGTCCCGCGGTGCGGCACCACCTCTCGCCGAGCGGGTGGTTGGGCAGGGGCGGCGCGTGGAAACGCGGCGTAACCCATCGCTCGGCGAGTGCTTGTCGGCGGGGGGTCCGCGCAGTAGATTCCGCTCACGATCACTGGCGCACTGGGGGAGCCATGAAGAAGTGGGTGAGCGTGACGACGGCGTCGATCGCCCTGGTGGTGCTCGGCGGGGTGGGCGTGGCGTACGCCATGGGCCCGCGGGTGCTGGAGGGCGGGGAGCGCACGCGGGAGTTCTCGCAGACGGCGTCGACGCCGTTGGAGGGCGTGGGTGGCTGCGCCGAGGTGACGATGAGCGGCACGGTGGCGGTGCACTACGTCCGCATCGCAGACGTGCTGGACCGTGAGCGTGAGTTGCTGAGCGAGTTACGTATCCGGGAGCCCGTGGTCGAGGTCTCCACCACCGGGTGCGACGGCGAGGGGGCTCTCGACGTCGCCCAGGTGACGATCGCCTCGGCCTTCGCGGGTGCTGAGTGCGTGGGGGAGTGGCGGCTGGAGGAGGCTCACGCCGAGGGAGACGGGCACGATCCGGCTGACGGCGACGCGGCGGCCTATGCTCCGGCGTGCAGCAAGGGCCCAGCGGCGGTCCGGACCACGATGGACGGGCCTGGGAGCGCCTTCGAGCAGCACCAGTCCAACGCCGAACTCGCCGTCGAGGGGCGCGCGAGCGGCCGCGAGGGGGTCGAACTCTGCGCGGCCGCCGCGGTCGCCGTCGCGGTCTCGACGGAGCAGAACGAGGAGGACCTCGCGCTCGTGGACCTCGGGGAGATCTGCTTCACCCGATGACGGGCGCGCCGGGATCGCCCTGTGGCCGGGACGCCCTGTGCCTCGCCGAACGTGCCCTTGCGCCGACCCCACCCACGCCGAGCGTGTGGTTGTGCAGGGGTGGCGCGCGGAAATGCTGCGTAACCCATCGCTCGGCGAGTGGGTGGTTCGCCGAGCGTGGGGTTGTGCAGGGGTGGCGCGTGGAAATGCTGCGTAACCCATCGCTCGGCGAGCGGGGTATGGGGCACCGAGCGGGTGGTTGCGCGGGGGTGGCGCGCCGGGCGGGCGGCTCAGCCGATCCAGGCCTCCCACACCAGCCGCGAACCACCCTCGGGCACGGGGGAGAGGCGGGCTGCGCCGTCGTGCTCCTCGGCCCGGGCGACCAGGTTGGCCAGCCCGCTGCGGCGGTCCACCTCGGGGTCGGGCCCGCGGCCGTCGTCGGTGACGATCACCTGCACCGTGCGGGTCTCGATCTGCACCTCCACGCGGGCGCTCGTCGCCGCCGCGTGGCGCGCCACGTTGGACAGTCCCTCGCGGACCACCGCCACCACGTCGTCGCCGAGCTGTTCGCCCAGGCGCGCATCGATCTCGGTGGCGTCCTCGTCGCCCGCGTCCACCTGGGACACGTCCCGACCGTCCAAGGTGAGCAGCATGGAGGGGGCATAGCCCAGGCTCGCGCGCGCGAGTGAGGCCTCCCGCACCAGGCGCTCCACCACCGGCAGCTGCTCGTCGCGATCGCGCAGGGAGCGCACGATGCCGCGGATCTGGCGCACGGCCTCGTCCACGCCGTCGATCGCCTCCTCGATCTCGTCGTGCACCTGCGCCGCGGTGGGGTGCACCACGGCCGTGGCGCTGCTCGCCAGCATCGAGCGTGCCCGCTCCAGGCGCATCCCGGTGGCGAAGAGCTGCTGGATCGCCAGATCGTGCAGGTCGCGGGCGATCCGGTTGCGCTCGGACAGCAGGGAGGCGACGTCCTCGGCGTGGCGGGCCGCCGCGAGCCGCAGCGCCAGCGCCGCCTGGGAGCCGAAGTCGTGCGCGATCTCGAGGTCCTCCTGCGTGAACGGCACCCGGCCGGGATTGCGGAACAGGATGAGGATGCCCACGGTCGTGGTCGACTCCTGCGAGCCGCGGGCGCGCAGCGGCGCGTACAGGGCGCGCTCGAACCGCCGTGCCGGTGGTACGAACGAGGCGGCCTGGCGCGAGATGGACTCCACGATCCGCCCCACCCCGGATCGCACGGTCTGGATCGCCGGCCCGCGCGTGGGCAGTTGCTGGCCGAGCAGGGACGCCGCCCCGGCGCCCTCCACGATCTCCACCACCCAGTCCTCCACGGAGGGCAGCACGATCACGGCCGCGTCGGCGTCGGCGGCCTCGCGGGTGCGGCGCGCCACGAGTTGCAGCACGTCCTCCTCCTCCGAGCCCTCCAGCAGCATCGTGGTGATCTCCTGGGATGCCTCCAGCCACTTCTCGCGGCGCTGCGCCTGGTCGTACAACTGCGCGTTGTCGATGGCGACGGCGGCCGCCGCCGCCAACAGTTGCACCGTCTCGACATCCTGATCGGTGAAGCCGCCGTCCTTCTCCGCGAGGTACAGCCGCCCGAGCACCTCACCGCCGAGCGTCACGTTCACCCCGAGGAAGGCGTGCATCGGCGGGTGACCGGGCGGGAAGCCCCCGAAGTCCGGGTGCGCGGTGAGATCCTCCAGCAGCAACACGCCGTCGTCGGGGAGGGCGCCGAGCACGCCGTGCCCCCGGGGCGGGCGCCCCAGCACGGCGGCGGTCTCCTCGTCGATGCCGCGCTGATGGAACTCCGTGGTCTCGCCGAACGCGTCGATGGAGGCGATCGCGGCGTACTTGGCGCCGGTGTGATCCGCGGCGGCGCTGACAAGTTCGGCCAGTGCCTGCGCGGCATCCAGGTGCCCCGCGAGCCGCAGCAGACGGGTGAGCAGGCTGGGGGAGACGGGCAGGCTCATGGGGTGGTCTCCAGGGTGGGATCGGGCCGGGGGGTCTCGCCCGCAGTGCCGGGCGTGAGGGTGAGGATCTCATCGGCGTGCTCGAGCGCGGAGGTGTGGTGCGTCACCACCACGACCGCGAGGCCCTCGCTCGTCAGGCCGAGCAGGTCGGTCATGAGCGCATGGGCCACCTCGGCCGAGAGGTGTTCCGCCGGTTCGTCCAGCAGCAGCAGCGGCGCGCGGGAGACCAGGGCACGGGCAATCAACAGCCGGCGACGCTCGCCACCGGAGACCGTCTCCGGCCCGATCGGCTCGTCCAGTCCCGCGGGCAGGGCGGAGACCCACTCCTCCAGGCCGGCGCGGTGCAGCGCCTCCCAGGCCTCCTGGGTGGTGACGTCGCCGCGGGCCGCGCGCAGGTTCTCCAGCACGGTGGTGGTGAACACGTGCGCGTCCTCGGCGGTCAGCGCCACGTGCCGGGTGCGCTCCGCGCCGCGCAGGCCGTAGGGGTCCAGCCCGTCCAGCCGCACACTGCCCCCGGCGGCGGGCAACATGCCGGCGAGGGTGAGCAGCAGGGTGGTCTTGCCGACCCCGGAGGGGCCCACGATCGCCAGGCTCCGCCCCGGGCCGACCTCCAGGGTGACCTCGCCGAGCGGGGCGTGGCCGGGCCAGCCGTAGCGCAGGGCCTCCGCCCGCAGGCCATCGCCAAGAGGGCTGCCCGACGGCGCAGCCGGGGTTGCGCAGTCATCCGCCCCGGGGGCGGTGGCCTCCTCGGGTGAGGCCGCCATGCCCTCCGGCCCGAGCAGGTCGGCGATCCGCCGCGCCGCAGCCGCCGAGCGGTGCACCTGACTCGCCGCGGCCGGCAGCGCCGTCGTGGCCTCGAATGCCGCGAGCGGGAGCAGCACCACCACACCGAGCTCGGTGGCGGTCAGGGCACCCGAGACGTGTGCCGGGATCGCGACCAGCAGCGCCCCGATCACCGAGAGCCCCGTGGTGAGGACCGCGATCGCCGCCGAGGCGGCGAGCGGGCGCGCGGCCCGGTTCTCCACCGCGGCGCTGCGCCGGTGGGCCGCCTCCAGCCGCGCGAGTTCGGTCTCGGTGCGGCCGGAGAGCGCGAGGTCCGCGGCACGGGTGATGAGGGTCTCGGTGGCGGTGCCCACCGCGGTGCGCTCCGCCACCCGCGCCTGTTCCGCCTCCGTGTCGGCGCGGGCGGCCAGGACCGGCACCACCAGGGCGCTCACGGCGAGCATCACCAACAGGATCAGCGCGGAGAGGGGGTTGAAGAACGCGACCGCGATCACCGAGCCGAGGCTCACCACCACGGCCGCGGCGGCCGGCACGATGCCGCGCACCACCACGTCGCCCACGTCGTCCACGTCCACCCCGGTGCGGGCCAGCAGATCCCCGCGGCGCAGCGCCGCGATCCGCTCGGTGCGCCCGGTGGCGAGCCGCTCGTACAGGGTGGTGCGCAGGTTCACCACACCCTCGAGCGCCACATCGTGCGAGGCGAGACGCTCCAGGTAGCGCGAGACCCCACGCAGGATCCCGAAGAACCGCACCCCCACGGCGGCCACGTTGAGGAACATCACCGGGGGCATCTGACTGGCGCGCACGATCAGCCACGCAGAGACCCCCGAGAGGGCCACGGATGCGCCTAGGGTGAGGGAGCCGAGCGCGATCGCCCGCGCCACCATCGCGCGGCGGATGCGCATCAGGCCCAGCACGGGGCGCAGGTCGCGCAGGTCGGCGAGCAGCGTGTTCACACCAGCACCTCCCCGTGCACGTGGGTAACCTCGTCCGCGAACGCGAGCGTGGCCTCGCGGTGCGCGATGACCACCACGGCCGCGCCTGAATCAGCCACCGCCCGCAACCCGGTGAGGATCTCGGCCTCGTCCGCCGCCGAGAGGTGGGCCGTCGGCTCGTCCAGCACCACCAGGCGCGAGCCGCGCAGCAGCGCGCGGGTGAGCTCCAGGCGCTGCGTCTGCCCCACCGAGAGCCCCGAGCTGAGCCCGCCCTCCCCGGCGGCGAGCGGCGTGTCCCAGCCCTGCGGCAGGCTTTGCACCACCTGAAGCAACCCGGTGCGCGCCGCGGCCTGGTCACGCATCGCCGCGCTGCGCAGCCCGCTTGGGTCGAGGTGCTCGGCCAGGGTCCCGCCCTGCGTCAGCACGCGCTGGGGCACCCAGGAGGCCTGCTGCCACCACCGCTGCGCGGTGACGTCCGCGAGATCGGTGGCTGCGCCGTCGTGCAGCAGCGTGATCCGCCCGCGATCCAGCCCCTGTTGGCGCAGCAGCGCCATCGCGGTGGTGGTCTTCCCGCTGCCGGAGGGCCCGGCGAGCGCGTGGATCCGCCCGGGCTGGATCCGCAGCGACAGGTCGGCCGGGGCGAGGTAGCCGCGGGAGCCCGCGAGTACCCCCACCTCCACCAGGTCGATGGCCTCCCACGCTGGCACGTCCCGGGTGCCGTCGGCCGGGGGCTGGGTCTCCAGCAGGTCGAAGGTGCGCGCGGCCGCGGTGACGCCGTCGGTGGAGGCGTGGAACTGCTGCCCGACGGCGCGCAACGGCAGGTAGATCTCCGGCGCGAGGATCAGCACCGTCAGGCCCGTGGTCAGGTCGATGTTGCCGTACACCAGCCGCATCCCGATCTCCACGGCCACCAGCGCCACCGCGAGCGAGGCGAGCAGTTCCAGTACCGCCCCGGAGAGGAACGCCACCCGCAGGGTGGACATGGTGGTGCGCTTGTACTCCTCGCCGAGCCGGCGCACCCGCACGCCCGGGCCGATCTCGCGGCCGAGGGCGCGCAGCGTGGTGAGCCCCGCGAGCAGGTCGAGCAGTTGCGCGCCCTGCTGCTCCAGTGCGGCGAGGCGCTTCTCGGAGAACTGCCGGGTGGTGACCCCGATGAGCCACATGAACAGCGGGATCAGGGGGATCGTCGCGGCGATGATGAGCCCGGAGACCAGGTCCTGCGAGAGGACCACCACCAGCGCGATCGGGGTGAGGATCGCCGTGAGCAGGAGCTGGGGGAGGAACCCGGTGATGTAGGGCACGAGGTCGTCCAGCCCGCGGGCGGCGAGCACGGAGACCTCGTCGGCGTGCTCCAGGCGCCAGCGGTGCGGCATGGCGGCGGTGTGGCGCAGCAGACGGCCGCGCAGGTCGCCCACGGTGGCCACCGCGCTGGCGGCGCCGATCCGGTCCCGCAGCGCGGTGAGCGCGGTGCGCGCGAGCACGGCGCCGGCCAGCACGAGGATCGGCCCGGAGACGTCCGCGAGCCCCGCCCGGCCCTGCGCCACGGGGGCGACGGCACGGGCGATCGCGAAGGCCTGCACGATCACGCACAGGGTGGACAGCACCGAGAGCACCGCGGTGACGATCACGTAGCGGCGGGCCGAACGCGCCTGGCGAAGCAGGCGCGGATCGAGTGGCTTCACAGCGTCAAGACTCCCATGTCTCACTGACATTCATCGTCGCGGAACTCCATGACAACGACGGCGCGCGCCCGTCCCCGAGGGGAGGGCGCGCGCCGCAGGTGCGAGGCGAACGCTCAGTGCGCCCCGACCGACTCCGACTCGGCGGCCGGCGGCGGCGAGCTCGGGATCGACTCGCGGCTCAGGCGCTTGCGGAACACGTGGAAACTCCAGCCCTGGTACAGCAGCACGAGCGGCACCAGGAACACCGCCACCCAGGTCATCACCATGAGCGTGTAGTCGCTGGAGGAGGAGTTCGCGATGGTGAGGGAGTTCGCCGGGTCGTTCGCGGGCATCACATTCGGGTAGATGGACCCGAAGATGAACACCACGGCCATCGCGATCGCCACGGCGTTCAGGGTGAACGCCCAGCCCTCGCGGCGGGCCCGAGTCGTCAGGACCACGCCCACCAGCGCCAGGGCCGCGATGACCAGCGGCGCCCACGTCCAGGCGTTACGGGAGTAGGCCAGTTGCGCCCAGATCACCCACACGGCGGCGACGGCGGCGCTCGGCAGGGCGAGCTTGATCGCCAGGTCCGCGGCGCGCGTCTGGTAGTCCCCGCTGGTCTTCAGCGCGAGGAAGACCGCGCCGTGGGTGAGGAACAGGCCCAGGGTGACCAGGCCGCCGAGCAGCGCGAACGGGCTCAGCAGCGCCCAGAAGCCGCCCACGTACTGCATCTCGGAGTCGATCTCCAGGCCGCGCACCAGGTTGGCGAAGGCGACACCCCACAGGATGGCCGGCACCCAGGAGCCGATGGCGATGCACCAGTCCCAGCCGTTACGCCACGCCTGGGTGGAGCCCTTGTGGCGGTACTCGAAGGAGACACCGCGCACGATCAGGGCCAGCAGGATCAGCAGCAGCGGCAGGTAGAAGCCGGAGAACATCGTGGCGTACCAGTGCGGGAAGGCCGCGAAGGTGGCGCCACCGGCGGTCAGCAGCCACACCTCGTTGCCGTCCCAGACCGGGGCGATGGTGTTGATCGCCACCCGGCGGTCGGTGTCGTCCTTCGCCAGGGGCTTCATGAGCATGCCCACGCCGAAGTCGAAGCCCTCCAGGACCAGGTAGCCCGTCCACAGGACGGCGATGAGAATGAACCAGAGAAGTGCGAGATCCATGGTGAGAGTCCTTCCTGGCTCAGTACGCGAAGTCGAGTTGCTTGGGGGCGTCGTCGTGGTCGGAGGCCGTGGCCGGCTCCGGCACGGGCTCGGCGCCCTTGAGGACGTCCTTCTTCAGCAGCTTGTACCAGACCACGGCCAGCGCCCCGTAGACCACGGTGAAGGCCACCATCGAGAACAGCACCTCGCCGGAGGAGACGACGGTGGAGACGCCGTCGGCGGTCCGCATGTGGATCGCGATGTCGCCGGTCGCGTCGATGTTCGGTACCACCACCCACGGTTGGCGGCCCATCTCGGTGAAGATCCAGCCGAAGGAGTTCGCGAGGAACGGCATCGGCAGGGCCAGCAGGCTGAACCTGCCGAACCACTTGTTGTCCGTGACCCGGCCGCCGCGCAGCACCCATAGGCCCCACAGCGCCAGGATCGCGGAGAACGCGGCGAACCCGATCATGAACCGGAAGGACCAGTAGCTGATCATGAGGTTCGGGATGTACTGCATGTCCTCGCCGTACTCCTCGGCGAACTCCTGCGTGAAGCGCTCCTGCACCTCGATCGTGCCGGGCACGTAACTCTCCTCGCCGGTGAAGTGGCCGGTCGCGAGGAAGGAGGTCAGGTAGGGGATCTCGATGAGGTGGTGGACGTCGTCACAGTTGTCGGTGTCGTTGAGGTTACCGATCGTCAGCACCGAGAAGGAGGCGCCCTCGGTGCCGTAGCACAGGGACTCCGCGGCGGACATCTTGCCGGGCTGCTGGTCATACATGACCTTGGCCTGCTGGTCGCCGGACAGGCCCACGCCGATGCCGGCGACGATGATCGCGATCAGGCCGACGTAGGCGGCGGGGCGGTAGACCGTCTTGGCGGTCTCCACGTCACCCTTCTTCACCGAGCGCACGATCCACCAGCCGGCGATACCGGCCACGAACGTGCCACCCACGAGCCACGCGGCGGTGATGACGTGCGGGAAGGCGGCCAGGGTGGTCGGGTTCGTCAGCACGGCACCGATGTCGGTGAGCTGGGCGCGCCCGAGTTCCTCGTTCCACTCCGCGCCCACCGGGTGCTGCATGAAGGAGTTGGCCGCGAGGATGAAGTAGGCCGACAGCGTGGTAGAGAAGGCGACCATCCAGATGCAGAACAGGTGCACGCGGCGCGAGAGACGCTCCCAGCCGAAGATCCACAGGCCGAGGAAGGTGGACTCCACGAAGAAGGCCGCGAGGGCCTCCATGGCCAGCGGCGCACCGAACACGTCGCCCACGAACCGGGAGTACTCGCTCCAGTTCATGCCGAACTGGAACTCCTGCACGATTCCGGTGACCACGCCGATCGCGAAGTTGATCAGGAGCAGGCGCCCGAAGAACTTGGTGATGCGGAGCCAGTGCTCCTTGCCGGTGCGGTGCCAGATCGTCTGCATGATCGCGACGATCGTGGAGAGCCCGATCGTGAGTGGGACGAAGATGAAGTGGTAGACGGTGGTGATTCCGAACTGCCACCGGGCCAGTTCTAGGGCTTCCATGCTGCTCCTGTCGCGTCGACCCCCGCAGCCGACGCGGGACGTTTTCGATCGTACGGTGCGGCCAACGTACTGTCCTGTCGTGTTGTCAGGAAGGACCAAGGTCCCGGGTGTATCGGGCCTGGCCGCGGGGCTGCGCCGAACACGTGACTTCCGCGCCGAGCACGTGGCCGGTGAGCACGGTCTCGGAGCACGCGGCACGGTTTCGCGGGGCGGGGTCTAGCGGGCGGGGCGGGCGGGCGCGGGGTGCTGTCTAGCGGGCGGGGCGGGCGGGCGCGGGGCGCGGTTTCGCTCGCGGGGCGCGGGGCGGCCGGATCGGCGCGGGCGGCGTGGCAGTCGGGCCGGTGACACCGCCTGTGCGATACTCGATGGTGGCTGGCGCGGGTCACACCGCCGCGCAGGTCCGGCGGGATCTCCGGCTCCTCGTCCGCATCGCACCGCTTCGGCGTTCGTGCGCGGATGATCGGCCAGGAGGCGCCGGCCCCAGTTGGGGCACACGAGAACTTTCGGTCCCGGGAATTCCGAGGATCGACGACCGGCCGGCAGGCGCCCGAGGTTTGGTGTGGCGGGTGAGCTGTCGGATGGAGCCACGATGGCTGACGAGAGCACAACGCAGGAAACCAGCAGCGCCCAGGAATCCACGGGCGCCGGGCGCACCCCACGCCGCCGAGGGAGTCGCCGCGCCACCACCGGTGTGGTCACCCCCTCCGCGTCTGCCGAGGGTGCGACCCACGAGATCACGGTGCACACCACCTTCTCCTCCCGCCCCCAGGCAACGCCTGAGCGCGACCCGGAGCAGCAGGTCGACGTCCTGGCCGCTTTCGGTCTGGGCGAGGCGAAGCCGGCCACCAAGCCGGCCGCGAAGGCTGCTGCGAAGCGGTCGACGTCGAAGGTCGCCCAGGAGGAGTCGCCGGCTGCCGAGCAAACGCCCGAGCAGAGCGCGGGGTCGACCTCCGGGCAGTCCTCCGAGACGGCCGAGAAGCCGGCCACCACCCGCGCTCCTCGCCGCCGCGCCAGCCGCAGCGCGCAGGCGCCCAAGGTGGAGGCCACCCAACCGACGGCCGCACCCGAGCAGGCCGGCGCCCCGGAGAAGGCTCCCGTGAACGACGGCGAGGCCGACGATCCCCGCCTGCCCGCCACCGCGTTGCTCTTCCAGGCGCCCGCCAAGCGCAAGCGCAAGAAGGTCGAGCCGAAGCCCGACGCCGCAGCCTCCTCGGATGCGGACGCCGCCCAGGCGACGCAGGGCCAGGCACCCGACGCCCCGCAGGGCGAGCAGAAGCAGGGCGAGCAGAAGGCGGCGGCGAAGAAGTCGACCCGTAAGAAGTCCGACGGCGCGGGCGAGGGTGGCAAGGGCACCAAGGGCAAGGGTCAGGGTGGCCGCGGCAAGAAGAAGGCCACGGAGCAGCCCGACGGCGAGACCGAGCAGGCTGACCTGGCCGAGCAGTCTGAGCAGGCCGCGCAGACCGGGACCGCCGCCGACGCTGCCGCTGACACGTCCACCGGCGAGGTGACCCCGGAGGCCGCCGAGGAGGAGACCGCGGTGGACGCCGACGAGGCCACGGACGACGACTCCGAGGGTGCTGACTCCGAGAGCGACGACGCCGAGGACAGTGACTCCGACGACGCTGACTCCGACGACGCTGACTCCGACGACGAGTCGGACAGCGACGCCAGCGATGGCGAGGGCAGCGATGGCGAGGGCTCCGGCCAGCCGCGCAAGCGCCGTCGTCGCCGCGGTGGCCGTGGCCGCAAGCGCGGCGGCTCTGGAGGCGGCAGCGCCGACGACTCCGGCGCCGGCCAGGGCGGTAACCAGCAGGGCGGTAACCAGCAGGGCGGCAAGGCCCAGGGTGGCCAGCAGGGCGACCAGGCCTCGGGATCCGAGGACGCCGGTTCGAACGATGACACCGACGGCTCTGCCGAGACCAAGGACGAGACCGACGGTGAGTCCTCGGGCTCCAGCAGCCGTCGCCGTCGCCGTCGCCGCGGTCGCCGCAGCGAGGAGGGCGACGAGGCCGCCCGCGCACGCGATGAGGTGACCGCGCTGAAGGGCTCCACCCGCCTGGAGGCCAAGCGGATGCGCCGCCGCGAGGGCCGCGACGCGGGCCGTCGCCGCCACATCCTCACCGAGGCCGAGTTCCTCGCGCGCCGCGAGAGCGTGGAGCGTTCGATGGTGGTGCGCCAGCGCGAGAACATGACGCAGATCGCGGTGCTCGAGGACGGCGTCCTCGTGGAGCACTACGTGGCGCAGGCCAAGCAGACCACCATGGTCGGCAACGTGTACCTCGGCCGCGTGCAGAACGTGCTGCCGAGCATGGAGGCCGCATTCGTGGACCTCGGCCGTGGCCGCAACGCCGTGCTGTACGCCGGCGAGGTGAACTGGGAGGCCGCGGGCCTGGACGGGCAGCCGCGCCGCATCGAGCAGGCGCTGAAGTCCGGCGACCAGGTGCTCGTGCAGGTCACCAAGGACCCGATCGGCCACAAGGGTGCGCGACTGACCTCGCAGATCACCCTCGCGGGCCGCTACCTCGTGCTCGTGCCCTCCGGTGCGATGACCGGCATCTCACGCAAGCTCCCGGACAACGAGCGTGCCCGGCTGAAGAAGCTGCTGAAGGAGATCGTCCCCGAGGGGCAGGGCGTCATCGTGCGCACCGCCGCCGAGGGCGCCAGCGAGGACGAACTGCGTCGCGACGTGGAGCGTCTCACCTCCGAGTGGGAGTCGATCCAGGCGAAGGCGAGCGGCAAGGGAAAGAAGGCGCCGCTGCTGCTGAAGTCCGAGCCCGAGCTCGCGCTGCGCGTGGTGCGCGACGTCTTCAACGAGGACTTCGCCTCCCTGACCGTCGCCGGCGAGGAGGCGTGGGCCACGATCAGCGAGTACCTCGGCTCCGTGGCTCCCGACCTCGCCGAGCGCCTGACCAAGTGGGCCGGCCCCGGTGACGTGTTCGCCTCCACCCGGATCGACGAGCAGCTCGCCAAGGGCATGGACCGCAAGGTCTACCTGCCCTCCGGCGGCTCGCTGGTGATCGACCGCACCGAGGCCATGACCGTGGTGGACGTCAACACCGGCAAGTTCACCGGCTCGGGCGGCACGCTCGAGGAGACCGTCACGAAGAACAACCTCGAGGCCGCGGAGGAGATCGTCCGGCAGCTGCGGCTGCGCGACATCGGCGGGATCATCGTGGTCGACTTCATCGACATGGTCCTGGAGTCCAACCGCGACCTGGTGCTGCGCCGCCTGATCGAGTGCCTCGCCCGGGACCGCACCCGCCACCAGGTGGCCGAGGTCACCTCGCTGGGGCTGGTGCAGATGACCCGCAAGCGGGTGGGGCAGGGTCTCGTGGAGGCCTTCTCCACCCCCTGTGAGCACTGCAAGGGCCGGGGGTTCATCACCTCCTCCGAGCCGCACGCGCACGTGGAGACCGAGGAAAGCGCCCCGGAGGAGTCCGGGCGTTCGCGTGGTGGTCGTCGTCGTTCCTCCCGGGGCGGCAACGGCGATGGCGGGTCGAGCGCAGGCGCCTCGGCCGGCAACGCGCCGGAGCCCGATGACGCCGCCCGCGCCGCCGTGAAGGCCACACTCGCGCAGATCGCCGCCGCCGCGCAGCACGCGCACGACGACGAGAAGCCGGCCGAGAACGCGGAAACGGGTGAGGACGCGGAGTCGGGTGAGGGCGTGGAGTCGGTTGTGGCCGACGACGCAGCCCCGGCCGAGCCGGCGCCCGTACCTCAGGCAGAGCAGGCCGAGGCGAGCCAGCCGGCCGAGGTGAGCGACGCCGTCGTGCCGGATTCCGCTGAGGCCGCACCGGCCGAGAACGAGGCCAGTGAGACCGAGGACGAGCCCGCCGATCAGGAGGCGAGCACGTCCTGACGTACGTCCCGACCGGGTCAGTTTGACCCGGTCGGTCCGGCTGCGTATTCTTGAACGTCGGCGCGTGTGGATTACCGCGTGCCGCAAAGCCAAGCTGCTGCAGCCACTGCCGGGTGCGCCCTGTGCCGCGGCGGGTTCGATGCGCAGCAGTCGTAGAGGAGAGATGCAACGTGGTGTACGCGATCGTCAAGGCGGGTGGCCGTCAGGAGAAGGTGACCGTCGGTGACATCGTCGTCATGGACCGGGTGACCGGTGCTGTCGGCGACCAGGTCGAGCTGACCCCCCTCCTCCTCGTGGACGGTGAGAAGGTCACCTCCGCAGCCAAGGATCTGGAGAAGGTCACGGTTTCGGCGGAGATCGTTCGGGACGAGAAGGGCCCGAAGATCACCATCATGAAGTTCAAGAACAAGACCGGCTACCGCAAGCGCCAGGGGCACCGTCAGAAGTTGACGCGCCTCAAGGTCACCGCGATCGCCTGAGCCCCCGCGGCTCCCAGCAGAAAGGGGTGTGCTCATGGCACACAAGAAGGGCGCAAGCTCCTCTCGCAACGGTCGCGACTCCAACGCCAAGCGCCTCGGCGTGAAGCGGTACGGCGGCCAGGTCGTCAAGACGGGTGAGATCATCGTCCGTCAGCGCGGCACGCACTTCCACCCGGGTGAGGGTGTCGGTCGCGGCGGCGACGACACGCTGTTCGCCCTGCAGCCCGGTGCCGTGCAGTTCGGCACCCGCCGTGGGCGTCGCGTGGTCGACATCGTGGCCTGATCAAGGCTTCAAGTCCGTGAGGGGCGCACCGCACACGCGGTGCGCCCCTCACGGCGTATCCGGGTCCGCTCACCCACCGGTGATCGCCCCACCCCTGACCGGCCGGACCGGCCGGACCCCTGATGTGGAGGAACGAGAACGTGGCTGCATTCGTCGACCGAGTCGTCCTGTTCGCCGCCGGCGGTGACGGCGGCAACGGCTGCGCGTCCGTGCACCGCGAGAAGTTCAAGCCGCTCGGCGGGCCCGATGGGGCCAACGGCGGCAACGGGGGAGACGTGGTGCTCGTGGTCGATCCGCAGACCACCACGCTGCTGGACTACCACCACCGGCCGCACCGCACCGCGGAGAACGGCACCCAGGGCAAGGGCGATATGCGGCACGGCGCCAACGGCGCGGACGTGGAGCTGAAGGTCCCCGAGGGCACCGTGGTGCGCACCCGCGACGGCGAGGTGCTCGCTGATCTCATGGGTGCCGGCACCCGCCTCGTCATCGCGCGCGGCGGGCAGGGCGGGCTCGGGAACGCGGCCCTGGCCTCCCCGAAGCGCAAGGCCCCCGGGTTCGCCCTGCTGGGTGAGCCCGGCGAGGAGGCCGAGGTCGTCCTGGAACTGAAGTCGGTGGCGGACGTGGCGCTCGTGGGCTTCCCCAGCGCCGGGAAGTCTTCCCTGATCGCGGCCATGAGTGCCGCGCGGCCCAAGATCGCCGACTACCCGTTCACCACCCTCGTGCCGAACCTCGGCGTGGTGCAGGCGGGCGAGGAGCGTTTCACCGTGGCGGACGTGCCGGGCCTGATCCCCGGTGCGAGCCAGGGCAAGGGCCTGGGCCTGGAGTTCCTGCGGCACATCGAGCGGTGCGCGGTGCTAGTACACGTGCTGGACTGCGCCACCCTGGAGTCCCAGCGCGACCCCATCAGCGACCTGGACGCGATCCTGGCGGAACTGGAGGCGTACGCCCCGGACCTGGACATCGCCGGCAGCGACGTGCCGCTGCTGGAGCGCCCGCAGTTGGTGGCGTTGAACAAGACCGACATCCCTGACGGCCAGGACCTGGCCGACATCGTGCGCCCGGACCTGGAGGCGCGCGGCTACCGGGTGTTCGAGATCTCCTCGGTCTCCCACGCCGGGCTGCGGCAGTTCTCCTTCGCCCTGGCGGAGCTGGTCGCCAAGGTGCGGGCGGAGCGCCCCGAACCCGAGGCCGCACCCGTGGTGCTGCGCCCCCGGGGCCGGGACGAGGCGGAGTTCTCCGTCAAGCGCGTGAAGACGCCGGACGGCGAGGCCTACCAGGTGCGCGGCTCCAAGCCCGAGCGGTGGGTGCGTCAGACCGACTTCGCCAACGACGAGGCCGTGGGCTACCTCGCGGACCGGCTCGCGCGGATCGGTGTGGAGGAGCAGCTCGCGAAGGCGGGTGCACTGCCCGGCGACACCGTGGTGATCGGGGACGTGCAGGGCGGTGTGGTCTTCGACTGGGAGCCCACGATCGCCACCGGCGCGGAGCTGCTGGCCCCGCGCGGGACGGATATCCGTCTGGACGGTCCGCAGCGCCGCACCACGGGGGAGCGGCGCGAGCAGTACGCCGCCCGGATGGCCTCGGACGCCGCGGCGCGCGAGCGCTTGGAGCGCGAGCGGGACCTCGGGGTGTGGGCCGACCCGGACGTCGAGGGCGACGACTCGTGAGCCGCGCCGCCCTGCGCGGCGCCCGCCGCATCGTGGTGAAGATCGGTTCGTCCTCGCTGACCGACGCCTCCGGTGGCGGACTGGACTCGGGGGCGGTGACCGCCGTCGCCGATGCGGTGGCGGGTCGCTTCGCCGCGGGCACCCAGGTGGTGCTGGTCTCCTCCGGCGCGATCGCCGCGGGGCTCGCGCCGCTGGGCCTGACGACGCGGCCGCGGGACCTGGCCACGCAGCAGGCGGCGGCGAGCGTGGGGCAGGGGCTGCTCGTGGCGCACTACACCCGCGCGTTCGCCGCGCACGGGCTGACGGTGGCGCAGGTGCTGCTGACCGCGGAGGACGTGATCCGGCGCGCCCAGTACAAGAACGGGCAGCGGGCGCTGGAGCGGCTGCTCGCGCTCGGCATGGTGCCGGTCATCAACGAGAACGACACGGTGGCCACGGACGAGATCCGGTTCGGCGACAACGACCGGCTCGCCGCGCTGGTGGCGCACGTGGTGCAGGCCGATGCGCTGGTGCTGCTCACCGATGTGGATGCCCTCTACACCGGGCACCCGCGGCTGGCGGATTCGCGGCGGATCTCCGTGGTCGCCCACCCCGGCGAGCTGGACGGCGTGGAGGTCTCCCAGCGCGGTAGTGGCGTGGGGACCGGCGGCATGACCACCAAGGTGGAGGCCGCCATGACGGCCACCGGCGCCGGGATCCCGACCCTGGTGGCCGCGGCGCGGGACATCGCGCCGGCCCTGGCGGGTCAGGACGTGGGCACCTGGTTCGAGGCGACGCATGCGCGGCCCCGGACCCGGCGGCTGTGGCTCGCGCACGCGGCCTCCACCCGCGGGTCGCTGATGCTGGACGACGGCGCGGTGGCGGCGATCACGGACGGCAAGCGGTCCCTGCTCGCCGCGGGCGTGGTGGACGTCTCGGGGACCTTCGACCCCGGCGACCCGGTGGAACTGCTCACCCCCACGGGGTCGGTGGTGGCGCGCGGACTCGCGGGTTACGGCAGCGAGGAACTCCCGGAGCGGCTGGGCCTCTCGAGCGGCGTGCTGCGGGAGCGGTTCGGCGCCGACCGGCCCGTGGTGCACCGCGACGACCTCGTGGTGCTGCGGCCGAAGGTGCACCGCACGCGCTGAGGGCGCCGAGTGAGGTGGGGCCAGGCGGGGTCGGGCGGGTTCCCGGCGCACGGCTCAGCAGGTCGCCTCCGGCGCGGGTTGATGCTCGCGCACGGCGAAATCCCCGCCCTGCACGCGGGTGAGCGTGTACCGGGCGCTCTCGGCGCCGAGGCCGTGCCGCCCCCAGCCGTCTCCCGTGCGCAGGATCTCCGTGTCCGCCCAGTCCAGGCAGAGGTCCACCACGATCCGCTCGTGCCAGGCGGAGGCGAGGAGCGTGCCGTCCTCGGCGCGCTCCTGGTGCCAGGTGCTCCGGCGCGCCGCAGCGACCTGCACCCTGGTGACGGCCGGTTCCCCGTGAAGACGCACGCCCTCCCGGCGCAGGTGCGCGATCTCCTCCGCCAGCTGCGCGGCCGAGGCGCCGGCGTGGCGGGAGGTGAGTTGCGCCGTCGTGCCCTCCTCGAAGCCGGTCTGCGCCCCCGCAACGTAGAGCGCGAGCGTCTCCAGGGTGAAGGCGACGGCGTCGTCGACGGCCACCGGTGTGCCTCGGCCGGTGGAGGTCCCCACCGGGGAGTGGGTGGGCGCGTTCGTGGCGGGTGCGATCCATGGCTGCGGTGCTGGGGGCGGAGCGCCCGGCGTGCAGCCCAGCAGCATCCCGGCGCTCAGCATTCCGGCGCTCAGTATCCCGGCGGTGAGGGTCCCGGCGGTGAATGTCGCGGCCGCGGACCGGTGGCTCATGGACAATCCAGGTCGTCCACCGGCTCGCTGGCGTGCAGCCGCAGCGTGCCGTCGGGCGCTCGGACGATCGACTCGCGCAGTTGCGTGACGCCCAGCTCGCCCTGCTCGACGGGTTCGCCTCGCACGGTGAACTGCACGGGCGACCAGTCCAGGCACACCTCGAGCACCACCCCGGAGACGTAGTCGGTGAGGTTCAGCGAGGAGGCCCCCAGGATCGCGATCTCGGGTTTGCCCGCGAAGGTGAGCTCGTCCTCCAGTGCCTGGCGCTGCTCGGTCAGCAGGGCCTCCCGGGCCTGGTCGGCGTGCGCCGCCAGGAGCGCGGCGGTGTTGCCCTCGTCGGCGAACCCGGTCGCCATCGCCAGGAGATAGCGCTCGTGCAGGTCGAGGTAGAAGGCGGTGGCCTGCTCCAGGAACGCGCGCTGTTCCTCGTTCCACCAGGGGCCCGCGGACTGGGTCGGCGCGACCGTTGCGGTGGAGGTGGCCGACGGCGCGGGCTGGCTCGGGGTGGGATCGGCACCCGGGGTGCAGGCCGCGAGGATGCCGACGACGATGCCTGCGCATGTCGCGAGTGCCGCACCCCCGCGGCCGGTTCCCGTCCTGCGAGTCATCCTGCACCCCCTGCAGCATGTGCCCGGAACGCTACTCCTGGGGTGTGCCCGGGCGTAAGGGGTCGCCGCGAGCCGGGCAGGGCACGTCGTCGGCGCCCTGGATGGCGCGGATGCGCAGGGCGCCGTCGGCGGAGCGCATGATCGTGACGGTCAGCGGCTCGACGGCGCGGCCGCTGCCGGTGGGCGACCAGTCGACGCAGACCTCGAGCACGATCGCGGACACCACCGGGGAGGCCACCAGGGAGCGCACGGCGGTGTGGGTCAGGCGCGGGGTGCCGATCAGGGTGAGGTCGTCCTCCCGGGCGAGGCGGATCTCCTCCAGCAGGTCCTCGCGCGCCTTGGCGGTGTGCACCGCGACGAGGGCGGCGACGTGCTCGGGGTCCGCGTAGCGGCGCTGCATGCCCGCGATGAGCTGATCGAAGGTGGCGCGGTAGAAGGCGGTGGCCTCGGCGATGAAGGCGAGTTCGTCGGCGTTCCACCAGGTGCCGATGGCGATCGTGCTGGGGTCGGGGGACGGCGTGAGGGCCGACGGCGCGCTGGCCGACGGCGTGGGTGGCGCTGACGAGGAGGGCTCACCCGGGGTGCACGCCGTGGTGGCGAGGGTCGCGACGGCCGCGAGCGTGGCGCACGACGCGCGGGTCGCGCACCTGGCACTCCTCGTGCGCGCAGCGCCTGCGCGGCCGAACCGTGTCCTATGAGCCATCCTGCACTCCCTGCGGCAGGTGCCATGCAGGCTACTCCGCGGGGCCCGCGGCGGGGAGGGTCGGTGATGATGCGGCCAAGCCTCTGGTCAGGGGACGAGGTTGACCTTGCGGTCGATGACGGCGACGGGGCGGGTGTTGACGAGGTCGAACGCCATCGTTCCGGCTTCGCCGCCGCCGCTCCATTCGACTTGCCAGCTGGAGGTGACGGTGAGGTCGTAGGTTCCGCCGGGCTGCGCAGTGCTGGTGCGCTCCCAGCCCATCGAGCAGATGTCGAGTCCCTCGAGGGCGCGCACGCTGTGGAGAGTTGTGTGGTGGTGCAGGGGATGGTGGCGCTGCCGTCGCCTGGGTCGACCGTGACCGAGGCGAGTACGGCGACACGCGGCAACGAAGGCGCAGGCTCACCACGACCCCTGCCCGACGGTAACTGGACGCTGGGAGTTCATGATGACCTTAGAGGGGGAGTGAGTGTAGTATCGGCGCTCAGGAACAATTTGGGATCATTAGAGGTGGCCCCTCCCGAGGGGCAGTGAGGACCCGTGCATCATGACCGCTCAGCCAGCCCCCGTGAATCACAGCGCGCCGTGCCAGAGTGCCAAGCGGGTCGGGTGCAACTGTCACTGCGTGGGAATGGTGCATCAGAAGAACATCTTGATGGCCGCCTTCAAGTCGTGTGGAAAGCCCGAGAAGTTCGACGCCGAGCTCACGAGACTGTTCGGCTCTCCCTTCAGAAGTGTCTCCGCCGACCCAGTCGCTGGCGAGTCCGTCCGTAGGAAGGACTGGCAGCCGGTTGCATCTGCGACTCCGCAGAAGCAGTGTTCGCAGATCGAGCAGCGCATCGTCGATGTTGCGGTGCGGGATGTCCTTCGCATCGTTCACTTGATTCCGAAGTCGAGCAAGGTTGACTGGGTGCCCTTATTGGAGGGCTTGACCTGCCGAACGAGCTGGAGTGACGTCGCTAGACAGGTTCAGGCCTTCGCGGGTCGACCCGATCGGGCAAGCGGTTTCTTCTGGAGTAGTGCTCTCGCCGCGACTCTCGGTGCTTGGGACAAGACCCGCCCGACAGCAGCGCCGAGATCGTCAGACATTGCTGCGTTCCCCGGTTCGCAGTCGACGGTGTTCAAAGAGGTGCGTCATCCTCGCGCAAGGTCTGGAAACACGGTCAAAACCATCAAAGAAGTGGCAGACCCCTTGGCGTTCAATGTTGCTGCTGAGACCTTGGCTGCGGCGCTCTCGAGGTCGTCGCTTCCGATGCGAGAGGGTCGTGCCGTTGTTGCCGTGATTGGTTCTGTCACGTCTGCAGATCTTTGGCGGCACCCTGCGGCTGTCCGCTATCTCCTTATCCCGGCGATCGGGATCCTGCGGCGCGACTTCAGTGGGACTTTCTCGCTTGACAGCCAATCTCGACTCACGGAGCAAATCATCGAGGACGAACTTGTGCAGAAATGGCGAGCTCGCGGAGTGTGGTGACGATACAAGGGGGCCTCAGGTGGCCTTCGCTCGGGTGAATAAGATGCGCCATCACCCGGACTGAGCGCGCTCGGAATCAGTATGCCCACCACAACTGCACATGGCGCATTTTCGCGCACGCAAGGCAGAATCACGGCCGAGGCCTGGCGGTGACGTCGACGCAATCAGCGGCCTCGTCCGGTGAACTTCTGTTCCGGTCAAAGGAGGGGCAAGGCCTGGTCGCGGGATTCGAGTGATCGCTGCAGGCCCCTTCCCTTGTTGTTCATGGGACGAGGTTGACCTTGCGGTCGATGACGGCGACGGGGCGGGTGTTGACGAGGTCGAACGCTATCGTTCCGGCCTCGCCGCCGCCGCTCCATTCGACTTGCCAGCTGGAGGTGACGGCGAGGTCGTAGGTTCCGCCGGGCTGCGCGGTGCTGGTGCGTTCCCAGACCACCGAGCAGACGTCGGCGCCCTCGAGGGCGCGGGTGCTGGTGGAGAGTTGGTCGGTGGTGCAGGGGGTGGTGGCGCTGCCGTCGCCCGGGTCGACCGTGACCGAGGCGAGTTCAGCGGTCGCGGTGACGGTGATGCCGCCGGCGGAGGCCTCGGCTGAGTTCGGGCCGGTGGTCTCGGGGCCGGAGTCGGCCGCGAAGACCTGGTTGGGCATGCGGATGAGGATGTTCGGGTCGGCGTTGTCGGGCTCGGGCGCCATGCCGATGTCGATCGCCCGTAACTGCATCGAGTCGACCGCGCGTTGCGCCAGCAACGCTGGGGACGGCGGTGTCGTCGCCGGTGGCGCGACCGGCAATGAGATCAGGATGAAGTTGGCGCCCGCACCTTGCTCGGGGCCGCCGATGTAGCACCGGAACATCCCGCCGTTGCCGTCCGCATCGAGACTCACGGGCACTGGGTCGACGTAGCAGTTGGAGGACGAGAGCCAAACTAGACCGCCCACCTCGCACGGTATCTCCACTCGTGTTGAGTTGGATCGGCAAACCCGAGGCTTTCCGGGATCACCGGACTCTCCGTCCTCGATTATTGGAGTGATGGCGTTTTCCGGTGGCGGTTGCCATGGAGCTCGCGAGTCGAGGTCGCAGTTTGCAAAGCGGCCGTTTGCGTCGCAATCTCCGCTGGCGTCTGCGTGCGCAGACGGAGCGCCGATCACTGCTGCGAGGATCACGCTCAGCAGCGTGACCAGTGCCCGACTCAGCACAAGGCGCCTTCCTCGATCTCGGAGGCGGAAATCTCCCAGACAACCTGGGACTCTCCCCGCTGTAGCGTCTCGACAATCTCGATGCGCTGGCCGCGTCCCTCAGACGGTTCTCCGGCAATCAGATAGTCCATCTCGGTCGTGTCCGTGCACACCCGGAGAGACACGGACTCCGGGCTGACGGCGATCGGCTCGATACCGTCAGCGCGAACCGCCCCGACGAGGACCCTTTGCTGCTCGACGTAGAGGGAGATCTCGCGCGCGATGATGTTCCTCGCTTCGCCCGTGTAGTACGACATCACCTCGTCGATCCCGGATTGCTCGCTGAATCCCTCCTGGGCGGCGTCGTTGTAGGCCGCGAGCCCAGCGAGGTAGGCAGCTTCGGCCTCCTCGATGAGGGCCTGCTCCTCCTCGGTCCATTCGGAGCTGGGGGACTCCGTGGGCGTGGGGGAGTCCGTCTCAGTGGGCTCCTGGGTGGTGGGCTCGGCGGTCGTCGGTTCCGCGCTGGTGGCCGTGGTGGTCTCGGGTGCCGTGGTCTCGACGGCGTCGTCCCCGCCGGAGCAGGCGCCGAGCAGCCCCACGGCCAGCCCGGCTGCGGTCAGGCGGACAGTCCATCCGCGCGGTCGAATCGTGCCAAGCGTCATCGCGTCCCCCTCGATAGCCGGTGGTCGTCAGGCTAGGGGGAATCCGCGTGGTGTGGGGGAACGGGCATCACGCCCTGTGGACAACGGCCCCGAGAGCCGCACTGAACACCGGCCCCGAAGGCCGCACGCCCGCACGCCCGCACGCCTGCGCGCTACGGCGCGATCTGACTCGCGGCGTCCGCTCGGTGATAGGTCCGGTCCACGTACACCAGGCGGGCCGGTGCGCCCGGGTCGGCTGCGCCGTCGTCAACCAGGTCGGTGACCCGGCCCACCACCAACAGCGAGGACCCGGCGGTCACCCGCTCCGTGAGCTCGATCCGGGCCCAGGAGTCGACGTCGGCGAGGCGCGGCTCGCCGGTGGGGAGGTAGGCCACGTGCTGGTCGGCGAACCGGTCGATCCCGGAGGTCGCGAACCGCACCGACAACTCGGCCTGGTCCTGGGCGAGGAAGGAGACCACGGCGCTGGACGCCGTCGCGAGCGCGCCATAGGAGGAGGAAGCCTGGGCGATGGAGAAGGCCAGGTAGGCCGGTTCGGCGGACACCGAGATCACCGAGGTGGCGGTGAATCCGACGGGGCCGTCGGGGCCCTCCAGCGTCACGATCGCCACCCCGGCCGGGTGGCGGCGGAAGAGGTCCTTGAACGCGGTGGCGTCCACGGCCTCGGCGGGGCGCTGCCGCGTGCTGCAGGGGGCTGACGGGCTCATGCATCGAAACTACGACCGTCACAGGTCCACGTGCAGGGGTTCGTGAGGCGTTCCACATGATGGACGAGAGGGTGGAACACGCGGTGCGCGTCACACGCGCAGAGAGTTGACACGACAACTCAATCCGCCCTAGCGTGAGCGTCACGGTCTTGAGTGCCAGCACACAGCCCCGGCTAGCTGGCCGGCAACCCTCCTCTGCGGCGGGGTGCCCCGGGTGACGACCAGGCGCTGGCTACCTGCCAGTGCAAGCGCTCACCCCGCCACGGCGGGGAACCCCGAAGGAACTGGACACGATGGCAACGCGAGTGCAGACCCCAACCCTGCGACACTCCACCACGTCCTCGATGTGTGGCATGCCGATGGCATGCCTGTGTATGCGCTGACGGCGGTGCGGTTCAGCGACTAGGCCCACGGGCTCCTCGCACCTGCTGGCCAGACCAGCCCCCACCGTCGTCGTACCCACACAACCCCGGCACGCCGCCGCGCACCTCAGGCGCACCCCGATGCGCCCCGCGCCCAAATGGCGCGAGCGAGCGCGCGTGCCCCCACACATCGCCCCTGCCCCGCGCAGGAGAACCAGGACCACTCTCATGTCTGCAACCACCAGCACCCGCTTCACTCTCGGCCTCGACCTCACCACCCTTGGCGCGAAGGCCAGCGTGCAGCGGCGCGCCACCGCCCGCACCGGCGAGAAGGTCTCCCTGACCGACGTCGCCGAGTACCTCGACCTGGCCCGCGAGGCCGGGGTCGAGCTCGTCACCGTGGGGGAGTCCTTCCGCCTGGAGGACACCTCCCGTCAGGACGCCTGGCTCGACCCGGCCGTGCTCGCCTCCCGCCTCGGCGCCGAGGGCCACCTCACCGACGGCCCCGCGATCGCCCCCGCCCTGCCCGCCGGGTTCATCGACCCGGTCCGCCTGGCTCGCGCCGTGGCCGGCATCCACGCCCGCACCGGCGGCAACGGCGGCTGGCAGGTGCCGATCAGCACCACCGCCGGCGGAGTGCACGAGGAGATCCGCCGCGTCTGGGCCGCGAACAGGGACGCCAACACCGGCGGGCGCCGCCCGCTGCTGGTGACCGCCCCGACCGACCGCGCCACCGCCGTGGTCGCCGGCCGCCACTCCGACGTGGTGCGCCTGCGCGTCAGCACCATCGCGGAGGCCCGCGAGTGGCGCACCGCCATCCGCACCGCCGCCACCCAGGCCGGCCGCAACCCCGATGACGTGCGCGTGGTCGTCGACGCCATCACCGTGATCGGGGACGACGCCGCCTCCGCCCTCTTCCGCGCCGACCTGCTGCGCGACCTGGGCGCCCAGGCCGACACCCTCACGATCGCCGGCACCGCCCGCGGCGTGGCCGAGGAACTGCAGGCCTGGTATGCCTCCGGGGCGGTCGACGGCGTGGTGATCCTCCCCGGTTCCGTGCCCACCGATGTGGTCGCCCTGGCCACCCAATTGGCCCCCGAGCTGCGTTCCCTCGGGGTGTTGGAGGGCGACGGCGTGGCCGAGGACCTGCTGCCGGCCTCCGCCGGTCTGGACGCGGCCCTGGACGCCGCGCTGGCCGACTGGAAGTGATAGCGGCGGCGATGGGACGGGTGAGACGCCGCGCCCGCCGCGGGGCGCGGCGTCCTACCCTGTGAGCATGTCCACGCAGCACACCTCCCAGGCCGAGTACACCGCCGCCGCAGCCACGGCCGACAGCCCGCCGCAGGCGAGCGAGTCGGAGGTGCGCGAGGGTGTGCACGCGATCGCCCGCCAGGCCAAGGTCGCCGCCCGGGCCCTCGCCGCCGCCACCGGCGAGCAGAAGAACGCCGCGCTGCTCGCGATCGCCGACGCCCTCGTGGCCCACGCCCCGCAGATCCTCACCGCCAACGCGCAGGACGTGGAGCGTGAGAGCGCCGCCGGTATGAGCGCGGGCCTGGTGGACCGGCTGCGCCTGGACGAGGCCCGCATCGCCGGAATCGCCGACGCGCTGCGCGAGGTCGCGGCCCTGGCGGACCCCGTCGGTGAGGTGGTGCGTGGCCAGAGCCTGCCCAACGGCCTGCGGGTGCGCCAGACCCGGGTGCCGCTCGGCGTGGTCGGCGTGATCTACGAGGCCCGCCCCAACGTGACCGTGGACGTGGCGGGCCTGGCGCTGAAGTCGGGCAACGCCGTCGTGCTGCGGGGTGGGAGCGCCGCCGCCCGCTCCAACGAGGCGATCATCGCGGTGCTGCGCGAGGCGCTCGCCGCCCAGGGCCTGCCCGCCGACCTGGTGACCTCCGTGGACGCCTACGGCCGGCCCGGGGGAGTGGAACTCATGCGCGCCCGCGGCCTGGTGGACGTGGTGGTGCCGCGCGGCGGAGCCAGCCTCATCCAGACCGTGGTGGAGCAGTCCACGGTGCCGGTCATCGAGACCGGCGTGGGCAACTGCCACCTGTACGTGGACGCCGGCGCGGACGTGGCGCAGGCCGTTGCGATCCTCATGAACGGCAAGACCCAGCGCGTGGGCGTCTGCAACGCCCTGGAGACCCTGCTGGTGCACCGGGACGCGGCCGCGGAGTTCCTCCCGGCGGCGCTCGCCGCCCTGGCCGGCGCGGACGTCACGCTGCACACGGACGACGTCGCCGCCTCCTACGCCCCCGAGGGCGCCCGGGTGGTGCCCGCCACTGCGGAGGACTGGGCCACGGAGTACCTCAGCCTGGACATCGCGGTGCGCGTGGTCGGGGACATGGAGGCCGCGCTGGAGCACATCCGCACCTACTCCTCCGGGCACACCGAGGTGATCTGCACCCCGAGCATCGCCGCGGCCCGGCGGTTCACGCAGGGCGTGGACTCCGCCGCCGTGATGGTGAATGCCTCCAGCCGCTTCACCGACGGCGGGCAGCTGGGCCTGGGTGCCGAGCTGGGGATCTCCACGCAGAAGCTGCACGCCCGCGGCCCGATGGGCCTGGCGGAGCTCACGACCACCACGTGGGTGGTCGAGGGCGACGGTCACATCCGGCCCTGAACCCGGCGCCGTCGGCTTCGCGCACGACGGTTGGGCTTCGCGCGCGGCGGTTCTGCGATCGTCCCGGCGTCACCGCACCGCTGTGACCTGGGTAGATGCGCCGGCCCCGCCAACGGCGCCGCGCGTATCCGCCGCCCGCGAAGGCGACCCGCCGTGCGCGAAGCGCGGCTCGGCACGGCGCGCAGCCGGCCGCCCCCGCCGCACGCAAGAGGCCCCGCCACCGCGATGCGGTGACGGGGCCTCGGGGAGGCTCACTCCGGCGCTAGTTCGCCTCAACCCGCCGCCGCCGACCCGGGGGCCTGCGGCGGAGTTCCTTGCGCCTGGATCAATCATCCGCGCTCGGGAGGGCTCCGAACCGGGTACAAGGTCCCCCTGCGCCAGCCCCTGTGCCACCCCCTGCGTCGACCCCTGAGACCCCCGGCGACACCGGGCGGCGCCCGGGTTGCGGTTCATGGGAGGATTGGTGCGGCACGGGGAGGTCTCGAGGCCGATGGGAAGGATGACCGAATGACCAGCACGCTCGTTCTGCTCGCCGAGGTTGCGCACGAGGAGTCCACGCGGCCCAACCCGTGGCTCTACGGCGGCATCACGCTCGCGGTCCTCCTGCTGCTCCTGCTCGCGACGTATGCCTTCCGCAGCGTCGGGACGCGTCGACGCTGACAGTGCCCAGCCAGCGCGACCCCGGGTCGCGACGTGTCGGCGTGATGGGTGGCACGTTCGACCCCATCCACCACGGCCACCTCGTGGCGGCCAGTGAGGTCGCCGCGCAGTTCGCGCTCGACGAGGTCGTCTTCGTCCCCACCGGGTTGCAGCCGTTCAAGGCGGATCGTCGCGTCACCCCGGCGGAGCACCGATATCTCATGACGGTGGTCGCCACCGCCTCCAACCCGACCTTCACCGTCTCCCGGGTGGACATCGACCGCACCGGCACTACCTACACGATCGACACGCTGCGCGATCTGCGCGCCGAACGTCCCCACGATGAGTTGTTCTTCATCACCGGGGCGGACGCGCTGAGCCAGATCCTGTCCTGGAAGGACGCCGCGGAGCTGTTCTCCCTGGCGCACTTCGTGGGAGTCACCCGCCCCGGGCACGATCTCAGCCCCGAGGGCCTGCCCGCCGCGAAGGTCTCCTTCCTGGAGATCCCGGCGTTGGCGATATCGTCGACCGATTGCCGCGAACGAGTGGGGCGCGGGCGCCCGGTCTGGTACCTGGTGCCCGACGGCGTGGTGCAGTACATCCAGAAGTATCAGTTGTACCGGGGGAGTGGAGAGGCTGATGAGTGAGGAGAAGTCGGAGCGTCCGTTGACGCGCCGCGAGTTGCGCGAGCAGCGCCAGCTCGCTGAGCGTGCCGAGGCCGCCGCGCAGGCCACGGCCGCGAATCTGACCCCGGTCCGGGACGACGACGCAGCCACCTCGGGCGGCGACGCCGCCCCCGTGAGCGGTGGCGCCGCGGACCGCTCGGGGCAGCCGGGCGCACCCGCCGCAGCCCCGGAGCAGGGCGCGCAGGAGTCGGCGCAGCCGCAGCAGCCCCAGTCGCCGGGCGCCGCCTGGTTGCAGGCCGGTGGGCATCCCCCCACCCGGCGTTCGCGCCGTCAGCAGACCCAGACGGCGATCCCGGCGGCCACGGCGGGGGAGCACATCGCCGACACCAGTTCCTCCCCGAGCGTGCCGCCCGATGCTGCGGTGAGCCGCGAGACGCCGTCGCCCGGCCCGTCACGCCCGCCGAGCCGCCGCTCGATGCGTGACATGCCCGCGCCGGCCACGCCCTCGCGGGGCGAGCGGATGCCGGCCCCGGGCCCACGGGAGGCGGATGACCAGGGTGAGGCTGCGCCGTCGACCCCCTCGGTGGTACCGCCGGCGCGCGCGCAGGGCGTGCGGCGCCTGGAGTCCACCGGGGAACTCTCCGCGGTGCGCTCCACGCGCGCCCGGGAGGACTCCCGGGTGGAGATCACCGGGCCGATCGACTGGTCCAGTTCCATGATCCCCGCGGTCACCGAGGACACTCCGGCCCCGGACGGCGCGGGTGCGCCGGCTTCCTCGAGCACGCCGACCACCCCGACCGCCCCGACGACCCCGACCGAGCGGCCCCGCCGCGTCTCGGTGCTGGGCAACGGTGGCGCCACACCCTCCTGGGGCGGTGTGAACGGCAGCGCGGGGGCGGCTGTGCCCCGCCGCCCGCCGGAGGTGTCGGGGGCGCTGTCGCGTCCGCCGCTCAAGCCTGATGAACTCGCGCGCGAGGCCGCAGCGAGCCTGGAGGCCGAGGGCTTCACCCCGCGGCCGCGCTGGGTGGTGCCGTTGGCGATCGTCGGGCTGATCGTGCTCGGCGTGGCGCTGGGCACCGGCGCCTACTTCCTGTTCTTCGAGTGACCCCCTACCGACTGGAGTGTTCGTGACCGCATCGCCCAAGGCCGTGGAGCTTGCCGGGGTGGCCGCCCTGGCCGCCGCGGAGAAGAAGGCCGAGGAGATCATCGCCCTGGACGTCTCGGAACGCCTCGTGCTGACCGACGCGTTCGTGCTGGCCTCCGGCTCCACCGAACGGCAGGTCTCCGCGATCGTGGACGGCGTGGAGGAGGCCCTGCACGGCGCCGGCGTGAAGGCGGTGCGCAAGGAGGGGCAGTCGCAGGCCCGCTGGGTGCTACTGGACTACGGCGAGATCATCGTGCACGTGCAGCACGCCGAGGACCGCGTGTTCTACGCCCTGGAGCGACTGTGGGGCGACTGCCCGCAGATCGAGCTGCCCGACCTGGGCGAGGAGCCCGACGGCGAAGCCTCCCCGGCGTAGTGGTCGCCTCCCGGGTGGTGCTGTGGCGCCACGGCCAGACGGACTACAACGCCTCCTTCCGCCTGCAGGGCCAGGTGGACATCCCGCTGAACGCGACCGGGCGCGCGCAGGCCGAACGTGCCGCGCACCGGGTGGCGGAGTTCAACCCGAGCGTGATCGTGGCCTCGGACCTGGTGCGTGCCGCGGACACCGCGTGGGCGGCGGCGCACCTGCTGGACATGGACGTGGCGACCGACGCGCGGCTGCGGGAGCGCCACTTCGGCGTGTGGGAGGGCCTGCACGCCGACGAGATCGCCGAGGGCTGGCCCGAGGCTGCGGCCGCGTGGAAGCGCGGGGAGCACCCCGAGGGGATCGGCGCGGAGCGTCGCGCGGAGGTCGGCCAGCGGTTCGCCGCCGGCGTGGAGGCGCATGCGGGGTTGATGCCCGACGGCTCCACGCTGCTCGTGGCCGCGCATGGCGCCTGCATTGCCGTGGGGATCACCACGCTGCTCGGCCTCGATGCGGACGACTGGGCCGGGATCCGCGGACTCGGGAACTGCCACTGGTCGATCCTGGAGTCCTCCCCGCGCGAGCCGCGCTGGCGGCTCGATGCGCACAACGTCGGGGTCGCGTGAGGGGCACGTGCGGCAGGGGTTCGTTGACGGCCTCGGGCGGGGCTGCTGGCGGCCCGGAGGGCCCAGGATCGTTGCAATCCCGCCGGTTTGTGTCTGGGCCGCGGGTCACGTAAGATAGTCCAGGCCTGCGGGGGAGACAACCGGCAGACACGGGGCTATGGCGCAGTTGGTAGCGCGCTTCCATGGCATGGAAGAGGTCAGGGGTTCGAATCCCCTTAGCTCCACAGTGCGATGTCTCAGGACATTGTGAACGGCTGAACCACCTGTGATGGTGGTTCAGCCGTTTCTTCGTTGGTAGCCCTTGGTGGGGTCCGAGGGTGTAGGCCGCGAGGGTTGGCCGGTTGGTGTGGTGACGCTGGCTTCGTGGTTGTGGACCAGGACGGTCGCTTTTGCGTGGGCGCGGCCGATGCCGACGACCGCCCTGCGTGAGATGGCGACTCGATCTCTTGGGCTTCCACCAGGACGCTGGGGCCGGGCGGGCAGCGTCGTAGACCTCCTAGAACTCCGTCGGTGGCTGGTGATCGAGGTAGCTGTTCAGGCATGCGGTGTTTCCTGTGAAACTAGGACAGGAGTGCGGGTTCGACATCGTTTTTGCTGCTTCAGGGCCCCTTCTCGGGGGGATCAGCGCGGCTTGTCGGTGAGGTGCTCTTCCCCGGCGCGCAGCGGCCGCCAGCTTGGTCGCTCCTGATCATCAGGGCGCTCGCCTCACCCGCAAGCCGCGACACCAGAGTCCTCGCTCTACACCGGATCGGCGAATAGCCGCAATGTGCGACCCGCGACACGTCTCGGCCTAAGCGCGGAAAAGATCACGAAGCTCGGCTCGGCTGCTGACACCCAACTTCCGAAAGGCTGCGTTCAGTTGGTTTGTGACGGTGTTGACCGAGACGTCGTTAATCTCGGCGATCTCCTTCGAGGAGTATCTATCGGCGGCGAGCCGTGCAACCCGATGTTCGCGTTCTGTAAGCAATGTGGAGCGATCAGGCTGTGCGTTCCATAATGCCATCGTCGGCATCGCTACACGCATCTCGTCAGCGGCAAGGAGGTGCCTTCTTGCTGCCATCGCAGAAACCTTCCGCCGTTCATCGACCGCTGACAACCACAGACGTGTATCGGCTGCCGTGGTGACGAGCCCCAGTTCGGACGCATCCGCGGCAACCTGCGCCAATCTCTCGAAGTCGCTGTTTGCAACGGCATCGGCGTGGCTCGTGAAAAGCTGCAGTAGTCCGCCGCCCGCGATCGTGGATGCGGATCGAAGCAGCGCGGCGCTTTCGAATGGTCGGCGACCCATCCGCGCAACGCAGTGCGCGATCATGCCCCCAAAGTAGGTGTGCTGTGTTGACATGAGCCAGTTGGCTGTGTCGAGTAACAGGTCAGCGCTTTGGTCAGCACGGCGTTCTGCGTTAGCCTGCCATGCTTCAACCCAACTTCGTAGCATCACCACTTTCGGGTCACTTGCTGCAGCATCAGGAATGCTGTCAAGCCCTTTGCGCGCTTCGATGCTTCGCCCCGTGGCAAGAGCCGCTGCCGCAGTGAGGGCACGAGCGGCAGGGAGGAGGCCGGTGCCGTCCCGCCACGCAAGATGGGAAGCAGCGCTTTGGCCGATATTGTACGCGCGCTCAGCGTCCGCTGAAAAGAACTCGAGGAATCCGAGTGCATATTCCCAGGCACCCAACGATTCTGGATTGCTGTCTTGCGCTGACGTAATTGCTTGCCTCAAGCGCCTTCGGGTAGCGAGAACGTCCCCACTGTAGGACAACGCCATTATTTCAGTGAGTTCTATCAATGTATCGCCACCAGGAACGAGCGCAAGGAACTCATCGGGGACCTGCCGCAGTCGAGGCAGCAGTGTGGTCGTTTGCTGCAAGGGACCAGAAACTACTCCTGAGACTCCAGCCGTGATCAGGCTCATCGCCCCTTCGTGGCCACGGCTCTCTCGCTGTGTGGTGATCGTATCGTGTGCCTGTCCCGCGACAGCAGCCCAACGTACGCTCGCACCTTGCAAGTGCGCAATGCTCGCCTCGTCGTGTACTGAGGCGAGCGCGTCTTGAACGGTCTGTAGTGCAGTTTTCGCATCTGAATGGCGGATGCCGACATGCTGCGCGTAGGCGAGAGCCACCGATGTCTTCTCAGCATCGGTGTGCGCAATTCGCTTTGCCCTATCAAAATGCGAGTCGGCGGTACTTGTGCGGTCGAGCAGTGACGCTGCTAGGCCGCCGGTAATCAGAGCAGGCAAATGATCTGGTTCGTGCTCCAAGACTGCGGTGGCTGCGCGAAGCGCGAGAGGTGCATCGAACGATCCGAGGGCATATTCGGCCAGCGCCATCATGGAGTGTGGCGCAAAATCACACCCGTGATCCAAAGCCAAGAGAGTTGCTTGGCGCTGCGCATGCGGGCGCGTTTCTGCGGCCGGCCCGCTGAGTACGCGTATCGCACGGTGCACGACCTCGTGTCGCAATGCGGAAGAGGCGTGAGAGATGAGGTAGTGAGCATCCAGCGGTCGCGATAGTCTCAACCAGCCGCAATCAGTGCTCTCAATGAGGTCAGCATGCGCCAAGGCGTTTCGGTCATCGGTGCTTATCGCGGCAGAAGGGCATTCCCCTGTCAACGCGATGAGTGTGGCGGCCTCAATCGTTGTCGTCGGTAGGTGGCTGAAGCGCTCCGCGACAAGTCCGGTCAGCCGTTGGCTCGGTGCAGGAGGTCCGTTGATCTCCCAACCGTGGGGAGTCTCGATGAGGCCGCCGTTGTCCAGTGTTCCCCGTATGATCTCGCGGAGGTGCAGTGGGTTTGTCCCGGCTGCCGCGAGGATCTCGACCTCGGCGCGGGGTGTCGGGATTCCGCCGATGAGGCTGGAGATCAGCAGACGCGCCTCGGCTTCCGACAGTGCGGAGAGTTCTAATTCGGTGAGATACCCGCTATCATAGAGATCGTGAATGTCCTGCGGCGCGCTGTCAAGGTCACGTACAGTGAGAACGGCGGGTATCTGCGTGCTGGAAATGAGCTGTGTAACGACGTAGAGAGAGGCGCCGTCAAGCAGATCCACGTTGTCGACCAAGAGGACGGTTTCAGAACGCCGTCGTGAGAAAGTATCGACGACGACGGCCGGAGACTCCAGTGCAGCGGGTGACAGATCTCTGACACCCGCGAAGGCTCCCAACGGCACTGATGCACCTGCAGCGGAGCCAACAATGAGAGGCGCTCTTGCTCCAGCTTCGAGCAACTGCGCACGCGTCAGCCGCATAGTGTGAGACTTACCACTACCGTCCGGGCCCGTGAGTAATTTTGCTCGACCATGAGTCAGGGTCTCTTCAACAAGAAACCTCACCGTGCCCTGGCGTGGGGCGTCTCCACTCACGTTCGGCGTGTCCTCTCCGCACTTTCAAGGGACTGCCCTGCACCGCAACCCTCGCGTGTAGTCAACTTCTCACTATGGCTCCCGCCCCGGGACAAGCCTAGCGTTCGCAACGCTCGCTAGGTCCGTGCCGTCCACGAGAGAGAGACATGCCCACGCACTGCACTGCTCGAAGGCCTCCGCTCCCGCCCTCCCTGCGAACGCCGTCCGAGATGGCACTCGTGGTACGCGGAGGCGGCACGCCGGCGTATGCGGGCGAGGCGGTACTCGACGGTGTGACCGATGTGTACGTCAACGCCGCAGATCGGTCACAGGGCGCCTCGGCGGTGGCCAGCGACAAGGGAGCGAACAGTGGGCATCCTGAGCTGGCTCTTGCGCTCGGAGATGCCTCCGCCGAGTTCGCTGCTGGTTGTCGCAGACGCCTCAGAGCATATGAGCAGTGCTTTCGCCCAGCGCAAATGAGACGAGAGAGCGGCCATCGCGTGGATACGCGGTTCGGGTTGTGTTGCGCGGCCTTATGAACACCATCACCACCAGTTGCCCAAGGAGAGATCATGAAGACTGTTTCTAGAGGTTTTGCATCACTTGCGATCGCTACCCTCATGCTGAGCGGATGTTCCTCTAGTTCCCACGCACCGGACCTGGCGGAGAATAGTCCCGATGAGTCAACTGTCAGCGAAGAGGATTCGCACGAAGATTCGACGGCTGGCGAGGTAGCCGATGGCGAACGTGCATCCATCATGGGTACGGTGCGGGTCAACGACTTAACGACTTATGCTATAACCGAGGTGCGCAACTGTGAGCCTCTGAACGACGGAACAATCGAGCGGGAGCTGGAACTTCAAGGCTTCGGCGAACACGATGGCGAGCGCATTCAGATCGACGTGTACAAGCAAATGGTAGCTGGCAGTGCTGGCAACGAGGTGTCGTGGTCTGGCCCGGAAGGCGTTTTCGGAAGCTCAGGTGTCGCCAATATTACTTGGGGGTCCGGGGATGCCAATGTTCTAGGCTCGTCTGAAATGGTCGACAGTATGACGCAGACGGAGAGACTCATGATCGGCTTTGATTTGCAAGTCCCTGTTGAGACCGTGCCATGCCGGTAGGAACTCCCGTGGTTCTAGCGCCTGACCTAGCGGGCTCTGGGTGACTCGATCGGAGTGAGAGCCGCATTCGTCAGTGATGGCTTGAACGTTCTCGTTCCATGATGCGATCCGGGTGTCGTTGGCCGCTAGCCCACGATCATGCGGGAGGAGGCGTCGTTCGTCCCGCGGTTGGAGCAGACGCCGGGGAAGCCGCAGACGCGGTGGTACTCGGATGATGAGAAGGCCGCCGGGGTGCGGAAGGTGCGCACCCTGAGCGCCGAGCTGGGGACCGAGCGCGGCACCGTGCATCGGGCCATGACGCAACTGGGCTTCGGGGCGGAGCTCGACCGCCGATACCGGACGTGATTGCGTTCATCGACGCGTACCGCGGTGACGTCGCTGGCGGCGTCACGCTCACAGGCGAGATGCTCGTAATGACTGTCACGGGGTGCATGGACCAGCGTGGCAAGGCCACGGAGCGGCCAGTCCCGTCCGGGAGCTTCGGCCAGCTCTCGTGCCGCCTGTTCTGTGGCTGTTCACCGGAGGGCGGCCCCGTGGTCTTACTGGTCTCTTCCTTGTAGACGCAGGCCTGTCGCCGCGCTGCGATGCTCATCAACGGCGCCTCCTCGAGTACGAATGCTGCTTCTGCCAACGGCGTGCAGACGGCGAGGAACCGGTGGCGTTGAACAGGTCCACCCATGCCTCGACGGGCATGTCCTTCGGCAGACCGGCAGCGGTCACGCCGTGGCCGCGCAGCCACATCTGTGCTGCCTGGGGTGAGTTGAGTGGGGTGGTGCGTGC
Organism: Serinibacter salmoneus; assembly: GCF_002563925.1. Lineage (NCBI taxonomy): Bacteria > Bacillati > Actinomycetota > Actinomycetes > Micrococcales > Beutenbergiaceae > Serinibacter > Serinibacter salmoneus. The sequence goes on along the minus strand of NZ_PDJD01000001.1, from coordinate 1,845,398 downwards.
GAGGATCTGGGCGAGCCCGCGTCCGGGGCCGGTGTAGACGCGGTGGACCAGGGCGTGGAACTGGCGTCGCTGTGCCGGGGGCAGTAGCGGGTGTTCGCGGCGGTGGATGGTGAGGATTCCGCCGTCGACGCCCGGTCGTGGGGTGAAAGCGCGGGCTGGAACCCGACTGTGCAGCGTGAACTCGAACCAAGGCGCCCATTGCGCCGTCATCATCGTTGCGCCACCAACGCCTGCTCTGCGCCGCGCAACTTCCCATTGCACAAGCACGATTGCGTCGGTCCATGTCGGGGCGTGCAGGATGCGTCGCAATATGGCTGTGGCCTGGTGAAACGGCAGGTTGCCGACGAGCACATACGCTGACGCGGGAAGTCGGTAGTTCAGGAAGTCGTCGGCGACGACCTCAACGTGTGAGGGGCATTGCTCGGTCAGGCGCCTGGCGAGCTGGGTGTCGATCTCGACGGCTGTCACCGGTCGCCCGAGCTGGGCCAGTGGCGTGGTAAGGGATCCCTCTCCGGGGCCGATCTCGATGATCGGGCCCTCGGTGGTGGCCACGAGTTGAGTGATCGTGGCGATGGGGGTTTGGTCAGTCAGGAAGTTCTGGCCGTGCTCATGACGGCCACCTTGATAGGTAGGCACTGTTTGCTCCGTGGTTGTGGCGGAGCCGGGCACGCTGAAAGAGCCGCCCGGCCGTGATCACCGGGGGCGGGAGCAACAACGGGTGGAGTGTGCTCGTCGCCGTTAGCGGCTGCGCAGACGCAGCGAAGCAGTGCCGTGAACCAACATGCCAACCAGCGTAGGCGGTCCCATTGCACGTCAGCAACGCTATTACCCGTCCATGCGCCAGCAGACTCCTCGGCGTGGACGCCACCGAGGGTGCGCGGACCGTCACGGGCGGGCAGTGGTCGCCGGCTCAGCCTGCACCGACCGGACCATTCGGACACGCCTGCCTTCTCCTGATCGGAGTACCGCCGTGTGGCCGGTTCCCCCGCGCGCTCGTCCTCCCGCATGCGTTCACCCTCGTTCCCAAGTCGGGCGACTCCGCCCAACCAAAGGGCGATTCAACCCTTGGTCTCGATCCCGTCGGGTTTAGTAGTCCGGAGGAAGCGGATGACCTCGCGGTCGAGGCCATCACGATTGTGGTGCGCGTGCTGAATCAGTGACGTTCGGGTGTGAGCGGCGTGAGCGCATGGTCGCTGCGGCGAGCAGAACGCCCGCGGCTCCGCTGAGAGCTCCGGGGACGCCGGTGTTGCCGAGCACGAACACCGCGGTGAACACCATGCCATGGCTGAGGCCACTGATGAGGAATCCGGGCAATAGCCCGATCCAGAACGACTCAACCGTGAGCATGGCCGTGAGCATCAAGAGTCCTGCCGCAGAGAGGCCGAAGCCGAGGATCAGCACAACTGGGGCCGTCCATGCCTTCAGTAGGCGTCCGGCAAGGACGTTCCCGACGGTAGTGAGTGCGGCCATCGGTAGAAATGCCATGCCGGCGGCAAGTGGTGAGAATCCCCGTTGTTCCTGCACGAACAGAGTCACGATAAAGAACTCCGTTCCGACGCTGGACATGTACAGTGCGGCTGCGAGGGCGCCCCGACGGAGGTTCTTGATCTTGCGCAACTGTCGGTCGACCAGCGGAGTGACCGAGTGGCGCTCGTTGATCATGAACGCGGCCAGGGCGAGGACGGCGGCAACGGCGACGGCGACGAGCCAGACCAGGTCGGCACTGCTATCCCCAACCAGTGTCAGCGTGAGGACGACGAGCACGGTGGCGGCCGTACCGAGCGTCGTCGACACCGCAGGCACGCGAGCGCGCGCGGGATCAAGGTGAGCGGTGTCGGCCATCTTGCGGGCACCCCAGATGCAGGAGAGCACAATGGGGATATTGATCAGGAAGACCAGCCGCCAGGTGACCTCTGTGAACAACCCTCCGAGAATGACGCCGGCCGCAAGCCCGGACGCGCCCACGGCTCCCCAGGTCGCGTACGCCTTGGAGCGTAGGGGGCCAGTTGGGAAATTCACAGATAGCAGCGCCAGGATCGCAGGAGACAGGAAAGCTCCGGCGAGCCCCTGGAGTGCGCGGCCCGCGACTACTATCCAGTCCGCGGCCGCAACCCCAGCCAGGAGAGACTGGCCACGCCGAACGCAGCACTCCCCATGATGAAAACGCGGACAGCCCCGACCCTATCGACGACTTTGCCGCCGAAGAGCAGGAAGCCCGCAAAGGGCAGAGAGTACGCCGTCATCAGCCATTGCAGCATTGCGGGGTCCATGCCGAGATCAGTGCTGATGGTCGGCATCGCGACATAAACGGTGGAGAAGTCGGTCGCGATGCCGAACTGCGCCAGGCCGATCGTGGCAAGCGCGATGCCCTGTGCCCGGGTCATCGACGCGTGGGCAACAGGAGCCTGAGACGTGAGTGCCATGCCGAGAGGGTAAGAGTTGACATCTGAGTGAGGTGCAAGTGGCTGCGCGAGCGACGTCGCTCCGCATCCGGACGCGCTCCTCGGCGGCGCCTGGGCAAGTCGGTGGGCTACCATGCGGGCATGTCCGGCATTGACGTGGATGTGACGACGTCAGCGGACCGCGTCCTGTCGATCGGGATGCTCGCTGAGGCCAGTGGTGTGAGCACGGGATCGATCCGGTACTACGAAGAGCAGGGCCTGATTCAGTCGCAGCGAACCGACACCGGGCACCGGCGGTTCCGGCCCGAGGCCGTGGACAGGGTGATCCTGATCCAGCGACTGTTCTCGGCAGGGCTCAGCAGCCGAGAAATCAAGCCGGTGCTGCCATGCATGGTGGACGAGAGCGCCCGAACGTCTCTGCTTGTCGATGTTCTCCGCGATTACCGAGAGCGGCTTGCGCAAGAGATCAGGAAACAACGGCAGACCGTCCGCATCTTGGATGACGTCATCGACGAGTACGACACCGCCTAACCGCGTCGTGTTGTTTTCTGAAGGGTGTAGCCGTCGCCCGGTGCAATGCTGGCCTGAGTGCGGTGACCTCGCAGGCATCGACTGAGGTATCGCTCGTGCCTCGCGGGCCGTAGGCGTGGGCAGTGTGCGGCGCCCCACCCTCGCGGAGCCGTGCCGGTACAGTCCAGCCATGCCCCGCCGCCGATACCCCGCGCGTGTGCCGGCCAAGGCGCGGCAGCGGTACGCGCGGCGTCGACAGCGGCGCCTGGACCGGGTGGACAACGACCTCACCGACGACCAGTGGGTCCTCCTGCAGGAAGCGTGGCTCGGGTGCGCGTACTGCGGGGCGGACGGCGTCGCCCTGCAGCGCGACTGCGTGATGCCGATCTCCCGCGGCGGGCGGTACACGATCGCGAACGTGGTGCCCGCGTGCGCCTCCTGCAACGCCAGCAAGCACAACAGCGAGGTCACCGGCTGGCTGCGCCGCAAGAAGCTGGACGAGCGCGCCTTCCTCGAACGCTGGGCGCTCGTGCTGCAGTCGCTCCGGTCCGAGCCAGAACCACTGGAAGGCACCGAGGCCCCCGTGCTTAAATGAACGCAGCGTTCATATAGCCGAGGAGTCGCCATGCCCACGCAGTCCGCCACGCCCGCCAAGCCGAGCACCACCGCACCCACCACCCGCGTCGCCCTCGTCACCGGGGGCTCCGGCGGCATCGGCGCGGCCGCCGTCGAGCGCCTCGTCGCCGACGGGTACGCCGTCGCCGTCCACTACGCCGGCAACCAGGCCAAGGCGCAGGCCCTCGTCGAGCGCATCACCGCCGCGGGAGGGCAGGCGATCGCCGTGGGCGGTGACGTCGCCGACGAGCACGCCATGGCCGCCGCCTTCGACGCCACCGAGCAGGCCTACGGCGGGATCGACGTCGTCGTCCACACCGCCGCCGTCATGACCCTCGCCCCGATCGCCACCCTCGACCTGGACGAGCTGGACCGGATGCACCGCACCAACATCCGCGGCACCGTCGTCGTCGCCCAGCTCGCCGCGAACCGGGTGCGCGCCGGGGGAGCGATCATCACCTTCTCCACCACCGTCACCCGCACCTCCTTCCCCACCTACGGCGGCTACGTCGCCTCCAAAGCCGCCGTCGAGGCCCTCACCCCCGTACTCGCCCGCGAACTGCGCGGCCGGGACATCACCGTGAACACCGTGGCCCCCGGACCCACCGCCACACCGCTGTTCCTGGACGGCAAGGACGAGGCCACGATCGCGAGCCTCGCCAAGGCCGCGCCCCTGGAGCGCCTGGGTGAACCCGCCGACATCGCCGAGACCGTCGCCTTCCTCGCCGGCCCCGCCCGCTGGGTCAACGGCCAGGTGATCTTCACCAACGGGGGACTGGCGTAGTGGGCCGCGGACGCCGCCCGGCAGGTGAGGTGCGCGCGGACGTGATCCACGCCGTCGGGCACATCCTGCTGGCCGAGGGCCTCGCCGGCCTCACCTACGAACGGGTCGCCCGCGAATCGGGGGTCAGCAAGGCCACCCTCTACAAGGCCTGGGCCTCCCTCGGCGTGCTCGCCCTGGACGGCTACGTCCACGCCGTCGAGGACACCCTCGCCTTCCCCGACACCGGCGACATCCGCGCCGACCTGGCCCACCAGCTCCACCGCTTCGTCACCCTCATGACCACCACCCCGGCGGGGCGGCTGCTGCCGGAGCTCATCGGGCGCTCTCAGGCCGACCCCGAGCTCTCCGCCGCCTACCGGGAGCTGTACTCCTCGGTGCGACGGCGACTGGCCACCGACCGCATGGCGGCGGCGCAGCGGGCGGGGCAGATCCGCGACGACGTGGACGTGCGGGTGCTCGTGGACCAACTCTGGGGCGCGGTCTACCACCGGCTCCTGGTGCCCGACGAGGTGGTCGACCACGCCTTCGCCGAGGCGCTGCTGGCCAATGTGCTGGACGGGGTGCTGGTGGGGGAGAGCACCCGGTAGTCAGGCCGAGCGCGCGTACCTGGGCTAAGCCGCTATTGCAGCAGCTGTGCGACGCGTTGGTGTGAGAGCCCGACCAGCACGGCCGAGTCCCGGATCGAGACGCCGCCGTCGCGCAGGGCGAGGAGCGCCTCATCGCGCTTGGCATTGAGTTCCGCCTGGCGCCGCGCGAGGTCGTCCCGCTCGGCGAGGAAGTCATTCCACACGCGGTTGCCCTCGGCGCCCAGAACCGCGGACGCGTCCCACGTCAGCGAGATGTCGTCCTCGTCGAGGTCAAGGAGCCCGGCGAGGAGGTCGGTCATCTCGTTGCCCAGGTCGGCCAAGCGCGCGGTCTCGGTGGCGGCACCGGGAATCCCGTCGGCCACGGCGACCCACCAGCGGCCCTCGCGCTCGAGGCGAACGTTGAATGTCCGTGTCACTTGTCCAACCACCCTTCTCCGAAGAGGTCCAGCAGGGCCTTCTCGTTGCTACGCGTGACGATCTGCGACTGCTGCCCGGCATGCCCTGTCAGGCCGATCCTTCCGACCTCATTGCCCTCTGCGTCCAGGACGACCCAGATCGAGTGCGAACCCTTCCCGCGTCGGGGTAGCTCTTCCACGCTCAGTCCGAGCCGTCTGGCGTTCTTGCGCACGGCGCGCAGCACCTGTTGGGCCGAGCGCGTGCCATTGACCATTGATGGAGTCTAGTCGGGTAGGCACCCGGGTGTCTAGCGTGATAGACGCAGGTCGCCTCCGGGTGCGTAACGCTGTTGTGCCGATTCTGCCCTTCGGGCTGGTTGCCGCGATGCCGCGATGCCGCGATGCGCCGGGGCGCCTACGACGGCGACCGCCGCGCGCCCAGCACCAGTGCCGCACCCAGCACCGCGAACAGCGCACGGTAGTAGCGCCGATCCAACCGCGTGAAGCGGTCGCCACCCGGCGGCAGGCCCAACACCCGCAGCGCGGCATTGCCGCCCAGAGCGGCGCGCGCGAGGAGCGCGGCACCGGCGATCCGGCGCCCCCATACGGCGAGTGGCCGATCTCCCATCGCGCCCGCGGCCACGGCCGCACCCGCGAGCGCGGATCCGCAGACCAGCCACGTGGCGGCCGTGCCGGGGGCGACCTCGCCGTTGCCCACCACGAGTTCGTTGAGTTCGCGCGCTGAGCCGGCGGGCCAGGGCGACCCCAGGGCCCATACTGCGTGCAGCGCCCCGGCCGCCGCGAGGCCGCAGGATGCCACCGTTCGCGAGAGGCGCGTCACCGTGTCCACGCCCTCAGCATAGGAAGCGCGGGATCGCCACGCCCGAGCAATGCGGCGAGGATGCTGGGCCCCGAGGTTACGCAACCGTAGGTTCGCGGCGTAGACTGGGGGGTAGGTCAGCACGCGCAGTGTCTGGCCGCGGCTGGGAAGTCGTCCACTGCAACGACGGGAGCCGCATGACCGGCACCTCCACACCGACCCGTGAGCCTCGCAACGCCGTTGTGAGCACCTACTCCGCCCTGTCCAAGACGGTGCGAGAGCGCGGCCTGCTCGCGCGCGCACCGCGCTACTACCTCGTGCTGACCCTCGCGCTCAGCGCAGCCCTCGGCGGCCTGATCACCGGATTCGTGCTCCTGGAGCACTCCTGGCTGCAGCTGCTGATCGCCGCCGGCCTCGGGATCGTGCTGACGCAGTTCGCCTTCATCACCCACGAGATGGCCCACCGCGTCGTCTTCAGCTCCGGCCCGAGGAACGACCGGTGGGGCCGGCTGATGGCCAACGCCGTCGTCGGCATCTCCTACACCTGGTGGATGGCGAAGCACACCCGCCACCACGCCAACCCCAACCAGATCGGCAAGGATCCCGACATCCAGCCGGACACCATCGTGTTCCTGGAGGAGGACGCCGCCAAGCGCACCGGGCTGCGCGCCTGGCTCACCCGCTACCAGGGGTATGCGTTCTTCCCGCTGCTCACCCTCGAGGGGCTCAACCTGCACGTGACCTCGGTGCGCTCCGTGGTGCGTAACGAACGCGGACGCTCCCGCCTCCTCGAACTGATGACGATCGCCCTGCGCCTGAGCGCCTACCTCGCGGTGGTGTTCTGGGTGCTGCCCCTGGGCATGGCGTTCGCGTTCGTCGGGGTGCAGCTGGCCGTCTTCGGCGTCTACATGGGAGCGAGTTTCGCGCCCAACCACAAGGGCATGCCCATCGTGCCCGCGGGCAGCAAGCTGGACTTCCTGTCCAAGCAGGTGCTGACCTCACGCAACATCCGCGGCGGCCGCGCGATGACCCTGCTCATGGGAGGCCTCAACTTCCAGGTGGAACACCACCTCTTCCCGAGCATGCCGCGCCCGCACCTCATCGAGACCGCCCGGATCGTCAAGGCGCACTGCGCCTCGATCGGGATCCCCTACACCGAGGTGTCCCTGCCGGAGTCCTACCGGATCGTGATCGCCTACCTCAACCGCGTGGGCCTCGGCGGGCGCGACCCGTTCGACTGCCCCACGTTCGCCACCCTGCGGCGCTCCTGAGCCCCGGGGCAGCGACCGCAGGGCAGCGATGAGCACGCCCGAGCCTCAGTCCGCAGCGCGGGCGCGCTTCGCCGCACACGGGCTGCCCGACGGCGAAGCTCCCAACGATCCGCAATCCCTCCTGACGCTGTGGCTGGATCAGGCGCGCGAGCACGGCGTGCCGCTGCCGAGTGCGGCGGCCCTCGCCACAGCCTCTGCGGCGCGCGGACCCTCGGTGCGCATGGTCAACCCCGTGCACCTCACCGCCGGCGAGGTCGTGGTGATGACCGACACTGCCTCACCCACCGGCGCCGACCTCACCGAGGACCCGCGCTGCGAGCTCGTGCTGCCGTGGCATGCGCTGGAGCGGCAGGTGCGGATCCGCGGCGTCGCGGTGGCGCTCGCGGGGGAGGAGGTGCGTCGACGGTTCTCCGAACGCCCCCGGCACGTGCAGCTCGCGCTGCACACCGGGGTGCAGTCGGCGGTCACCACCGAGGAGGCGCTGCGGGCGGCGCTCGCCGACGCCACGGACAGGTTCGCCGGCGGCCCGGTGCCCGCGCCGGCCACCTGGGGCGGTTACCGCATCACGGTCAGCGAGATCGAGTTCTGGCAGGGCCGCACCGACCGCCTGCACGACCGCGTGCGCTACCGCCGCGCAGGGGCGGGCTGGGAGCGAGAGCGGCTCGCGCCGTAGGGCGTGGCACCCGCTTGTGCCTGGGAGCGGGAGCGGGAGCGGCTCGCGCCGGCGTCCGTTCCCTCGCTACGGGCGGTGCGCCCCTCGCTACGGGCGGTCACGTGGTGCCGGAGGCCCGCGACGTCGTCGAAGCGTACGTACTTGACCTGCAGCGATGCGCTGGAGCGTTTCACCACGCCGCAGATCGACCGCCCGTAGCGAGGGGCGCACCGCCCTCAGCGAGGCCACTACGCCGAGCCGCGCCGACGCGAATGGGTATTGCGGCGAATCCCCACAGGGCCGCACTGCCGACCTAGCCTGACGGGATGGCCTCATCCCTCCCCACCGCGCCCAGCAGACCCGCCCGGGCCGGCCGCGACCGGTACTGGGACGCGGTGCGCGGGGTGTGCATCCTCGCGGTGATCTGGATCCACACCCGCAACGGCATTGCCTACGACGGCGGAGCTCACGACTGGGCGTTCGACTACTGGCTGGTGGTGCGTCAGGCGATGAACTTCGCCGTCGCCGTGTTCATCTTCCTCGCCGCCTACTTCGTCACCCCCACCAAGGTCGGCCCCGGGTGGCTGCGCACCCGCGCGGCGCGCCTCGGGATCCCGTTCCTGCTGTGGTCCGTGGGCTACACGCTGCTGATCGCCTGGGTTGAGAGCGCCTCGAACGACAGCGGAGGAGAAGCCGACGCCAGCGCCTGGAACCTCCGCCTCCTCCTGCGGGACGTCGTTCTCGGCTCCTCCGTGGCGCACCTGTACTTCATCGTGGTGCTGCTGCAGCTCGTGGTGCTCACCCCGCTGGTGCTGCGGCTCCTGGAGACCCGGTGGCGCTGGGCCCTGTGGCTGATCACCCCCGCCTATCTGGCCTCCGTGTACGCGAGGGCCCTGACCGAGGGGGCGGCGCCGTCGTTCGCGAACACCTGGTTCGCTGGCTGGTTCGCGTTCTACCTCGCCGGGCTGTGGGTGCGGCGCCACGGCGCCCCGCGCCTGGGGGTCGGCGGCGCGGTGGCGGCCGTGGCCGTGACGTTCGCGGCGAGCGTGGGGGAGGCGTACCTGCTGCTGCAACTGGGTGTGGAGCCCGGCTTCGCCGCCGACCAGCTCACCGTCTCCTCGGTGGCGTACTCCTTCGCCGTCATCGCCCTGCTGCTCGCGATCCATCGCCGCCGCGAGCAACGCGCGGGGGAGCGCTGGCTGGGTCTGGACCGCCTGGGCCGGGACTCCTACGGGATCTACTACGTGCACATGGTCTGGATCGTGCTCGCGTGGCAGGTGATCGGCCTCCCGATCGCCGACGGCGAGTTCCCCTTCCTCCCCGGCCTGCAGATCGCGGAACTCGCCGTGGTGGTGGCGCTCAGCCTGCTGACCATCGCGGCCGTGCGGCGCCTGCTCGGCGCGCGTGCGGCCAGCCGCCTCCTCGGCTTCTGACCACGGCACGCGAGGGATCCAGCACGGATCTAGCATGGACGCAGACCGGGCTCACCCGCCGCGCCTTCGCTGGCGGCGGATAGCCTTCGCGCACGGCGGCTGCGCGAAGGGCCGCGGTGAACCGCGAGCCTGTGACCTGCGGCGATGCATGGCGACGCTGCCGCGGGTGCTCAGAGAACCGCCGACAGCGAAAGCGATCCGCCCGCAGCGAAGCGGCGTGGCTCGGCGGCGCCGGGCACGGCCACCCTCCGCCGTCAGGCCGGCGCCACCGGCTGGCGCAGGATCGTGCGCAACTTCTCCGGCGCGGTGCGGCGCGGATCGCCGAGGTAGATCTCGTGGTGCTTTCCCGCGAAGCGCAGCCCGTGCGCCGGCATGAAGGAGTGGTGCATCTCCTGCAGGAGCGGCCCCTCGTCGTCGTAGGGCCCGAGGTGCAGCGTCTGCACGCACCTGCCCTCGGTGAGCGTCTCGATCCGCACCGCGCCAAGCCGCGCCGGCGGGTTCTTCGACCCGACGACGGCGATCGCCGCCTCCACGAGGTCGGCACCCACCCACGCGGGCAGCATGAGCATGAGCGTCCAGTCCCACTGCGACTTGTCGCGCGCGGTGGTGAAGGAGTCCATGTCCTGCGCCCACCACAGGCCCTCCAGCGGCGGCACCACGTAGTCGCGCTCGAGTTGGGTCTTGGAGGCGAACTTCGTCTTGTACGCCACCGGGTAGAGGGCCTCCAGCGCCTGGACGTAGGCGGGGGAGGTGCCGGGGGTGCCGTGACCGTCGATCATCAGGTAGGCGAACTCGGGCACGTCGATCACCTCGAAGCGTCCGCGAGTGGCGCGGAAACCGGGGAGGGTCTTCTTCAGGTCAACCTTCTCGGCCATGGCACCAGTTCACCAGGTCAACCGGCGGTGCGCTCGGATCGCGCCACGTGCGAGCGCGCATGGGCGATCGCGGCGTCGAGGTCGTCGAAGAGGTGGTTGGTGTGGCGCAGCGCGGCGAGCACGCCGACCTCCCGCAGCAGCGAGTCGTGCACGGGCTGCACGCCCTTGATGAGCACCGTGATCCCGCGCCGTTCCAGTGCCTGCACGATGTCGCTGAGGATATGGGCCCCGGTGGCGTCCAGGTGCTCCAGGGTGGACAGCCGCAGGATGACCACCTCCACGCCCTCCACGCGGGTGACCTCCTCGAACACCCGGTCGGCGGAGGCGAACATCAGGGGCCCGGCGAAGGCGATGATCGCGATCCGGTCGTCACCGGCCTCCCGGGGCGGGGAGACCTCCTGCCGGTGCACCATCGCGGTGCGCGAGAGGCTGCGGATCGCGGCGATGCCGGCGATCACGATCCCGATCCCGACGGCGACGATGAGGTCGAAGGAGACCGTCACCAGGGCGGTGATCACGAAGGTGATCGCATCCCCCCGGGTGGAGCGCAGGATCGAGCGGACGGTGGCACGGTGCACCATGTTCCAGGCCGTCACCATGAGCACACCGGCGAGCCCGGCGAGCGGGATCAGCCCCACCGGCCGGGCGAGGGCCAGCACGATCAGCAGCAGCACGACGGCGTGGGTCACCGCCGCGATCCGGGTGCGGCCACCGGAGCGCACGTTGACCGCGGTGCGGGCGATGGCGCCGGTGGCGGGCATCCCGCCGAACAGGCCCGATCCCACCGAGGCCAGTCCCTGCCCGAGCAGTTCCCGGTCGGGGTTGTACGGGCCGGTGTCGGCGAGCGAGGCGGCCACCCGGGCCGAGAGCAGTGACTCGATCGCGGCGAGGGCCGCCACGGTCGCCGCCGCCGGGGCGAGGTCCAGCAGCAGGTCGGGGCTGAAGGGCGGGATCGTCGGGGCGGGGAGCGTGCTGGGCAGCGCCCCGATCACCTCCAACGGGGTGGGCACGAGCGCCGTCAGCACCGTGACGCACACGACCCCGAGCAGGGACCCGGGCAGCGCCGGATGGATCCGGGGCGCGAGCACCATGCACGCCACCACCACTGCCACGGCGCCGATGGCCCACAGCAGGTAGCGAGGGTCGGCGCCGAGCAGCGACTGCACGGCCGCCACCAGCGCGTTGGAACTGAGCTCCGCGGTGTCGTCGGCTCCTGTGAGGGAGGGGATCTGCTGCAGGAAGATGATGGCCGCGATCCCGAGGGTGAAACCCTCGATGACCGGCCACGGGATGAAACTCACCGCGCGACCCAGCCGCAGGATGCCGGCGAGCAGCACCAACACGCCCGCCATCACGCTTACCAGGGCCACCGCCCCGGCACCGTGGGTGGCCACGATCGGGACCAGCACCACCACCATGGCGCCGGTGGGGCCGGAGACCTGCACGTGGGAGCCGCCGAAGACCGCGGCGATGAGCCCCGCCACGATCGCCGTGATCAGGCCGGCGGCGGGGGAGAGCCCCGAGCTGACGCCGAACCCGAGCGCCAGGGGGAGGGCGACGATGCCGACCGTGACGCCCGCCACCAGGTCGCGGCGCCAGGTGCGGCGGGCACCGGCGTAGTCGGCGGCGCTGGGCAGCAGGTCCACCAGGTGGCGTGCGGTCGCGCGCAGTGCGCCACCTGCCCGGCGCCGACCGCGCGCCGGGGTGGGGGAGGAGACCTGCGGGGCGGTCATGCCCGGTCCCCGGTGAGCGGCGGAAGGTCCCGGACACCGCTGAGGTGCGCGGCGTCGTCGTCCAGCAGGTGCAGGAGCAGGCGCCGGGCAACAGCCAGCATCTCCGCGGTCTCGGGGTGGGTGAGGCGGTAGAAGACGTGGCTGCCGCGGCGCTCGGAGAGCACCAACTGGTAGCGCCGCAGCACTGCGAGGTGCTGGGAGAGGTGCGAGGGCTCCAGGGCGGTCTCGCTCAGCAGGTCGGCCACGCTGACCTCCGAGGCTGCGGAGAGCAACTCCAGGATCCGGATGCGCAGCGGGTGGGACAGGCCCTTGAACAGGTTGGCCTTGAGTTCGTAGATCGGACGATCCGCGTGACTGAATGGCATGATGAATCCATCATATCGCGGCGGAGTGGTGCGCTACGCGACCCGTGCTCTACGCGCCCCGTGTTCTACGCGCGCAGGGCTGCGGCGATCGCCGCCGTGCCCTCCTGGATCGCCTCGGCGAAGCGCGCCACCTGCTGGGCCTCGCCGTCGCGGTGGATCAGGCAGAACTCCACCTGCCTCCCGCCGTCCGCGTGCGGGGTGTAGTTCACCCCGATGCCGCCCGGGCTCGTGGGTGCGAAGACGAACCGCACGATGGGGTCCTCGCGTCCTAGCGAGGTCGTGGACAGGAAGTCGGTGGTCAGCGCCGCGTAACTCGGGTCGCTGAACAGCGCGGGGGTCAGGCCGAGCTCGTCGGCCGCCCAGCGCAACCCGAGCAGGTGACGTTCGAAGGACTGTCCCCGCTTGCACGCGATCACCCGCTGCTTGTGCGCCTCCAGCGTCGCCGTCAGCAGGTGCTCGGGGGCCTCCTGCTCCAGCAGACCCCGCGCGAGCGCGACCGCCTCGGTGGTCACCGGGCGCAGGCACTCGGTGCGGCCCGCGAGGTACTCGCGCATGTCGACCGCCTCGTAGGCGCTGCGCACCCGCCCGTAGGTGGCGAGTTGGGCGTAGGTCAGCGTGGCCTGGGCCACGGCGTCGCCGCTGATCCGGGCGTCCGCAGGGATCGGATTCGGCGCACGCAGCACCTGCACGCGCATGGTCGCCGCCTCGGCGCGATAGGCCTGCACCTGCGCCGCCAACCGCTCGCGCTGCTCCGGCGGGGTCACCCACTCCAGCAGGTCGGCGCCCACGGCTCCTGCGGTGCGCACCCCGCGCTCGTCGTCCCCGCCCACGGTCTGCATCTGCGCCACCAGCGCGTGCAGCGTGCCGCCGTCGACCAGGCTGTGCTCCACGTGCACGCTCACGTGGTCATCGGCGAGTCCCACCTGGTAGGTCAGCGGCTTGTACGCCCACGCCTGGTCGAGCTCGAAGGCGACACTGCGCAGCGCCTGCGCGGGCTCCGCGGCCTCCGGTCGCAGGTTGACCAGGAACAGGGCGTCCCGCAATCGGCGATAGGTCGCCGCGTTCCGGGCGTCCTGGAGCAGTGCGCTCAGGTGTTGCGACGCGGCCTCGCTGCCGAGGTAGCTCAGGTGCGTGAAGGTGCCCGACTGCACCGGCGCCTCCTGCATCGCGCGAACCAGGCTGCGCTCGACCGCAGCCGCCGGGAACGGGTGACCTGCGCCGTCGGCGATCGGGATCATCACCAGGTGCCCGCGCCACAGCACCCCGACCTCCCGGTCGGCCACACCCGGGCGGCCGGCCTGCGTCTCGTCCCGCCCGGGGCGGGGGTGGCGCAGACCTCCGGCGAGCACCGCCCGCTGTCGGGGGTCGACGGCGTCGCCACGGCCCGTCACCTCACCCGCCAGTTCGCCCCGCAGGTGGGCGAGGTGCACCGCCGCGATCCGCCGGATGATCGCGGCGGCGCGCGCCACGCCCGCACCCGGGGCGGACAGTGCGAGGTGGAAGGCCACATTGCTGCTCAGCGGCAGCGACTCCCGCGTGGCGAGATAGCCCTCCAGCCAGCCGACCGAGAGCCAGCTCTCGCCGCGGGAGGTCTCACTCGCGGCGCGCCGCTCCAACGCGGCCTGGCAGGCGGGGCCGTCGGTGGCGGCGAACTCCGCCACCACCGCCTCGGTGTGCCGGACCTGCGCCTCGGTCACCAGGGGCCGCACGGCGGCCAGGTAGCGGTCCAGGCTCTGCCGCAGCGGCGGCACGGGCAGCGGCGTCATACCGACCATCGTGCCGCAGCCCGGCCCGCGGTGGGCCGAGCGGAATGGCAGCTCAGGGGGCGTGGTGGATGAGGCGCACCGCGATCAGGCGGTCGAGCCACCACAGCAGCAGCGCGAGCGCGTAGGCGCCGGCGGCGAGGCCGAGGACCGCCAGCGCCACTGCCGCCCAGCCTCCCGCCGAGGGGTCGAACATGGGCACGGGGTAGCGCGCCCACACGTGCGGGAGGGCGATGGAGCGCACCGTGATGACCACGCCGTACCCGATCAGGTACGTGGGCCACAGCAGCGCCCGGCGCAGCGAGCACGCGCCGTGCGGCCGCAGGAACAGCCAGTCCAGGAGCATCATCGCCGGCACCACGTAGTGGATGAGGAACGCGGACTGATTCGCGATCGCGGCCGCAGGGTCGGGATCGGTCAGACCAGGGAGGGGGTTGACGGCGTCGTCGTAGGTCCAGTGCGAGATCAGCCCCACGAACACGATCGTCACCGTGACCAGGCCCCGCAGGGTCGGGGCGGGGGCGTCCGGGGTGCGGCGCCGCACCATCCAGTACAGGCAGCACGCGAGGTAGCCGGCGACCAGGAGGTTGGATTGCGGGGAGAGGAACGGCGTGCCCCATCCGTCGGTGAGGAGTCCGAGCACGCACAGCAGGAGCGTCGCGGAGCGCCACCCGAGCGCGACGCCGAGACCCGCCCCGGTCCCTGGCATGGGACCCAGGATAGCGATCGAGGTAACGCGGCGGGAGGGGGTCGGAGGGGGAGGCGTCGGTCATCGCGGGTGGCGCGTCCGGCGCGGAATGGGGTCACGCGCCCCAGGTGGCTCCGGACGACATGGCGGGTGAGGCGCTCAGTGCGAGACGCCGGTCTCCACGAACACCACGCCGCCGATCACCAGGGCGATCCCGATCGTCATCAGCAGCGTGAGCGGCTCCTTGAAGATGAACTTCGACAGGATGGCGGTCAGCGCGATGCCCGTCGCCGACCACACCCCGTAGGCGACCCCGAGCGGGATCCCCGCGGCGAGCGCGAGGGAGAGCATGGTGAAGGAGACCAGGTAGCCGGAGCCCACCAGGATGTACCAGGCGCGCGTGCCGTGCACCGCGGCGCGCAGCGCCATCGTCGCCGCGACCTCGAACACGATCGCGCCGGCCACGAACAGCCACCCCATCAGCGCACCCGCCCCTCGTCGTCGGTCATCGCGGGCTCGGTCACCGCGGGCTCGCTCACCACGGGCAGTTCCCCGGTGCTCGTCCCGGCGTGGCGACCCGCCGCACCGGCGGGGATCTCCCCGGGCAGCGCGCTCGCTCCCGGCTCCTCGGACACGCCCGCGCCCGCCGCCGCGGCCTCCCGGTCCCGGGCGCGCTGCGATCCGAGCTCGATGAGCAAGACGCCGCCGATGATGAGCACGAGACCGATCACCATCGTGCCGGTGAGTGCCTCGCCGAACACGAGGTGGCTGAGGATCGCGGTCAGTGCCACACCGAGGGAGGCCCACACGCCGTAGGCGACCCCGAGCGCGAGCCCGGCTCGCATCGCGAGGGTCAGCAGGGTGAAGGCTCCGATGTACCCGACCACCACGAGCACGTACCAGAGCGGCTGGTCCAGGGCGGCGCGCAGCGCCAGGGTCGCGGAGACCTCCGAGACCACGGCGCCGATCAGCGCGAGCCAGCGGTTCATCGTCCGCTCCCTCTGACGGGCGCTGGGTGCGCGGGGGAGGGCGTGGCGGCATGCGCGCGGGCCGCGGATCTGCTGGTGGGGGACGTCAGCACGCCAGCCAGTGTGTCACGACGCCGCCGAGACCTCATGGTGAGCCAGCGGGCGGCAGCCACCTCGCTGGGGACGGACAATCCGCGGGGCCTGACCGCGCGACCGTGGCTCGAGGGTGCTTGACCTGCACCGATGCCCCATGGCGGGATCGGGGTGTGCGGATTCTCCGTCCTGGGCGAGGTCCGAGCCTCGCTGTTCGCCGTTCAGGGCCGCTCGGACTCCCCGAGCGCCTCGCGGCGATAAGCGCCGCGCACCTCGGGGTCCCCGCCCAGGCCGATGCCGTCCGTCCCCAGGAAGTCATCGATCCGATCGGCCAGCCCCTGCGGCAGGGCGTCCAGGAACCACGGCCCCCAGCGCAGGATGCCCGGCACGTACTGGATGCCCCGCCGGTGCCGGATCGCGCGCATCACCCCGGCGCTGACCTCGCTCGGCGTGACCTGCCGGAAGAAACGCTGCGCCGGGAGTGAGGCTCCGAGCGCGGTGTCGGCGAGGTAGGGCAGCACGGCCGCCACGTGCACCCCGGTGCCGCGCAGTTCCCGCCGCAGCGCGCGGCTGAAGGAGAGCACCGCACCCTTGGACCCGGAGTAGACCGCCAGCCCCGCGATCGGCTTGGTGGCGGTGGCCGAGGCGATCTGCACGATCGTGCCCCGACCGCGCGCCACCATCCCCGGCAGCACGGCGCGGGTGCAGGTCAGGACGCCGCCGAGGTTCACCGCGAGGATCGCCTCGGCCTCCGCGGCCTCCTGCTGCAGGAACGGCCCGGTGGGCATGATCCCGGCGTTGTTCACCCACACCGCGATCGGCCCGTGCTCACTCTCCACCCGCTCCACGAAGGCCGCCACCGCGGCGGCGTCGGTCACATCGAGCGCATAGCCGTGTGCGCCGATCTCGGCGGCGGTGGCCTCGGCGGCCGCGGCGTCGCGGTCGCTGACGATCACGGTGTAGCCGGCGGCGGTCAGGTCGCGGGCGACCTGCGCCCCGATGCCGCGGGCCGAGCCGGTGACGACGGCGATCCGTCCGATGTTCATGCATCCTCCTGGGTGATGTGAGGGCTGACGTGGCGCGCGACGTTGCGGCCGAAGGTGATGGCAGCCTCATCCAGCATGAGGCTGAACGCGGGCCGGCGCCCGTCGAGGAAGGCGAGCGGCCCCGCGAACCGCCACCGGGTGCGCAGCGGCCGCAGGCGCGCGGTGACCCGGTTGGTGGCGGCGACCCGCACGCCGTCGAGCACCTGGATGGTGGGCAGCGGGAGGGTCCACGTGCCGGGCAGCCGCCGCCGGGCGGGGCGGGCGGCCAGGGAGGCCAGGCGCACGCCGTCGCGCCACACCCGCACCCGCATGCTGCCCGAGGGCGCCGCCTCCCGGGTGATGTCCGCCAGCTCCTTCGGGATCGACCAGAGGTGACGACCGCCGTCGCGCGCCGGGGTGGTGGTCACCCAGATCTGCGGGATCGTGATCCGCAGCCGCGCGCCGCGGCGCACGGGCAGGGCCACGAGCAGCTCTTCGTAGGCGAGCACCCCGCCGGGGGCGTAGTGCGCCACCACGGCCCCGACGACGGCGAAGCGCCCCAGGCGAAGCAGTCGCCATCCCGGGGGTACCTCGCGCACCTGGGGTGGCAGGTCCGCGACCGGCACCAGCCAGGTGGACAGTCGCAGGTCCCCGCCGAGGAACCACGGCTCGGGCGGGATGCCCCCGCGCGGGTCGGGGCCTGGGTCATGTGCCGCGCTGATGCCGGGGGTCGGGGTGCCCATCGTCGTCGGTGCTCGTTTGACTCAGAGCCAAGCTCAGAGTTCGGTGCCCGCCGCCCGCGCCTGCTCGTGCCAGTCCTCCAGCAGCGCGGTGATCACGCGGGACTCCCGCCACGGCATCTCCGGGGCCTCCAGGCGCCCGGCCGCCAGCGCCAGGGAGACGGCCTCGGCCTCGGCGCCCATCGGGTTCACGCTGGGCACCTCCAGGGTGCGCACCCCGGTGCCGGTGCGGATCTCCGCGTGGGTGGTGCTGGTGGCGCGGCCGCCCCAGCCGTCCGGCAGCAGGATCGAGCCGTCCGTGCCGGTGATCTCCACCGCGGTGCTGCGCTCGGCCACGATGGCGGTGCGCACCCGCGCGGTGTAGTCGCCGAGGGTCAGGGTCGCATCGGCCGTGGCGTCCACCCCGAGGGTGAGCTGGGCGCTCACGTCGCTCACGCGGGCGGTGCCGAGCGGTGCCCCGCCCGCCGCCGCCACGCCGACCGCGAAGGAAACCGGGTAGCAGCCGACGTCCCAGATCGCGCCGCCGGCCACCGCGGGATCGAAGAGCCGGCCGGTGCGCGAGGGCGCGGGGAACCCGAACGAGCCGGTGAAGCCGGTGACCTGGCCGATCTCCCCGCCGCCGATCACGTCCCGCAGCGCGCGGAACATCGGGGTGAAGCGGTACTTGTACGCCTCGACGAACGGGCGTGCCTCCTCCGCGGCCACCGCGAGCACCGACTCGGTGCCACCGGCGGTCACGGCCATGGGCTTCTCGCACAGCACCGCCTTCCCGGCGCGCAGCGCGCGGGTGGCCACGTCCGTGTGGGTGGTGTGGACGGTCGCCACGTACACGGCGTCCACGTCCGCGCGGTCGAGGACCTCCTCGTAGGTGCCGGCGTGCGGCGCACCGTACTCCGCGGCGAAGGCCGCCGCGCGAGCCCGGTCGGAGGAGCCGACGGCGTGCAGCACCCCGTGCGTGCCCGATTCCAGTCCCACCATGAAGTCGCGGGCGATCATGCCCGGTCCGAGGATGGCCCACCGTGTCGCGTCGCTACTCATGCCCCCATCGTGCCGTGTCGCGGCGGTTCTGCCACACTCGGGCGCATGAGGACACCCCCCGCACCCCTCGCTCGTCTCACCGCCCCGCTCGCCGTGGTCTCGGTCCTCCTGCTCGCGGGCTGCTCCGGTTCCACGGAGAGCAACGTGGGCACCGAGTCCGCTGAGAGCACCGAATCCGCTGAGAGCACCGAGTCCGCTGAGAACGCCGAGTCCGGGACTAGCGTGATCGCCCCGGTCGTCATGGCCGCCACCGATCTGCCGGGGCAGACGGTGGATCTCGTGCCGGGCCAGGTCCTGGACATCACCACCGGGGATGACCCGGTGGACACCTATGACGGCCAGGTGGCCGAACCCTCGGTCGCCGAGTTCACCCCGGGACGTCTGGACGGCAACGCCGCCTTCAACCCCGGCGTCACCGCGCTGGAGGTGGGCCGCACCGACGTCACGCTGACCGGGGGCGCCGAGGACATCACGTTCACGGTCCAGGTGGTGGCGGACTGAGCCCAGCGGCGCTCGTAGGCTGGCAGACGTGCCTGTGATCCTCGTGCGCCACGCGCGCACCCCGCACAACCTCGAGGGGCGGCTGCAGGGCCGCCTGGACACCCCACTCGGGCCCGACGGCGTGGCGCAGGCCGCGCGCGTGGCCGGCGCCCTGGTCTCGCGCTACCAGCCCGATGCGGTGCTCACCTCCCCGCTGCAGCGCGCCCGGGACACGGCGACGGCGATCGCTCGTGCGGCCGAGGTCCCGCTGCGCGTGGACGATGCCCTCACGCAGCGCGACTACGGGCCGTGGCAGGGCCTCACGTGGGAGGAGGTCCGCGAGCGCTGGCCCGAGCAGTACGCGGTGCGCCGGGCCGGTGGTGACCCCGACGTCCCCGGCTGGGAGAGCAGCGCGGACCTCGGTGCCCGGGTGGCCCCGGCGCTGCGCGACGCGGCGAGCGCGGGGGAGCGGGTGGTCGTGGTGAGCCACGGCGGCGCGCTCATGTACGGACTGCTGGCCCTGCTCGGGCTCGGCACCCAGCGCGTGCTGGGCAACCTGCCGCACGGGGCGTGGAACGAGGTGACGCAGGCCGCCGACGGCGGGTGGCGGCTGACCGGGTACGGCCTGGGCCGCGAGGTGGGCCGCTGAGGGCTGAGGTGGCGCGAGGTGTGCGTCGCCGGGCGGTCTACCGTGGTCGGGTACACCGATCGGTGTGATCCGGGCAGGAGGACGACCATGACATCCACGCCCACGGCACCCACCCCCGAGCCGGTTCCCGCCACGATGCGCGCCGTGCTCCTGACCCGCCACGGCGGCCCCGAGGTGCTCGAGCACGCCGAGGTCCCCACCCCGCGGCCGGCGGCGGGTGAGGTGCTGGTGCGGGTGAGCGCTGCGGCGCTGAACAACACCGACGTGTGGACCCGGCAGGGCGCCTACGGCACCGCGCAGGACCCCGAGGCGCTCGCGGGATGGCTCGGCGAGATGGACCTGCCGCGCATCCAGGGCGGCGATGTGGCCGGTGTGGTGGTCGCCGTCGGCGAGGGCGTGGACGCAGGCATGGTGGGCCGCCGCGTGGTGCTGGACCCCGCCACCTACCACCCCGACCGGGTCGAGTCCCCGCCGATCGCGATCATGGGAAGCGAGAGCGACGGCGGGTACGCCCAGTACGTGCGGGTGCCCGCCGAGCGCGCCCACGACGTCACCGGTTCCCCGCTCACCGACGACCAGCTCGCGGCCCTGCCGATCGCCTACGGCACGGCTCTGGGCATGCTGGAGCGCGGGCGGCAGCGCGAGGGCGAGACCGTGCTGGTCTCCGGCGCCTCCGGCGGTGTGGGGCTGGCGTTGGTGCAGCTCGCTCGGGCGCGCGGCGCCCGCGTGATCGCCCTGGCGAGCCCGGGCAAGGCCGAGGCGGTGTGCGCGGCCGGGGCCCACGCCGTCGTGCCCCGCTCCGACTCCCTCGACATCGCCGAGGCGGTGGCGGCCCGCGCGCCCGACGGGATCGACGTGGTGCTGGACGTGGTGGCCGGGGACCTGCTCTCGGGTGGCCTGCCGATGCTGGCGCCCGGCGCCCGCTGGGTGGTGGCCGGGGCGCTCGGCGGGTACGCGATCAGCCTGGACGTGCGCCGGCTCTACCTGACCAACGCGAGCATCGTCGGCTCCACGATGCATACCCGGGAGCACTTCGCGCTGCTGATGGAGATGGCGCGCCGCGGGCAGGTCGCCCCGGTCATCGCCGGCACCTACCCGCTCGCCGAGGCCGCGCGGGCGCAGGCCGACCTTGAGCGGCGCGCG
This sequence comes from Serinibacter salmoneus, assembly GCF_002563925.1. Taxonomy (NCBI): domain Bacteria; kingdom Bacillati; phylum Actinomycetota; class Actinomycetes; order Micrococcales; family Beutenbergiaceae; genus Serinibacter; species Serinibacter salmoneus. The sequence continues at coordinate 1,824,369 of NZ_PDJD01000001.1, read as the reverse complement.
CACGTCGGCAAGCTCGTGCTGCACCCCTGAGGTCTGCAGAACCGCCTCGGGGTGCCTGCGGAACCGCCTCGGGGTGCCTGCAGAACTACCTCGAGGTGCCTGCAGAACCACCTCGGGGTGCCTGCAGAACTACCTCGCGGATGAGGGGCGCACCTAGGGGCATCCCCCGAGGGGTGGACACGCGAATCCCACCCGCAGGCGGATGTCACGCGGGCACGGCCCGGGCAGGCTGGATGCCATGACCACGCTGACCGACCCGCCCGCGCCGGTGCGCGATGAGGTGCTCGCCCTGACCGTGCTGCTGCGCCGCAAGGGGCTCATTGCCGGGGACCGCGCACTGCTCGCGATCGCGAGCCCCTCGCTGCGATCGGACGTGGCGCGGGCGTGCTGGCAGATCGGCGTGACCGTGATCGCGATCGACCCCCGCCTCGACCCCGAGGCGGCTGCCGCCGCGCGCCTCGCCCTGCACCCGGACGTGGTGCTGGGCGACGCGGCCGGACTGCGCACCACCCGCACCCTCGCCGGCCCGCGCCGCCGCCTCCTGGTGGGCCTGCCCTCGCCGGTGGCGCTGCGGCTGCTCGCCGCCGGCGTGCGCCGCTGGGCGCGACGGCGCGGCGCCCCTGCCGAACCTGCGGCACCCGAGGCCGATCTCGCCCCGGGCCCGGACCTGGAGGCGGCCGCGATCATCGCCTGCCCGGACCCGCTCGAGGCCGGCAAGGAGCCCGGAGGGTTCGTGGGCGTCTGGTACTCCGGGGCCGACCTGGTGCGTGCCGTGCACGAGATGCGTCACCTGGTGCGCTGGCGGCAGGACACCTCCGGCGCCTGGGACGTGGTCGTGGGGCGGGTGCCCCGGGCCGGCACCGCCCAGCTCGCGGCGGAACTGCTCCAGCCCGGGGCCTCCCGCCTGACCCCGGGCTGGAACACGCCGTGACGCGGGGGACTGCGCCTACGGGATGACGACCGCCCGGCCGCGCAGCTCGCCGTCGTGCAGTTTGCGGTAGGCCTCGGCGCCGTCGTCAAGGCTGAAGTGCTCCGTCTCCACGGCCAGGTCGCCGGAGCGGGCCAGGTCCAGCACCTCCATCAGTTCCGGGCGCGAGCCCCAGTAGGGCGCGCGGATCCGGGAGCCGAACGGCTGCCCGAGCAGGCCGACCGTGCGGGTCGGGGCGCCCGCACCCACCACCACGAAATCGGTGCACGGCCCCGCGATCTCGCTCGCCATCGCCATGACGGCGTCGTTCGCGACGAAGTCGAAGATCGCGGTCACCGGGCCGCCCGCCACCTCGCGGATCTTCTCGGCCACCCCCGCGCCGGAGACGAAGGCGTGGTGGGCGCCGTTCTCCACCGCGAACGCGGCCTTCTCCTCGGTCACGTCGATGCCGATGATCGTGGCGCCGGTAAGGGCCTTGAGCACCTGGATCGCCATGTGCCCGAGCCCGCCGACGCCCACGACGACCGCGGTGCTGCCCGGGACCAGCAGATCGAGGGAGCCCTTGATCGCGTGGTACGGCGTGAGCCCGGCATCGGTGAGCGCCACGCTCGCGGCCGGGTCGAGGTCGCCGAGCGGCACCAGCAGGCGGGGATCGCTGACGATCATGTACTCCGCCATCGCGCCGTCGTGGCCCAGCCCGGGCGGGGTCAGGCCCAGGCCGGCGGCGTGCTGGCAGTAGTTCTCCATGCCCTGGGCGCAGGAGTGGCACCGACCGCAGCCGCGCGGTCCGTAGACCGCGACCGCCTCACCGATCTCCACCCCGGTGGTGCCCTCGCCCAGGGCGTCCACGATCCCGACGCCCTCGTGACCCAGGGTCATCGGGAGCGGGTAACCGAATGCCGCGTACTCCTCGGCCGACAGTCCCATGACGAAACTGTCGGAGTGGCAGGCGCCGGCCGCGGTGACCTTCAGTCGTACCTCCCCCGGGCCGGGTTGCGGGATGGGGATCTCCTGCACCTGCGGGGGCTGACCGACCTCGACGTAGCGCAGTGCCTTCATGGTTGACTCACAATCCGGTGCTCGAGCACCGAGCCTCGCTGCGCGATGTCCGACCACCTCATCGGGTCACCCCATCCTCGCATCGACGCTTCTCGATCAACCGGCGCGGGCGCCTGGTGAGACGGGGCGTCCCGGTGGCTGATCAGTCCTCGTCGTCGTCCAACGGCGCGTGGTGGTCCAGGTTCGCGGTGCCCTGCTTCCAGTAGCCGTCCACGTCCACCTGGGCGCGGTCCAGGCCCACGTGTCGCAGCAGGTAGCGGCGCAGGTTCTTCAGCTGGGTGGCCTCCCCGGCCACGAACACGAAGGTGTCGGCGTCCAGGCGGGTCTCGGTGATCGCGTCGGCCAGCGTCTCCTGCTCGCTGCGGTAGACCCAGCGGACCCAGGCGGCATCGCAGGCGGGGAGCGCCTGGCGGGCGGAGGCATCGGCGACCTCGAGGACCACCTCGGCCTGTGCGCCGTCGGGCAGCTCCTCCAACCAGCGGGAGATCGCCGGCAGGGCGGTCTCGTCGCCGCCGAGCACGTACCGCGGGTAGGTGGCGGGGAAGTGGATCGAGCCGCGCGGCCCGATCGAGGCGAGCCGGTCACCCACGCGCGCCGCCCGCGCCCAGCGCCCCGCGGGGCCGTGCTCGTGCAGCACGAACTCGATCACCACGCTGCCCGGCGCCGCCGCGCGCACCGTGTAGTCGCGCAGGATCGGCGGCTCGCCCGCGGGCCGGACCGGGCGATCGTCCTCCACCCGCGGCGCGCGCAGCTCGCCCGCCGCGTCGGGGAAGGCGAGCTTGATGTGGTCGGCCGGCGCCATCGCCGGGGCCGGCACGTCGGCGTCGCCCTCGTCGAGGGTGAAGGTGATGCGCCGCATCACGGGGGAGAGGTCGACGACGTCGCTCACCGTGAGGCCGCGCGCGTGCAGCGGGTGCAGCTCGCGGGTGACGGGGGCGTGCGGTGCGGCAAGGATCGACATGACACCAGCGTAGGTGAGCCTTACCTCACCGCGCCACCCCCCGTCTCGCGTCAGATGCGCACGAGCATCTTGCCGGTGTTCTGCCCGCGCATCATGCCGAGGAAGGCCTCCACGGTGTTCTCGATGCCGTCCACGACCGTCTCGTCGTAGGCGATCCGGCCCTCGGCGAACCACGGGGTCACCCGCTCGCGGAACTCCCCGGCCAGGTGCAGGTAGTGGCCCAGGGTGAAGCCCTCCAGGCGCAACCCGCGGGTGATGAGGTTGGTCAGGTTGCGCGGTCCGGCGGGTGCCTCGGTGGCGTTGTAGGCGGAGATCGCCCCGCACAGCGCGGCGCGGCCGCCGTCGTTGAACGCCGCGAGGGCCGCCTCGAGGTGGTCCCCACCCACGTTGTCGAAGAAGACGTCGATGCCCTCGGGGGCCGCCGCGGCGAGCTGCCCGGCCACGTCGCCGTCCTTGTAGTCGAACGCGGCGTCGTAGCCGTACTTCTGCGTCAGCAGCGCCACCTTCTCGGGGCTGCCCGCCGAGCCGATGACCCGCCCGGCGCCGAGCAGCTTCGCGAGCTGGCCGGTGGCGGTGCCCACGGCACCCGCGGCTCCGGAGACGAACACCGTCTCGCCCTCGCGCAGCTGCGCGATCGCGGTGAGCCCCACGTAGGCGGTCATCCCGGTCATCCCGAGGATGTGCAGGTGCAGCGAGCTGGGCACCCCGGGCACCTCCGGCAGGGCGCTGAAGGTGGCGGCGGGCGCCTGGATCGTGTCGCTCCAGCCGTGCTGGTGCAGCACCAGCGTGCCCTCGGCCAGCGTGCCGTCCGCGGAGGCGATCACGCGCCCGACGGCGCCGCCGGTGATGCGCTCACCCAGCGCGTACGGGGCCACGTAGGAGCGGGAGTCGTTCATCCGGCCGCGCATGTAGGGATCCACGGAGACGAACTCGTTGCGCACCCGGACCTCGCCGGGGGCGAGCTCGGCGAGCTCGGTCGTGGTGGTGGTGAAGTTCTCGGGGGAGGGCCACCCGGTGGGGCGGGAGGCGAGCAGGATCTGCGTGCTGGTTGCGGTACTCATCGCTCCTCACGCTACGCCCGCGCCCCCGCGGTCCCCGTGCGAGCGGGTGTCAGTTCGCTCTGGGCGTGTAGCGGCCGCCGGTGGCCAGCCGCATCAGGTCGGTGTCCACGCTCACCTCGCCGGTGTCACCCGCGGAGCCGAACTCGTGCTGGTAGGCGCCCCAGGTCTCCTCCCGCACGGCGCGGGCGAACCCGGAGCGCATGAGCAGCACCAGTTCGCGGGCCGCGCGCTCGATGCGACCCTCCAGCGCGCCGTCGCCCCAGTCCTCGCTCGCCGCGAACAGGCTCGTGGGCACCGGCAGCGCCCGCAGGTAGGCGAACATCGAGCGCATCTCCCCGTCCACCACCAGGGCGTGCCGCGCGGTGCCGGCCGTGGCGGCCAGCAGCACCGGCTTGCCGATGAGCAGATCGGTGTCCAGCACCTGGAAGAAGGAGGTGAACAGGCCGCTGGGTCCGGCGGCGTACACGGGGCCGGCCGCGATCACGCCGTCGGCCTGGGCGAGCAGGTCCACCGCGCGCGTGAACTGTTCACCCAGGTGCCGCGAGGCCAGCGCCCCGGGCAGTTCCGGCAGGAGCTGACGCAGGTCGACGACGTCGATCCGCACCTCCTCCCCGACCTCACCCGCGGCGCGGGTCACCCGGGCGGCGGCCCGGTCGGCGAGCATCCGGGTGGCCGAGGGGTCGGAGGTGCCGGCGTTCACGACGACGAGGCGATGGGCGGTCACGGTGCTCTCCTTGCGGCGGGTGTTGCTGGGCGGCTGGCGGGTGGCGGCTGTCGGGCGGCTGGGTGGGTGGCAGGCGGGCGCTACAGGGTCGGGTAGGTGGCCACGAACTCGGAGTCCTCGTACGGGGACCCGCCGGTCACGTTGTCGCCGCGGTTGGCGAGCGGACGCACCTGGCGGCCCACGCCGTCGGGGAACTGTGTCGCGACCCGCGCGGCGTGCGTGGGGGCGTCCGGGGTCCCCGGGGCGCGGCGCGCCTGCGTCTCGGCCCTCAGGGTGGGCAGCACCTCACTGCCGAGCATCTCCAGCTGCTCCATCACCAGGGACTCCGGCAGCCCGGCGTGGTCCATGAGGAAGAGCTGACGCTGGTAGTCCCCGGCGTACTCCCGGAACCCCAGGGTCTTGTCGATGACCTCGGCCGGGCTGCCCACGCTGAGTGGCGTCTGGGTGCTGAAGGACTCCAGGGTCGGGCCGTTGCCGTAGACCGGGGCGGCGTTGAAGTAGGGGCGGAACCGCTCGCGCGCCTCCTGGGAGGTCCGGCCCAGGAAGAGCTGCCCGCCCAGGCCCACGATCGCCTCACCGGCCGTGCCGTGCCCGTAGTGCTCGAAGCGCTGCCGGTAGAAGTCGACCATGCGCTTGGTGTGCTCCGGCGGCCAGAAGATGTGGTTGGCGAAGAACCCGTTGCCGTAGTACGCGGCCTGTTCGGCGATCTCCGGCGTGCGGATGGAACCGTGCCACACGAAGGGGGCCACGCCGTCCAGCGGGCGGGGGGTGGCGGTGAAGCCCTGCAGCGGGGTGCGGAAGTGGCCCTCGAAGTCCACCACGTCCTCGCGCCAGAGCCGGTGCAGCAGGTTGTAGTTCTCCAGCGCCAGGGGGAGGCCCTGGCGGATGTCCTGCCCGAACCAGGGGTAGACGGGGGCGGTGTTGCCGCGCCCGAGCATGAGGTCCATCCGGCCGCCCACCAGGTGCTGCAGCATCGCGTACTCCTCGGCGATGCGCACCGGGTCGTTCGTGGTGATCAGCGTGGTGGAGGTGGTCAGCACCAGGCGCTCGGTCAGCGCGCCGATGTGGGCGAGCAGGGTGGTGGGGGCGGAGGAGAAGAACGGCGGGTTGTGGTGCTCGCCGATCGCGAAGACGTCCAGGCCCACCTCCTCGGCCTTGCGCGCGATCCGCACGATCGAGGCGATCCGCTCGGCCTCGCTGGGCGTGGTGCCGCTGACGGGGTCGCGGGTGATGTCGCTGACGGACATGATGCCGAACTGCACGATGGCCTCCGGGGTCTCGCGGGATGGTGCATTCACTTGCATGTAACCACGGGCCACCCGAGGATGTTCCCGCGTATCTGAGTAGAAGTTTCATTGACAGGGGCCCTGCTGAACGTTACTTTCATGACCGTGCTCCATGGCGGCGCACGGGTCCGGCGAAGTCGGCGGACCATCGTAGATGGGATGAGACGTGCAGAGGTCGTATGTCTTCAGCGGCGTGGCGGTGGTGCTCGCGGCGCTCATGGGTACCGCGGCGGTCGGCGAGCCGCACCAGGTCCTTCACCCGTTCGTCACGCTGAGCGACGGGAGTCTCGGGTACGACACCACCCGCGAGGTCCCGCTGTACCCGGGATCAGCGCAGAGCGTGCAACTCGCCGCTCACCCCGCCGAGCAGGAGCGCGCATTCGCGAGTGCCTGGGTGGCGACGGTCTCCAACCTCAACTTCCCCCGCGTCGACTCCGCCGAGCAGTATGCGCAGGAGTACGACCGCGTGCTGGGGGACTTCGTGGACTGGAACATGAACGCGGTGATCTTCCAGGTACGGCCCCAGGCCGATGCCTTCTACCGCTCGGCGATCAACCCGTGGTCGACCTTCCTCACCGGCCGTCAGGGGCAGGACCCAGGATTCGACCCGCTCGACCTGATGGTGGCGCGCACGCACGAGGAGGGGATGGAGTTCCACGCGTGGCTCAACCCCTACCGCGTGACCGTCTCGCGCGACTCCGACCCTGCCGTGCTGACCGGCCTCGGATTGAGCGCCGAGGAGGTGCACGCGCTCAGCGTCACCGACTACATCGCCGCGCTCGTGGAGGCCGACCTCCTGGCACCCACGGGGTATGCAGCACTCCATCCCGAGGAGGTGCTGCGCTTCGACGGCAAGCTCTTCCTGGATCCCGGCCTTCCGGCGGTGCGTCAGCACGTGGCCGACACCGTCGCAGAACTCGTCTCCGGCTATGACATCGACGCGATCCACTTCGATGACTACTTCTACCCGTACCGCATCACGGTGGACGGCGAGACCGTGCTCTTCGGGGAGGCTGGGGAGGACCGGGCGACCTTCGAGGCACACGGCATCACCGCGGGGTACCCCGACACCGCGGCCGGCGTCGAGCAGTGGCGCCGTGACAACGTCTCTGCGCTCATCACCCAGGTGGGTGAGGTGATCCGCGAGCACAACGCCTCCCGCGGCAGCGCGGTCCAACTCGGGGTCAGCCCGTTCGGGATCTGGGAACACCAGGAACTGCACCCCGCGGGTTCCCACACACCCGTGAGCTCCTCACAGACCTACTCCGGCAGCGTGTTCGCCGACACCCGCCGCTGGGTCGAGGAGGAACTGGTCGACTACCTGGTACCGCAGATCTACTGGAGCTTCGACCAGGCAGCGGCTCCCTACGGAGAGCTCGCGCAGTGGTGGAGCACCCAGGCCGAGCACAGTCGCGTCCAGATCTACACCGGCCACGCCCTGTACAAGCACGTGACGAACGGTGGCTGGGAGACGGCGTGGCTGAACCCGCACGAGGTCGCCAACCAGATGCGGTTCAATGCCCTTCTCCCGGGGATCCACGGCAGCGTGCTGTTCAGTTACAACGATATGATCCCCAGCGATACCGCCGCGCTGCCCGGCGCACAGGTCGCGCGGCACGAGGCGAAGAACGCGGCGATCACCCACCTGCGCAGCGAGGCGTTCGCGGATCCGCACCTGGTGCCGGAGAAGAGCTGGCTGGGTGACGGCGCGCCCCAGGCGCCGCTGGAGGTCACCCTCTCCGAGGGACGTCTGGACTGGGACGCGGCCGATCCGGCCGCCACCCGGTGGTACGCGGTGCGTGCGCAGCACGCCGAGACCGGGACCGGCGAGTGGTCCGAACTCGTGGATGTGGTGTGGGGCGGCGGTGCCGGCGCGTTGGGATGGGACCTTCCCGCGGACAGCGCGCAGTCCACCCGCTGGAGTGTCTCGGCCGTGAACGCCGCAGGTCAGGAGAGTCAGGCCGTGGTCGCCGTCGAGGGTCACGTCCCCACCCCGACCCCTACCCCGACCGCAGAGCCCTCAGCCACGGGCTCGCCGTCGCCCACCGGTTCACCCACCACCTCGCCCACCTCGACTGCGACGTCCACCCCGACGCACACGCCCGCCCCGACCCCGGGGGAGGTCGGTTCCTCCCTTGCTCCAGAGCCTCCCGCCCCCTCCTCGCCGCCGAACGCGACTCCCGCCACCGGGGCGCTGGCCGCCACCGGCATCGCGGGGTACTCGGTGCCGGCGGCACTGGGCCTGCTGTGCATCGGCGGCGGCCTGCTGGTGCGCCGCCATCTCGCGCGCCGCTGACCGCCTCGCCGGCGAACTCTCTTCCGTCCCACCCCGTCCATCTCTAGGAGAACCATGCCTCGCTATGCCCTGCCCGCAACCCTGCTCGCGGCCGCCGCACTCGTCCTGTCCGGCTGCTCGGCCGCGCCACAGGAGGACTCCACGCCGGAGTCGATGACCGTCTGGATCATGAAGGGCACCAATCCGGACACCCAGAGCTACTACGACCGCGTGGGTGCGGCGTTCGAGGAGGAGACCGGCGTCCCGGTCGTCTTCGAGGAGGTGCAGTGGGCTGACGCCCACGACCGCTTCGTGACGGCGATCGCCGGTGGCACCACCCCGGATGTCGCGGAGACGGGCACCACGTGGACCGCGGAGTTCGCGGCGTCGGGGGCGCTGGCTCCCATCGATGAGATGGTGGCCGCGGCCGGGCTGGAGGGCGACCTCGTGCAGGGCCTGGTGGACTCGGGCACCTACGAGGGCGAGCTGTACGGCATGCCCTGGTACGCCGGGGTGCGCGCCGTGCTCTACCGCGCCGACGTCTTCGATGACCTGGGGCTGCAGGAACCGACGACGTGGGCCGAACTCGTGGACGCCGCCGAGGTCATCGCCGCCGAGCGGCCCGAGCTCATCCCGTTCCCCGTGCCCGGCGACGCCGAGCAACTGGTGTACCCGTTCGTCTGGGGCGCCGGTGGGCAGGTCGCCACCCAGACCGATGGCGCCTGGGTCAGCGGCCTGGACTCCGAGCAGTCCCAGGAGGGCATCGACTTCCTCACCTCGCTGGCCCTCGAGCACGACTTCTCCACCGCCGGGGCCACCACCTGGAAGGAGACCGACCTGCTGGACGCCTTCGCCAGTGGGGATGTCGCCATGGCCATCATGGGATCCTGGACCCCGAGCGCCATCCTCGAGAAGAACCCCGACCTCGAGGGCAAGATCGGCGCGATGCCGATCCCCGGTCGTGACGGGGGTATCGCACCCGCGGTGCTCGGCGGCTCGCACCTGAGCATCTTCGACACGGCGCAGGACCGCGACCTGGCCTTCGAACTGGTCAGGATGATGACCACGGGCGACTTCGCCGCCGAGTGGGTCGAGGGCACCGGATACTTCCCCGGGGAGCAGACGCTGATGGAGTCCGCCGTGGCCTCCGGAGACCCGCTGGTCACCCCGTTCGCCGTCCAGATGGTCGAGGGCGGCGCCGCGCTCCCGGTCACCCCCGCATTCGCCGCCGTGCAGGCGAAGAAGTCGGTGCCGACCATGATGCAGTCGATCCTGTCGGGGAAGTCCACCGTCTCCCAGGCCAGCCAGGCGGCGGCCTCGGAGATGACCGAGCTCCTCAACGGCGAGTAGGTCCGCGGGTGTTGAACCAGATGACCACTCGAGTGGGCAGGTCGAGGTCCCCGCGCCCAGCGGGGACCCCGGCCCGCGGGGCGTCCCGGGTGCGACGACCCCGAGGTGCACGTGCGATGACCGCGACGCGTCCCTGGCTGCTGCTGACCCCGGCACTGCTCGTCTTCGCGGGCCTGCTGCTGTGGCCCCTGCTGCGCGTGGTCCTGTTCTCGCTGCAGGACTACGGGCTGCGGGAGATCCGCACGGGGGAGAGCAACTACATCGGGGTGGCCAACTACCTGGAGGTGCTCCAGGATCCGCAACTGTGGCGGGTGGCCCTGGTCAACACCCTCGGGTTCGCCGTCGTCGTCGTCATCGCCACCGTCGTGCTGGGCACCCTCGTTGCCATCCTCATGTCGCGACTGAGCCCCACCTGGCGGGTCGTGGTGGGTACGGCCGTGATGGTGGCGTGGGCCATGCCGGCGGTCACCGGGACCTACGTGTGGGTGTGGATCTTCGACGCCGACGGCGGCGTGGTCAACCAGACGCTCATGGCGCTGGGCCTGATGGAGACGCCGGTCAACTGGTTCACCGGGCGGCTCACCTTCTACCTCATCGCCGGGCTGAACGTGGTGCACCACAGTTTCCCGTTCGTGGCGGTCACGGTGCTTGCGGGGCTGCTGGGGGTGCCCCAGGAGATGCTCGAAGCGGGTTCGCTGGACGGCGCCGGTCCGGTGCGCCGGTTCTTCTCGCTCGTCGTTCCCTCGATCCGGCAGGTCTTCGTGGTGGTGATCATCCTCTCGACGATCTGGGACTTCAAGGTGTTCGCGCAGGTCTACCTCATGCCCGGGGGCGCGGGCTCCAACCGCGAGGTGCTCAACCTCGGGGTGTGGTCCTACGTGGAGAGCTTCGGGCAGAACCGGTACGGATTCGGTGCGGCGATCGCCGTGCTGCTGACGGCCGTGCTCATGGCGATCACGGTCGTCTACATCCGCACACTCATGAAGGAGGATCAGCTGTGAGGACTGCCACGGGCATGCCCGCCCGGATACTCACGGGCATCGCCGCTGCCGCGGTGGTGGCCTTCTCGCTCTTCCCGGTGCTCTGGATGGTGCTGAGCGCCTTCGACGCCGGAGCGGGCCAGTCCCGCCGGCACCCGCTGGACATCACCTGGACGTGGTCGCACTTCTCCGGGGTCTTCACCGAGGGCGGCCTCGGGCTGTTCCTGCGCAACTCCGCCGTCATCGCGTTGGTGACGGTGGTCTGCTCGGGTGTGGTCGCGCTCCTGGCCGCGGTGGCCGTGGCCCGCTTCCGGTTCCGGCTGCGCACCACGGTCCTGCTCATGGTCCTTGCCGTGCAGATGGTCCCCCTGGAAGCACTGGTGATCCCGCTGTTCGTCCAGGTGCGGGACCTGGGCCTGCTGGGACAACTCGCCGGACTCGCCCTGGTGTACGTCGCGTTCTCGCTGCCGTTCGGCATCTGGATGTTGCGGGGATTCGTGGCGGCCATCCCGGTGGAACTGGAGGAGGCGGCGTTCATCGACGGTGCGAGTTGGGGCCGGATGTTCCGCTCGGTGCTTCTTCCCCTCACGGCACCCGGTCTGGCGGCCACCAGTGTGTTCGCCTTCATCACGGCATGGAACGAGTTCATCTTCGCCATGACACTGTTGGGCGGGAACACGCACAGCTACACCGTGGCCATCGGCCTGAAGCAGTTCTTCGGGGAGTACTCCAACGACTGGGGATCGGTGATGGCCGCCTCGACCGTGATGACGATCCCCGTGGTGATCTTCTTCGTCATCGTGCAGTCCCGTATCTCCGGCGGCCTCGTGGCCGGGGCGGTGAAGGGCTGAGATGGCCGACCTCACCTACCTGCGACGCGCCGCGACCGCCGTCCTGTGGCCGGGCTTCCTGGGCACCACCGTTCCGCCGTGGCTCGCGCGGGCGCTGGACGACGGACTGCCCGGGGTGGTCCTGTTCGGGCAGAACATCGACCCGCACGACCCGGAACGGGTGCGCGAGCTGACCCGGTCCCTGCACGCGTGGGGTCCCCACGTCATGGTCGCCTCGGACGAGGAGGGCGGGACGGTCACCCGCCTGGACCAGCGACTCGGCTCGCCCCTGCCCAGTCACGCCCAGCTCGGTCGCATCGACGACACCGCCCGGACCCGCGAGGTCGGCGTGGCGTTGGGGACACGGTGCACCGAGGTGGGGATCGACGTCGTGCTGGGGCCTGTGGCCGACGTCAACACGGACCCGCGCAACCCGGTGATCGGCGTTCGATCCTTCGGTGGGGACCCGGCCCTGGTGGCTCGTCATGTGACGGCGATGGTGCAGGGTCTGCACGCGGCGGGAGCACGGGCCTGCGCCAAGCACTTCCCCGGGCACGGCGACACCGTGGTGGACTCCCACGTCGGCTCCCCGGTCTTCCGCGGCAGCCTGCAGGACCTGCAGACGGTTCACCTCCCTCCGTTCCGCGCCGCCATCGCCGCCGGCGTCGATGCCCTCATGACCGCTCACCTCACAGTGCCTCCCCTGGGAGCGGGGCCGGCCACGCTCTCCGCGCGCGTGGCCGAACTGGCGCGCGAGGAGGGGTTCACCGGGGTCATCGTCACCGACGCACTCGATATGGCGGCCATCAGCGCCACCGTGGGCCCGGGGGAAGGGGCGGTGGCCGCCCTGCGCGCCGGAGCGGACCTGCTCTGCGTGGGCAACCCCGCGAACCCTGGGCGCGTGGCGGGCAGCGACGAAGAGGACTTCCTGCGCATGCGCGAGGCGATCACCGATGCGGTGCTCGCCGGGCGGCTGCCGCTGTCCCGGCTCCAGGAGGCCGGGGCACGCGTGGCCGCACTCGGTCACCGCTGCGGCGGCATCAGGGGGCGTGCCGGTCGGCACGACCGGGACTTCCGCCCGCTGGTGCGCGAGGTGCTCGCGCGCACGGCACAGGACGTGCAGCCGGTGGGAGGGGGGCCGGTCCGCGCCGTGCTGGACCTTCGGCCCCGGCCCACCATGGCCGTCGAGCATCGCCCCCCGCACCTGCTGGACGCGCTCGCGCGCGCCGGCCTGGAGCGGGTTGCGTTGATCCGATCGGCGGCGGACCTGCCGCGCGAGGGCGGGATCGTGCTGTGTGACGACCTCCACGAGGGTGGCGAGCAACGCGATGCCCTGAGGGGGGTCCTCGCGCACGCCCCCGGCAGCCTGGTGGTCAACCTCGGGCTCCCGGCCGTGCTTCCCGAGGGTGTCCTCGCGATCACCACCCTGGGTGACTCCCGGGTGACAGCCGACGTGGTAGCCGAACTCGTGGCCGGGTCGCGATGAGGATCGTCTCACTGCAGTCGGGGACCTCGGCGGACGGCATCGACGTCGCCCTGGTCGATATCCGGCCCCACCGCAGCGCGGACCGCACGGTGCTGCAGTTGCGTCCCCTCCTCCAGGAGACGATCGAGATGCCGGCGCGCCTCCGGGAGCAGGTGATCACGCTGGCTCACGGGCGCGCCACGACCGCAGCGGAGATGTGCGAGGTCGACACCCTGCTCGGACAGGCGTTCGGTGACGCCGCTGCCGTTCTTGGTCCGCGCTCGAGCCGGGAGCGTGTGGACCTGGTGGTCTCCCACGGCCAGACCGTGCACCACTGGGTGCAGGGCGGTGCCACCCGGGGATCCCTGCAACTCGGCGCCGCACCCTGGATCGCCGAGGCCTTCGGTGCTCCCGTGCTGTCCCAGTTGCGGCTGAGCGACATCGCCGCACGCGGGGCGGGTGCGCCGCTGATGGCCGTGCTGGACCGACTCCTGCTCGGCGATGTCGCACGAGCCCAGGGGCGGGCACAGGCAACGCTGAATCTCGGGGGCATCGCCAATCTGCAGGTCGTGGCACCGGATGGTGGCGTGCTCGCGTGGGACACCGGCCCCGGGTGCGCCCTCATCGACCATGTGGTGGTCGCGGCATCGTGTGGCCTGCAGCGCTACGACCGGGACGGGCGATACGCGGCGAGCGGCAGGATCGACGACGCGTTGCTGGCCAGGCTCCGCGCGCACCCCTACCTGGCGAGCGGGCAGCGCGGCACCACCGGTCGGGAGACGTTCGGTCCCCACTGGTTGGAGGAGTGTCTCGCCGGTTCCGGTGCGCCGAGACCCGCCACCCGGGACCTCGTCGCGACCCTGACCTCGCTCACGGTGAGCACCGTCGCCGAGGCGCTGAGGGGGCTGCCCGAGAGTCCAGCACGCCTGATCGTCTCCGGTGGTGGCGCACGCAACCCGACTCTCATGGCCTGGCTGCGGGCCGCGTGCAGGGAGCAGGGGATCCCGGTGGAGTCGAGCGACCGGTGGGGGATCGCGGCCGAGTTCAAGGAATCGGTGATGTTCGCCCTCATCGGGTACCTCAGCTGGTGCGGGGTCCCCATCCGGCTGCCCGGGTCCCCCCATCAGGGGCGGGTGTTGGGACAGTTCTCACCCGGCCCCGTCGCTCTCGTCCTGCCGCCGGTGCTGGGGCGGGTCGACGCCGTACGGGTGTCCCCCGCACGCCGCCGGGGCACGCGGCGGCGATACGATGCCGACGACGACGCACCGGTGCCGCACCCGGCGCTGCGACCACGAGAGTGAGGGTCCACATGCAGCAGGACGCACTGGAACTCGTCCGTCTCTCCCGGGACCGGTTGAGCGCTCAGGAGGGAAAGGTCGCAGCCGTCGTCCTGGAACGTCCCGAGGCCCTCCTGGATGCCACGGCGGGCGACCTCGCGATCCTGTGCGAGGTCTCGCCGGCCACGGTCGCGCGATTCTGCCAGTCGGTGGGGTTCTCGGGTTACCGAGAGTTCCGCATCGCCATGGCGGCCACCGTCAGCCGCGGTCAGGCCGAGCTGGAACGGTTCGAACTCGACACCGACGAGATCGATCCGGCAGACGGCATCGAGGACGTGATCGCCAAGGTGCGGTTCCACGAGGTCAGCGCGATCGAGCAGACCCTGCGATCACTGGATCGCGACAGCCTCGAGCGCGCGGTGGCCTCGGTGGTCGCGGCGCGCCGGATCGAGATCGTCGGATTCGGCGCCAGCGGACTCACCGCTCAGGACCTGCACCAGAAACTGCGCCGCATCGGCCACTCGTGCGCCTACAGCCCCGACGTTCATCTCGCCCTGCCCTCCGCCGCGGTCCTCGCCCCCGGCGACTGTGTCCTCGCCGTCTCGCACTCCGGGCGGACGGGTGAGGTGCTGAGCGTGCTCGATGTGGCGCTGGAAGCAGGCGCTACGGCCATCGCGGTGACGAACGACCCGGATTCCCCGCTCGCCCACCGTGCGGACATCGTGCTCACCACCCGCGCCACCGAGAGGCGCTTCCGCTCGGGCGCGATGGCCAGCCGCAGCGCCCAGCATGCCGTGCTGGACGTGTTGTTCATCCGCACGGCTCAGGAGACCTTCGGGGAGTCGAGCGAACTCCTGCGCCGGACCTACGAGGCCGTGGCTCGCCGCCAGTGAACGCAACTTTCATGGACACCGTGCCGCCTGAGTGATACTTTCAGTCTGTTCGCGCGTGCGGACACGACGAGAGGCAAGGTCACGTGAACGTTCAGGCCGGAATCGAGGCCACCGACGAGGCGCAGCGGTGCGAACTCGCCGCGCTGCGCTCGCCCACCGAGGAGCGCAACCCGCGCACGATGGCGATCGATCTGATGTCCGCATCCGAGATCGTGGAGACGATTGCGACCGAGGATCACCGGGTAGCCGTCGCGGTGCATGCCGCGGCCGGCCGGATCGCGGCCCTGGTCGACGCCGCCGTGCAGGCCATCACCGGGGGCGGGAAGGTGCACTACCTCGGAGCCGGCACCTCCGGGCGCATCGGGGTGCTCGACGCGGTCGAACTGCTTCCGACCTACGGGGTGGGCACGGAGTGGTTCCGCGCACACCTCGCGGGTGGCGCTGCCGCCATGCTGGAGGCGGTGGAGGGCGCCGAGGACGACCCCGCGCTCGGCGCCGCTGACCTCGCAGGACTGCAGCGCCAGGACCTGGTGGTGGGCCTCGCGGCCTCCGGGCGGACCCCGTACGTGCGCGGTGCGCTGGAGTTCGCGCGCCGCATCGGTGCGACCACCGCCCTGGTCACGGCCAACCCCGAGGCTGAACTCCTCGCTCTGGCCGACATCGGTGTGGTCCTGGACACCGGCCCGGAGGTGATCACCGGGTCGACCCGCATGAAGGCGGCATCCGCACAGAAGATGGCGCTCAATATGTTCTCGACTGCCGCGATGGTGCGCCTCGGCAAGACCTACTCCAATCTCATGGTGGACGTCCGCCCGACGAACGAGAAGTTGCGCGCTCGCGCCTTGCGTCTGCTCGCCCAGGCCTGCGGAGCCAGCCCCCGGGAGTGCGCTCCCGCGCTGCAGGAGGCGCAGGGGGACCTGCCGCTCGCCCTCCTGCGGACGCTGCGGGACCATGCCGGCATCGAGCCCCAGGACCTCGCCGCGGATCGTGAGCTGCTGCGTGCGCACGGCGGCGTCGTCCGTCGGGCGCTGCGTGCCACGGGTGCGGAGCTGCGGCGATGAGGTCAATGGACCGCAGGTCGTGGCACCGTCTCGCGATCGACGTCGGTGGGTCGGGGAGCCGGGCGCGATGGCAGCGGTGGGGGTCCTCCTGCTCGCCCCGGCTCCAGGGGCCAGGGATGTCGATCTCGCAGGCGGGACTCGGTCTCGCGGGTGTCGTCTCGCGGGTCCTGGCCCTGGCGCTCGAGGCCGCAGGCCCCGTCGCCGGTGAGGACCTGCGTGAGGGGCCGACGCTCGTGGTGATCGGCGCAACCGGGATCGTCGGTCTGGGAGGCGACCTCGGCTCCGTGGCCGAACGGGTGCGGGCGGACCTCCCACGCAGCGAGGTCCTGATCGTCTCCGACGCCGTGACGGCCGCCGTCGGCGCCCTGGACGGACATCCCGGTGCGATGGTCGCGGCCGGGACCGGTTCGGTCGGCCTCGGCACCGACATGGCCACGTCCTGGCGGGTGGTCGACGGTTGGGGGCACCTGCTCGGTGACCTCGGCGGCGGGGCCTGGATCGGCCGCCAGGCGATGCGCGCCGTCGTGGAGGCTGTGGACGGCCGCCGCATGGACCCGGTGCGCCTGCGCGAGGCGCTCACGGCCGAGCTGGGGGAGGTGGATTCCTGGGCGGCGCAGCTCTACACCAGTGACGAACGCGCCGGGATCCTCGCGCGCGCCGCCCGCCCCGTGGCCCAGCTCGCGCTCGAGGGTGACGACCTCAGTGCGGCGATCTGTCGAGAGGCCGGCAGGGAACTGGCTCGCACGCTGTGTGCGGCGGCGTTCCCGGGAGCCTCGCGCCGCGTGACCTGGACGGGCGGTGTCGTCTCCGAGGGCGGCGTGACCGCGCAGGCGCTTCGCGCGGAAGTCCTGCGCCGATTGCCGGGCGCGGAGGTCACGCGGGCCGTGGGCGACCCGCTCGACGGGGCGTTCTGCCTCGCCGAGCGGATCGGCCCCCGAGCCCTGCAGTCACTTCAGGAGCGGCGACTGGGTGCGTGGTTCCCCATGCCCACTGCCGCCCCCGAGCCGCGGGGGCTCGACTCGGTCAGCCTGTGACCTCCTCGACCATCTCGTCGAACTCCTGCTCCACGCCCGGGTTCTCCGGTGCGGTCATCCGGCTGACCACCACGGCCACCAGCAGGTTGAGCAGGAACCCGGGCACGATCTCGTACATCGCGCCGGTCAGCGCGGGCACGTTGCCCCACACGCCCACCACGATCGCACCGGTCACCAGACCGGCCATCGCGCCCTCGGCGGTCAGCTTCTTCCAGTACAGCGACAGCAACACGATCGGTCCGAACGCGGCACCGAAGCCGGCCCACGCGAACGCCACCAGGTCCAGCACCGCGGCGTTCTGGTCCAGGGCGAGCAGGGCGGCCACGACCGCCACCGCGAGCACACCCACGCGGCCCAGGATCAGCTGGGCGCGGTCGGAGGAGCGCTTGCCGACCATGTTGTACAGGTCCTCCACGAGCGCGGAGGAGCACACCACGAGCTGGGAGGACATCGTCGACATGATCGCCGCCAGCACCGCGGCCAGGACCAGGCCGGCCACGAACGGGTGGAAGAACACCTGGCTCAGCACCAGGAACACCGTCTCCGGATCGGCCAGGCTGGCGTCCGGGTTCTGCGCGAAGTAGCCGATGCCGATCAATGCGGTGGCGATCGCGCCGGCGGCGGTCAGCGCCATCCAGCTGATGGCGATCCGCTTGCCCACCTTGGCCTCCGCCGGGGTGCGCAGCGCCATGAAGCGCACGATGATGTGCGGCTGACCGAAGTAGCCCAGGCCCCACGCGGCGGTGGAGATCAGACCGATCGTCCACAGCAGGGCGCCGTCCTCGCTGATCCCCGCGAACAGGTTGAACGCCTCCGGGTTCACCGCGGTGATGGCGTTCGCCGTCTCGGTGATGCCGCCCATCTGGACCACGGCCACGATCGGCACCGCGATCAGCGCCGCGAACATCAACAGGCCCTGCGCCACATCGGTCAGGGTGGCGCCGAGGAACCCGCCGAAGAGGGTGTAGGCGAGCGTGATGACCGCCACCAGCCCCATCCCGGCCAGGTAGTTCCACCCGAAGGAACTGACGAAGAACTTCCCGGCCGCCACCATCCCGGAGGAGACGTAGAAGGTGAAGAACGCGAGGATCACGATCGCGGCGGAGATCCGCAGCGGCCGCACATTCCCCTTGATGCGCTTGGCGAAGAAGCTCGGGATCGTGATGGCGTTGTCGGAGATCTCGGAGTAGGCCCGCAACCTGGGCGCCACGTACGTCCAGTTGAGCCACGCGCCGATGATCAGGCCGATGGCGATCCATGCCTCGATCAGGCCGGCGGCGTAGATGGCGCCCGGGAGGCCGAGCAGCAGCCACCCGGACATGTCGGAGGCGCTGGCGGAGAGGGCGGCGACGCTCGGCCGCAGCCCCCGGCTGCCGAGCATGTAGCCGCCGAGGTCACTGGCGGTCTTGCGGTAGGCGTAGTAGCCGATGCCGAGCATCAGCGCGAAGTAGACCACTACGGCGGCGATCTGGAACCCCTGGTCGGACATCACTGTCCTTTCCGGTCGTCGTACATGTGTCCCGAGCACGTTACGGCACGGGTCAAACCGGGCCCGGTGGTGGCGGAGGGCTCGGGCAGCACAGGGCGGGCCCCGGGAGCGTGTGCTCCCGGGGCCCGCGCTGGTGTGGGGGTGGTGGTGGGGGTCAGTCCTCCAGGTGGTCGTAGCGGTAGAGGAAGGCGGCCATGGCGTCGCGGGCGACGTCGGTCAGGGGCCGGTAGAGGCTGGTGCCGTTGTTGCCCTCCCAGCCGGTGGAGATGCCGGTGGTCTGCATCCAGGCGATCTCGGTGTAGAACTGGTTGCCCGTGGCCACATCGGCGAAGGGTGAGGTGGTGGGGGGTGTGTAGTCCTCCACCTCGGCCATCCGGTACAGGAAGGCGGCCATGGCGTCACGGGCGATGGGCTGCAGGGGTCGGTACTCCTGGCCCTGCGGGGTGCTCCAGCCGGTGGAGATGCCCTGCTCGGCCAGCCAGGCGATCTCGGTGTAGAACTGGTTGCTCGTGGCCACGTCGGCGAAGGGTGAGGTGGTGGGGGGTGTGTAGTCCTCCACCTCGGCCATCCGGTACAGGAAGGCGGCCATGGCGTCACGGGCGATGGGCTGCAGGGGTCGGTACTCCTGGCCCTGCGGGGTGCTCCAGCCGGTGGAGATGCCCTGCTCGGCCAGCCAGGCGATCTCGGTGAAGAACATGTTCTCCACCGACACATCCACGAACGGCGAACCGACGGTGACCTCACCCGCGGCGCTGTAGCCCGAGCCGGCACCGGTGGCCAGCAGCGCGTGCGCCCCGTAGGAGGCGTCCTCGGCGAGGATCACCTCGGCCTCGACGGACCCGTCGGCGCTCACGACCGTGGCGACCTCCACGCCGTCGAGCGTGATCGTCACCGCCTCGCCGGTGCGGAAGCCCGACGCCGTCACGGTGACCGGGGAGCCCGGGGTGGTGGTGGCCGGGTGGGCCGTGAGCTCACCCGTGGTCGCCATCGCCTCGGCGCAGGCGTCACCCTGCACGCCGACCGGATCGGCCAGCGTCAGCTCCTCCTCGCCGCTGACCACGGCGTCGTCCTCCCGCACGATGATCGCGCCGAAGGAGTCGCCGATCGTGACACCGGTCTGGGTGTTGGAGGCGTTCGTGACGAACGTGGCCGTCGTGGCCGAACTGGTGGTCGTGTTGCCCACCAGCGGCACCTCGACCGCGACGCACTGCTCACCCGGGGCGAAGGTCACCTTCTCCATGAGGTTGCCGACCGAACCGGTCGCCGATCCGAGCACCGTGAGGTAGGCCTCGGAGGTCTCCTCGGCGGGGGCGGAGAGCACCAGCGGCACCTCCACGCTCCCGACGCCGGAACCCTCCTCGACCCGCACCTCCGGCACCGTCACCAGCGGGCGCGCGGAGATCTCGGGGGTGCCCACCGTGGCGGGCGCGAGCGCCGCCAGGTCCGAGAGCAGCACGCCCCCGGACTCCTGCGGGGCGTTGAAGCGCACCTGACGCACGTCCGTCAGGTCGACGCCCTCGAACTCGGTCAGCGGGATCGTCAGCTGCTGCAGCAGGACCTTGCGCAGCGGGTACTCCAGGCCCGGCAGGACCTCCAGCGCCGCGCCGAACTCCTCGGCGGAGACCTCGGCCGAACCGCCGGCGCCGTCCAGCAGCTCCACGTCCAGCTCGGTGCTCCCGACGACGAACTCATCGGGGCTGACCCGGAAGGACAGCGACTCGTAGTCGCTCAGGTCGGTGCCACCGGTGAGCGTGACGGCCAGCTCGGCGGCGACCTCACGCGATCCCGGCTCCTCGTAGGTGAAGTGCAGCGCGGGGGTGGAGGGCACGGAGCCCGCCTTGCCGTTGCCGCCCAGGGTGCTCCAGTCCGGGGCCTGCGCGAAGTTCAGGGTCTCGACGCAGTACGGCTTGGAGCTCGGGACGTCCACCGGGGAGAGGTTCTCGCAGAACGCGAAGGTGCCGGCGCCGCTGACCTGTACGCGGTCGGTGGTGGTGGCGAAGGTCGCCAGGTCCAGGCGGGTGGAGGCGGGCTGGGTGGCGCTGACGTCCACGACCACGTCGCCGGCGGAGGCCGGGACGGCGTCGGAGCCGTCGAACATCGGCAGGAACTCCTCGTCCCCGCCCAGGGTCAGGCGGAAGAACCCGGCCATGTAGGCGGTACCGAAGGAGTACTGGGTGGCCGCGTCCACCCGCGTCTCGGCGTTCTCGCCGCAGATCGGGGAGGTCTGCTGGCGGTCCATGAAGCGCCAGTCGTCGCTGGTGGCGATGTCGTACAGCCCCGGGGTCCAGTAGGTGTTGAAGAAGTTGTGGTTCATCCCCATCACCAGCACCGAGGAACGCAGCACGTCGTCGTCGTAGGCGTAGCGGGAGTCGTTGATGAACTTCTGCCCCATCTGGTCCTCGACGTCGCCGTCGCAGTAGGGCAGGATCACCGCGGTCGGGATCCCGGGCACCGTGATGCGCGTGTAGTCGGTCGGGGCCAGCGGCAGCACGCCGTTGATCCCGAACGGCTCCTCGAGCTCGGCGTTCATCACCGCGGCGCGCATGATGCCCTCGCCGCCGCGGGAGTGGCCCATCAGGCCCACGTTGCTCAGGTCGAGACGACCCGTGAGGGACTCGCTGATCCCCTCGGGGGCGCTACCCGCATTCGCCTCGCGCAGCAGCTCCAGGTGGTCCAGCACGAGCTGGCCACGGGCGGCGGCTCCGGTGTCGTCGGCGAGCGAACCGTCCAGGGAGTTGATGGCGTTCGCCGAGATGGACACGACGGCGTAGCCCTGGGAGGCCAGCACCTCGGCGGCCTCGTTGTAGCCCAGGTAGGAGGGGATGTCGGTCTGGTCGTCGTTGCACGGCCACGCCAGCGGGTTGCGGGTGCCGCCCGAGCAGGCGGTGTGCCGGCCGTGCAGGAACAGCACCACCGGCAGTTCACCGGTCGCGCTCGCATCGGGCATGAACACCGCGGCGCGCGCCTCGCCCAGGCGGTCGAAGGTGCGCAGCTCGAAGTACTCGTCCCCCAGGTCGTAGTCGTAGCGCTCGACGGCGTAGGGGCCGACCTCGGACGGGTCGGCGTCCAGTTCGGTCATCGTGCCCTCGGCCAAGTCGACCAACTCGGCCGGGAGCGCGGAGGGGGCCTCGCCGTCGGGCACCTCACCCACCCACCCGGCCTCCACCGAGGAGGCCTCGAGCACGCTCGGGTCCGTGGTGAGAACGGTCAGGGTGGTGCCGTCGAGCGACTCGGTGGCGGCGCCGATCTCCTCGCCGTCCACGGTCAGGCTGGGCAGGGAGGCACGAACCTCCACCGGGGCGTCCAGTTCCAGGGTGACCTCGTAGCCGCCGGGAACGGTGGTGACGGTCCAGTCCTCCCCGTCCGTGGTGCCCGTGGCGGAGGCGGGGGCGGCGGGGGCGGCGAGCGCCGGCGCCGTCAAGGCCGGCGCGGCCAGGGCCGCCAGCGCGGCGGCGGCCGCGACGGCGCGGGGAGCGCGATGGGAGTGGAGCAAAGCGTGCGGGGGTTTCACGGTTCTCCTCGGGAGTCGACATCTGCACATGACGCCACCCCGAGACAAGGAGCCGCAGGGTGCCCTTCGACCCTAGGAAGGTCATCGTTTCGCCCAGGTTTCCTTCAGGGATCTTTCTGGTTCCCTTCCCGTGGTGCCCTGCGGGCGTCCGGCCCCGGGCTGCGTCTGACAGGATGGGTGCGCGCGGGTGCCTGCGCCCGACCGCCGTTCCTCCTGCCCGACCGACCGCCGACCCTGGGAGAGCCGTGCTCGTCACCGTGGTGATCGTCGGGCTGGTGATGGCCGTGGTCGCCCGCCGCATCCCGTGGGTGAGTCACCGCCTGTCGGCCGCCTCCTCGACCCTGCTGACGTGGGCGGTCGCGATCCTCACCGCCGTGTTCCTGGAGGCGTGGAGCGCCGGGGCGCTGCGAGCCGTAGCCGCGGCGGGCATCGCGATCGCCGGTGCGCTCGTGGCGGTGGTGGTGGGTGCCTGGGTCTCCGAACACATTGCGCACCCGTTGATGGCCAGAGCCCGTCGGCGGCGGGAGGGCCCCGGGTTCAAGGAGCATCTGCTCGCCTTCGCCGATCGGCACCCGATGCGCATCGGTGGCATCAATACCCTTGCTCTTCTCCTGCGCTCGTCCTTCCGCATCGGCGAGGTCCGCGTCACCGGGCTCGCCGCCGAGATGTCCTACTACGGCCTGATCTCCCTGGTGCCGCTGGCCACCGCGCTCGGCGCGAGCCTCGGGTTCCTGCGCCCGGTGCTCGGGGACGAGGTGGTGGACCAGATCCGGGAGTCGGTGGTGAACGGGCTCTCGGCCGTCTTCGCCGAGCAGGTCGCCGTGGAGATCCTCGAGCCGCTGGTCGATGGCCTGCTCGCCGAACAGCGCACGAGCTTCGCCGTCGGCTCGCTGCTCGTCACGCTCTACCTCGCCAGCCGCGTGTTCCGCGCCGCCGTGCGCGCGTTGGACGACGCCTACCGCGTGAGCGATCGGCGCGGCCTGGTCTCGCAGTACGCGCTCGGACTGGTGTTCAGTCTGGGTCTGATCGTCACGGTGGTCGCGGTGCTCCTGCTGGTGGTGATCGGCCCGCTCCTGGGTGGCGGCTCCGAGATCGCGGACTGGTTCGGCTGGGGCGAGGGATTCAAGACCGCATGGCAGGTGCTGCGCTGGCCGGTGGTCATCGCGGTACTGGGTGCCTTCCTCACCCTGCTCTACCGGTACGCGCCGAACGTGGACAACGTCTGGACGCAGTGCCTGCCTGGGGCGATCGTCGGGACACTCGGGGTCCTCCTGGTCTCCAGCGGTTTCACGCTGTACATGCGGTTCGCGGTGCCGGACACGATGGGGACCTCCTCCGCGGACAGCGAGATGGTGCAGGCGGCCGCGCAGATGCTCGGCCTCGTGCTCGCCGGCGTGCTGTGGCTGTGGCTGTGTTCCATCGCGATCCTCGTGGGCGGCGTGCTGGACGCGGAACTCGACGCGCAGCGCAGCGGGCTGTACACCTCATCGGCGCACGAGGAGCCGCTCCCCGCACGCACCGGGGAACTGTGGCTGCCCGCTGCGCGTGAGTCGGGGCCGCGGCGGCTGTGGCGACCGCGTGCGGGCTCCGCCGCGCCCGTCGAGGGCGTGGCGGCTGCCGCTGAGGAGGCGGCGGAGCCGGGGATGGTGCCGGGGGAGTCCGCGGGCGTCGACTCCGACCCCGGCGTGGCTTCCCGTCCACGCTGAGCACCGGCTCCTCGCGCCGGGGGCGGGACCAGGGTCCCCTCGTCAGGAATGCACCTTCTCTAGGCTGGGACCAGCGACTCATCCGGCGACCGCCCCCACACCAGGAAAGATGGTGCCCATGAACATCGGCGTCCCCCGGCAACCCGACGGTGCCGGCCCCACCGTCTCAGCCACCCCCACGACCGTGATCGCCCTGATCAAGTTGGGCTATGAGGTGCTCGTGGAATCCGGCGCGGGGCAGCGCGCCACCTTCCCCGATGCCGCCTATGAGGCCGCGGGCGCCACGATCGGCACCGCCGAGCAGGCGTGGGGCGCGGACATCGTGGCACTCGTGCACACCCCCGGCGTCGAGGAGATCGCCCGCCTGAGCCCGGGCGCCACCCTGATCGCCCCGCTCGCCCCCGCGCAGCGCGGCGACCTCCTGGAGGCGCTCGCCCAGCGGCGCATCACGGCGCTCGCACTGGACGCCGTGCCCCGGATCTCCCGCGCGCAGGCCCTGGACATCCTCTCCACCCAGTCCAACATCGCCGGGTACCGTGCCGTCATCGAGGCCGCGGAGGCCTACGGCGGCATGTTCGCCGGGCAGGTCACCGCCGCCGGCAAGACCGCGCCGGCCACCGTGTTCGTGATCGGGGCCGGGGTCGCGGGCCTGGCGGCCATCGGTGCGGCAGCCAGCCTCGGTGCCACCGTGCGGGCCTTCGACGTGCGGCCCGAGGCCGCCGAGCAGATCGCCTCCATGGGGGGCGAACCCGTCATCGCCCCGCAGGCGCAGCAGGAGATCGCCGCCGACGGGTACGCCAAGCCGCTCACCGCCCAGCAGCAGGCGGCCGCGATGGACGTCTACGCCGTCGAGACCGCGGCGGCGGACGTGGTCATCACCACCGCCCTGGTGCGCGGCACCGCGCCCACCACGATCACCGAGGCGATGGTCCAGGCGATGCGCCCCGGCTCGGTGGTGGTCGACCTCGCGGCCTCCGGCGGCGGGAACTGCGAGGCCACCGTGCCGGGGGAACGGATCACCACACCCGGCGGCGTGGTCGTGATCGGCGAGAGGGACCTCACGGCCGCCATGCCCCGGCACACCTCCCAGCTGCTGGGCACCAACATCGTCAACCTCCTCAAGCTCGCCACCCCCGGCAAGGACGGGGCGCTCGTGCTGGACATGGAGGATGTGGTGCTGCGCGGCATGAGCGTCACCGGACCCGACGGCGTGATGTGGCCACCACCCCCGGTCCAGGTCTCCGCGGCCCCGGCCGCACCCGCTGCGCCCCCACCGCCGAGCGAGGCGGAACTGGCCGCCCAGCGCGCTGCCGCCGAGCAGGCGGCGAGCGCCAAGGCCAAGCGCCGCACCATCACCTACGCGCTCCTGGCGGTGCTGCTCGGTCTCGGGTTGACGTTCGCCCCCGCCTCCTTCCTGCCGCACATCACGGTGTTCGTGCTCGCGGTGGTGGTCGGGTACTACGTGATCTCCCAGGTCAGCCACTCCCTGCACACCCCGTTGATGGCGCAGACCAACGCGATCTCCGGGATCATCCTGGTCGGCGCGCTGCTGCAGTTGGGCAACGCGGACACCTGGGTCACCGTGCTGGCGTTCATCGCCGCCGCCGTGGCCTCCATCAACATCTTCGGCGGGTTCCTCGTCACCTACCGCATGCTCGGCATGTTCCAGAAGGGAGCCTGAGATGACCGACTCATTGCTGACCCAGGCCGCTCAGGTCACCTACATCGCGGCCGCGCTGCTGTTCATCCTGTCGCTGGCGGGGCTCTCGAAGCAGACCACGGCGCGCCGCGGCAACATCCTGGGCATGGTGGGCATGGGACTGGCCCTGGCCGCCACGATCGCGCTGGCACTGGAGCGCTCCGAGCGCCCCGTACTGGTGACGGCGCTGCTCATCGCCCTGGCGCTGATCGTGGGACTCACGGTGGGCACCTGGCGTGCCCGCAGCGTGGAGATGACCCAGATGCCCGAGCTCATCGCCATGCTCCACAGCTTCGTGGGCCTGGCGGCGGTGCTGGTGGGATTCAACTCCTTCCTGACCGAGGAGCCCGACGCCCTGCACCTCGTGGAGGTCTACCTGGGCGTGCTGATCGGCGCTGTCACCTTCACCGGCTCGATCGTCGCCTACCTGAAGCTGTCGGCGAAGATCCCCTCCGCGGCGCTCACCCTGCCGGGCAAGCACCTCATCAACGCCGGCATCGGCGTGGCCAGCATCGCGCTCGGCGGCTGGTTCCTCGCCAGCCACTCGATCCTCCCGCTGCTGCTCATGACGGTGCTGGCCCTCGCGCTCGGCTGGCACCTGGTGGCCTCGATCGGCGGCGGCGACATGCCCGTGGTCGTCTCGATGCTGAACTCCTACTCCGGGTGGGCGGCCGCCGCGGCCGGGTTCATGCTCAGCAACGACCTGCTCATCGTCACCGGCGCCCTGGTCGGCTCCTCCGGTGCGATCCTCAGCTACATCATGTGCAAGGCCATGAACCGCTCCTTCATCTCGGTGATCCTCGGCGGGTTCGGTGAGGGCTCCGGCCCGGCCGCCCCCTCCGAGGGTCCACAGGGCACGCACACCGAGACCAGCGCCGAGGACGTCGCAGCCGAACTGCTCGGCGCCTCCAGCGTGGTGATCACCCCCGGCTACGGGATGGCGGTCGCCAAGGCGCAGTACCCCGTGGCCGACCTCGTGGCGACGCTGCGGGAGCGGGGCGTGAGCGTCCGGTTCGGCGTCCACCCCGTCGCGGGGCGCCTGCCCGGACACATGAACGTGCTGCTGGCCGAGGCCAAGGTGCCCTACGACGTCGTCCTGGAGATGGACGAGATCAACGACGACCTGGCCGACACCGACGTGGTCCTGGTGATCGGCGCGAACGACACGGTGAACCCGGCCGCGATGGACGATCCCACCTCGCCGATCGCCGGCATGCCGGTGCTGCGGGTGTGGGAGTCCGGGCACGTGGTGGTCTTCAAGCGCTCGATGGCCACCGGCTACGCCGGGGTGCAGAACCCGCTGTTCTTCAAGGAGAACACCTCGATGCTGTTCGGGGACGCCAAGGACCAGGTCGAGGCCATCTCCCGGGCGGTCGCGCAGGCCTCGGTCCCGGCATGAGCGACGGCCGAGGTTCCGCTCGGGCCGGGTGCCGCTAGGGTTGTCAGCGTGCTGACTGACGCTCCCATCGACCTCGTCGCCTTCGACCTCGACGACACCCTCGCACCCTCGAAGTCACCCCTGCCGCCGCAGGTGGCGCAGTTGCTGACCGCGCTGCTGGAGCGCACCCAGGTGTGCGTGATCTCCGGGGGGCAGTACCAGCAGTTCCGTGACCAGGTGCTGGAGCGCCTGGACCTGGACGACGACGCCGCGCGCCGTCTGCACCTCATGCCCACCTGCGGCACCCAGTACTTCACGTGGGACGGGGAGACGTTCACCACGGTCTACGCCCGCACCCTCACGGCCGACGAGCGCGATCGCGCCATGCGCGCGCTGGAGGAGCAGGCCAAGGCGCTGGGCCTGTGGGAGACCGAGACCTGGGGGCCGGTGCTGGAGGACCGCGGCTCGCAGATCACCTTCTCCGCCCTCGGCCAGGCCGCACCCGTGGACGCCAAGGCGGCGTGGGACCCGACCGGTGAGCGCAAGGGCCGGCTGCGTGACGCCGTCGCCGCCCTCCTGCCCGACCTCGAGGTCCGCTCCGGCGGATCCACGTCCGTGGACATCACCCGGCGCGGCGTGGACAAGGCCTACGGCATGAAGGCCCTGGAGGAGCAGACCGGCGTGCCGCTGGCGAACATGGTCTTCGTGGGGGACCGCCTGGACGAGGGCGGCAACGACCGCCCCGTGCTGGACCTCGGGGTGCGTTGCCACGCCGTGGGCGGCTGGGAGGACACCGCCGACTACCTCGCCGAGACCCTCATCCCCTACCTGGACTCCGCCCGCTCCTGACCCCGGTGCCCGGGCGTTCCCAGGAGGCGATGGGATGATGGGGCGGTGAGCCACACCACAGCCCGCACCGCGCGCGCGGGCCGCGCTGTGATCAGCCGCGCAGTGCGCCGGTTCGCCGTGCGCCCCTCCGGGGCGCGGTGGGTCGCGGCGCTCACCGCCTCGGCCACCCTGGTCACCGCGTGCAGCGGGTACGAGGAACTGCCAGCCGATCCCGCTGCGGAGCTCAGCGCGGGAGCCGCGGTGAGCCTGCCCGACAGCGCCGTGGTGTTCGACTCCACCGACCCCGTGACACTGGCGATCGACGCCTCCACAGCGCTGTTCGTCGAGGCCGGGATCGTGGTGCTGGTGGACGAGGGCGGCGATCAGCTGCGCGCGGCCTCCATCGCGATGGTGCTCGGGGTGCCTGCACTGGTCACCTCCGAGAGCCGCTCGGCGCAGGTGGCCGCGGAACTGGAGCGGTTGGGCACCCACACGGTCCTCGTGCTGGAGGAGGCCGTCGTGCCGGAGTTGTCCGAGGGCACCCAGTTGCTGCGGGCGGTCGCGGCACCGCAGAACGTGGCAGGCCTGCAGGTGGTGCTCGGGCAGGAACTGTCCGGTTCGCTGCAGGTGGATCCCGCGAACGCCCTCACGATGCTCGCCTCGGCGCAGCAGCCGTACGAGTGGATCTACGAGACCGACCCCGAGGCGGTGCCGGTCGAGGAGTCCGAGGCCGAGGAGCCCGGCGACGACGCACCCTCCGACCCCGAGGACGTCACCGACCAGGGGGAGGCCTCGGGCGGCGCCAGCGCCCTGGACCCCGGCTCACGTGCCGCCGGGTCGGTGCTGGCGGCGGGGTCCGGGAACGACACCGGCACGGACACCGACTCCGATGCCGACACCGGCACGGACACCGACTCCGATGCGGACACGGAGGATCCCAGCCCGTCCGCGACCGAACCCGCCGACCCCGCGTCCCAGGACTCCACCGCGGAGCCGAGCGACGGCGGGATCGAGACCCCGAGCCCCAGCGAGTCGGCCACCGAGGACCTCACCACCCTGCCGGGTCTGCCCCCGGTGCTCGCCACCGAACGAACCGAGGAGCTCATCGTCGTCTCCGACGGCGGACCCGGTCAGGTGGCCGCGCTCGGCACGGCACGTGCCGCCGGCGCGGACGCCGTCATCGTGCCCGGCGGTGACATCAGCATGGATCCCCTGGCGATCGCCACCATCTACGGCAACGACCCGACGCTCGCGATGGGCCTGGGGGAGGGCCTGCCCGACGCCGGCACGCTGGCCTACCAGGTGGCCGTGGCCACCACGGGCGACGCCCTGCCCGGCGGTGGCCAGTGGGTGCTGCCGGCCAAGACGTACGTGGGACTGCGCGGCACCCCCGGTGCGCCCGAACTCGGCCCGTTGGGGGAGGGCACGGCGCAGGAAGGGATCACCGCGGTGCGCGAGTACGCCGCCGGTGTGCCCGGGGCGATCCCGACGGCGGAGCTCCTCACCACGATCGCCTCCGACACCCCCGGCAGTGACGGCACCTACTCCCGGCTGCGCAGCGGCGAGGACCTGATCGAGACGCTGGACCTCGCGGCGCAGGAGGGTGTGATGACCCTGCTGTCCTTCCAACCCGGCCGGGCCCGGTTCATCCAGCAGCTCGAGCAGTACCCCGAGAGCCTGGCCAGGCCGGCGGTGGGCGTGGTGCTCGATGCGACCTGGCGCCTCAGTGACACCGGCACCCCCACCCGGCCCGGCGGCCCACCCACGGATCTCGCGGAGGAACTCACCGAGACCCTCGAGTGGCTCGCCGAGCAGGTGCTGCAGGAGTCCCTGCCACCGAAACTGGTGGTGCTGCGGCTACCCACCGGGTTCGACGTCGAGAGCCTGGAGATCCCGACCGCGGCGCAGGTCTCGGTGGTGCTGGAGGTGGACGGCGCAGCCGTGCTCCCGGCGCCCACCGAGGAGCCCGCTCCGCAGCCGTCGGCGACCGGGACGGACGAGGTCGCCGAGGACGAGGTGACCCTCGCGGAGGCCTGGGACTCCGCCGTCGACCCCGCCTACCCCTACTGGGGGTGGCTGCAGGGCCCCGACCCGGTGGAACTCGACGGGCTCCTCGCGCTCGATCCGGCGCCGGTGCTGATCGTGCAGAACTGAGCGGCAGCCCTCAGCGCTGGGTGGCCAGGCGCCGGGAGTCGTCCCGGATCTCACCGACCAGTTCCTCCAGGACATCCTCCAGGGTGACCACGCCGAGCGGGATGGTGCCGATCGGGCTCGCAGGCTCCTGCACCACCGCGAGGTGACTGCTCATGCGCTGCATGCTCGCCATCACCTCACGCAGGCTCGCCGTGGGCGCCACCTGCGGCAGGGGGCGGACCGCGGCGCCGGGAACCGGCTCGTCCCGGTGGGAGGGGTCGATACCGATGATGTCCTTGATGTGGATGTACCCGGTCAGGGTGCCGTTCGAACTGGCCACCGGGAAGCGGGAGTAGCCCTGTGCGGAGGCAGCCTCCGCCTGCGCCGGCGTCACGCCCTCGGGCAGGGTGCGGACCTGCTCGATGGGCAGCAGCACGCTGCGGATGTCCCGCTCGGCGAACTGCAGGGCACCGAGCAGCAGCCGCTCATCGTTCAGCTCCAGCAGGCCGCCCTCGTGGGCCTCCGCGACCAGACCGGCCACCTCATCACGCGTGAAGGCACTGGTCACCTCGTCCTTCGGGGTGACCCGGATGATCCGCAGCGAGATGTTCGCGATGCCGTTCAGCAGCCACAGCACCGGGTAGAGCAGGGTGCAGAAGGCCAGCAGGATCGGGGAGAGGACCATCGCCATCCGGTCGGGGCCGGCCAGTGCGATGTTCTTGGGCACCATCTCGCCGAACACCACGTGCAGGTAGGTCACCAGGGACAGCGCGATCACCAGCGCGATCGGGTGCTGCCAACCGGCCGGGATGCCGAGGTCGTCCATCGGCGCCTCGAGCAGGTGCGCGATCGCGGGTTCGGAGATGGATCCCAGGGCCAGGGAGCACACCGTGATCCCGAGCTGGGCACCCGCCATCATGAGCGAGACGTGCTCCATCGCGAACAGGGTCATCTTCGCGACCGGGTTGCCCTCCTCCGCGCGTGGCTCGATCTTGGTGCGTCGAGCGGAGATCAGGGCGAACTCGGCGCCCACGAAGAACGCGTTCGCCAGGAGCAGCACGGCGGTGAGGCCGAGTCCCTGCAGATCGCTCATCGGTCGCTCGCCCTCTCGCCCTCGGCCTCATCGGCGTGCCGGTCATCGTGGTCCTCGCGCTCGCCCGGCTTGCGCTGCAGCGAGCGTGGGTCGTCCTCGGCGAGGATCTCCACCCGGACGAGGTCCACGCGGCGGCCGTCGAGTTCCACGACCTCCATCCGCAGGGTGCGCTCGTCCTCACCCGGCACGTGGTCGGTGGCCACCAGGACCTCCTCACCCACCTGCGGGAAGTGCTCCAGGGTCGCGGTGACCAGGCCGCCGAGGGTCTCCCAGGCCTCGTCCTCCGGGACGGCGACCTCCAGGACCTCCGCGGCCTCGTCGGTGCGCATCAGACCCGGCAGGGTCCAACTGCCGTCGGTCCCGGCCAGGGGGGCGTGTTCGTCGGCGTCGTGCTCGTCACGCACCTCACCCACGATCTCCTCCACCAGGTCCTCGAGCGTGACCAGGCCGGCGATCGAGTCGAACTCGTCGATCAGCACCGCCATCTGCAACCCACCGGCGCGCAGGTCGTCCATGAGGTCGTCCAGGGGGACGCTGTCCGGGCGCAGGATCGCAGGCTTGAGCAGATCCTGCAGGGTGGTGGTGCCGCGCTGCTCGAAGGGCACCGCCAGGGCACGGCGGACGTGGGCGATCCCGGCGACCTCCTCCTCGGTGTGGCCCTCCTCGTCCTCGTGGGCGTGCAGCACGGGGAAGCGCGAGTGACCGGAGGAGGAGGCGCGTGCGATCAGCTCGGCGACCGTGTCCTCCGGCTCCAGCGCGATCATCCGGCTGCGCGGGGTCATCGCGTCGCGGGCGCGTCGGTCGCCGAAGGCGAGCGAGCGCTCCACGAGCTCGGCGGTGTCCACCGCGAGCGTGCCCTGCTTCGCGGAGTGCCGCACCAGGGCGCTGAGCTCCTCCGCGGAGCGGGCGGAGGCCAGTTCCTCCTGCGGTTCGATGCCCACGGCGCGCAGCAGCCGGTTCGCGGTGCCGTTGAAGAACCGGATCGGCCAGGCCATGGACTTGGTGAAGCCGCGCTGGAACCCGGCCACGGTCTTCGCGGTGCCCAGCGGCCGGGCGATCGCGAGATTCTTCGGGACCAGTTCGCCGAAGACCATCGTCACGATGGTGGCGACCAGCAGGCCGATCGTCACCGAGGTGGCGGTGATGCTCGCCGCAGGCATCCCGAGGTCCTGCAGCAGCGGCCGCACCAGGTCCGCGATCGCGGGCTGGGCGAGGTAGCCGATCGCCAGGTTGGTGATGGTGATGCCGACCTGGGCCCCGGAGAGTTGGGTGGACAGGGTGCGCAGCGCCCGCTGGACGCCGGGCGCGCGGCGGTCACCGGCGGCGACCGCCTCGTCCACCTGGGCGCGGCCCACGGTGATGAAGGAGAACTCCGCGGCCACGAACGCGCCGCACACGACGACGAGGATCATCGCCAGGAGGAGGAGAAGGATCTCGGTCACGCAGCCTCACCCCGATCGGGGAGAGGCCTCGGACTATCGCCCTCCGGTTCGTCGTCCGGCAGGGCGTCCAGGAGATGCGGGGTGGGGGAATGGTCGCCGGCGCTACAGGCGCTCATCGTCTCCGTCCGAAGGTCTGTCAGGGCAGGGATCGCCCCGAGATTTCCCTAGGATAGGGCAATGCGGCGCGTGCAGGTGATCGAGAGGGTTCAGCCCCTGGTTCGCCGGTGGATCCCCCGCCTCACGCGCGCGGCGGGGATCGTGCTCTCCCTGGGCGTGGTGGCCCTGATCGCCTCGATCGCGACGACCACCGCGCGCGCCTCGCTGGGGCCGCACGTGGTGGACCTGCACCTGAGCGCGGACCACGCGATCACCGTGGATCTGGGGCCGCTGGGTCGCCTCGTGCTGGACTCCCCGGCGCCCTGGCCGTTGGGAGTCTGGGCGGACGTGGGCGAGATCCCGGCGGGCCTGTCCGCCGTGGACTCCCCGCTGGCCGGCCTGGACGCGGACGTGGCCGCCTACGCCGCGTTCTTCTCCCAACCGGGCGCCACCCTGGAGCGCGCCGCCTGGGCGCTCGGCACGGCACTGACGGCACGCACCGTGCTGATCTGGTCCCTCCTGCTGGCGGCGGCCGCGCTCTGGCTGTTCCTGACCCGCAGGCGTTCGACGGCGCTGCCCACCCCTCGGCGCCCAGCCGAGGGCCGGCTCGCGGTGGCCACGGCGAGCCTCGCCGTCGTCAGCCTCGCCCTGGTCCCGGCCGTGGGGCTAACGCAGCGCCAGGCCGACCAGGGGACGCCGTCGGCGGTCCTCGCCTCGATCGCGCCCGAGCTCTCCTCAGTGCGCCTGACCGGGCGGCTGGCGGGCCTGGTGGAGAACTACGGCGGACTCGCGCAGGAGGCGATCGAGGACAACGAGACCTTCTACGCCGACCTGCGCGACGCCGTCGTGACCGCGTTCCAGCAGGACACCGCCCTGGCGCCGAGCCGGCCGAGCGCGCCGCCCGGGGTGTTCCCGCGGCCCACCCTGTCCCAGGTGCCGGATGTGGCCACGGTGCTGCTGATCTCCGACAACCACTGCAACATCGGGATGGGACCGGTGTACGCGGCGATGGCGCGCGAATCGGGCGCCGAGGTGGTGCTCAACCTGGGCGACACCACGATGGGTGGCTCGTCCGTGGAGGCGGTCTGCGTGGACGCGCTCGCCGACCACCTCACCGAGGTGCCGGTGGTGGTGGCGGACGGGAACCACGACTCCACCACCACCGGTGAGCAGGAGGCCGCGCGGGGGTGGCAGGTGCTGGACGGCGGGGTGATCGAGGTGGCGGGCCTGCGCATCCTCGGGGACCGCGACCCGCGCCTGACGTCGGTGACCCTCGGGTATCGGGACTACACCACGCGGGAGGAGCTCGCCCAGGGGCTGGAGGGCGCCGCGTGTGCCGGCGTGGCGGAGCCCGGGACGCCCTGGGCGCTGTCCGCGGACCGGGAGGGCTGGGTGGACATCCTCGCGATCCACGACCCGTTCGTGGGGGCGCGGGTGATGCCCTCGGGATGCGTGGTGCTGGAACTCACCGGGCACCTGCACCGTCGGGTGGGACCGGTGCAGGAGGGGCTGGGCCTGCTGTACGTGACACCGTCCAGCGGGGGTGCGGCCGCCGGGATCATCCCGATCGGGCCGCTGCAGGCGGACGCGACGGCGACGGTGCTGCGCTACGACCGCGCGAACAAGCGCCCGGTGGCGCTGCGCGAGGTGCGCATGACGCCCGACGGCGCCGCCGCGCTGGGGGAGTGGGAGACGTTCCCCGCGATGCCGACGCAGCCCGTGGTGGCTGACCTCTCCGCCCGCGCCAGCGACTGACCCTCCGCGAGGCATTTCTGCAGGTACCGCGAGGCATTTCTGCAGGTGCCGCGAGGTGGTTCTGCAGGTGCCGCGAGGTGGTTCTGCAGGTACCGCGAGGTGGTTCTGCAGGTACCGCGAGGTGGTTCTGCAGGTACCGCACGAGGGTTCTGCGGCCCAGCGCATGCCTCCCGAGCGCGAGGGGCGGGCGACGCACACGCGTCACCCGCCCCTCGGCGTCGGACCCTCAGCGGCCGGATCTCAGTGGGAGGCGCGGAACATCCACGCCTGCTTCTCCAAGCCGAAGGCCACGGAGGTGAGCAGGTCCTGGCTCGGCATGTCGGCCTCGAGCTCGGGCAACTCGCCGCGGATCCGGTCGGCGGTCGCCGACAAGCGCGACTCGAGCTGCATGATCACCTTGTCGGAGGAGACCGGGCCGGACTCGTACTGCTCCACCGCGGAGTCGGCGAGCACGGTGGCGGCGCGGCCGTCCGGCTGTCCGCCCACGGCGACCAGCCGCTCGGCGACGTCGTCGGAGAAGGCGCGGACCATGTCCGTCACCTCGTCCAGCTGCAGGTGGACGGAACGGAACTGGGGGCCGTACACGTTCCAGTGCGCCTGCTTGGCCTGCAGGGACAGGTCGATGAGGTCCACGAGTGCCTGCTGCAGACTGGCCTTGACGATCTCGGGGGCTTCGTTCGCCATGATCACTCCTTGGTCGTGGTCGGGTGGGGACACTACGTCCAACCACTGTGGCACGCTGGGTGTTCCACGCACCATGCATCTGCATGAGTTCGGCGCGGATGGTCCGGGAGGTCGCCCATGGTGAGTCTGCGCGCCAGCACGCAGGCATGGCGGGAGGTGCTGCGCACATCCTCGGCACTGATGCACGCGTTCGAGGCGGCCGGTGACTTCGGCGACCTCTCGCCGCGCGAGTACGACGTGCTGCGCGCGCTCGCCGAGGGACCGCACACCGGATGCCGGCTCGGGGCGCTGGCCGAGGAGACGTACCTGCCGCAGCCGAGCATGTCCCGGTTGGTGGAGCGTCTGGAGCGCCGGGGGCTGGTGCAGCGCGGGCCCAGCGCCACCGACGGGCGTGCGGTGATGGTGACCCTGACCGGCGAGGGACAGGCGTTGCAACGGGAGATCGGACGGCGGCACGTGCGCTCGATCCATCGGGTCATGTCAGCGGACCTGTCCGAGGCCGAACTGCGGGTGTTGCGCTCGCTATTGGCCCGGGTGCGCGCGGCGGGTCCGCGCCGCGAGGGCTGATCGAGCGCCGGGGCCGCGCAGGTCCCCGCTCGTTGGGGGGAGTAGGCTGACGCCATGAGCCACCAGGAGTTGCTTACCGGGCCGCGCTGACATCAGCGGGCCCGTGCGGCCTGTCGGCGCGGCAGACCTCCCCGGCGGGAGGTCTTTTTCATGTCCGAGCCGACGACGACCTAGCAACTCACGTGAAGGAAAGTCAGGATGACCGAGACCACGACCGCCACCACGCCCGCCGACGTGCCGCCGCACCGCTACACGCCCGCGCTGGCGAACACGATCGAACTGGCCTGGCAGGAGCGGTGGGCCGAGCTCGGCACGTTCCGCGCCCCCAACCCCGACCTGACCAGCGACGCCGCGGCCGGCGGCGAGGTGGAGGGCACCGACACGGAGCACGCGCCTGACTCTTACTTTGTGATGGACATGTTCCCCTACCCCTCCGGCAAGGGGCTGCACGTGGGGCACCCGCTGGGGTACATCGCCACCGACGTGATGGGCCGCTTCGAGCGGATGCGCGGCAAGAACGTGCTGCACGCCCTGGGGTATGACGCCTTCGGCCTGCCGGCGGAGCAGTACGCCGTGCAGACCGGGCAGCACCCGAAGATCACCACGGAGGAGAACATCGCGGTGATGCAGCGTCAGCTGCGCCGCCTGGGACTGGCGCACGACGACGCGCGATCCTTCGCCACCACGGACCCGGAGTTCGTGCGCTGGACGCAGTGGATCTTCCTGCAGATCTTCAACTCCTGGTTCGACCCGGAGGCCACCGCACCGGACGGCTCCACCGGCGCCGCCCGCCCCATCGACACGCTGATCGCGCAGTTCCAGGACGGTTCCCGCCCCGTTCCCGGCGGCGCGGCGTGGGCGGACCTGAGCCCGGCCGCCCGCGAGGACGTGCTGGCGGACTACCGCCTGGCGTTCGTGGCGGATGTGCCGGTGAACTGGTGTCCCGGACTCGGCACGGTGCTGGCCAACGAGGAGGTCACCGCCGAGGGCCGCTCCGAGCGCGGCAACTTCCCGGTCTACAAGCGCAACCTGCGCCAGTGGATGATGCGCATCACCGCCTACGCCGACCGCCTGGTGGCCGACCTGGACCGGGTGGACTGGCCGGAGAAGGTCCGCCAGATGCAGCGGCACTGGATCGGCCGCTCCGAGGGCGCCCACGTGCACTTCCGGGTGCCCACCGCCACGGGCCCGCAGGACCTGAGCGTCTTCACCACCCGCCCCGACACCCTGTTCGGCGCCACCTACGTGGTGCTGGCACCCGAGCACCCCCTGGTCGAGGAGATCCTGGCCACCGAGCCCACCTGGCCCCAGCAGGTGCCGGCCGCCTGGACCGGGGGTGAGGCCACGCCGTCGGAGGCGGTGCGTGCCTACGTGGCGGCCGCCAAGGCCAAGACCCCCGAGGAGCGCCAGGCGGACGCCGGCGCCAAGACGGGCGTGTTCACCGGTGGCTACGCCACCAACCCCGTCAACGGCGAGGCGCTGCCGGTGTTCGTGGCCGACTATGTGCTGATGGGCTACGGCACCGGCGCGATCATGGCCGTGCCCGGCCACGACGAGCGCGACCACGCCTTCGCGACCGCCTTCGAGCTGCCCATCCGGGAGGTCGTGTCCGGATCGGACGACGGCGTCGCCTCCCAGGCGTGGACCGGCGACGGCGTGGCGGTCAACTCGGGCAACGAGGAGATCAGCCTCGACGGGCTGGCCGTGGCCGAGGCCAAGCACGCCATCATCCAGTGGCTGGAGGCCAAGGGCTTCGGCACCGGCACCACCACCTACCGGCTGCGGGACTGGCTCTTCAGCCGCCAGCGCTACTGGGGCGAGCCGTTCCCGGTGGTCTACGACGCCGACGGCCGCGTGATCGCGCTGCCCGAGTCGATGCTGCCGGTGGACCTGCCCGAGGTCCCGGACTTCTCCCCGCGCACCTTCGCCGAGGACGACGCGGCATCCGAGCCGGAGTCGCCGCTCTCCCGCGCCGGGGACTGGGTGGAGGTCACCCTGGACCTAGGCGAGGGGCCCAAGACCTACCGCCGCGACACCAACACGATGCCGAACTGGGCCGGCTCCTGCTGGTACTACCTGCGCTACCTGGACCCGACCAACGACTCCGCCCCGGTGGACCCGGCGTTGGAGCAGTACTGGATGGGGCCGCGGATCGACGGCAGCCGCGGCACCACCGGTGGGGTGGACCTGTACGTGGGCGGGGTGGAGCACGCGGTGCTGCACCTGCTGTACTCCCGGTTCTGGCACAAGGTGCTGTTCGACCTGGGGCACGTCTCCAGCGCCGAGCCGTTCCGCACGCTGTTCAACCAGGGCTACATCCAGGCCTACGCCTACACCGACGCGCGCGGCGTGTACGTGCCCGCGGAGGAGGTCGTCGAGGAGGTGGTCGACGGCGAAGCCACCTACCGCTGGAACGGCGAGGTGGTGAAGCGCGAGTACGGGAAGATGGGCAAGTCGCTGAAGAACATGGTGACGCCCGATGACATGTACGCCTCCTACGGCGCGGACACCTTCCGGGTGTATGAGATGTCGATGGGGCCGCTGGACCAGTCCCGGCCGTGGGACACCCGCGCCGTGGTCGGCTCGCAGCGATTCCTGCAGCGGCTGTGGCGCCTGGTGGTGGACGAGGACTCCGGCGCGCTGGTGGTCTCCGAGGACCCCGCGGACAAGGAGACCCAGCGCCAGGTGGCGCGCGCCATCGCGGATGTGACCGCCGAGTACGACGGGATGCGCCCGAACACCGCGATCGCAAAGCTGATCGTGCTGGTCAACCACCTGACCGGGCTGAGTGCGGCCCCCCGCGAGGCGGTGGAGCCGCTGGTGCTGATGACGGCGCCCGTGGCCCCGCACATCGCGGAGGAACTGTGGTCGCGCCTGGGGCACACCGAGAGCCTGGCGCACGAGCCGTTCCCGGTGGTCACCGACGAGAGCCTGCTGGTGGACGACACCGTCACCTGCGTGGTGCAGGTCAAGGGCAAGGTCCGCGACCGGCTGCAGGTGGCGCCCTCGATCTCCGAGGCCGACCTGCAGGCCGCCGCTCTGGCGAGCGAGGCGGTGGCGAAGTTCCTGGACGGCGAGCCGCGCAAGGTGATCGTGCGCGCCCCCGGCCTCGTGAACATCGTGCCGTGACGCCATGATCGGTCAGGTCCCGCTGTGGGTGGTGGCGCTCGGGCCGCTGCTCGCCCTGGTGATGGGCTGGGTGTTCGCGACCATCGCGCGCCTGGTGTTGCGCCGCCGCGCCCGGTTGAACTTCTTCACCTCGATCGTGGTGGCGATGGTCGGCGCCAGCGTGGGGATGCTCCTGGCCGAGCTCACGCCCGCGCCGAACCTGGGCTCACCGCTGGTGTGGGTGCTCTCGCTGGGGATGTCCATCGCGTTCACCGCGGGCTACGGGTGGCTCGTGGCGCACCTGCAGCAGCCCGAACGCGCGAGCGTCGCGGAGCTCCTGCGGCGCGGGGAGTCCGATGGTGTGGAGTTCAAGTCCACCGCCCGGGTGAACCTGCACACCGGCAAGCGGGACGAGAAGATGGAGATGGTGATCGCCAAGACGATCGCCGCCTTCCTCAACGCGGGTGGCGGCACCCTGCTGATCGGGGTGGACGACGACGGTCGGGCGCTCGGTCTGGAGGCGGACCTGGCGCTGATGAAGCAGGCGGACCTGGACCGCTACGAGCTGTGGCTGCGCGATCACCTGGAGAAGACGCTGGGGCAGAACGCCACCGCGAGCGTGCGGGTGAGCTTCGAACAGGTGGCCGCGAGCGAGGCCGACACCGAGACAGGGGCCTCAGCGGGCCTCGAGGCGTCCGGGGAGGTGATGCACCCGGTGTGCCGGGTGGACATCGGCTCCTCCCCGCGCCCGGTGTACCTGCGCGCCAAGGGCGCACCCACGCAGCTGTGGGTGCGCACCGGGAACTCCACGCGCCAACTCAGTGTGGACGAGGCCACCGAGTATGTGATGGAGCGCTGGCCCATGGGGATGGGCGCCACCCTCGCGGCCCAGGTGCGTGCCGTGGGGCGCTTCTCCGGCGAGGGGTGAGCCGCCACATCGGCGGGATCTTGCCGTTTTGGGCTGTCCCCAGGAGGGCGCCGGGCGCCCACCCGGTGGTTGTGCACACCGGGTGGGCGGCGCCGTCGTGCGGCGCTCTAGGTTGCCGTCATGGCCCTGCTGCAGCGTGCGAAGCTCCTGGCGCTGACCCGCGCCGCCTACACCGCCAGCGAGGGTGTGGCGCCCTGGGACGCCGAGAGCGGGGACGAGCAGGCCTCACGCGTCACCGAGCCACCCGGCGGCCGGCGCCCTCGCCGGCGCGCGGCCAGGCGACGGCTCACGCCCCGGGCGATCCTCGCCGTCGTCCTCCTCCTGGTCACCGCCACGCTGGTGGTGGTCCTGCGCGCGGCGGTCGCGGCGGATGCCACCCAGAGTGCGGTGCGCACGGCCGAGGCAGACACGCTCGAGCGCGGTGACGGGGGTGAGCAGAGCGCCGGCGGCCACACCGAGGACTCCGGCGGCGCCGCGCCGCAACCCGAGGCCTCCTCCGCGGGCGCCGGGCCTGACCCAGAGTCGACCGGGCTCGACCGCGAGGCCGCCGCGGCAACCGAGGCGTCGACGGCCGCTGCCCCTGGGGGGACCGCGGCCGCGGACCCGCTCACACCGGGGACCGTGGTGGTGCACGTCGCGGGGCAGGTGAGTGCTCCCGGCGTGGTGGAACTGCCCGCCGGCTCCCGGGTGGCCGATGCCGTCGAGGCCGCCGGGGGTGCCACCGACCAGGCCGACCTCGGGGCCGTGAACCTGGCCCGGGTGGTGACCGACGGTGAACAGGTGAGGGTGCCGGCACCGGGGGAGGAGGTGGCACAGCCCGAGGCGCCGCCCGGCGCCGGCGGCGCGGGTGCAGGCTCGGAGCCAGGCGCCGGCGGCGAGGGGGTGACCGTGGACCTCAACACCGCCTCGCTCGCGCAACTCGACGCGCTCCCGGGGATCGGCCCCACGCTCTCCCAGCGCATCATCGACTGGCGCACCGAGCACGGCGGCTTCCAGGACGTGGCCGAACTCGAACTGGTCTCGGGCATCGGACCCGCCGTCATGGCCGACCTGGAGGGGATGGTGAGCGTGGGATGAGCCGCATTCGCGCTCCCGTGGGAGAGACGGACGAGGACCCCGGCGGTTCGATCCGGGCGGAAACGTCGGTGCCGCGGACCCAGGGGGTGGCGCTGCCGGGGCCTGTGGCGCCCGGGTCTGTGCAGCCGCGGGGACCGGCACCGCACCCGCAGGAGACGGCGCCCGACCTCCGGCTGCTCCCGGCGGCCGTCGCGGTGTGGGCGACCGCCGCGGTGGCGACCGCCATGGCTCCGCGGGAGCGTGCGGCGGTGGTGCTGTTCGCCGTGCTGGGTGCCCTGGTGGCCTACGGACGCGGCCGTCGCCGCGGGCACGGTCGGCACGGCGCGGCCTGGTCCGGGCCCGCGGGGGCGCTCCTCCTCGCCTGCTGCGCCACCGTCTGCCTGCTCGCCTCCCTCGCCGCGCAGAGCACCAGCCGCACGGCGGGCCTGGCGCAGGCGCTGACCGCCGAACGCGGCGAGATCCTCGTGCGCGCACTGTCAGCGCCGCGGGAGATCAGCAGGGGTTTCGACGGCGAGGCCCGGGTCGCATTCCAGGCCACCCTGCTCGGGGTGCACGGCGGAGCAGCTGCCGGCGACACGGTCGAGAACAGCGTGGTCGAGCGCGGTGTGGTCGGGGGCGGCGGGGTCAATCGCCTGTCCGCGGACCCGGATGCGGTGGCGGACCCGGCGAGTGGAGCCTCGAACGCGGGTCTGCGGATCCCGGTGCTCGTGATCGGCGGGTCCTCCTGGTCCGAGGTCACGCCGGGCGAGGTGGTCGCGACCCGCGGCAGCCTGCGCCCGGCGCAGCCGGGAGACGCCGTCGAGGCTCTCGCCTATGTCGACGCCGAGCACGAACGGCGCCAGCCGGCGCCGGCTTGGCGCGCCCTGGTGCAGCGCGCCCGGCTCGGGCTGCACGACGCCCTGGCGCCCCTGCCAGGCCACGCCCACGGACTGGTGCCTGGGATCGCGGTGGGTGATGACTCCGCGGTGCCCGAGGACCTGCGCGCGGCGATGCGGGCCAGTGCCCTCGGCCACCTGCTGGCCGTCTCCGGGGCGCACGTCGTCATCGTCCTCGGCCTCGCCACGGCCGTGCTGCCCTGGCGTGGCCGGGTAGGACGCACGGTGACCGGCGTCGCTGTGGTGATCGGCCTGCTCGGGATCGTGGGTCCCGAACCGAGCGTGTTGCGCGCCGTGGCGATGGGCGCCGTCGGGC
The DNA here is from genome assembly GCF_002563925.1 of Serinibacter salmoneus. NCBI lineage: Bacteria > Bacillati > Actinomycetota > Actinomycetes > Micrococcales > Beutenbergiaceae > Serinibacter > Serinibacter salmoneus. The sequence continues at coordinate 1,782,500 of NZ_PDJD01000001.1, read as the reverse complement.
TGCTCGCCGTGGCCCTCGGCCGCCGCGCCAGCGGGCTCCCGGCGCTGTGCGCGGCGGTGATCGGCCTGCTCGTGCTGGACCCCTGGACCGCGCGCGAGGCGGGCTTCGCCCTCTCGGCCGGGGCCACCGCGGGTCTCGTGCTGTTCTCCCGCGCCTGGAGCGAACGCCTCGCGCGCCACATGCCCGCTGTCCTCGCCGCGGCGATCGCCGTACCGCTCGCCGCGCAGGTCGGATGCCTGCCCGCGATCCTCCTGCTCGAGCCGGGCATCCCCACCTGGGGTGTGCCGGCCAACGCTCTCGTGGCGCCAGTGGTCGCGCCGCTGACGGTCCTCGCCCTCGGCGCGGCGCTCGCGGCTCCCTGGCAGCCGGGCCTCACCGCGGTGCTGGGCTGGTGTGCGCAGCCGTTCACGTGGTGGATCGAGGCCGTCGCGACCGTGAGCGCCGCACTCCCCGGCGGTCGGCTGCCGTGGCCGGGCGGGGTGGGGGGCGCCGTGGGCGCGCTGGCGGCGATCCTCGTGGTCGGTGCCCTGCAGCGTCGCTGGTCACGGACGGGTCGCCGCGCCCTCGATCTGCGGTTGGCGCTCCCGGTCCTCGTCTCGCTGGTGGCGGTTGCCACTCTGGCCGTGGCGGTGCCCGCGGGTCGCAGCGTGCTCGTGCAATGGGTACGGGGCAGCGCGCTCGTGGGGGACCCGTGGATCGCGCCGGGGTGGCGCCTCGCCCAGTGCGACGTGGGGCAGGGGTCGGCGCTGGTGATCAGTACCGCGCCCAACGGTGGCGTCAGCGACGACGGCGAGAGTTCTGCAGGTGAGCCCGGCGCGGTACTCGTGGACACCGGTCCGCCCGGCTCCGGGGTGGCGGACTGCCTCGCCGCGCTCGGGGTGCATCACCTCGCCGCCCTGGTGATCACGCACGGCGACCTCGACCACAGCGGGGAGGCCACCGCGCTCCTCGGCGCCGCGGACCGGGGAGGCATCGCCGTCGACCGGCTCGTGATCCCGGCCGTCGAGGAGGAACGACTCGCCACCCTCACCGGTGCCGCCGCCGAACGCGGCGTCGAGGTGCTGCCCATGGACACCACCTCGGCGCCGCTCTCCCTCGGCTCCGTGGATCTCCTGGCGTTGTGGCCCACGCCGCGCGCCGCCGCGACGCTGCCGAGCGAGGACGGGAACGCCCTCAGCCTCACCCTGTGGCTGCGGGCGCCCGAGCTCACCGCCCTGGTGCACGGCGACACCGGAGCCGACCAGCACACCGCCCTGCTCGCCACCTGGCCCGGTGAGCTACCCGCGAGACCCGATGTGATCGTCGTCGCCCATCACGGCTCAGGCGATCAGGATCCGACGGCGCTCGCGGACTGGGCGGGGCCGATCGCCCTGATCAGCGTCGGCGTGGACAACGACTACGGGCACCCGGCTTCCTGGGTGATCGACACGCTGACGGACGCCGGCTCCCTGATCGGTCGCACCGATCGATGCGGCCCCATGACCGTCGCCGCGAGGGACGGGCCGCTGACCCTCACCGGGTGCTGAGGTCGGTGCGCAGCAGGGATCTCGGCAGGTGGACACCCGGCCTGGCGGAACCAGCGGCCGCGGCGCGCAGCGCATCCTGGGGACATGACGACCCCGGACTCGCAGCCCTGGCCCCGCGACCTCGACCACGTGGTGGTGGCCGGCCCCGACCTGGCGCTCGCCGTCGAGCACGTGGCCGACCTCACCGGGGTACGCGCCGCACCCGGCGGGGCCCACCCGGTCGGGACCGCCAACCACCTCATCGGCTTCACCGTGCGCGGCGAGCGCGCCCCGCACTACCTCGAGGTGATCGGACCGGATCCGGCCCAGGGTGTCCCGGCCGCGCAGATCCCCACCTTCGGGATCGACCACCGCACCTCGCCGGGCCTCGCGACCTTCGCGACGCACCCGATCGAGTTCGAGGCCACCCATGCCAGCGCCCGCGTTGCCGGCATCGACCTCGGCGAGATCCGGCCGCTCTCCCGCCGCACACCCGCCGGGGACCTGCTCGAATGGCGCATCACCTCCGGCATGGGAGGATCGCGCGAGGGCGTGGTGCCCTTCCTCATCGACTGGGGCGACGTCACCCAGCCCGGCCTCACCGACCTGCCCACGCTGGACCTGCTCGCGCTCCGCGTGGCGCACCCGCAGCCCGAACGGATCCGGGAGATCTACGCCGTCCTCGGGGTCGAGGTGCACGTGACAGCCGCAGTGGACGACGACGCCCCGAGGCTCACCCTCGTGGTCGAGGGGCCGCGGGGCGTCGTCGAACTGACCTGATGCGCCTCAGGCGTGCGCTCCGGTGGCGCGCGCCTGCGCCGCGGCCTGCGCCATCTCCCGCTCGAGCTTGAGGGAGATGAAGGTCATCGGTTCGGAGGCCACGAAGTCCTTACTCACGTTCCCGGCGAGTCCGCCCTCCAGGGCGAGTTCGCTCACCAGGTCGAGCTTCTCCTGCGGCGCGCCCTCGCTGAAGTCGAGCTCGGCGAGGTCCACCCACACGATGTTGGGCTCCGTCGTCGAGCCGAACACGTAGCGCTTGTTCGTCAGGTCGGTCACGGTCTGCCACAGCGTCTGCGAGGCGTCCGGCTTGCCCGGGTCGGGCTCGCGGAAGGGCTGTGCGGCGTTGCGGATCACGCTGAACATCGCCGCGATCGCCTGCAACTGCGTGTCGGGCTGCTCGAGCCGGTTCACGTAGTAGGACGCGCGGGCGAACCGGTCGGTGGCCAGCGTGGAACCGGGCAGCGGGGTCTCCCCGCCGAGCCCGGCCACCGTACGGACGAGCTCGAGCTGCTGGTCATAGGTGGGGGAGTTCGTCATCACCGTGAACGCGCGGTCGTGATAGACCTTCGGGTGCCCATCGGTGTACTCGATGATCGCCGAGTCGCCGGTCGCATCGTCCAGCGCGAGGTGGATGGCGGGCGGGTTGCCGCCGGTCGGGTCGGCCAACTGCACCACCTGCAGGTCGTTCTCCTCCACCCACGCCACGGCCTCGGCCACGGTGGCGAAGTTGTCCAGGAAGTACTGCATCCACACGGCCTGGCTCAGCGAGGTGCGCTCCGGGTCCAGCGTGCCGTAGTCCGACTCCGCCAGCCAGAGCACGTGCCCGGCCAGGCCGGCCTCATTGATGCCGTCCACCGAGATGATGTCGAAGGCGGTCGCCACCACGCTGCCGTACTTCGCGGTCCAGGTGAGCGTGCCCTCCACGCCGTCATCCCGGCTCACGCCGCGGGGCTGCTTCCACATGTTGGTCATCAGGTCCTTGTGGAAGTCCATGTTCCGGCCGACGATGACCGAACCGTTCGCGTTCGGCCACATCACGCGGGTGCACATATCGACTCACTCTCGTCTCGGGGGGTTCCTCCCCCGAGAGTAGGCATGTGCGCCCAGCCTGCACCCCGTGGCCAGGGTGAAAGCCCGGGTGAGCCGAGCCCCGGGCTGAGCCCGGCGGGCGCGACCGTCACGGTCATTCCCGCCGGGCCTGTCGTCGATGCGCCCGGCTCAGTCGGCGCCGAAGTCGAACGCCGCGGAGTCCAACGCCGCGTCGTCGGCGGCGTCATCCACCGGCTCGGCGATCTTCTCGCCGCCGCCCGCGGGCAGGGTGCCCAGCAGCGTGCCGTGTTCCACCAGGAGTTGGCCCTGGTCCAGCGGCTGCCCGGCGTAGAGCTCGAGCTTGCCGCGCGAGTCGGCGATGTCGAGGTTGCGCATCGTGAGCTGACCGATCCGGTCGGTGGGACCGAACGCGGCGTTGTCGGTGCGCTCCATCGAGAGCTTGTCCGGGTGGTAGGAGAAGTTCTCCCCGCGGGTGTCCATGATCGAGTAGTCCTCACCGCGGCGCAGCCGCAGCGTGACCTGCCCGGTCACCAGGGAGGAGACCCAGCGCATGATCGACTCGCGCATCATCAGCGACTGCGGGTCCAGCCACCGGCCCTCGTACATCAGTCGCCCGAGGCGGCGACCCTCGTTGTGGTAAGTGGTGATGGTGTCCTCGTTGTGGACGGCGTTGAGCAGCCGTTCGTAGGCGATCCACAGCAGCGCCATCCCCGGGGCCTCGTAGATGCCACGGGACTTCGCCTCGATGATGCGGTTCTCGATCTGGTCGCTCATGCCAAGGCCGTGCCGGCCGCCGATGGCGTTGGCCTCCTTGACCAGGTCGACGGCCGCCTCCTTGCCCTCGTAGCGCACGCCGTTGATCGAGATGGGACGGCCGGCCTCGAACCCGATCGTCACGTCCTCGGTCTCGATCGCCACGCTCGGGTCCCAGAACTTCACGCCCATGATCGGCTCGACCGACTCCAGGCCCACGTTCAGGTGCTCCAGGGTCTTGGCCTCGTGGGTGGCGCCCCAGATGTTGGCGTCAGTAGAGTAGGCCTTCTCCTGGGAGTCGCGGTAGGGCAGGTTGCGCGCGGTGAGCCACTGGCTCATCTCGGTGCGCCCGCCGAGCTCGGCGACGAAGGCCGCATCCAGCCACGGCTTGTAGATGCGCAGGTCCGGGTTGGCCAGCAGGCCGTAGCGGTAGAACCGCTCGATGTCGTTGCCCTTGAAGGTGGAGCCGTCGCCCCAGATGTCCACGCCGTCCTCGTGCATGGCGCGCACCAGCAGGGTGCCGGTGACGGCGCGGCCGATCGGCGTGGTGTTGAAGTAGGTGCGGCCGCCGGAGCGGATGTGGAACGCGCCGCAGGCGATGGCGCTCAGGCCCTCCTCGACCAGCGCGACCTTGCAGTCCACGGCGCGGGAGATCTCCGCGCCGTACTCCAGCGCGCGGCCGGGGACACCCTCGATGTCCGGCTCGTCGTACTGGCCGATGTCAGCGGTGTAGGTGCAGGGGATCGCACCCTTCTCCCGCATCCACGCGACCGCCACCGATGTGTCCAGGCCCCCGGAGAACGCGATGCCGACGCGCTCACCCACGGGCAGATCTGTCAGAACCTTAGCCATGGGAAAACCATACAGGATGATGAATAGTCATACAGTCACGGGTGTCAGCGCCGGCGGGTGCCGAACAGCGTGCGGGTGATCTCCCGTCCCAGTTGCTGGCCGGCCGAGCGCAGGAACCCGTCCAGCACCGACCCCGAGGCGCTGGTCGAGCGGCGTGAGCGGCTGCCGCTCGAGGACGAGCGGCTTGAGGCTGAGCGGCTAGAGCGCGAGGCCGTGAGGGCCTCGCGCTCCAGGCGCCGCCGCATCTCCTCCAGTTCCTTCTCCCGGGCGCGGGCCTCCTTCGCGGCCGCCTCGGCGCGTTCGTCGGCCTCCTTCTCCAGGCGCTGCAGCTCCGCGGCACGCGCCGCCTCCTGCGCCTGCAACTCCGCGCGACGCGCCAGCAGCTCGTGTGCCGACTCGTTGTCCACCGCCGTGCCGTACCGGGCCTGCAGGGGCGAGGCGTCGATCACGCCCTGCATCGCGGAGTCCTCGGCCGGGGCCATCAGGCTCAGCGGCGCCCGCACCCGCGTCCACGCCACCGGCGTGGGCGCGCCGGACTCCGACATCACCGTCACCACGGCCTCCCCGGTGCCCAGCGAGGTCAGCAACTCCTCCAGGTCGTAGGGGGAGTGGGGGTAGGTGCGCACGGCGGCCCGCAGCGCCGTCGCGTCCTTCGGGGTGAAGGCGCGCAGCGCGTGCTGCACCCGGTTGCCGAGCTGACCGAGCACATCGGCGGGCACGTCCTGCGGGGACTGCGTCACGAAGAACACCCCCACGCCCTTGGACCGGATCAGGCGGACGGTCTGCACCACCTGGTCCAGGAAGTCCTTCGAGGCGTCGTCGAACAGCAGGTGCGCCTCGTCGAAGAAGAACACCAGGCGGGGCTTGGCCAGGTCGCCCACCTCCGGGAGTTCGGCGAACAGTTCCGCCAGCAGCCACATGAGGAACGTGGAGAACAACGCCGGACGGTCCGCCACGGCGGGCAGTTCCAGGGCCGAGATCACCCCGAGGTCCTCGCGGGTGCGCAGCAACTCGGAGACGGAGAATGCCGGCTCCCCGAAGAACGCGTCCGCGCCCTGCGCCTGCAGCGCGACGATCTCGCGCAGGATCACCCCGGCGGTGGCCGTGGAGATCCCGCCGATGCCCTTGAGCTCGGCCTTGCCCTCGTCCGAGGTGAGGAAGGCGATCGTGGCCTGCAGGTCCTTGAGGTCCAGCAGCGCCAGTCCCTGGGTGTCGGCCCAGTGGAAGATCAGCCCGAGGCTGGATTCCTGTGTCTGGTTCAGGCCCAGCACCTTGGACAACAGCAGCGGGCCGAAGTCGGTCACGGTGGTGCGGATCGGCACGCCGGGGCCGATGCCGCCGAGGCTGTAGAACTCCACCGGGAAGGTGGTGGGCGCCCAGTCCTGTCCGATCGAGGAGGCGCGGGCGGTGAGTTTCTCCGAGGCGGCGCCGGGCGTGATCAGTCCCGACAGGTCGCCCTTGATGTCGGCCAGGAACACCGGCACACCCGCGAGCGAGAGGCCCTCGGCCATCGCCTGCAGGGTTCGTGTCTTCCCGGTGCCGGTGGCGCCCGCCACCAGGCCGTGCCGGTTGAGCATGCCCAGGGAGAAGGCGACCTGGGCGGGCGGGAGGGGTTCGCCGTCGACCAGGAGAGCCCCCAGCGGCAGCGCGCCGCCGGGGAAGGAATAGGCAGCGGCGACCTCGGCGGGGTACCCGGTCAGGCCGCTGGGCTGGGCGTCGCTGGTGTCCGACGGCGCAGTCTCGCCGTGGGTGAACCCGTCGCCATGGGTGGGTGGCTCGGTGGGTGTTCCGGTGGGCGCCTGTTGGGCAGGTGGGGGCGTCTCGGCCGCCGCTGCCGCGGCCGCTGCGGCCTCTGCCGCGGCCGCTGCGGCCTCTGCAGCGGCCAGTGCCGCCTGGGCGGCGGCCGCGCGGGCCTGTGCTGCCTCGGCCTCGGCTGCTGCGGCCTGGGCGCGCAAGCGCGCGAGTTCCGCCTCGTCTGGTGTGCTCACGTGGTCTCCTCCCCGGTGCAGCCTAGCGGCGCGCGTGCCCGTGCAGGTCAGCGGTGCCTCGACGTCGGTGGCGTCTGGCAGGCTAGCCACGTGCCTCCCTCACGCCGCCAACCGAAGGTCACCGGGATCCCCTGGGACCGGGTCGAACTCGCCCCCGTGGTGCTCGTGCGAGGCAAGGAGGATCTGCTTGCGGAGCGCGCGATGGACTCCCTCGCCGAGCAGGCACGGGCGCGCGCTCGCGAGGAGGGTACGGGCGCCCTGGAACTGACGCGATTGGAGGCGGCCACCTACGAGAGCGGGCGGCTGAGCGTGCTCGCCTCGCCGTCGCTGTTCTCCGAGCCCCGGCACATCGAGATCCACGGTCTGGAGGCGCTCTCGGACGCGTGCGCCACCGACGTGCTCGCCTACCTCGCCGACCCTGCGCCGGATGTCTCGCTCGTGCTGCGGCACCGTGCGGGAGTGAAGGGCAAGAAGGTGCTGGAGGCGATCACCGCGGCCGGCGCCACCCTCGTGCAGTGCGAGGAGATCCCGGATCGCGACAAGGGCGGGTTCGTGGCGGCGGAGTTCAAGCGCGCTCGGCGGCGGGTGGACCCGCAGGCGGTCACGGCGCTGGTCGACGCGGTGGGGTCCGATCTGCGCGAGCTCGCAGCGGCTGCGGGGCAGCTGATCTCCGACACCACGGGAGCCGTGACGCCTCAGATCGTGGACCGCTACTACGGCGGCCGGGTCGAGGCGACCGGGTTCAAGGTCGCGGACGCGGCGATCGCGGGAGATGTCGCCGGTGCGCTCGCACTGGTGCGTCACGCCATGGCCAGCGGGACCGACCCCGTACCGCTGGTGGCTGCGCTGGCGCTCAAGCTGCGCACCATGGGCCGGGTGGCAGCCTCACGCGGGCGGGACGTGGGGCCCGAGGCGACCAAGGGCCTGGCGCCGTGGCAGGTGGACCGCGCCAAGCGCGACCTGCGCGGCTGGACGCCGGAGGGTCTCGCGGCGGCGATCACCGCCGTCGCCGCGGCCGACGCCCAGGTGAAGGGGGAGTCGCGCTCGCCGGGCTACGCCGTCGAGCGTGCCGTGCTCACCGTGGCGTCCTCGCGCGCCGGCTGAGGTCTCACGGGAGCGGCACTGGCGGGAACGGCGACGGGCGCCGCTCCCCGGAGGGTGCGGCGCCCGTCGGCGTCGGTGATGCGGCTCGTCAGAGCGCGGCAACCTGCTTGGCCAGACCGGACTTGCGGTTGGCTGCCTGGTTGAGGTGGATGACACCCTTGCTCACGGCCTTGTCGAGCTTGCGCGACGCGATGCGCAGCGACTCCTCGGCGGCGGCCTTGTCGCCGGCGGCGATGGCCTCGCGGGTCTTGCGCACGTGCGTCTTCAACTCGGTCTTGACGGACTTGTTGCGCAGACGCGCCTTCTCGTTCGTCTTGTTGCGCTTGATCTGGGACTTGATGTTTGCCACTGGTGTGCTTTCCTGCTGCTCGGTGAATGGGTCGGCGAGGGTTCTCCCCGCAGAATGGGACAGGACGTGGGGACACCCCGTGGTTCCTGCGGGACGAGCCAGCCGACCCGAATGGGCGCCAGGCTCGACCTGCAAGGCTACCACGCTGCGCGCGTGAGCCCCCGCGGCGCCACCCGCCCTCGCCGAGTGTGCTGTTGCGCACAGGTGGCGCGCCTGTGCGCTGCGTAAGGACCCGCTCGGCGGGGGTGGGGCTGCGTAAGGACCCGCTCGGCGGGCTACCCCCAGCCGAAGTGGCCCGCGAGGGCGTTCACCACCGAGAGGAACACCTTCTTGGAGACCTGGGAGCCCTCCCGTCGCACCGCGGACTCGGGTACCAGGAGCAACCTGTCGATCCGCACCTCGCTGTCGCGGCCCTGCCGGTCCCATCCGCCCGTGCCCACGTCCAGCCACACCCGCCCGTAACGGTCCTCCTCGATGCCGCGGCGGTGCCCGTGGTCCTTGGAGGTCAGTTGCAGCCCCACGAGGTCGTGCTTGCTGCGGCCCACGATCAGCACCGGCCGGTCCTTGCCCTGCGAGGGGTCGTCCTCGTAGGGCACCCAGCCCCAGACGACCTCGCCTGGGTCCGCCTGGCCATCGGGGTGCGGGGCGTAGTCCAGAGTGGGACGTCCGCGCCGGCGCAGGTCGTACTCGGTGATGGTGCCGACGGCCACCGCCGAACCGCTCGAGCGGGTACCGCCGCGCGGACCCGGCTTCGCTCCGGTCCCCGAGCGTGTCGTCGAGGTGGGCCGGTGCAGCACGGTGCGCGCGAGGGCGCCGAGGAGCGATTTCAGACTCATGTGGATACCCTAGAGCGGACCCCGTTTTACCCGCTCGTTACTGAGGAGGGTTAGGTTCACTGCATGGCAGATCTCCTGGAGGGATACCCCGCCGGCGCGGCGTGGGACGAGATGCGCGGCCACGCGCCCGGAGCAGGCTCCGAGGATCAGTGGCGATCGCAATACGACAGCGTCCGCGCCACCATGTCCAAGCTCTCACCTGCGGAGATGCGTGCCAGAGCCGATGCCCTCGCGCACTCCTATCTCGCACAGGGCATCACGTTCGATATCGGCGGCGAGGAACGTCCGTTCCCGCTCGACCCGGTGCCGCGCGTGATCGACGTGGACGAGTGGTCCACCCTGGCGCCGGGCATCGCGCAGCGGGTGCGGACCCTCGAGGCGCTGCTGGATGACATCTATGGCCGCCAGAAAGTGGTCTCCGACGGCGTGATCCCGCGGGCGCTGATCACCTCCTCCGCGCACTTCCACCGCCAGGCGCGCGGCATCGTCCCCGCCAACGGTGTGCGGGTGCACGTCTCGGGCATCGATGTGATCCGCGATTCCGAGGGCGGCTGGCGGGTGCTGGAGGACAACGCCCGCATTCCCAGTGGCGTCAGCTACGTGCTGTCCAACCGCCGCGCGATGGCGCAGACCTTCCCGGAGATGTTCGCCTCCACCCGGGTGCAGCCCGTCTCGGACTACCCGCGCCGCCTGCTCGCGGCGCTCACCGCTGCCGCTCCCTCCGGGGTGGACGACCCGGTGGTCGTGGTGCTGACCCCCGGTGTGTTCAACTCCGCGTACTTCGAGCACTCCCTGCTCGCCCGCCTCATGGGCGTGGAACTGGTGGAGGGCCGCGACCTGGTGGTCTCCGGCGGCCGTGTGTACATGCGCACCACCGAGGGCCGCCGCCGCGTGGACGTGATCTACAAGCGCGTGGACGACGAGTTCGTGGATCCGGTCGCCTTCCGCGCCGACTCCCTTCTCGGTTGCCCGGGTCTGCTCGGGGCGGCCCGCCTGGGGAACGTGACCATTGCCAACGCCGTCGGGAACGGTGTGGCCGACGACAAACTGATGTACACCTACCTGCCGGACCTCATCCGCTACTACCTGGGCGAGGAGCCGCTGATCCAGAACGTGGACACCTGGCGGCTGGAGGAGCCCGACGCCCTCACCGAGGTGCTGGACCGGCTCGAGGAACTGGTGGTGAAGCCGGTGGACGGCTCCGGAGGCAAGGGCATCATCATCGGCCCGGCCGCCTCCCGGGAGGAACTCGACGAGGCTCGCACCCGGCTGCGGCTGGACCCCCGCGGCTGGATCGCGCAGCCGGTGGTGCAACTGTCCACGGTGCCGACCCTGGCCGGTGACCGATTGCGGCCACGCCACGTGGACCTGCGTCCGTTCGCGGTGAACGACGGCGAGGACGTGTGGGTGCTGCCCGGTGGGTTGACGCGTGTGGCCCTGCAGGAGGGACAGCTCGTGGTGAATTCCTCTCAGGGCGGCGGGTCCAAGGACACCTGGGTGATGTCCCGGACACGGTGGCCCCAGGGAACCTCCAGCGAGGGCGACACGCTGCTGCCCGACGGTTCAGCCCGCCAGGGGCAACCGGTGGACACCCACCCGGACGGACGCAAGTCCGTGAGCCAGCAGCAACAGCAGCAACAGCAACAGGGCGCGGAGGAATCATGCTGAGCCGCATCGCGGAGTCGCTGTTCTGGGTGGGCCGCTACATCGAGCGCGCCGATGACACCGCGCGCATCCTCGAGGTCCACCTGCAACTCCTGCTGGAGGACCCCTGGATCTCCGAGGACCTGGCCTGCCGCTCGCTGCTGGCCGTGATGGGTGCCCCACCGCCTCCGGTGGGTTCGGCGGTCACGCCGCAGGACGTGCTGAGCACCCTTGCCTATGACCGCCTCAACCCCGGGTCGATCGCCGGTGCGCTGGACGCGGCGCGTGAGAACGCCCGCCGCGCCCGCGAGACGATCTCCACCGAGCTGTGGGAGTGCCTGAACAAGACCCGTAACGAGTTGCCGACCGCCATCACCTCCCGCACCAGCCCGGACTTCTTCTCCTGGGTGCAGGAGAAGTCGGCGATGGCCACGGGGATCACCGACTCCGCCACGGCGCGCGACCAGGTGTGGACCTTCCTCGTGCTCGGGCGCTCCATCGAACGGGCCGACATGACCGCCCGGTTGGTGGCCACGCGTGCCGTTGCTGGATCCTCCGGCCCCAGTTGGACCACGCTGCTGCGCTCCTGCGGTGCCCACGAGGCATTCCTGCGCGCCTACCGGGGCAGCGCGAGCGACGCACTGGCCGCAGAGTTCCTGCTGCTGGACCCGCTGTTCCCACGCTCGGTGGTGTTCGCCCTCAAGCAGGCCGAGGACTGCCTCGTGCAGCTCGGCGAGGGCAACGAGCGCTCCAGCAACGAGAGCGCGGTGCGGATCCTCGGTCGGGTTCGTTCGGGCCTGGAGTTCCGCCCCGTGGGGCAGCTCCTGGCGCACCTTCCGGACGAGATGGAGGACGTGCAGCGGGCCTGCTCGAGCGCGAGTGATGCGGTCCGGTTGCGGTACTTCCCCACGGGGGCACACGACGACTGGGTGGGAGAGCGACTGTGACGCGGCTGCACATCGTCCACACGACGAGTTTCATCTACGACCGCCCGGCGGCGGCCTCCTACAACGAGGCGCGGATGCGGCCGGCAACCCTGCCCGGCCAGATGGTCCTCTCCTCCCGGCTCTCGGCGAGTCCGAGCACCTGGAGCACCGAGTACCGCGACTACTGGGGCACGCAGGTCACCGCGTTCGAGGTACTGCGCACCCACTCGGAACTCGTGGTGACCTCGGAGTCCACGGTGGACCTGCAGCCGAGGCCCGATCCCGGCGCCACGGGGGTGGCGGAGAGGGTGGAGTGGTCCACCCTGACCGAGCCCTCGATCGCCGACCGCCTGGCGGAGTTCCTGGCCAACACCGAGGCCACGGCCCCGAGCGACGAGCTCGCGGCCCTCGCGCTGGAGTGCGGCGGCGGCCGCAGCCCCGTGGAGGCCGCCCTCGCGGTGTGCGAGGCGGTGCGCTCGGCCGTGGAGTACGTGCCCGGTGTCACGGGCGTGCACACCCGCGCCGCCGAGGCGTGGGCGCAGCGCTCGGGGGTCTGTCAGGACATCGCCCACCTGGTGCTCGGCGCGCTGCGCAGCCTCGGGATCCCGGCGCGCTATGTCTCCGGCTACCTGCACCCGCTGGGTCACGAGGCCGTGGCGGGGGAGACGTTCCTCGGCGAGTCCCACGCCTGGATCGAGTTCTGGTGCGGCGAGTGGTACCCGTGGGATCCCACGAACCGATGCGCCGTGAGCGACCACCACGTGGTCGTCGCGCGGGGCCGGGAGTACAACGACGTCACCCCGCTGCGCGGCGTGTTCGCCGGAGGTGGCCAGTCCCAGCAGTCCGTTCAGGTGGCGCTCACCCTGGAGGCCTGAGCGGGCGTGGACACCGGACGCGGACCGCTGCTCGGCGTCAGTAGCCGGCGCCGCGCAGGGACTCGGTGTGCGTGGTGTCCGGCTCGTACACCACGCAGGTGATGAGCCGATCGTCCAGTTCGGTCCAGCTCTCCTGGCTCGGGTAGAGATAACTGGCGTACAGCGCCGACTCCTCGTAGGGCACGCCGATGAACGCGTCCCACTCGGCGCCGCAGTAGTCCTCGGCCATGGTCGCGAGCGCGGCCTCACCGGGGAAGTCGGTCTCGCTGCGGGTCTGCTCCGCGAACACCTCGTACTGGTGCGGTTCGCTGCACGGCACGGTCGGCACCGACCCGAGCTCCCCGGCCTCGTCCTGCGACGAAGCGGTGGGGTCGTTGTAGCAGTCGCCGATCCGGAGTTGGAAGGCGCTCGTGTCCCCGCCCTCCACGATCTCCCCCGACTCGTCGCGCACTTCCGGCGTGGTGCACGGGGCGAGGACGGCGCAGACCGCGGGGACGGCGAGGATGCGGACGGTTGTGCTGGGCAGACGGGTCATCGAACCCCCCTCTCTGGTGGGTGCCGACGGTCAGTGCCCGGTCGACCGACACCCCCCATGGGCCGACCGGCCTACGACACTAGCCACCTTCCGGCGCGTGGTGGGGGATCAGATCAGCCGTGCGAGCCCGACGATGAGGATCAGCCCGAAGGAGAGGCCACAGGAGACCAGGGTCGCCACGCTGAGAGCGGCCAGCCCGCCCACGCCCAGGCGCGGCACCACGGAGCGTTCGGCTCCGGAGACGATGATCTCCACCTGATCGCCCGAGGTCGTCACCGTGCGCACCACGTTGTCCGGATGCTCCCCGGTGCGTTCCATCTCCGCGAGCCGCGCGAGCACCTGCTGGCGCCGGATCGCGAGCCACACCACGGGGATCGCGAGCACACCGGCCACCACCCGCACCACCCAGGCCCCGGCGCCCTCGAGCCCGATGGTGGTGGTGAACAGCAGACCGACCATGACGGCGCCCAGGATGATCAGGCCGAGCGTGGGCGATCCCACGGCGCGCGATCCACCGCGCCCGATGCTGCGCCAGTCGACTCCCGGACCCTGTCCCTGATCGGTCATGATCCCAATCTCCCATGCGGGCCCGGGGGAGACCAGGGGGATTCGCTCAGGGCGTGAGGTGGGTGGTCAGGACCCGTTCGGCCTCGGTGATCCAGGAGGCCTCGCCCACGACGGCGAATCGCGCCTGTCCCAGCCGGGCGCGTCCCCAGAGCAACAGGGAGAGATCCAGCGCGTCCGCGGTGATCCTCACCTCCGGCGCGCCCCGCGGTGCCCCGGTCAGTACCCAGGGGCCTCGGCGCGGATCGACCAGCGTGATCCGCACACCCGGCGCGGGTGCCCGCCCCAGCCGGAGCTGGCGCGGGTGCATCACCTCGGTCACCTCCGCCACGCAGTCCTCCCACAGCGCCGCGCGAGTCTCGGCGTCGACTGCCGGCCCGAGCGGCCCCAGGTCCAGGCCGAGCGCCGTGCGCAGGTCCCACAGGTGGATCAGGGTCTCCAGCTTCTGGCGGCGGTGCCAGAAGCGCACCGTGCCGGTGGGCTCGGCGGGGGCCGCGTCGTCGTCCAGCAGCGTCCAGGCCGGGGCGTCCGGATCCAGCGCCCGCAGCGTGCCCGCGAGTTCGGCCGCCTGCTCCCGGTAGAAGGTCGGTAGCGGCAAGGAGCCCCGGCCGAGCGGCGCCTCGCGCTCGCGCCTCGCCCGGGCGGCGGCCCAGTGGTGGATCCGGGCGAGGTGGTCCACCAGATCGCGCACCCGCCAGGTGCCGCACCACGGGATCGGGGCACCCAGCCCCGCCTCGCCCGCCACCTCCACGGTGCGGGCGAATTGCTCTTGCAGCAGTTCCAGCGCGTCGAGGTCGTCACCCGGGGGGCGCCACGGCGCGGGGAGCGAGGAGGTCTCCATGATCATGGGACGATACTGGTTCGTTCCCGTCCTCGACCCGGAGTCAGCGTGCCCATTCCTTCGCCTGCGCTCGCCGCGACGATCCAGCCCGCGGCAACCCCGCCCGAGCTCCTGCGCAACTTCTGCATCATTGCTCACATCGACCACGGCAAGTCGACCCTGGCCGACCGGATGCTGCAGCTCACCGGCGTGGTGGAGCAGCGGGCGATGCGCGCGCAGTACCTGGACCGGATGGACATCGAGCGTGAGCGCGGCATCACCATCAAGTCCCAGGCGGTGCGGATGCCGTGGCAGGTGGGGGACAAGGCCTACGCGCTGAACATGATCGACACCCCCGGGCACGTGGACTTCACCTATGAGGTCTCCCGGTCCCTGGCCGCCTGCGAGGGCGCGGTGCTGCTCGTGGACGCGGCGCAGGGCATCGAGGCGCAGACGCTGGCGAACCTGTACCTGGCGCTGGAGAACGACCTCACGATCATCCCGGTGCTGAACAAGATCGATCTGCCCGCGGCGCAGCCGGAGAAGTACGCCGAGGAACTCGCGGGCCTGATCGGTGGCGACCCGGAGGACTGCCTGAAGGTCTCGGGGAAGACCGGTGCGGGAGTCGAGGCCCTGCTGGACCGGATCGTGGGCGACTTCACCCCGCCGGTGGGCGATCCGGACGCCCCGGCGCGCGCGATGATCTTCGACTCCGTCTACGACACCTACCGCGGCGTGGTCACCTACGTTCGCGTGGTGGACGGGCAGCTCTCCCCGCGCGAGCGGATCCTCATGATGTCCACGGGCGCTTCGCACGACCTGTTGGAGATCGGCGTCAGCGCCCCCGAACCGGTGCCCACCAAGGGCCTCGGCGTCGGCGAGGTGGGCTATCTCATCACGGGCGTGAAGGATGTGCGCCAGTCCCGCGTGGGTGACACCGTGACCAGTTCGCGTCAACCGGCAGAGCACGAGATCGGCGGGTACCGCGACCCCAAGCCGATGGTCTACTCCGGCCTGTACCCGATCGACGGCTCGGACTACCCGGTGCTGCGCGACGCCCTGGACAAGCTCAAGCTCAACGACGCCGCGCTGGTGTACGAGCCCGAGACCTCCGCCGCGCTGGGGTTCGGGTTCCGCTGCGGGTTCCTGGGGCTGCTGCACCTGGAGATCGTCCGGGAGCGGCTGGAGCGGGAGTTCAACCTCGACCTCATCTCCACCGCCCCGAACGTCATCTACGACGTCACGATGGAGGACGGCACCGAGCACGAGGTCACCAACCCCAGTGAGTACCCCGCGGGGAAGATCCGCGAGGTGCGCGAGCCCATGGTGCGCGCCACGATCCTCATGCCGAGCGAGTTCATCGGCGCGGTCATGGAGCTGTGCCAGAACCGGCGCGGCAACCTGCTGGGGATGGACTACCTGTCGGAGGAGCGCGTGGAGATGCGCTATGAGCTCCCGCTCGCCGAGATCGTCTTCGACTTCTTCGACCAGCTGAAGTCCCGCACCCGCGGCTACGCGTCGCTGGACTACGAGACCACGGGTGATGCGGTCGCGGACCTGGTGAAGGTCGACATCCTGCTGCAGGGCGAGACCGTGGACGCCTTCAGCGCGATCGTGCACAAGGACAAGGCCTACGCCTATGGCGTGGCGATGGCGGGCAAGCTCAAGGAACTCATCCCGCGGCAGCAGTTCGAGGTGCCCATCCAGGCGGCCGTGGGCTCGCGGATCATCGCCCGCGAGACGATCCGCGCCATCCGCAAGGACGTGCTCGCCAAGTGCTACGGCGGTGACATCTCCCGAAAGCGCAAACTCCTGGAGAAGCAGAAGGAGGGCAAGAAGCGGATGAAGACCATCGGGCGGGTGGACGTGCCGCAGGAGGCCTTCATCGCCGCGCTCTCCTCCGATGCCGGCGGCGGCAAGGAATCCAAGGACGCCAAGTAGTGGCGCCCGTACGGCCCGAGGCTGTGGGGGAGCCGCGGTGAGCCCCGCGCTGCCCGACGGCGAAGCCGCCCCGCGCGATGGCTCGTTGCCTCCCGAGGTGCTCGGCGGGGCGCAGGAGCGCGCCTTCGGGGTGTATCTGCACGTGCCGTTCTGCGCGGCGCGGTGCGGGTACTGCGACTTCAACACCTACACCGCCACGGAACTCGGCGGCGGGGCGAGCGCTGCCACCTACGCCGAGGACGCGCTGCGGGAGATCGCGCTCGCGCGCGACGTGATGCACCGCGCCGGTCTGCCCGCGCGCGAGGTCGGCACCGTCTTCGTGGGAGGGGGGACCCCCACGATGCTCCCCGCCGATGACCTGGTGCGCATGCTGGCGGCGGTGCGGGAGGCCTGGGGGATCGCGGAGGCCGCCGAGGTGACCACGGAGGCGAATCCCGACTCGGTGAGCCCCGCGAGCCTCGCGCGGCTGCGCGAGGGCGGGTTCACCCGGGTCTCCTTCGGGGTGCAGTCCGTGGTGCCGGAGGTGCTGGCCACCCTGGACCGCACGCACGACCCGCGCCGGGTGCCCGAGGTGGTGGCCTGGGCGAAGGAGGCCGGCCTGGCGGTCTCGGTGGACCTCATCTACGGCACGCCGGGGGAGAGCCTGGCGCAGTGGCGCGCGAGCCTGGAGGGGGCGCTGGCCCTCGAACCCGATCACATCTCGGCCTATGCGCTGACCGTGGAGCCCGGCACGGCCCTGCACCGCCGGGTGCGGCGGGGTGAACTGCCCGCGCCCACCGGCGACGACGAGGCCGCGAAGTACGAGCTCGCCGACGATCTGCTCGCGGCGGGCGGGTACTCCTGGTACGAGATCAGCAACTGGGCGCGTACCCCGGATGACCGTTGCCGTCACAACCTCGCGTACTGGCGCGGTGAGGACTGGTGGGGGATCGGTCCCGGCGCGCACAGCCACATCGGGGGCGTGCGGTGGTGGAACGTGAAGCACCCGAGGGCGTACGCCGGCCGGCTGGCGCGGGGGGAGAGCCCCGCGGCGGGCAGGGAACTGCTGGATGCGACCGCCCGGGAGTTGGAGCGGGTGCTGCTGGGCACGCGCCTGGCCGAGGGCTTCCCGGTGGCGGGCCTGGATGCGGGCAGCGTGGCGCAACTCGAGCGGGACGGGCTGGTGACCTGCCATGATGCTCGCCTGCACTTGACGCGGCGTGGGAGGCTTCTTGCTGACGCGGTCGTTCACGCCTTGACCTAGGAGGAACTCATGTCCACGCCATACCCCCCGCCCGACCCGGACCGGCCCGACGACGCCGCGGGAGATCAGCCGCCGAACAACCCCTGGGACAACCAACCGGGCGCGGGGCAGACCCCGCCCCCGCCCCCGCCTGGCTACGGCACCCAGCCCCCGCCCCCCTCCTACGGCACGCCGCCCGCCGGAGGCCAGGGGGGGTACGGCGCCTTCCCGCCGCCGCCACCCCCGCCCTCCGGAGCCTACGGGGCGGCTCCGGTCGCTCCGCCGAACGATCTCGGCACGGCGCTGTCGATCGCATGGTCCCGACTGTGGAAGAACTTCGGTGTGCTCCTCGGGGCGTTCCTGATCTGGGGCATCGGGCTGAGCATCGTGATCGGTGCGCTGTACGCCATCGTCCTGGCACCGTCCATCGCGACCAGCACCTCGGACTCCGAAGCGATGGCCGCGCTCGGATCGGGCATCAGCGTCGGCGGCACGATCGTGGTCGGGGTCGTGAGCGCACTGGCCGGGTTCTTTGCGCAGATCGGGATCATCAACGGCGCACTGTCGATCGTGGACAACGGGCGCGCGCGCCTGGGTGACTTCTTCACCTTCCGCAACATCGGTTCCGCGATCGTGGTCGCTCTGCTGCTCGGCATCGCCTCCGGCCTGGTGGGCTGGACCTGGATCGGCGCGTACGTGGTCTTCTTCTTCGGGATGTTCGCGCTCTACTTCGCGATCGACCGCAATATGGGCTTCATGGACGCGATCAAGGCCAGCGTGGACGTGGCGATGAAGAA
Organism: Serinibacter salmoneus; assembly: GCF_002563925.1. Classification (NCBI taxonomy): domain Bacteria; kingdom Bacillati; phylum Actinomycetota; class Actinomycetes; order Micrococcales; family Beutenbergiaceae; genus Serinibacter; species Serinibacter salmoneus. The sequence goes on along the minus strand of NZ_PDJD01000001.1, from coordinate 1,763,959 downwards.
CGCCGTGCCCGTGATCCTGCTGCTGTTGGTCACCCAGCTCGCGGCGCCGCTCGTGGGTCTCCTGGCGTGCTTCATCGGACTTCTGGTCACGATGCCGTGGGCGATGCTCTCCATCGCGGTGTTCTACCGCCGCGTGACGGGCGGCACGGTCGCTGCCTGAGGGAGACGGATCGAGTGAGCGCACGGTGCGCTCACAGCGAGGGGCCGGCGGGAACATTCCCGCCGGCCCTTGTGACATCCCGACTCACTCGATCGTGACGAAGTCCACCAGTTCCTCCACCCGGCCCAGGAGCGCGGGGGACAGGTCCCGGTAATCGCGGACCGACCCGAGGATGCGGGCCCATCCCTGGGCGATATCGGCCTGCGTGCGCCGGGGCCATCCCAGCGCCGCGAGCGACCCCACCTTGATGTCGGTGCCGCGCGGTACATCCGGCCACGCTCGCAGCCCCACCCGCTCGGGCTTCACGGCCTGCCACACATCCACGTACGGGTGCCCGAGCACCTTCACGTGTTGCGCGGCGGCACCGAGGCCGTGCAGTACCTGGGCGGCGAGACGGCTCTCCTTGGAGCCGGACACCAGGTGATCCAGCAGCACCCCGGCGCGGCGCTGGGGTGCGGGGGCGAACTGCGTGAGGATCTCCTCGAGATGGTCCGCACCCTGCAGGAGCTCCACGACGATCCCCTCCAGGCGCAGGTCGTCGCCCCAGACCTTCTCCACGAGCTCGGCGTCGTGCTTGCCCTCCACCCAGATCCGGGACGCGCGGGCCACGCGCGCCCTCGCCCCGTGGACGGCGACGGAGCCGGACGCCGTCCGGGACGGCCGGGCGGGTGCGGACTTCGGTCGCGGCCGCACGAGCCGCACCGGCTTGCCCTCGATCCAGAACCCCGGGCCCAGCGGGAAGGAGCGTCGCGCCCCGCGGCGGTCCTCGAGCACCACCACGTGCCCACCGTTGGTCTTCTCCACGGTGATCACCTCGCCCACGTACCCCGAGGTGACGTCCTCCACCACCAGGCCGGGCGCGGCCTCGACGTCGCGGGTCACGGCGCGTGAGCCGGTGCGCACCCGGGGATCCTCGTGTGGGCTCGTGCTGGCGAGGACATCTCGTCCGTACAGATCGGGCATGCTGGCAGCGTAGGAAGTCGATCGCGTGGGGGCGGTGCGCGACGCGCCCGAAGGGGTGAGGCGAGGGAGCGCGTAGAATTGGCACTCACCCATCGAGAGTGCTGGCCGCCGGAGGTGATTCCATGAGTACGGACCGTCGACTCGACGTGCTGCGGGCCATCGTGTCCGATTACGTCGCGACCCGCGAGCCCGTGGGTTCGCGCAGCCTCGTGGAGCGTCACAACCTCGGGGTCTCCCCGGCCACGATCCGCAACGACATGGCCGCCCTCGAGGACGCCGGCTACATCGCGCAGCCGCACACCTCGGCCGGCCGCATCCCCACCGACACCGGGTACCGACTGTTCGTGGACCATCTGGCCTCGATCAAGCCACTGACCGCGCCCGAGCGGCGCGCGATCGAGTCGTTCCTGGAGCAGTCGGTGGACCTGGACGACGCCGTGAACCGGACGGTCCGGCTGTTGGCCCAGCTCACCCATCAGGTCGCGGTGGTCCAGTACCCCTCCCTGCGTCGCTCCGCGCTGCGGCATGTGGAGCTCGTGCCGCTCGGGGGCGAGCGGCTGCTCGTGGTCATGATCACGGACTCGGGACGGGTCGAGCAGCGCATGGTCGCGGCCCCCGCCACGCCCGGCCCCTCACCCGTCCTCGACGAGGTGACGGTCGCGGACCTGCGCGCCCGCCTGAACGTGGCCGCCGCCGGCCTGCGCATGCCCACCCTGCGCGCGGCGCTGACCCGGGTGGCCCACCAGGTGGAGCCCTCCCTGGTCCCGGTCGTCGACGCCGTCGCCGATGTCATCTCCGAGACGCTGATGGAGGAGGTGGAGGATCGGATCGTCATGGCGGGTACGGCGAACCTCGCGCGCTCCGGTGTCGACTTCGCACAGACGATCTCCCCGGTCCTCGAGGCGATCGAGGAGCAGGTCGTGATCATGCGGCTGCTCGCCGAGATGGCGGCCGATGGCAGTGACGACGACCTCCAGGTCGCGGTTCGCATCGGGGCCGAGACCAAGCACGAGGGCCTCGCGGAGACCTCCGTGGTCGCCTCGCCCTACGGCGGCGAGACCTCCTCCGACGCCCTGGCCTTCCTCGGGGTGCTCGGACCCACCCGTATGGACTATCCCGGAGCCATGGCGGCGGTGCGCGCCGTGGCGCGGTACCTCTCCCACGTGGTGAACTCGTGAGAGCTCCCACCCACGGCGCATCAACCCGACGGCAAGGAAACACACCTACGTGACTGACTACTACCAGAGCCTCGGCGTCTCCCGCGACGCCTCGACCGAGGAGATCAAGCGCGCCTACCGCAAGTTGGCGCGCAAGTACCACCCCGATGTGATGGGCGACGAGGGCGCGGAGAAGTTCAAGGAGATCTCCGTGGCCCACGACGTCCTCAGCGACCCCGCCAAGCGTCAGCGCTACGACTCCGGCGGCATGGACGGCGGTGCGGGTGGCGCGGGTGCGGGCTTCGCCTTCAGCGACATCTTCGAGTCGTTCTTCGGTGCTGCAGCGGGCGGCGGCGGGGGCCGCGGCCCCATCCCGCGCGCCCGGCGCGGGCAGGATGCCCTGGTGCCGATCGAACTGACCCTGGAGGAGGAGGCGTTCGGCGCGCACAAGGAGATCCCGGTCGACACCGCTGTGGTCTGCTCCACCTGCCACGGATCGTGTGCGCGCCCGGGGACCAGTCCCAAGCCGTGCACCGTGTGCGGTGGCCGCGGTTCGGTGCAGCGCGTGGCCCGCTCGTTCCTGGGCAACGTCATGACACAGCAGCGTTGCGACGCCTGCCAGGGTTTCGGCTCCACGATTCCCGAGCCGTGCCCGGAGTGCTCCGGTGAGGGCCGGGTGCGGACCCGCCGCACGATCGACGTGGACGTGCCCGCCGGGGTCGAGGACGGCACCCGCATCAAGCTGGTGGCGCAGGGCGAGGTCGGCCCGGGCGGCGGGCCCGCCGGCGACCTGTACGTGGAGATCCACGAGAAGCGGCACCCGATCTTCACCCGCCGCGGTGACGACCTGCACTGCACCTCCGCGCTGCCGATGACCGCCGCAGCGCTCGGCACCACGGTGACCCTGGACACCCTGGACGGCCCCCAGGAGGTGGACATCGCCCCGGGCACGCAGGGCGACGCCGTCATCACCCTGCGCGGTAAGGGCATGGGCAGACTGCGCGGCCACGGGCGAGGTGACCTGCACATCCACCTCGACATCACGGTGCCCACCAATTTGGACGAACGCCAGACCGAACTGCTGCACGAACTCGCGCAGTTGCGCGGCGAGGAACGGCCCGAGGCCAGGGTGGCTCCCGTGGGCGCCGGGATGTTCTCCCGGTTGCGCGACAAGTTCGCGGGGCGTTAGTGGCACAGGATCCGAGCTCCGGCGGCATCCCCCGGGCGGAGGCGACGCGAGTCGTCCAACTCGGCGAGGACCTGGACATGCGCGCATTCGTCGGGCCGCGCGATGAGGTGATGCGCGCCGTCGAACGCGGCTTCCCCACCCTCGAGGTCCACCTGCGCGGCAGCACGGTGACCCTGGCCGGCCCCGACGGCGAGGCCGACCTGGCTGCGAACCTCATGGCCGAACTCGCGGCCGTGGCGCGCTCCGGGCAGCCGCTCACGGCGGACGCCGTGGACCGCGCCATCGGCATGCTCCGGGACGCGGGCACGGTGACGCCCTCGCGCGTGCTGACCACCAACATCCTCTCCTCCAGGGGTCGCACCATCCGCCCCAAGACGGTGGGGCAGAAGGACTACGTCGACGCCATCGACCGCTCCACCGTGACGTTCGGTATCGGCCCGGCCGGAACCGGGAAGACCTACCTCGCGATGGCCAAGGCGGTGCAGGCGCTCCAGGCCAAGCAGGTCTCCCGGATCCTGCTGACCCGGCCGGCGGTGGAGGCGGGTGAACGGCTCGGCTTCCTCCCCGGCACGCTGACCGACAAGATCGACCCGTACCTGCGCCCGCTGTACGACGCGCTGCACGACATGCTCGACCCGGACTCCATCCCCCGGTTGATGGCCTCGGGCACGATCGAGGTCGCCCCCCTGGCCTACATGCGTGGACGCACCCTGAACGACGCGTTCATCGTGCTGGACGAGGCGCAGAACACCTCCCCGGAGCAGATGAAGATGTTCCTCACCCGGCTCGGGTTCGGCTCCACGATGGTGGTGACCGGAGACGTGACGCAGGTGGACCTGCCGGGAGGTACCGCCTCCGGACTGCGGGTCGTGACCGACATCCTCGCCGACGTCGACGACATCGCGTTCTGCCGCTTGACCTCCGCCGACGTGGTCCGTCACCGGCTCGTCGGTGAGATCATCGACGCCTATGCCCGCTGGGACTCCAGCACCAGCGAGGAGAACGGCCCCGGGTCCCGCGCCCGCGGCCGGGACGCCCGGTACGGCAACGAGAGGCGGCGCCAGGTCTGATGAGCATCGAGGTGAGCAACGAGACCACCTACGAGGTAGACGAGAGTGAGTTCGCCGACCTTGCGCGCTACGTGCTGGACGCGATGCACGTGCACCCGCAGGCCGAACTGGCGATCCTGTTCATCGACCCCGAGGCCATGACCGAACTGCACGTGCGGTGGATGGACCTCCCGGGCCCCACCGATGTGATGTCCTTCCCGATGGACGAGTTGCGCCCCGGCACCCCCACCCAGAGCAGCGAGGAGGGCATCCTCGGTGACATCGTGGTCTGCCCCGAGGTCGCCACCGCTCAGGCTCGCGAGGCCGGTCACTCCGCCACCGAGGAGATGCTGCTGCTGGTCACCCACGGCATCCTGCACCTGCTCGGGTTCGACCACGCCGAGGAGGAGGAACGCGAGGAGATGTTCGCCCTGCAGCGCACGCTCCTGCTGACCTTCCTCGCGAACCGATGAGGACCCGTGATGTCTGAGCTCACCTTCGCCACGCCCCGTGACCCGGAGTCCTACCGGGCGGGCTTCGCCTGCATCGTGGGCCGCCCCAACGCCGGCAAGTCCACGCTGATGAACGCCCTCGTGGGCACGAAGGTGGCGATCACCTCCGGGCGCCCGCAGACCACCCGCCACACCATCCGCGGCATCGTGCACCGCGAGGACGCTCAGCTGGTGCTCGTGGACACCCCCGGGTTGCACCGCCCGCGCACCCTGCTCGGCCAGCGGCTCAACGACCTGGTGGAGGGCACCCTCGCCGAGGTCGATGTCATCGCGTTCTGCCTGCCCGCGGACCAGAAGGTCGGCCCGGGCGATGAGTTCATCGCCCGCCGCCTCGCGGGCGTGCGCACGCCCGTCGTCGCGCTCGTCACCAAGGCCCAGACCGTGCCGCAGGCCGACCTGGTGAACCAGCTCATCGCCGTCGAACGCCTCGGGGAGGTGCTCGGCGGCTTCGCCGACATCGTCCCGGTCAGTTCCCTGGAGGAGTACCAGGTGGACGTGGTGGAGCAGGTGCTGTGCTCCCACCTGCCGGTCTCCCCGCCGCTGTACCCGCAGGGGGAACTCACCGATGAACCCGAGCAGGTGATGGTGGCCGAACTCGTGCGCGAGGCCGCGCTCGAGGGCGTGCGCGACGAGCTCCCGCACTCCCTGGCGGTCGTGGTCGAGGAGATCACCGAGCGGGAGGGCCGCACCCCGCAGCAGGGCGACCTGCTGGACGTGCACGTCACGATCTTCGTAGAGCGCGACTCCCAGAAGGCGATCGTGATCGGCAAGGGCGGATCCAGGCTGCGCGACGTCGGCTCGCGGGCCCGTGCCGGGATCGAGGGGCTCCTGGGTACCAAGGTCTACCTGGACCTGCGCGTGAAGGTCGCCAAGGACTGGCAGCGGGACCCGAAGGCGCTCACGCGCCTCGGCTTCTGACTCTCCTGGGCTTCTGACCTCTCATGGCACAGTACGGCGCCGACCAGGAGCAGTCCCTGCGCCTCTTCGGGCGGGTGCGGGGCGCGTCCGCAGGCCTGCGCGTGGTGGTCTGGAGCGTGCTGACCGTGGTGGCGTTCGCGCTGGTCGGTGCGTTCGCCGGCCCCGCCTGGCAGCCGAATCCGGTCACGGCGACCGTCGAGCCCGCCACGGCGGACACGGCGGTGTCGGCCGCGAGCTGGGGTGGGACCGAGGCCGTCGGGCGCTACGAGACCGTCTCGCGCCAGGAGAGCGTGCAGTCCGAGGGTGTGGAGATCGAGGTGCTCATCGTCGAGCCGGTCGGGCTGGCCGACCCCGCCCCAGCGGTGGTCTTCCTGCACGGGGCCGGGACCGGGCGAGCCCAGTCCTTCGCGGAGCACGCGACGGCGCTGGCGAGCGCGGGCATCGTGGCCGTGGTCCCCGACAAGCGGCTGGACACCTACACCACCTTTCAACGCGATTACGAGGCGATGGCAGTCGACTACGCCGTCACCTATGAGATGGCACGCGAGCTGCCCGGCGTGGACCCCGACCGGGTCGGGTTGTACGCGGAGAGCGAGGGAACCTGGATCGCGCCCGTCCTCGCTCAGGAACACCCGGAGGTCGCCTTCCAGGCGCTGATCTCCGCCCCCATCGTGACGCCGCGGGAACAGGCGGCGTTCGCGGTCGATGCCTACCTGCGCAATGTGGGTGTGCCGCACTCGTTGCTGCGGGCCATCCCGCGGGGCGCCGGAGCGCACCTGCCGGGCGGGATCCTCGCCTACGCCGACTTCGACGTGCTGCCCTACCTCGCGGCCGATCCGCAGCCGATCTTCATGGCCTACGGCACGCAGGACGCCTCGATGCCCACCGTGCAGGCCCCGCAGATCGTGGCGGGGGTGGTCCCGGGCGGCACGGACCAGGTGATGCTGCGCTACTACGAGGGCGCCAACCACGGCATCCGCATCGGCAGTTCCACCGACCCCGTGGTGGGGGCCTTCTTCGAGGACCTCTCCCGGTGGATGCTCGATCCCGCGGAGGCGATGGCGCAGGGGCCCGCGGTGGCCGGAGCCACACCCTCCCAGTTGAACCTCGCCGACGCGGTCCCGGAACCGCAGTGGTACGCCGACGGCGAGATGCTCCTGCGGGTGCCCCTCGCCTCCGCCGCAACCCTCGCCGGTGGCGTGCTGATCCTCCTGGTGAGCAGCGCCCTCGTCCGCGTGCGTGGGCGGGTGAGCAGCACACGGAGCGTTGCGCTCGCAGGTGAGGGCGGTGACGAGGAGATCGGTGGCGACGGCGAAGAGGCCGGCGCGAGTGTGGGCGTGGGGCGGTCCGCCACCGGCGGTCTGGAGACCACAGGCCTGGCGCGCCCGTTGTCCTGGCTCGTGGCGATGACGCTCCTGGTGCTCGCCTCCTTGCTGGCCTACATCGTGGCGGTCGCGCGTCTGGCGCTGGACTACTCCACCGACGCCGTCCTGGTGTGGGGCGGGTGGGTCCTCGTGCAGGCGCTCGCGGTCGCCGCGGCCGTCAGCCTGGTCTTCTCGGTGCGGGCGCTCCCCGGCGCCGCGCGGGCCTGCTCCGGGCAGCACCGGGTGTGGACGCTGCTGGGTGCGGGCGCCACGATCCTGGGCTGCGTCGGCCTGTTGATCGTGGCCGGGTACTGGGGGGCGTTCTCCCCGATCTCCTGAGCGTGAGGCGTTACAGTGTGCGCGGGGGGAATGAACATGGGATTACAGGTCGAGTTCAGCGGCGAATGGCATGAGGTCACGCCGGACGAGCCTTTTCACATCGGCAGGGACGGGGATCTCGCGGTCGACGACAATCCGTATCTGCACCGGCAGTTCCTGCGCATCGTGAACACCGGTGAGATGTGGTGGCTGGAGAACATCGGATCGCGGTTGACCGCCACGGTTGCGGACGGTGCCGGGAGCGTGCAGGCATGGGTCGCGCCGGGTGCGCGATTGCCTCTGGTCTTCGAGCGGACCACGATCATGTTCACCGCAGGCCCCACCACCTACGAGGTGGTGGTGGTGGGGGAGGAGTCCTCCTACACCTCCACGGCGACCACGAGTGATGTGGGGGACACCACCATCGGGTCCGTGCCGCTGACACCGAGCCAGAAGGCGATGATCCTGGCCTTCGCTGAGCCGGTCCTGAAGGGGCGGATCGGTTCCGCCGAGATCCCCAGTTCCGCACAGGCGGCGGAACGTCTGGGATGGCCTCTGACCAAGCTGAATCGAAAGCTCGACAACGTGTGTGACAAGCTCTCCCGCCAGGGGGTGCGAGGGCTTCGCGGTGGGCCGCGCCGCCTCGCGGTGAACCGTCGGGCCCGTCTCGTGGAGCATGCGGTGGCGACGCGGCTGGTGGTCGCGGAGGACCTGACGATGCTGGACGATCCGGACCAGTGGTCAACCGAGGAGTAGCCCTGGGCTAGGGTGGGCACGTGCGGACCACATGGACGACGCTCCTTCTTGGGTGCCGCGACGGGATCAGCTAGCGGCCGGTCCCCCGTCGCGGCGGTAGGTGTGTGCCCGGCCGTCCCGCATCGACGCACCAGAGGAAACCATGTCTGAGTCACGCCCCACGCCCACCCGCACGATCCCTGCGCCGCAGCAGCCCACACCGATGGAACTGGGCAAGTACCGCCCGTTCCATGAGGTCAACGGCATCGACCTGCCGGACCGGCAGTGGCCCTCCCGCCGCATCACCCAGGCGCCCCGGTGGCTGTCCACCGACCTGCGTGACGGAAACCAGGCGCTGATCGAGCCGATGAACCCCGAGCGCAAGCGCCGGATGTTCGACCTCATCGTCGCGATGGGCTACAAGGAGATCGAGGTGGGGTTCCCGGCCGCGAGCCAGACCGACTTCGACTTCGTGCGCAGCCTCATCGACTCCGGTGCGATCCCCGAGGACGTGACCATCTCCGTGCTCACGCAGGCGCGGACCGACCTCATCGACCGGACGGTGGCCTCCCTGATCGGCGCGCCGCGCGCGACGGTGCACATGTACAACGCCACGGCGCCCGTCTTCCGCGACGTGGTCTTCCGCACCGACCGGGCGGGCACCAAGAACATCGCCGTCTCCGGCACCCGCGACGTCATGGACTACATCGACAAGCACCTCGATCCCGACGCGATCGTGGGGTATGAGTACTCCCCGGAGATCTTCATCGACACCGAGATGGAGTTCGCCCTGGAGGTGTGCGAGGCCGTGATGGACGTGTGGGAGCCGGACGGCGACCGCGAGATCATCCTCAACCTGCCCGCCACGGTGGAGCGCGCCACCCCGAACGTCTACGCCGACCAGATCGAGTGGATGAGCCGCAACCTCTCGCGCCGCGAGAGCGTGGCGCTGTCGGTGCACCCGCACAACGACCGCGGCACCGCCGTGGCCTCCGCGGAACTCGCCGTGATGGCCGGTGCCGACCGCGTGGAGGGCTGCCTGTTCGGGCAGGGTGAGCGCACCGGCAATGTGGACCTGGTCACGCTCGGGATGAACCTCATCTCCCAGGGCGTGGACGCCGGCATCGACTTCTCCGACATCGACCACATCCGCCGCACCGTGGAGTACTGCACGCAGATGGCGGTGCACCCGCGCCACCCCTACGGCGGCGACCTGGTCTACACCGCGTTCTCCGGGTCGCACCAGGACGCGATCAAGAAGGGCCTGATCGCCCGGGACGCCGATGTTGCGGCCGCCGGTGGCAACGAGGGCGCCGTGCCGTGGACCGTGCCCTACCTGCCGGTGGACCCCCGGGACGTGGGCCGCAGCTACGAGGCGGTCATCCGGGTCAACAGCCAGTCCGGCAAGGGCGGCATCGCCTACCTGATGTCGACCGAGCGGAAGCTGGACCTGCCGCGCCGGCTGCAGATCGAGTTCTCCCGGATCGTGCAGAACTACACCGACACCTCCGGCGGCGAGGTCACGGCCGAGACGCTGTGGGAGATCTTCACCGATGAGTACCTGCCGGCGCCGACCAGTTCGCCGCTGGAGCCGTGGGGCAGGTTCGCGCTGCGCAACACCCAGCTGACCTCCGCCGGGGACGCCTCCGGGGAGGAACTCGCCGTCACCCTGCTGGACGACGGCGAGGAACTGGACCTGGTGGCCCGAGGGAACGGCCCGATCGACGCGTTCACGCAGATCCTCGCCGGACGCGGGGCCACCGTGTCGGTGCTGGACTACGCGGAGCACGCGCTCTCGGAGGGCGGCGACGCCTCTGCGGCCTGCTACATCGAGGCCGAGGTCGAGGGTCAGGTGGTGTGGGGCGTGGGGATCGACCCGTCCATCACCACCGCCTCCTTCCGGGCGATCGTCTCGGCGGTCAACCGCGCCATGCGCTGAGCCATCCCGCCGCGTGCCTGCACCGGGATGTCAGTGGGGTGAGGGATGATCGGCCGGTGAGGAGTTATCGGGACGAGGCCGTGGTGCTGCGCACCCACGACCTCGCGGAGTCCGACCGCATCGTGACGCTGCTGACGCGCCGCCACGGGCAGGTGCGCGCGGTCGCGCGCGGCGTGCGCCGGACCTCCTCGAAGTTCGGCGCCCGCCTGGAACCGTTCGGTGTGGTGGATGTCCAACTCTTCCCCGGGCGGTCCCTGGACGTGGTGACCCAGGTGGAGACCCTGGCGCCTTACGGCCGATCGATCATGGCGGACTACGCGCTGTTCACCAGCGCCGCGGCGATGGTAGAGACCGCCGGCCGGCTGACCGATGACCTGGAGAACGAGTCGGGCACCCAGCACTACCGGCTGCTCAGTTCCGCGCTGCGCGCCCTGTCCGAGCGGTCACACGCCTCCTCCCTCGTGCTGGACTCGTACCTGCTGCGCGCCCTCGCCCTGGCCGGCTGGGCGCCGTCGTTCACCGAGTGCGCACAGTGCGCCACGCCGGGGCCGCACCGGGCGTTCTCCGCTCCGATGGGTGGCGCGGTGTGTGAGCGCTGCCGCCCGCCGGGTTGCGCGGCTCCCGCGGCGGAGACCTTCGAGCTGCTCGGCGCGCTGCTGGCGGGGCAGTGGTCGATCGCGGATGCGAGCGGCGAGCGGAATCGGCGGGAGGCCAGCGGCCTGGTGGCGGTGTTCGTGCAGTGGCACCTGGAGCGGCAACTGCGGTCGCTGCCGTACGTGGACCGGGCGTTCGGGGAGGCGACGGCGTGAGCGCTCGACGTGACGTACCCACCTGGCAGCCGCACGATCCGGTGGCACCGCCCGCGCATCCCTCCGGCGCGCGAGTGCCGGTGATCCCCGAGGGCCTGGTGCCCCGGCACGTGGCGATCGTGATGGACGGCAACGGCCGGTGGGCCAATGCGCGGGGCCTGCCCCGCACCGAGGGTCACGCGGCGGGGGAGCAGGTGCTGCTCGACGTCGTCGCCGGCGCGATCGAGATGGGCATCGGTCATATCAGCGCGTACGCGTTCTCCACGGAGAACTGGAAGCGGTCCCCGCAGGAGGTGCGCTACCTGATGGGGTTCAACCGTGACGTGCTGCGCCGCCGCCGGGACGTGATGAACGAGTGGGGTGTGCGGGTGCGCTGGGCCGGGCGCCGACCCCGGCTGTGGCGCTCGGTGATCTCCGAGTTGGAGACGGCGGAGCAGCTCACCGCGGGCAACACCACCTGCACCCTGACGATGTGCGTGAACTACGGCGGCCGCGCCGAGATCGCGGACGCGATGCGCTCGATTGGGCGGGAGGTGGCCGCCGGGCGGCTGGACCCCGACCGCATCACCGAGGCCACCGTGGCGCGGCACCTGGACGAGCCGGACATGCCCGATGTGGACCTGTTCATCCGCACCGGCGGGGAGCAGCGCTCCTCCAACTTCCTGATCTGGCAGTCCGCCTACGCGGAGTACGTCTTCCTGGACAAGCCGTGGCCCGAGGTGGACCGCCGGGACCTGTGGGCGGCGGCCGAGCAGTTCGCCCGGCGAGACCGCCGCTACGGCGCCGCGATCGACGCCGTCCGGGACAACCCGCCCACCGCATCGTCCTGACTGAGCCAGCCTGATCCCACCCCGCGAGCGCTCCGCCGGTTCGCCGAGCGTGTTGTTGCGCCGACCCTGCTTCGCCGAGCGTGTTGTTGCGCGGAGGTGGCGCGCGGGAATCGTGCGCAGTCCATCGTTCGGCGGGTGGGGAGGTTCGCCGAGCGTGTGGTTGTGCCGACCCGGCCTCGCCTGGTGTGCGCCAAGAGACGCCGCAACCCGTTCACCGCGATGTCGGTGGTGGCACCTACGGTGTGGGTATGACGAACGCGATTGCGATGGTGACGACCGATTCCACCGATCCGCTTCCGCTCGCGGAGTTCTGGGCCACGGTGACCGGTGGCGAGATCGTTGCGGAGAACGAGGGCTGGTTCGTGGTGGTGCAGACACCATCGCTTCGGCTCGGATTCCAGCGGGTCGAGGAGGTGGCGCCCGGGAAGAACCGGCTCCACCTGGACCTCGCCGTGGAGGGTGACCTGACCCCCGAGCTCGAACGGCTCCTGGCGGCCGGCGCCACCCTGGTGGGTCACCGCACGCAGGGTGACTTCGGCTGGGTCACCCTGGCGGACCCACAGGGCAACGAGTTCTGTATCGCCGCGGGGGAGTAGCGCCGCTCAGGCGGGAGGTCGGGGCGCGGCGACGTCGTCGCGCCCGGCGTCCGTCCGGGTGCGCACGTCGCGCGGATCGAGCGTGTCGTCATGGTCGGCCGTGTCCGCTGTGAGGCGACGGCGGCGCGCGCGTACGACGGCGTGGACGATCAGTGCCCCGAGAGCGAGCACGATGAGCACCAGCGCGGCGATGCCCCACGGCGACCCGGTCGCGGCCGAGAGGGCGGCCAGCCAGGCCGCCCAGCCGATCGTGGCGTAGATGATCGAGTGCGCCACACACCCGAGCAGCATCGCGGGCAGGTAGCGCGCGAACGGCATGGCGAGCACCCCCGCCGCGCCGTTGATGACGGTCTTGGTACCACTGGCGAGGAAGGAGAGTGGCACGGCGATCAGGCCCCAGCGCTCGATCGTGCGCACCCCGCGCTGGCCCTGCTCGCCCTGCAGCCACGCGTGCACCCGGCGCACCCACGGCCGCTGCGGCCGGGTGTGGTCGAGGGACCACGTCGTGACCACGCGCGCGATCCAGTACGTCGCCTGGGTCCGGAAGAAGACGATCGCGAAGAAGAAGGCGAACAGCGGCCAGAACGACGCGCCGTCGAGCCAGGACGGCATCAGCGGGTGGCGCAGTCCGGGCAGGTCCCGAAGAGCTCCACCGTGTGCTGCACATCGGAGTACCCCTGATCGGCCGCGATCGCCTTGGCCCAGGCCTCCACGGCCTGCGCGTCGAGCTCGGTGGTACGACCGCACACCCGGCAGACCAGGTGGTGGTGGTGGGAGTCCCGCGCGCACATGCGGTAGCGCACCTCGCCGTCGGGACCGCGCAGGGCATCGACCTGCCCGTCGTCGGCCAGGATCTGCAGGGTGCGGTAGACGGTGGCGAGGCCCACGGACTCCTCGCGGTCGATGAGGAGCCGGTGCACTTCCTGGGCGCTGACGAACTCGGTGGTCTGCGCAAGCAGATCCGCCACGGCCGTGCGCTGCCTGGTGGTGCGTGCCACGGCTTCCTCCTTGGTGCGCCACCCCTGGCGCGCTATGTCACAGTCTAGTTCGGCTTGTCCTCGCACCCCGCGGCCGGCGCGGCGACCAGGACGTCGTCGGGCAGGTCGGGGTGCGGATCCTCCATGCTACGCGGACGGGCGCGGCGCAGCAGTGGCGCGAGGGCCGCGGTGACGGCGTAGATGCCGATGGCCAGGCAGACGATCACGGCGCCGGGTGAGAGGGCGTGGAAGTAGGTGATGATCAGGCCGCTGACCGTGACCAGCACGCCGACCCCCATCGCGATGCGCATCGTGGCCGTGAAGGAGCGGGCCACGAGCTGGGCGATCGCGACCGGGACGATCATGATCGCGCTCACCAGCAGCAGCCCGACGACGCGCATCGCCACGGTCACGGTGAGTGCGGCGATCACCGCGATCAGCACGTTGAGGGCGCGCACCGGCAGGCCCAGGGTGCGCGCCATCTCCTCGTCGTGGGAGACGGCGAAGAGCGCCGGGCGCAGTCCCACCCCCACGCCGATGACCAGGACGCCCAGGATGCTGATGGTCAGCACGTCGCTGGGGGCCACGGTGGCGATGGAGCCGAAGAGGTAGGCCATGAGATTGGCGGTGGTCCCGCCCGCGAGTCCGATCAACAGCACACCACCCGCGATGCCGCCGTAGAACAGCAGCGCGAGTGCCATGTCCCCGCTCGCCTTGCCGCGCTCCCGGACCACGTCGATGATCAGCGCGCCGGCGATGGCGGCGACCACGGCCCCCGGGATGGCGAGGGAGTCCTGGGGCGTGAGTCCCAGCGCCCCACCGACCAACCACCCGGCGGCGACGCCGGTGAGCGCCACGTGGCCGATGCCGTCACCGAGCAGCGAGAGCTTGCGCTGCACCAGGTAGGTGCCGATGACAGGGGCGGAGAGCCCCACGACCACCGCGGCGATGAGCGCGCGCTGCATGAGCGGGCTGGAGAAGATGTCCAGGACGGCGCTCATGCGAGGTTCTCCGGGTTCAGAGCGAGGGCGGCCGGGGCGAGGTCGGGCTCGGCGTGGTCGTGCTGGTGATCGTGGTCGGCCTCGTCGTGCCCGGGCGCCGGGTGCGGTGGCGGGCCGTCGTGCACGACGGCGCCATGTCGCAGCACGACCGCCCGAGTCAGCAGGGGTGCCAGCGGCCCGGACTCGTGGAGCACCACCAGCACCGTGAGCCCGTCCCTGCGCAGGCGGCGCAGGGTGCTCGCGAAGGTAGCCTGGCTGTCGGTGTCGACCCCCGCCAGTGGCTCGTCCAGCACGAGGAACTCGGGTTCGCGGACCAGTGCCCGTGCGATGAGCACTCGCTGCTGCTGGCCACCGGAGAGTTGGGCGATGGGGCGGCGCAGGTGCGCGGCCATCCCCACCCTCTCGAGCGCGGCGAGCACCCGGGCACGTGCGTCACGCGGTGGCGCGATGCGCCGAGCGCTCAGCAGGCCGGAGGTGACCACCTCGCGGACCGTGGCCGGGACCCCCGCGACGGCGGTGGATCGCTGGGGGACGTACCCGACGCGCTCCCAGGGCACGCTGCGGCGCCGGGCGACCGGCGTGCCGAACAGGTGCACCTGCCCGGCCGA
The DNA here is from genome assembly GCF_002563925.1 of Serinibacter salmoneus. Lineage (NCBI taxonomy): Bacteria > Bacillati > Actinomycetota > Actinomycetes > Micrococcales > Beutenbergiaceae > Serinibacter > Serinibacter salmoneus. Next base: position 1,748,834 of record NZ_PDJD01000001.1, on the reverse strand, counting down.
GGCGGGCACAACCCCGAGCGCGGCGCGCACCAGCGTCGACTTCCCCGAGCCGTTGGCTCCGAGCAGGGCGACGCACTCCCCACTGGCCACCCTCACCGAGACGTCCCGCAGGATGCGGGACCCCCCGAGGGTGACGTCGAGGTGCTCGACGTGCAGCGGGAGGATCACGCGCAGTCCATGGCGGTGCGCAGCGCCTCGAGGTTGGCCTCGGTCTGCGTGAGGTAGTCCCCGCCGTCCTCCGGCTCGCTCTCCAGCGGGCTGAGCAGGGCGGTGGTGATTCCCAGGTCGTTCGCGAGGACCTCGGCCACGTCCGGGCTCAGCAGCGTCTCCACGAAGATCGTCGTCACGCCGTTCTCGGTGACCACCTGCTCGATCTCACGCACCTTGGCGGGGGAGGGCTCGGTGTCCGGGTCGATCCCGGACAGGCCGACCTGCTCGAAGCCGTAGGACTCGGCGAGGTAGCCGTAGGCCTCGTGGGAGACGACGATGACGTCCCGTTCGCAGGAGGCCAGTCCGTCGTGGTAGGCCTCGTCCAGGCCGTTGAGCTCGGCGATCAGGGCGTCCGCATTCGCGTGGAAGGTCTCGGCGCCCGCCGGGTCGAGGGCGGAGAGCTCCTCCGCGAGCGCCTCAGCGGCGGCTGCCATGCGCAACGGGTCGAGCCACACGTGCGGGTCGAAGTCGAGATCGCCGTGGTCGTGACCGTCGTGGGAGTCCTCGGTGTCGGCCTCCTCCTCGGCGTGCTCGTCCTCGGCATGGTCGTGCTCGTGCTCGACGCCGAGGGTCACCGGGATCAGGTCCAGCGCGGTGCTCGAGGTCTGGGCGACGGCGTCGTCCACGGCGGTCTGGAAGCCCTCCAGGTAGACCACGAGGTCGGCGTTCTCCACCGCGTTCACCTGGGCGGGGGCGAGTTCCAGGTCGTGCGGCTCCGCGCCGGCAGGGGCCAGGCTCTCCACGGTCACCAGGTCGCCACCCACGGCGCCGGCGAGGAACTCCAGCGGGTACGCCGCGGCGACCACCGTGATGCGCTCACTGTCAGCCTCCGTGGCGTCGGCGGACGCGGTGGTGGCGTCCTCGGCGGCGCCGGACCCCCCGGAGTCGTCGGTGCTCGAGCACGCGGCGAGGGTGAGGGCGGCGGCCGTGAGGAGCGCGGGCATGGCACGGCGAGCGGTACGAGGCATGAAAACCATTCTCATCGCATCCTTGAGGTCTGTCAAAGCCTGTGGTAAGCGACACACCCCGCGCGCGGTGGGCCGGGGTAGCGCGATCACGCGCACCCGAGGGCAGCCCGGAGTGCCTCCAGGTTGGACTCCATCGTGGACAGGTAGTCCCCGCCGCCCTCCGGCCCGCCCTCCAGGGGGCTCAGGAGCGCCGTCTCGATGCCCAGGTCGTCCGCAAGGACCTCGGCGACGTCCGGGCTGAGCATCGTCTCGATGAAGATCGTGGTCACACCATTGGTGGTGATGACCTCCTCGATCTCCCGAACGGTCGCCGGGGAGGGCTCGATCTCGGGGTCGAATCCCTGCAGCCCCGCCTGCTCGAGGCCGTACGCGGCTTCCAGGTACCCGTACGCCTCATGGGAGACGACGATGACGTCGCGTTCGCACGAAGAGAGTCCCTCGGTGTAGGCGGCGTCGAGTGCCGTGAGTTCGGCGGAGAACGCATCGGCGTTCGCCTGGAAGGTCTCGGAGCCCTCGGGGTGGACGGCCGTGAGTTCCGCTGCGAGGTCCTGGGCCGCCACGGACATCCGCAGTGGGTCGAACCAGACGTGCGGATCGAGCTCGAGGGCCTCGGTGTCCTGGGCGTCGATACCCTCGCGCTCGAGCGCGTCACCGGAGCCCTTCATGTCGAAGGCCGGCACGCCCGCCTCTGCCACGAGGGCGTCCACCGATCCCTGGAAGTGGTCGATGTAGACGATGAGCGCCGCCTCCTCCCGCACGCGGGCGGCATCGGCGGGAGAGATCTCCAGATCATGGGGCTGGTTCCCTGCCAGCGTGAGGTTCTCCACCGTCACCAAGCCGCCGCCGACCCGCGCGGCCAGGTACTCCATCGGGTAGGCGGTCGCCACCACCGTGACCGGCGTCGCCGGGTCGGTGCCGCTTCCGGCCGCCGGTTCGATCTCCACGGCGGATGTCGAGGCGCAGCCGGCGACGGCGAGGCCCGCCGCGGCGAGGAGGCTGGGCAGGGCAGGGCGAACCGACGACGACATGAGAAACATTCTCAAAAACGGGTGGATGGTTGTCAACTCGTCCGCGCCGTCCGCCGCCTGCCTGACGAGGTCCTCACGTCCTGCCCGGTAAGTTGGGGCGCAGTACCGACCCCATCGCAAGGAGCAGCAGTGGCCAGCCGTCTCGATTCCGTCATCGCCCTCGCGAAGCACCGCGGCTTCGTGTTCCAGTCCGGGGAGATCTACGGTGGTTCGCGCTCCGCGTGGGACTACGGCCCCCTCGGCGTGGAACTCAAGGAGAACATCAAGCGCCAGTGGTGGCGCGCCATGGTGCAGCGCCGTGAGGACATCGTGGGTCTGGACTCCGCGGTGATCCTGCCGCGCCAGGTGTGGGTGGCCTCGGGGCACGTGGGCGTCTTCACCGACCCCCTGACCGAGTGCCTCTCCTGTCACAAGCGGTTCCGCGAGGACCAGATGATCGAGGAGTTCGCCGAGCGCAAGGGTCGCGAGCCCGAGGGCGGCCTGGCCGAGGTCAGCTGCCCGAACTGCGGCACCCGCGGTCAGTGGACCGAGCCGCGGGACTTCAACATGATGCTGAAGACCTACCTCGGCCCGGTCGAGGACGAGTCCGGGTTGCACTACCTGCGTCCGGAGACCGCCCAGGGCATCTTCGTCAACTACGGCAACGTCTCCACGTCCGCGCGCAAGAAGCCGCCGTTCGGTATCGCGCAGATCGGCAAGTCCTTCCGCAACGAGATCACGCCGGGCAACTTCATCTTCCGCACCCGCGAGTTCGAGCAGATGGAGATGGAGTTCTTCGTCCAGCCCGGCACCGATGAGCAGTGGCACCAGTACTGGATCGACGCGCGCACCGACTGGTACACGGGTCTGGGGATCAACCGGGACAACCTGCGCCACTACGAGCACCCGCAGGAGAAGCTCTCCCACTACTCCACCCGCACGGTGGACATCGAGTACCGCTTCGGGTTCACCGGCAGCGAGTGGGGCGAGCTCGAGGGCATCGCCAACCGCACCGACTTCGACCTCTCCACCCACTCCGAGCACTCCGGGCGTGACCTGTCCTTCTTCGACCAGGCCTCGGGGGAGCGGTGGACCCCCTACGTCATCGAGCCGGCGGCAGGCCTGACCCGCTCGCTGATGGCGTTCCTGGTGGACGCCTACGCCGAGGACTCCGCGCCCAACGCCAAGGGCGGCGTGGACACCCGCATCGTGCTGCGCCTGGACCCGCGGCTGGCTCCCTACAAGGCCGCGGTGCTCCCGCTGTCCAAGAGCGCGGAGTTGCTGCCCACGGCGGAGAATCTCGCCGCTGAGCTGCGCGAGCACTGGATGATCGACCACGACGTCACCCAGGCCATCGGCAAGCGCTACCGCCGCCAGGACGAGATCGGCACGCCGTACTGCATCACGGTCGACTTCGACACCCTCGAGGACCAGGCGGTGACGATCCGCGACCGCGACACCATGGCGCAGGAGCGGGTCGCGCTGGACCAGGTGGTCGGCTACCTCGCCGCCCGCCTCGTCGGGGCGTGACCCAGGGCCCGCAGGAGGCCCCGCGCAGCCGCCGGGGCAGGCATGCGGGTGCCCCTGAGGTTCCCGAGGTTCCCGAGGCGCCTGAGGTGCCCGGCCACGCAGGTCATGGTCATGGTCATGGTGAGTTGAACCTCCCGGCCCGGGAACGCCGTCGCGCGCAGATCCTGCTGACCTCGATCGTCGTCCCACTGCTCCTGGTGACCGTGATCGCCATGGTCGCGCTCTGGCCCCGCAGCGAGTCGATCGCCGGTTCCGTCCCCATGACCGTGGACGGCGTGAGTTTCGAGACCGCACGCATCGTGGCGGTGCCGCTCACACCGGGTGCGGAGGTCGAGGCGGAACTGCTCACCGGCTCCGGGGCCGGGCAGGTGGTCGAGGTCACCGTGCAGCCGGACGTGCTGAAGGAGGAGATCCCGATCGGCGCGGAGATCTCCGTGGTCTTCGATGGTCAGGGGCTCGCCGACGGCGCCGCCTACACCTTCGTGGACTACGAACGAGACATCCCGCTGCTGTGGCTCGCCCTGGCCTATGTGGCGCTGGTGGCGCTGGTCGCCCGGTGGCGGGGCCTGGCGGCGGTGGTCGGGCTGTTCGGCTCGCTGAGCGTGATCGGGTTCTTCGTGCTGCCGGCCCTCATGTTGGGTACCTCGCCGCTGCTGGTCGCGCTCACCGGTTCCAGCGCCATGATGTTCCTCTCGGTCTACCTCGCGCACGGGATCTCGATCCGCACCACCACCGCCCTGGTCGGGACCTTCGGTGGGCTGGCCGTCACGACGGTGCTCGCGGTGTGGTCCGCGGACGCCACCGGGTTGCTCGGCACGGGCTCGGAGGAGGGGTTCCTCGTGGCCGGGCTCTTCCCGGAGGTGAGCCTGCGCGCCCTGCTGGTGTGCGGGTTCGTGATCGCAGGGCTGGGGGCGCTGAACGACGTGACGATCACCCAGGCGTCCGCCGTCTGGGAGCTGCACGCCACGGATCCGAGCGCTCCGCGCCGTCGGGTCTTCGCCCGCGCCATGCGCATCGGGCGGGATCACATCGCCTCGACCGTGTACACCCTGGCCTTCGCCTACGTCGGCACCGCGCTGCCGTTGCTGATGGCCACCGCGATCTACGATCGCAGCGTGCTCGACCTGCTCACCTCCGCCTCGCTGGCGGAGGAGATCGTGCGCACCCTGGTCTCCTCGATCGGGTTGGTCCTTGCGATCCCGATCACCACCGCGATCGCCGCGGCCCTGGTGCGCACCTCGCGCCCCGCTCTGCGTGTTACCGGCGTGTGACGACGCGCGTGTCGTGCTCCTCAGTCCGCGCGCGCCGGGCCCGCGGGCGCTAGGTTCCACGTATGAGCACCCTTGAGGACTGGATCGGCACCATCGGCGGCTACCTGTGGAGCTGGGCCGTCCTGCCCGTCGTCGTGATCCTCGGGTTGTACCTCACGATCCGTACCGGTGGCGTGCAGATCCGCCTGTTGCCGGAGATGATCCGACGACTCACGGACAAGACCCCGCCGGGCCCGGACGGGAAGGCGCAGTCGATCTCCGCTTTCCAGGCCTTCACCGTCTCGGCGGCCTCGCGCGTGGGCGTCGGGAACATCGCGGGCGTGGGGACGGCGATCGTCACCGGCGGCCCGGGGGCCGTGTTCTGGATGTGGTTGATGTCGATCATCGGCGCCGCCTCGGCGTTCGGGGAGTCGACGCTGGCGCAGATCTACAAGGTGAAGGACTCCCCACGGGGCTTCCGCGGCGGGCCCGCGTACTACATCCAGCACGGGCTCGGCGCGCGCTGGGCGGGTGTGCTCTTCGCCGTCATCCTCATCATCTGCTTCCCGTTCGTGTTCAGCGCCCTGCAGGCCAACACCATCTCCGCTTCGCTGTCCTCCACCCTGGGCAATGAGACTGCCGCGCTGAGCTGGGGCATCGGGATCGTGCTGGCCCTCATGACCGCCGCCGTTGTCTTCGGCGGCGCTCGCCGGATCGCCTCGGTCACCGACAAGGTGGTGCCGGTGATGGCCCTGCTGTACCTGCTGGTGGGCCTGGTGATCGTGGCGATCAACATCGAGAACGTCCCCGAGATGATCGTCTCCATCTTCCGCGACGCGTTCACGATGAACGCCGTGACCGGCGGCGCCTGGGGAACCGTGGTGCTCATCGGGGTGCAGCGAGGCATGTTCTCCAATGAGGCCGGCCTGGGCTCGGCCCCGAACGCCGGCGCCGCGGCCGCCGTCACGCACCCGGTCAAGCAGGGCTTCGTGCAGAGCCTCGGCGTCTACTTCGACACCCTGCTGGTCTGCTCGATCACCGCGTTCATCGTGCTCAGCGCCTCGCCCGACCTGGTGGCCGCCAACGAGACCGGGACCCCCGGCATCGAGATGACGCAGACCGCGATGGTCGATGCGCTCGGTCCCTGGGCCGGCTCGCTCCTCACCTTCATCATCTTCCTGCTGGCGTTCTCCTCGATCCTGGGCAACTACTTCTACGGCCAGGCCAACATCGAGTTCATCACCGGTGAGAACCCGCGGATCCTCACGGTCTTCCGGATGCTCGTGGTGCTGGCGATCCTGGCGGGTTCGGTGGCCTCCGCCTCCCTGGTGTGGACGTTCGCGGACCAGATCATGGGCGTGATGGCGCTGGTGAACCTCATCGCGGTGGCCCTGCTCACCCCGGTGATCTTCCGGGCCCTGAAGGACTACGAGACCAAGCGGAAGGCCGGAATCGAACCCGTGTACACGGTGAAGGACTTCAAGCCCCGCGGCTACGTGGAGTTCTGGCAGGACTACGAGCAGGTCACTGGCTACCCGCCCGAGAAGGTCCAGCGCGAGGTGAAGTAGACGCGCCGAATCGCCGGGATTGTGCGGATCCTGCGCCGACGATGGCGTAGTGTCTCCCCACGAAGGGCGCGCAGCAGCGCGCACACCCACGTCTCGAAGGGGAATTCTGTGACTGTCAACCGTTCCGACCTCGTCGCCGCCATCGCCGAGAAGGCCTCGCTCTCCAAGAAGCAGGCCGACGACGCTCTCGCCGCCTTCCAGGACGTGCTGGTGGAGAGCCTGGGCGCCGGCGAGGCCGTCAAGGTCACCGGCCTGTTCTCGGCCGAGCGCGTCGAGCGCGCCGCCCGCACCGGCCGCAACCCGCGCACCGGCGAGGAGATCGCCATCCCCGCCGGTTACGGCGTCAAGCTGTCCGCCGGTTCCACGCTGAAGGCCGCCGTCGGCAAGTGAGCCATCGGGCCCACGGCCCGACCGCGCCGGGCGCGGGAAGAGTAGGTGTGTTCCTGCTCCTCCCGCGCCTCGCTTTTTTCCTCGCCGGGGGTGGCCGCGTAGACTGGGCGCCATGAGCGAGCCGTTGCCACCCAGCGCCCCCGGAGCTCCGAGCGCCCCCGGGGGGCCCGCCACGGAGGGCTCCACCAGCACGCTCGAGCGCACCGAGACCCGGCACCAGGAGCAGTCCGGGGACAACGACCGGTACGCGCACTACGTGCCCAAGGACAAGATCCTCGCGGCCGCGATGTCCGGGGAACCGGTGATCGCGCTGTGCGGCAAGATCTGGTTGCCCACCCGCAACCCGGACCGCTACCCGGTGTGCCCCGCCTGCAAGGAGATCTACGCGAGCATGAACGGCGGCGGAGATTCCGGTGGGTCGAGTGGCTCCGGCGGTGACGCCGGCACGCCCTCGTGATCGGCGGACCCCAGGGCACGCCGCAGCAGCAGCCGAGCGAGCAGGGTGACCTGTTCGACTCCCTGCACGAGCCTGCCCGCACGCCCGCACACCCCTCCCGCTCTGCCGCCGAGCAACTCTCCCCGGCCTTCCCGCAGCGCGCCGCCTGGGGCACCGCCGGCAATCTGCGCGCATGGCAGGCCGCCGCCCTGACGCTGTACGGGGAGTCCAACCCGCGTGACTTCCTCGCCGTGGCGACCCCGGGCGCTGGGAAGACCACGTTCGCGCTGCGCGTGGCCACCGAGCTGCTCACGCGGGGCGAGGTGCGGCAGGTGACCGTGGTGGCGCCCACCGAGCACCTGAAGACGCAGTGGGCGGACGCCGCGGCCCGGGTGGGCATCTCCCTGGACCCGAACTTCCGCAACGCGCAGGGGCACCTCGGCTCCCACTACGACGGCGTGGCCCTCACCTACGCGCAGATCGGCGCCAACCCCGAACTCCACCGCGAGCGCACCCGCGCCCGCGACACCCTGGTGATCCTCGACGAGGTGCACCACGCCGGCGACTCCCGCAGCTGGGGCGACGGCGTGATCCGTGCGTTCGAGGGCGCCGCCCGCCGCCTCTCGCTCACCGGGACACCGTTCCGTAGCGACACCGCCGCGATCCCGTTCATCACCTACGAGGCCGACGCCGAGGGCATCCGTCGCTCCAAGGCGGACTACACCTACGGGTACGGGGACGCCCTGCGCGACGGCGTGGTGCGGCCGGTCATGTTCCTCGCCTACTCCGGGGAGATGACCTGGCGCACGAGCGCGGGTGACGAGGTCAGCGCGCGACTGGGGGAGCCGCTGACGAAGGACATGATCGCCCAGGCCTGGCGCACCGCCCTCTCACCCGAGGGGGAGTGGATCCCCGCCGTGCTCAAGGCGGCCGACACCCGCCTGACGGAGGTGCGCCGCTCGGTGCCCGATGCGGGCGGTCTCGTCATCGCCACCGACCAGGCCTCCGCCCGCGCCTACGCCAAGCAACTGCGCGCGATCACCGGGCAGGCCCCGATCGTGGTGCTCTCCGACGACGCGGGCGCGGGGGAGAAGATCGAGGAGTTCTCCGCCGGCACCCAGCGCTGGATGGTCGCCGTGCGCATGGTCAGTGAGGGCGTGGACGTACCCCGCCTCGCGGTGGGCGTCTACGCCACCGCCACCGCGACCCCGTTGTTCTTCGCCCAGGCCGTGGGCCGCTTCGTGCGTGCCCGGCGGCGTGGGGAGACCGCCTCGGTGTTCGTGCCCAGCGTGCCGGTGCTGCTGGGACTTGCCGGTGAGTTGGAGGTGGAACGCGACCACGCCCTGGACCGACCCCGGCGGGAGAACGAGGACGGCCTGGACGACGCCGCCCTGGAGCAGGCCAACCGCAACGAGAAGGCCTCCGACGACCTGGCGGGCCCCGGCTACCAGGCCCTGGGAGCGCAGGCCTCCTTCGACCACGTGCTCTTCGACGGCGGCGCCTTCGGGACCGGCGGCGAGGTCGGTTCGCAGATGGAGTCGGACTTCCTGGCGATCCCCGGACTCATGGAGACCGACGAGATGGCCAGCGCGCTGCGCGCCCACCAGAGCAATCATCTGCGCAGGTCCGGCTCGACGGCCGCGCACGAGCACGCCGAACGTCAGGTGGTGGACCACCGCGAGGTGGCGCGCCTGCGCAAGGAACTCAATCAACTCGTCTCGGCGTGGTCGCGCCGCTCCGGCACACCGCACGCGGTGGTGCACACCCGGCTGCGTCAGCACTCCGGCGGACCGGAGGTGCCGCAGGCCACCGCCGAGGAACTGCGCAGCCGCGTGGCGAAGGTGCGGGACTGGTTCGTCGGGCGCCCCTGAGGCCCCTGAGGTCCCGGGAGGCCCCGCGCCGTCCCGCTACCGGGGGCGCAGCACCTCCGTGGGGATCGCGGGGTCGCCGTCGCTGAGCCGGTGCGACGCCCGCGGCAGTTCCGCGCGTGAGGCGGCGTGGCGCCGCGCGGCCCGTGCCACGCCCTCGGCGCCGACATAGCGGGTGTCGACCACGCCGTCGGACACCAGCGGCACCACCAGCCGGCGCAGCCGCTCGTTCTCTTCCAGTGCGCCGAGCGCTGCGAGGTCCGGCGCGTCCTCGTCCCGGGAGACCACCACCACCTCCTCGGTGGCGAGCGCGTTCTCCAACCGGCGAGCGGCGACCTTGCGCCCGCCCACGCTCGACTTCCCCTCGGCGGCGGCCTTGGCGACCGGCCGCATCACGCCGTCGGCGGCCTCGCGCAGCACGAGTTTGTAGACCATCCCGCAGGTGGGGTGCCCGGAGCCCGTCACCACCGAGGTGCCCACCCCGTAGGAGTCCACCGGCGCGGCCGCGAGCGAGGCGATCGCGTACTCGTCCAGATCACTGGAGACCACGATGCGGGTGCCCGTGGCGCCGAGCGCATCGAGTTGCGCGCGCACCTCGCTGGCCAGGGTCGGCAGGTCCCCGGAGTCCAGACGGACCGCGCCGAGCCCCGGCCCCGCGACCTCGACGGCACGCGCCACGCCCCGCTGCACGTCGTAGGTGTCCACCAGCAGTGTGGTGCCGGGCCCGGCGGCGGCCACCTGAGAGGCGAAGGCGGACCGCTCGTCGTCGTGCAACAGGGTGTAGGCATGGGCGGCGGTGCCGATGGTCTCCAGACCGTAGCGTCGCCCCGCCTCCAGGTTCGAGGTCCCCGTGAAACCGGCCACCACCGCCGCGCGGGCGGCGGCCACGGCGCCCTCCTCGTGGGCGCGGCGCGACCCCATCTCCAGACAGGGCCGGGTGCCGGCGGCCATGGTCATCCGGGAGGCGGCGGCCGCGACCGCGGAGTCGTGATTGAGGATCGAGAGGATCAGGGTCTCCAGCAGCACCGCCTCACCGAAGGTGCCCTGCACGGTGAGCACGGGGGAGCCGGGGAAGTACAGGTCCCCCTCCTCATACCCCGAGATGGTCCCGGTGAAGCGGTACCCGGCGAGGTAGGCCAGGGTCTCCTCGCCGACCACGCCCTGCTCACGCAGCCACTCGAGTTCGCTCTCGCCGAACCGGAAGGCGGTCAGGGCCTCCAGGAGCCGTCCGGTGCCGGCGAGCACGCCGTAGCGGCGGCCGGCGGGCAGGCGGCGCGCGAACACCTCGAACACGCACCGGCGGTGCGCCGTGCCGTCCGCGAGGGCGGCCTCGAGCATGGTGAGCTCGTACCGGTCGGTGAGCAGGGCCGTGGATTGCATGCGCCCCACCCTAGGGTCTCGACCCCTCAGCCCTGGCGGAAGGTGACCCCGGTGCCGCCGCGGGGGTAGTGCCAGCCCAGATCCGGCGCCACCGCCAGGCACGCGCCGCACTCCAGGCACGCGGCGGCATCGGCGAGGACCCGATCGCCGACCTCCCGGTAGACCCCGGCCGGGCACACGGCGATCACGGCGCGGGCGGCCGGGGAACCGGCGCGTAGCGCGGAGGGGTCGATGTGCGACTGGGAGTCGGTGACGAACCGCGTGGTGCCCAGGCGCAGGTTCACGGGGGTGCGTTCGCTCATCGGTGCTCTCCGCTCGTGCTCATACCGACCGCCACAGGGCAGCGGCGTCGCCCACCCAGGTGCGCAGCCCCACCCCGGAGCGGCGCACGGCCTGGACGGCGAGGTGGCGCAGTGGACGGCGGGGCGCGCCGTCGAGCCGGAAACTGCCGCGCAGCACCCGCTCGGCGGCCTCGCCCCACGGGCCGTAGGGGCCGGGGCGATGGAACAGCGCCGGGGTGCGCGCATAGGTGCGCATGTCCGCTCCCGCGGTGCTGGCCTGCAGCGCCGCGGCGTAGCGATGCAGGCCGGTCGCGGAGGCGTCGCCGGCCTCGATCGCCTCGGCGACGGCGTCGCCCGCCAGCAGGCCGGAGGTGATCGCCAGGTCCATCCCGCGCAGCACGAGCCCGGAGTTGATCGTCAGGCCCGCGGCGTCACCGGCCACCACCAGGCCGTCGAACGCGACCTGCCCCACGCCGGTGTGCCCCGACTCGGACACCAGGTGCGAGCCGTACTCGATCACCTCGGCGCCGGCGAGCCAGCGGCGCAGCCGGGGATGGGTCAGGGCGTGCTCGAAGACCTCATGGGCGCTGCGCCCGGAGCGTGTCAGGGCGTCCAGGCGCAGCACCACCCCGAAGGAGAGGGACTCCCGGTTGGTGTAGAGGAACGCGCCGCCGGCCACCCCCGCGGTGACGTCGCCCACCAGCGCGTGCGCGGCGCCCTGCCCGGGCTCGAGCCCGAACCGGTCCTCGAGGCGGCCGGCCGGCATGGCGAGGACAGCCTTGACCCCCACCGCGAGGTCGCGCGGGGCGGGGTCCGGCCGCAGCCCGGCGCCGCGCGCCAGGAAGGAGTTCACGCCGTCAGCGGCCACCACCACGCGGGCCCGCAGGTCCTGCCCGTCCGCGCGGATCCCCGTGACCCGGGGCGCGCCGTCGGGACCGGGCTCGGTGACCAGGGAGTCCACCCGCATGCCCGGCATCAGGAACGCCCCGGCCTCCTGAGCGCGTTCGGCGAGCCACGGGTCGAGGCGGGCGCGCAGCACGGTGACGGCGTTCGGCAGCGCTGCCGTGGAGCCCGCCGACCCGGTCGTGGTCAGCAGCGCGGCGTCCTCGTAGTCCAGGCTGGTGACCGAGTCCGGGCGGACGCTGGAGGTCACGTGCCGCACCACCCGACGCTCCCAGGGCGCCTCGGGGGTGGGGTCGCGGGGGAAGTCGGGCAGCGCGTCGGCCAGCGGCGCGGGGTAGAGGACCCCGCCGGAGAGGTTCTTCTCCCCGGGCCTCTCGCCCCGTTCCACGAGCACCACACTCAGGTTGCGCTGCGCGAGGCGCATGGCGGCCATGCTCCCGGCGGGGCCGGCGCCCACGACGGCGACGTCGAAGTCCGGCTCGGTCATGCGCCCAGCCTAGACGGCGGCTCGCGGCAGGGGCGGGGACCCTCGGCCCGCGCCCGGGCGCCCGGACGCTCGGGCGTCCGGACACCATTGCGCCCGACCCGGTGCCGCGCGGTGCCCGGCGCGCATACCCTGGTGACCATGGATCGAGCCGGCTGCGTGAGTGCGACTGCGCCGTCGCCGCTGCAGGAGAGCGAGACCGAGGCCGATACCCGGCCGTATGCCCGGCCCTCCCGAGGCTGGCGCACCGTGGTGTGGGACGACCCGGTCAACCTGATGTCCTATGTCACCTACGTGTTCCGTGCCCACTTCGGCTTCCCACGGGAACGCGCCGAGGAACTCATGCTGCGGGTGCACCACGAGGGGCGCGCCGTGGTCGCCCGGGGGGACCGGGAGCGGATGGAGGCCGATGTGGCGGCGATGCACTCCTACGGCCTCAGCGCCACGTTGGAACCGACCCCGGATGGCGGCGGGGGTCCCGGCGCCTGAACGCGCCGCCTAGGGTGGAGTGATGGAGGCGTTCCGCAGGACCCGATCCGGCTTCGTGACGCGCATGGACGCGAACGAGCGCACGATCATCGCGCGGGTGGTGGCCGATGTCGCCGAACTGCTCGGCTTCGAGACCCCCGGTCCGCAGCAGCGCACGCAGGATGAGGGCAGCCCCACCGACCCCGCCGCGCAGGCCCGGGAGTCCGAGGAGCACGCGGACCGGATGCGACGGTTGGCGCGGGAGGTGGACGCCGCGTTCACCGCGGGGGAGTCCCGCGGGCGCAGCGAGGGTGTCAGCGATGACCTCCCGGCGGATCCCGCGCTCGCGCGCCTGCTGCCGGACGGTAGCGAGGACCCGGAGATCGCCGACTCGCTGCGCGACCTGACGCAGGAGACGGTGCGTGACGCCAAGGGCACCCGGCTGCAGCGCGTCTGGGGCGACCTGGTGGGCACCGGGGGGTTGATCACGGTTCCCGCGGAGGGGGCGATGGACTGGGCCGGCGCGCTCACGGACGTGCGGCTCGTGCTCGCCGAGCGATTGGGCATCACCGACGAGGGGTCGGTGGCGGCCGTGGAGGAGCTCGCGGCGGGATCCCCGGACGATCTCACCCGGGCCCTGGCCACCCTGTACGTGGCGCTGTCCTGGCTCCAGGAGTCCCTCGTGGAGGCGATGCTGGAGGAACTCCCGGACGGCGCGTAACCGCGCGCAGGGCATCCCCACCGCCGCGCGTGACGCGTTCCACAGCCCGCCGGCCCCGGTCTACGCCGGTGGCTGTCGGTGGGCCTGGATACCCTGAGGACATGCAGTGCGACGCGCCGATCGGCGTCTTCGACTCCGGGGTCGGTGGGCTCACGGTGGCCCGCGCGATCCTGGACCAGATGCCGCACGAGGCCGTGCGCTACCTGGGAGACACCGCCCGCACCCCCTACGGCCCGCGGCCCATCGCGCAGGTGCGGGAGTACTCCCTGCAGATGCTGGACCGGCTCGTGTCCTCCGGCGTCAAGGCCCTGGTCATCGCGTGCAACTCCGCCTCCTCCGCGGTGTTGCGAGACGCCCGCGAGCGTTACGAGACCGCCGGGATCCCCGTGGTCGAGGTGATCCACCCCGCGGTGCGCCGCGCCGTGGCGGCCACCCGCAACGGCCGCGTCGGTGTGATCGGCACGAGCGCCACCATCACCTCCCGCGCCTACGAGGACGCCTTCGCCGCCGCGCCCCACCTGAGCATCGCCACGGCCGCCTGTCCGCAGTTCGTGGAGTTCGTCGAGCGTGGCATCACCTCCGGGCCGGCGGTGCTGAGCGCCGCGGAGACCTACCTGACGCCGCTGCGGGAGGCCGGGGTGGATGCCCTGGTGCTCGGGTGCACCCACTACCCCCTGTTGACCGGCGTGATCTCCTACACGATGGGGGAGGGCGTCACCCTGGTCTCCTCGGCGGAGGAGACCGCGAAGGACCTCTTCCGCCAGCTCGTGCAACGCGACCTGCTGCGCCCGGACGACGCCCCGCCGCCGGTGCACGAGTGGCTGGCCACCGGGGACCGAGCCGCGTTCCGCACCCTGGCGCGCCGGTTCCTGGGCCCGGAGGTGCCCACGGTGCACGATGCGGTGGAGGTCACCGGAGAACTGCCGCGGATCACCGCGGAGATGCTGGCCGCCTACGACCCGGGGGGCTCGCGATGAGGCTGACCGTGCTGGGGTGCTCCGGCTCGATGGCGGGCCCCGACTCGGCCGCCTCCAGTTATCTGGTGCGGGCCGGCGCGGGCGAGGATGACACCGTCGTGGCGCTCGACCTGGGTTCCGGGGCGTTCGGTCCGCTGATGGCGCAGACGAGTCCCACCGCACTGGACGCGGTGGTTCTCAGCCACCTGCATCCCGATCACTGCGCGGACCTGACCGCGATGGCGGTCTGGCGCCGCTACGGCCCCGACGGCGCGCTGCCTCCGCTGCGGGTGATCGGCCCGGAGGGGACCCGGGAGCGCCTGGCCGTGCTGTGCGAGATGGAGGCCCCCGAGATCTCCGAGGTCTTCGCCGTCGAGCACCTCACCGAGGGGCAGGAGGTGCGGATCGGGGCGCTTCGCCTGCAGGCGCACCCGGTGCGGCACCCGATCCCCGCGTGGGGACTGCGGGTCAGCGGCCCCTCGGATGTGCACGACGGCGCCGCGCACCTGGGCTACACCGGCGACACGGCGTGGTGCGAGGGCGCGATCGCCGTGGGCCGGGGCGTGGATCTGCTGCTCGCCGAGGCCGCGTTCCAGGATGGGTTGGAGCACCCGCCGGGGATCCACCTGACCGGTGCGGAGGCGGGTCAGGTCGCGACGCGTGCGGGTGCCCGCCGGCTGGTGCTGACGCACCTGCAGCCGTGGACCGATGCCGCCCGGGTGCTGGCGGGCGCGCGCGGTGCCTACAGCGGCCCGGTCGAGGTCACGCACGCGGGAGCCGACTACCTCCTCTGACCCCGCTCGCCTGAGCACCGCTACCTGGGCCCCGCCATTTGGTCACCGCCGTTTGGGCACCGCCGTTTGGGCACCGCCATCTGAGACGGCGCCGCACCCGCTGGACGGATGGCGTGATGTTGGTCTCTCATTGACCAAGTAGTGGCAGTCTCGTGATGTCAGCGTCACAGATGCGGGCTACTGTCGCAGTCACGACTGGCAAGGGAAGGATGCGATCGGATGACGCAGGACACCAGGAGCAGCGCGGCGCCGGAGATGCCCGCGCCGCTGCGGCGTGACGTACGACTCCTCGGGGAACTGCTCGGGCGGGTGCTCGCCGAGAGCGGCGATGAGGGTCTGCTCGACGACGTCGAGGCGCTGCGATCCCTGACGATCGAGGCCTACGGCGGATCGGAGGATGCGCTGGCGCAGGCCGAGGAGTTCGTGGCGGGTCTGAGCGACAAGCGCGCGGCGGACATGGCGCGGGCTTTCACCTGCTACTTCCATCTGGTCAACCTCGCCGAGGAGTACCACCGGGCCCGCACCCTGCGCGCCCGGGACTTCTCCGATCCGCAGGGCATCCTCCCCGCCGTGGACACCATCCCCGGCGCCATCTCCCAACTCAAGGGCGAGGTCGGGGAGGAGGAGACCATGCGCCGCCTGGCGGCACTGGAGTTCCGCCCGGTCCTGACGGCCCACCCCACCGAGGCGCGCCGTCGTGCCGTCTCCTCCGCCATCCGGCGGATCTCCGCGAGCGTCGCGGCGCTGGATGATCCGCGTGCCAACGAGGCCGAGGTGCGCGAACTGCACCGCCAGATCCTCGCGGACATCGACGTGATGTGGCGCACCGCCCTGGTGCGCACCGAGAAGCCCACCGTGCTGGACGAGGTTCGCACCGCGATGTCGGTGTTCGACACCACCCTGTTCGAGCAGATCCCGCTGATGTACCGCGCGCTGGACACGGCGCTGCAGCCGGAGACCACCGGCACCGTGCCCCCGAAGGCCCCCGCGTTCGTGCGGATGGGCACCTGGATCGGTGGCGACCGGGACGGCAACCCGAACGTCACGGCGAAGATCACCCGGGAGGCCTCCATCATCGCCGCCGAGCACATCCTGCTCGGCCTGGAGAAGCACACCACGCGGGTTGGCCGCGAGCTCACCCTGGACGCGGCGACCACCCCGCCCTCCCGCGCGGTGCTGGACCTCCTGGAGCGGCACCGGGACCTCTCGGAGGAGCTCGCCACCGCCATCGAGGAGCGTTCCCCCGGTGAGCCCTACCGCCAGGTGCTGTTGTTCATGGCCGGGCGGATCAAGGCCACCCGGGAACGCAACGCGGACCTGGCCTACCACGGGCCGGAGGAGTTCCTCGAGGGCCTGCGCCTGGTGCAGTCCTCGCTGGCGGAGGCCGGGGACGGGCGCAGCGCCTACGGCGAACTGCAGCACCTGATCTGGCAGGTGGAGACCTTCGGCTTCCACCTGGCCGAGCTCGAGGTGCGCCAGCACTCCCAGGTGCACGCCGAGACCCTCGCGGAGTTGCGCGAGAAGGGGGTCGACGGCGACCTCTCGCCCCGGTCGAAGGAGGTGCTGGACACCTTCCGGATGATCGGGCGGATCCAGCGCCGCTACGGCCCCAGCGCCGCGCGCCGCTACATCGTCTCCTTCACCCAGAAGGCACAGGACCTCGCGGCGGTGTTCGAGCTCGCGGAGATCTCCGCACACGGCGGCACGCCCCCGGTGATCGACTCCATCCCCCTGTTCGAGACCTTCGAGGACCTCAACAACAGCGTCGACATCCTCGACGAGGCCATCAAGCACCCGACGTTCGCGGAGCGTCTGGCCGCCCGGGACCGCAAGATCGAGGTCATGCTCGGGTACTCCGACTCCTCCAAGGACGTCGGCCCGGTCTCGGCCACGCTTGCGCTGTACGACGCGCAGCAGCGCATCGCGCAGTGGGCGCTGGACAACGACCTCGAGCTCACCCTGTTCCACGGCCGCGGCGGCGCGCTCGGGCGCGGCGGCGGCCCCGCCAACCGCGCGGTGCTCGCGCAGCCCCCGCACTCGGTGGACGGCCGCTTCAAGCTCACCGAGCAGGGCGAGGTCATCTTCGCCCGCTACGGGGACAAGGCCATCGCCTCGCGGCACATCGACCAGGTCGGCGCCGCCACCCTGATGTCCTCCGCGCCCTCCATCGAGGCCCGCAACTCCGGGGCCGCGGAGAAGTTCGCCGACATCGCCGCGACCATGGACCGGGTCTCCCGGGAACGGTTCTACCAACTCGTGCGTTCCGAGGGCTTCCCGCAGTGGTTCGCCCAGGTCACCCCCCTGGAGGAGGTGGGCCTGCTCGCGCTGGGCTCGCGCCCCGCCAAGCGCGGCCTGTCGGTGAACTCCCTGGATGACCTGCGGGCCATCCCGTGGGTGTTCTCCTGGACGCAGGCACGCATCAACCTCACCGGCTGGTTCGGCCTCGGCACCGCGCTGGCCGCCGTGGGTGACGTGGCGACCCTGCGCTCCGCCTACGAGGAGTGGCCGCTGCTGGCCACCCTGCTGGACAACGTGGAGATGTCCCTGTCCAAGGCCGATGAGCGCATCGCCCGCCGCTACCTCGCCCTCGGGGACCGCGAGGACCTCGCGGACCTGGTGATGGAGGAGATGGCGCTCACCCGGGAGTGGGTGCTCAAGGCCACCGGACACGAGCGGCCCCTGGAGACCTCCAAGGTGCTCGGCCGCGCCGTGCAACTGCGCTCGCCGTATGTGGACGCCCTCTCGCTGATCCAACTGCGGGCACTGCGCGGGCTGCGGGCCGGCGCCCCGGAGGAGGAGGTCGCCGGGCTGCGGTCCCTGCTCCTGCTGTCGGTGAACGGCGTGGCCGCCGGCCTGCAGAACACCGGCTGAGTCGCCGACTGCGTGACGCGCCCCGCGGGCTTGGGTCCAGGCCCGCGGGGCGCGTTCGTGCGTTCCGGGCACGTAGCCTGGGGGGCATGACGAGCACCGCTTCGCAGCAGACGATCACCCGCGCCGACGGCCGCACCCCCGAGCAGCTGCGCGAGGTGCGCATCACCCGAGGCTGGCTGGACGCCGCCGAGGGCAGCGTGCTGGTGGAGTTCGGCAACACCCGGGTGCTGTGCGCCGCCTCCTTCACCGCGGGCGTGCCGCGCTGGCGCAAGGGCAGCGGCAAGGGCTGGGTGACCGCGGAGTACGCCATGCTGCCGCGCGCCACCAACACCCGCGGTGACCGGGAGTCCGTGCGCGGCAAGATCGGCGGGCGCACCCACGAGATCTCCCGCCTGATCGGCCGCAGCCTGCGCGCCGTGGTGAACGTGGCCGCGCTCGGGGAGAACACCATCGTGCTGGACTGCGACGTGCTGCAGGCCGACGGCGGCACCCGCACCGCCGCGATCACGGGCGCCTATGTGGCCCTGGCCGATGCGATCGCGTGGGGCCAGCGCGAGGGCCACGTGAAGAAGGGCGCCGTGCTGACCGACTCCGTGGCCGCCGTCAGCGTCGGCATCATCGACGGCACCCCGATGCTCGACCTGCCCTACAGCGAGGACGTGCGCGCCGAGACCGACATGAACGTGGTCACCACCGGCTCGGGGGAGTTCATCGAGGTGCAGGGCACCGCGGAGGGCGCCCCGTTCCGCCGCGCCGAACTCGACAGCCTGCTCGACCTCGCCGTCGCCGGTACCGCGGACCTCGCCCGGATCCAGCGTGAGGCCCTGGCCACCGAGCCCGCCGGGTACCGGGCATGACCACCCCGCGCCTGGTGCTGGCCACCCGCAACGCCCACAAGGTGGGGGAGCTGCGGGCGATCCTCGCCGCGGCGCTGCCGGGCCTGGCGCCCGGCGCGGTGGTCGGAGCCGACGCCTACCCGCAGGTACCCGACGTGGTCGAGGACGGCGTCACCTTCGCCGCGAACGCCCTGAAGAAGGCGCGCGCCCTCGCCGAGGCCACCGGGCTGCCCGCCCTCGCGGACGACTCCGGTCTCGCCGTGGACGTGCTCGGTGGCGCCCCCGGGATCTTCTCCGCCCGCTGGAGCGGCGTGCACGGGGACGACGCCGCGAACCTCGACCTGCTGCTGGCGCAGCTGAGCGATGTGCCCGCGCAGCACCGCGGGGCCGCGTTCGTGTGCGCCGCGGCGCTGGTGACGCCCACGGGGGAGGAGATCGTGCGCGAGGGTCGGCTCGCCGGCACCCTGCTCACCGAGCGGCACGGCGAGGGCGGCTTCGGGTACGACCCGATCCTGCGACCCGACGGCGAGAGCCGCTCCTGCGCCGAGCTCTCACCCGCCGAGAAGAACGCCATCAGCCACCGCGGCGCCGCCTTCCGGGCCATCGCGCCGCAGGTGGCGCGGGTGCTCGGCGCCGGGGGCTGAGTGACCGATCCCGACCACCCCGCGGGCTCCTCGCTCACGCCCGCCGTGGACCCCGCCGGCAGCGGCCCGCGGCTGATCGCCCGTGGGCTGAGCTTCGCCTACCCCGACCACCCCGTGCTCACGAGGGTGGACCTCGTGGTGGCCGAGCGCGCCCGGATCGGGGTGGTGGGGGAGAACGGCAGCGGGAAGTCCACGCTGCTGCGCCTGCTCGCCGGCGCGCTGGAGGCCGATTCGGGGACCGTCCAGCGGCGCGGGTCGGTCGTCACCGTGGCGCAGGAGCTGCCCGTGGCCGGCGGGGAGACGCTGGGCGATGCGCTGGCGGCGAGCCTGCGGCGCGCCCGCGAGGCGGCGACGGCGATGACCACCGCCCTGGAGCGGCTCACCGACCCCACGGCCGCGAGCCGCTCCGGGCAGGCGAGCACGTCGCGGGAGGCGAGCGACGCCGTCGAACGCTACGAGGCGCTGCGCGCCTGGGACGTGGACCGCGAGCTGGACGAGGCCCTGACCCGGTTCGGCGCCCCGCGGGACCGGGAGCGCCCGCTGGCGCAGATGAGCGTGGGGCAGCGCTACCGGGTGCGGCTGGCCTGCGCCCTGGCCGAACGCTCCGACGTGCTGCTGCTGGACGAGCCCACCAACCACCTCGACGACGCCGCGATCGAGCACCTCACCGCGCGCCTGGCGCAGTGGCCGGGCGCCGTGGTGCTGGTCACCCACGACCGGGCGCTGCTGGACGACGCGGTGGAGACCATCCTCGACCTCGACCCCACGATGGAGGGTCCGCCCGCGCGGTACGGCGCCCTGCGGTACGCGGACTACCGCGCCGCGAAGGACGCCGCGGTCGAGCGCTGGCGCGCCCGCTACGCCGCGGAGCAGCGCCGGATGGCGCAGCTGTACTGGACCCGGGACGCCACCTACGAGGGCCTCTCGGACGAGTGGCGCCCGGAGAAGGGCAGCCGCAAGCACCGCCGCGCCACCCGTGCCCGGCAGCACGTCAAGGCGGCGGACAAGCGGATGGAGCAGCTCGCGGCGCGGGCCGCCGCCGTGCCCCCGCCGCCCACCGATGTCACCTGGCCCGACCTGCAGGCCAGGCCCACGGTGCACGACGGCGATGCGCTCCTGCTGCCCGGCGCTCACGTCCCGGGCCGGCTGGAGCGGGCGGACCTCATGGTGGCGGTGCCGCCGGGTGGCCGCCTGGTGGTGAACGGGCCGAACGGCGCCGGGAAGTCGACCCTGCTCGGGCTGCTCGCCGGGGCGGCCACCTCACCCGCGCTGCGGGTGGGCGTGCTGTGGCAGGAGAGCCGGCGCGATGAGCGCGGCGAGGAGACCGGTTTCGATCTGGCTGCCCGCACCGCGCTGACGCTGCTCGAGGAGCGGCGGTTGAACCCGCGCGAGGTGCTCCCGGTCGCCGAGACGGGCCTGGTGAGCGAGGAGGACCTGGACCGTCCGGTGCGCGAGCTCTCGGTGGGGCTGCGCCGCCGCCTCGACCTGGCGCTGGTGCTCGCCGCCATGCCGCACGTGCTGCTGCTGGACGAGCCGACGAACCACCTCGCGGTGGACCTCGTGGACTCCCTGACCTTCTGGCTGCGCCGGACCGAGGCGGCGGTGGTGATCGCCACACACGACCGGGTGATGCGCGCCGACTTCGCCGACTGGCCGCAGCTCGACCTCGTCTGAGCAGGCGGCGCCGCACCCGATCGGTGGGGTCAGATCCCGCCGAGGTGGGAGATCGCGGCGCGCACCAGCGGGCCGTGCCCGGAGATCATGTCGCCCTGGATCACGGGGTCCAGGGCCTCGCTCGGGGTGAGCCAGATCAACTGCAGCGCGTCCTCCTGGGCCCGGGCATCGCCGTCGATCGGCACGATGTAGGCCAGCGAGACCGCGTGCTGCCGGGGGTCGTGGTAACTGACGCCGCTGCCTGTGCGCGGCACGGGGAAGTACTCGTTCACGGTGAAGGGCTGCGGGCTCGCCGGGATGCGGGGCAGCGCCATCGGGCCGAGGTCCTTCTCGATGTGGCGGGAGATCGCGGTGCGGATCGTCTCGCCGAGCAGCACCCGGCCGGAGACCACGGTGCGCCACAGTCCGCCCTCGCGGGGGTTGCGCAGCAGCAGGCCGACCTTGCTCAGCGCCCCGTCCGGCTCCAGGAGCACGGGTACGAGGTCCACGTAGACCATCGGCACCTTGCGGCGCACGAACTCCAACTGCTCCGGGGCGAGCCAGGGCCCCATGTCATCGGCGCGTACTTCGCTCACACCCTCATTCCTACCTCACGGCGCAAGGGCCGTGCGGGGTGGACACGCGCGGCTACCCGCGCCGCGTCAGTCCGATGGGGAGCACGAGCCAGAGGGCCAGGAGCAGGATCGCCGTGATGGCACCCGCGATGAGCCCGGCGGTGCCGGAGACCACCACGCTGAACGCCAGCACCGCCGTACCGGTGACTACCAGGCCCAGCATCACCACGCCGACCAGCGTGAGCCGAGCACCCACGGTCACCAGCGGCGTCTTCAGGCCGCGCCGGAAGACGAGGCGATGTACGCTCACCGGCGCGATCAGGACCCCGGTGGTGGCCACGGACAGTGCGACCAGCACCAGGTAGAGGGTCACCTGGCCGGTGCTCAACTCGGTGAATCGCTGTTGGAACGGGAGGGTCAGCAGGAAACCGGTGAGCACCTGGACGCCGGTCTGCATCACGCGGAGTTCCTGCAGCAACTCGACCCAGTTCCGGTCCGCGCGCTCGGAGTCGCTCTCGTCGCGATCGTCGGCGGGTAGTCGCTCGGTCACCTAGTGGCTCCGCAGGGCGTCGATGAGGTCGGCCTTCCGCATTCGTGAGCGACCCTCGATGCCGAGTTCGGCGGCACGCTCGCGCAACTCACTGACCGTCCAGTCCTCGTAGGCACCCGATTTCCCGCCCCGCCGTCCTACCGTGGACCGGCCACTGTTCGCGGCGGCGTTGGCGATGCGAGCCGACTTCTCCTTGGAGTTCCCCTCGTCGCGGAGGGATTCGTAGAGCTCGTTGTCCTTGACACTGGGTCCGGGTTCCTGCCGTGCCATGATGCCTTCCCTTGCTCGGGTTCGGGGGGGCTTCGAGCATGCGCAGCCTGTGGCGCGGGACACAAGGGGGAGGCGCCCGGTCGGTGCGAATCGACGCCTGTGGTCGGCTATAGTGGACCGGCGCCACACACCGATGCGGTGCGATGGTGGGTATAGCTCAGCTGGTAGAGCGCCTGGTTGTGGTCCAGGAGGTCGCGGGTTCAAGCCCCGTTACTCACCCCACGTGCGAGAGGCCCGGATCGTCCGCGATCCGGGCCTCTCGACGTCTCTGTGTCCGCCCTCGAGGGGCCCGCGCGGCGAGCCGACACGGGCTCCCGGGTGTGCGCGCGCAGGGGTGATTCGTCGGTGGTCTCACCCCGCCGCGGGCCGCGGGCGGGCGCCCGGCGGGTAGGCTCGCAGGTGTGAATGGCCCCGCCCGGCGGGGTCCCGCCCGAACCCGAAGGAGCCGTACATGCCACGACTGCAGGTGGGCGACGTCGCCCCCGAGTTCACCCTCCCCACGGCCGACGGCGCCACCGTGAGCCTCGCCGACCTGCGGACGCGGACCGAGGCGGGCGTGATCGTCTACTTCTACCCCGCGGCCGGCACGCCCGGCTGCACCACGCAGGCGTGCGACTTCCGCGACTCGCTCGCGTCGCTGCGCGCCTCGGGGTACGAGGTCGTCGGCATCTCCCCGGACAAGCTCGGTAAGCTCGAGCGCTTCGCCGATGCGGAGAAGCTGCCCTACCCGCTGGCCTCCGACCCGGAGCGCGAGGTCCTGGAGGCCTACGGCGCCTGGGGCGAGAAGAGCATGTACGGCAAGAAGGTGACGGGCGTGATCCGCTCCACCTTCGTCGTCGCCCCCGACGGCACCCTCACGTTGGCGCAGTACAACGTGCGCGCCACCGGTCACGTCGCCAAGCTGCGCCGCGACCTGGGCCTCGCCTCCTGACGGCGCGGTAGTTCCGCGGCGCGGTAGTCCGGCGGCAGTAGTCCCGACGGCGCAGCCCGCCAGACGGACCGGCCCACGGGACCGCGCGGGGGTCCGGCCCACGGGACCGCGCGGGGGTTCGGCCCACGGAACCGCGCGGGGGTCCGGCCCACGGAACCGCGCGGGTAGGCTGGACCGTCGCAGGCGCGAGTGGCGAAATTGGCAGACGCGCAGGATTTAGGTTCCTGTGTCCTCGGACGTGCGGGTTCAAGTCCCGCCTCGCGCACCAGCAGCCCACGGGAGACGACGAAACCCGCGAGGGACGACGCCCGGCGTCGTCCCTCGCGGGTTTCGTCGTCTCTCACCGCTCGGGGCGCGGGCGAATTACGCTGGACGGCGTTCCTAGCCTGAACCCATGACCTCCACCACCCCGCAGTGGCGCGTGGCCCGTGTGGACCGCACGCAGGTGTTGCTCCTGGACTGTGGCGCCACGCGCGTCGAACGCGCCGTGCCCCTCAAGCCCGGCGGCCTGCTCGAGCGCACCGTCGGTGAGCCGACCGTGCCCGCGGTGGGCGACGCCGTCGTGCTCGCGGATGAGCGGGCTCTGCTGCTCCCGCGCCGCAGCGAACTCGTACGCGACACCGCCGACCGCACCTCCCACACCCAGGTGATGGCCGCGAACCTCGACCTCGCGCTCATCGTGGAGCACCTGGACCCCGCCCCGAGCCTCGGACGGATCGAGCGGTTCGTCACGCTGGCGTGGGATTCCGGTGCGACCCCGGCGGTGGTGCTGACCAAGGCGGACCTGCACCGCGACCCCAGCGCCGTGGTGGCCGAGGTCCAACGGGTGGCGCCAGCGGTGGAGGTGAGATCCGTCAGCGCCGTCACCGGTGAGGGCCTCGACGACGTGCGCGCGCTCCTGGCGGACGACCTCACCCTGGTGCTCGTGGGCCCCTCGGGCGCGGGGAAGTCGACCCTGGTCAACGCCCTGGCGGGCGCCGAGGTGATGGCGACGGGGGAGCGGCGCTCGGACGGAAAGGGTCGGCACACGACCACCCACCGGCGCCTCCTGCCGCTGCCCCTGGCCGGTGGCACCGCCTGGGTGATCGACACCCCGGGCGTGCGCGCGGTCGGGCTGGTCGCGCGAGAGGATGCGCTCGAGCGCGGATTCCCGGACGTGGTCGCACTCACCCAGGAGTGTCGCTTCCGCGACTGCCAGCACGACGGCGAACCCGGCTGCGCGATCGAGGCGGCGGTGGCGGACGGGACCTTGGACGCCGACCGGTTGGCCTCGTGGCGCTCCCATGAACGCGAGGCCGCCCGGCAACGGGCACGGATGAGCGGGCGCCTCGCGCAGGAGATCAAGGCGCAGGGCAGGCAGCACGCGCGCCGGGTGCGCGACCTCAAGCGCGTCGGGAAGTTCCGCCGCTAGAGCCTTCGCGAGGTGGTTCTGCAGGTACCGCGAGGTGGTTCTGCAGGTACCGCGAGGTGGTTCTGCAGGTACCGCGAGGTGGTTCTGCAGGCCGCTGCTCCCCCTGGAACGTCCTCGTGGTGCGGGCGCAACGGCCTCGCGGTGTCAGGAGGCGGGGGTGGCGCTCTGGCTGATCATCTGGGCCTGCTTGCGCAGGTCCGCCGAGGCCGGCCCGTCGCCGTGCGGGAACAGCGCGGCCCGGTAGTAGCGCAGCTCATCGATGCTCTCGGCGATGTCCGCCAGCGCCCGGTGTCCGCCGTTCTTCTTGGGCGAGGCGTAGTAGGCGCGCGGGTACCAGCGCCGGGCGAGTTCCTTGATCGAGGAGACGTCGATGATCCGATAGTGCAGGTGCTCGATCACGGCGGGCATGTCCCGGTCCAGGAACACCTTGTCGGTGCCGACGGAGTTGCCGGCCAACGGCGCCTTCCCGGCCTCCGGCACGAACTCCCGCAGGTAGTCCAGCACCTGATCGGCGGCCTCGGCCATCGTCACGCCGTCCGGGAGCTCCTCCAGGAGCCCGGAGAGCGTGTGCATCTCCCGGACCACGTCGTTCATCCGCTCCACCGCGCCCTCCGGCGGTGCGATCACCACATCGAGTCCCGGTGCCACTGGCGTGAGTTCGGAGTCGGTGACGATCACCGCCACCTCGATGAGCGCGTCGTTGACGAAGTCGAGCCCCGTCATCTCGCAGTCGATCCACACGATGGGATCGGATGTTCGTGCAGCCACGTGTCTCTCTCGGGTCGGCGTTCGCTGGGGTATCAGGCGCCGGAGTCGTTGTTCGCGTCGGCGCCGTAGGCGACCTCGCGCAGCACCGCGCTCGCGAGGCGGTCCAGGGCGCCGGGTGCCAGGGCCGGGTAGAGCGCGGGCTCCACCGCCTCGAGTTCCATCAGCAGCGGCGGGCGCTCGCCGCGGACCACCAGGTCCACGCGCACGTACAGCAGGGGGCGCGACCCCATCGATCGCCCGGGGATGAGGCGCCGGACCTCGGAGACGAACCGCTGGGCGGTGTCGATCTCGAGCTGCGAGGGCTGCCAGGGCTCCATGACCTCCTTGACGTAGGCCTCGCCGTCGCCGGTGTCCTCGCTCTCCAGCATCCCGCCCTTGTGCACGGCGTGGGAGTACTGCCCGTGCAGGAAGACCAGGCCGGACTCACCGTAGGTGTCGATCTCCGGCATGTAGCGCTGCACCATCACCGAACGGCCCGCGCTCAGCAGCCGGTGAGCGTGCTTGATGGCCAGGCGGCGGGAGTCGGCGTCGGTGGCGGTGTAGCGACCGGTGTCCGCGGAGCCCGCGGAGACGGCGGGCTTGACCACGAAGTCCTCGCGAGCCGGGAAGCGATTGTGCAGGTCGCGCTTGTCGTAGGTGCGGTCAGGCTCGAGCCACTGGGTCTCGACCACGGGCAGACCGGCCTTGGCGAGCTCGGCGAGGTAGTGCTTGTCGCTGTTCCAGCGCACCACATTCGCGGGGTTGCGCAGGGTGGGGACCGTGGCGGCCCACGCCAGGAACTCCTCGCGGCGGGTGCTGTAGTCCCAGACGCTACGCAGCATCACGAGGTCGTAGGCGTGCCAGTCCACGCTCGGGTCGTCCCACACCGCGAAGTCGACCTGCGCGCCTCGCTCGGCGAGCGCGACCGCGAGCGCGCGATCGTCCGGCTCCCCACCGGCGAGTTCGGAGGAGGTCACGAGCGCAATGCGAGGTCCGGCGTTGGTCACGGGGACCACCGTAGCCCACCACCGCGTTGCAGTCGGAAGATCACGCGTGCGGACCCGGCACGTGCGAAGGCCCCGACGCTCCCGGGAATTTCCGGGCCTGTCGGGGCCTTCGGTGTCTGTACACCCCCTGGGACTCGAACCCAGAACCCACTGATTAAGAGTCAGTTGCTCTGCCAATTGAGCTAGAGGTGCATGCCAGCGGCGAGAAGAGACTCTAGCACTCTGCGCCGGTGACTCCAAACTCGGGCGGGCGGGGGCACCATGGGGTGATGAGCACCACATCGCTGTACACCTCGGGCCTGCCCGCGATCCTCGCGCACCGCGGCGGCGGGGATGAGGCCCCGGAGAACAGCCGCGAGGCGATCCGGGGCATGCTCGGCCACGGGGTGCGGGTGATGGAGACCGATGTCCGCCCCACGCGCGACGGCGTAGCCGTCCTCGCGCACGACCCCACACTGCAGCGCCGCTTCGGCGATCCCCGGCCGATCTCGGAGGTGACCTGGGCCGAGCTCGAGACGATGCGGGATGTGGACGGCGCCGCAGCGCTCACGCTTGCCGGCGCCCTGGAGGAGTTCCCACAGGTCGCCTTCAATCTCGATGCGAAGACCGACTCGATCATGCGGGAGGTCCTGCGTGCGGTGCGGGCCGCGGGTGCCGCCGATCGGGTGTGCCTGACGGCATTCGACTGCGGGCGGATCGACACGATGGCGCGGGTGACTCGTGCACGCACCGCGCTGGGCATGGGTATGCGCGACGTCGCAGCCCTGCGCGTGCGTTCCCTCGCGCCCCGGGCGGCGCGCGGTGCCGGGGCTGGGGCCCGTGCCGGAGTCGCCGCGGACGATCGCGCCCGCCCTGCGGCGGTGCCGCCCGGCCGCGCCGTGCAGGTCCCGCTGAGTTTTCGCGGGCTCCCGATCGTGACCCCCACCTTCCTGCGCCGCGCGCATGCGGAGGGTCACGTGGTCCATGTGTGGACCGTGAACGAGGCGGCGCAGATGCACCGCCTCCTGGACATGGGGGTCGACGGCGTGGTGACTGACGTGCCCTCGGTTGCGGCGGCCGTGTGGCGCGAGCGGGGGATCCCGCTCGGGTGAGTGCCGCACCCGGCGCGGGAGCGGGGCGCCCCGCACTCTCGGGTGCCGGCCCCACGCCAGGGCCGAAGGTCCCGCGACGGTGTGGGATAGCCCACACGACACACCAGATGTAGTGCCGTGACGGCGAGTGAACCCCTACATAGTGTGGTTGGTGTTCCGTACCCCCGACGCGGGCCCGAGCCCGTAGGAGACAGCCATGCCGCACGTCGACCCCGTCAGCACCATCCGCGAGTACCTCCAGCGCACCGACTGGAGGGTGAACGCGAACGCGAACCAGGGCTACTCGCTCGGCGGCATGATCTTGAACACCTCCGGGAAGATGGTCGCCAACTACTGGCTCGATGAGGTGTACGCCCCCGAGGCGGGCGAGGCGCACCGCAGCGGCGCCCTGCACATCCACGATCTCGACATGCTCGCCGGCTACTGCGCCGGCTGGAGCCTGCGCACCCTGATCGAGGAGGGTTTCGGTGGCGTGCCGGGCGCCATCTCCTCCCGACCCCCGCGCCACCTGTCCAGCGCCTGTGGCCAGATCGTCAACTTCCTCGGCACCCTGCAGAACGAGTGGGCCGGTGCCCAGGCCTTCAGCTCCTTCGACACCTACCTCGCGCCGTTCGTGCGCCTGGACACGATGACCTACGACCAGGTCCACCAGGTGCTGCAGGAGATGATCCACAACCTCAACGTCCCCTCCCGGTGGGGCACCCAGACCCCGTTCACCAACCTCACCTTCGACTGGACCGTGCCCGCCGACCTCGCCGAGCAGCACCCTCTGATCGCCGGGGAGGTCATGGAGTTCACCTACGGCGACCTGCAGGCCGAGATGGACCTCATCAACCGCGCCTACATCGACGTGATGACCCAGGGCGATGCGGACGGCCGGGTGTTCACCTTCCCCATCCCCACCTACAACATCACCGCCGACTTCCCCTGGGAGAGCGAGAACGCCGAGCGACTGTTCGCGATGACCGCGAAGTACGGACTGCCCTACTTCCAGAACTTCATCAACTCCGAGCTCGACCCCGGGATGATCCGCTCCATGTGCTGCCGCCTGCAACTGGACCTGCGGGAACTGCTCAAGCGCGGCAACGGGCTGTTCGGCTCCGCGGAGCAGACCGGTTCCATCGGCGTGGTCACGATCAACACCGCACGCCTGGGCTACCTGCACGCCCGGGACGAGCGTGGGCTGATCGCCGAGCTCGACGCCCTCCTGGAGATCGGACGGGACACGCTGGAGGCCAAGCGCGCCGTGGTCGCCGAGTTGCTGGAGGCCGGCCTGTACCCCTGGACCCGCCGCTACCTCGCCACGCTGGACAACCACTTCGCCACGCTCGGCGTCAACGGCATGAACGAGATGGTGCGCAACTTCTTCCCCAGCGGAGAGGGGGAGTCGGAGGAGGACATCACCACCCCGGCCGGGCGGGCGCTGGTGCTGCGGGTGCTCACCCACGTGCGCGAGCGTCTCGTGGAGTTCCAGGAGACCACCGGGCACCTGTACAACCTGGAGGCCACACCCGCGGAAGGGGCGACCTACCGGTTCGCGAAGGAGGACCGCCGCCGCTACCCAGGGATCCTGCAGGCCGGCACCGAGGCCAACCCGTACTACACCAACTCCTCCCAGCTGCCCGTGGACCACACCGCCGACCCGTTCGAGGCGCTGCAGGCGCAGGAGGAGATGCAGCGGCAGTACACCGGCGGCACCGTGCTGCACCTGTACCTGGGGGAGCAGGTGAGCTCCGCCGTCGCCTGCCGGGAACTCGTGCGGCGCTCGCTGACCCGGTTCTCCCTGCCCTACCTCACGATCACCCCGACTTTCTCCATCTGCCCCACGCACGGCTACCTGGCCGGGGAGCAGGTCACCTGCCCGCGGTGCGCCGGCGCCGGGCGGGAGCAGGAGTGCGAGGTGTGGACCCGGGTGATGGGCTACCACCGTCCCGTCAGCTCCTTCAACATCGGCAAGCGGGGCGAGTACGCGCAGCGGACGCCCTTCGTGGCGCCGGCCCCGGTGTGATGCCTACCGCTGCCACGCGCGATCCCGCCGATCCCGCCGGCCTCGTGATCGCGGGCATCGTGCCGTTCTCCACGGTCGACTGGCCCGGGCACCTGGTCGCGACGGTGTTCCTGCAGGGTTGCCCCTGGCGATGCTCCTACTGCCACAACCCCGACCTGCAGGAGGCCCGCGCGCCCGGTTCGCACACCTGGCAGGAGGTCCTGGCCCTGCTGCGCTCCCGGTCCGGCATGCTCGACGGCGTGGTCCTGACCGGCGGTGAGCCCACTCGTCAGGCCGCCGCGCTCGAGGCGGTGCGGTGGATCCGCGCGGCGGGGTTCGCCGTCGGCCTGCACACCGCGGGGGCCTACCCGGCGCGGCTGGCCGCGCTGCTGCCGCACCTGGACTGGGTGGGGCTGGACATGAAGGCCTCGGCCGGCTGCTACGACCGGGTGGCCGGGGCGGCGAACGCGGCGCGGCGGGCGACGGCGTCCCTCACCCTGGTCCTGCAGGCGGCCGCTGCGGGGCTCGACTACGAGGTGCGCACCACCGTGGCGCCAGGCATGGCAGAGGACACCTTGGAGCTCGCGCGGGAACTGCACGCCGCGGGGGTGCGCCACTACGCGCTGCAGCAGGCTCGCGCCGAGGGCACCCTGCACCTGCGCGAGGCCCACCCGCCGGGGTGGGACGAGGAGTTCGCGGCGCTCGCGGAGCAGGTCGGGGCGCTGGGCTTCGAGAAGTTCACCGTGCGATGAGCCCGTGGTGCCGCATGCGGTGAGCGACGCCACGGTCGCTGTCGGCGCGTCGGAGCGCGGCGTGTATCACGGGCGCGCCTCGCCCCTCCTGTGCGGGTGATGGGGATCGGCCCCTGGCGTCGTGACGGCGCTCCGGTCCCCGCGGGGAGAGGATCATGGCAACGACGCACGACGACCTCGAGACCACGCCGCTGGAGGACCAGCAGGTCCCCGATGGCGTGATACTCGAGTCCGGGGAGGACGACGGCCCCGATGACGACCAGGCCCTGAGCAACGTGGGCCACGCGCTGGCGGCCCCCGAGCTCGCCGAGACGGAGTCCTTCTCCGGGATGGAGCCGGACGACGGCGCCGCCGACCAGGTGGAAATCGGCAGCCCTCCCGTGACGGAGGTGGGAGCCGAGGTCAGCACGGGGATGGAGAGCACCCTGGTGGACCTGGACACCCTGCCGGACATCGCGTGGGCCAGCTACGGCGAGCCCGACACGGTGGGAGCGGAGAGCATTCAGGGCTCCGATGACCGGGTACAGATCACGAACACCGCCAGCTACCCGTGGCGGGTGCACTGCAGCCTGCTGATCACCGCCCGCGACGGGTCCAGGTGGATCGGGACCGGGTGGTTCATCGGCCCCAAGACGGTGATGACGGCCGGGCACTGCGTGTTCATCCGCTCCAGCAACCCGGCCCGTCACGGCTGGGTGCGCTCGGTGGAGGTGATCCCCGGCCAAAACGGTGCCGTGCGCCCCTACGGGTCGGTGACCAGTTCCAACCTGCGCAGCGTGACCGGGTGGGTCAACTCCGGCCGGCGGCGCTCGGACTACGGGGCAATCATCCTGCCCACCGAGCTCGGCAACTCCACCGGGTGGCTCGGATTCGGCAACTTCTCGTTGCCGACGATCATGTCGAGCACGGCGAACCTGTCCGGGTACCCGGGAGACAAGCCGGCCGGGACGCAGTGGTACCACGGCTCGAGCGTGGTGTTCGTCTCGCCCTTCCGGGTGTTCTACCGCACGGACACGATGGGTGGCCAGAGCGGCTCCGCCGTCTACCGCCTGCGCAACGGGGCACGACACGCGTTCGCAATCCACGCCTACGGCGGCACCGGCAGCAACAGTGGCGCACGGATCACCAAGGGTGTCTTCGACATCATGAAGTCCTGGAAGAACGTCTGAGATGAGTGCCGGCGCAACACCACGGATCCGCGGCCACGTCCATGCCCCGGGCGGAGGGCCGACGGCGGAGGCCAGCGTGATGGTAACACAGGCCCCGGCGCCGACTCCCGATGTGGCAGCGATGACGTCCCCGGAGGGCGCCTTCGAGTTGGAGACCGTGGGCCGCGGCTCCTACCGCGTGCTGGTGACCGACGGGCATTCTCGGGTCGAGGTGCCCGTCCAGGTCGAGGACGAGGACGTGGAGGTGGAGGTCGAGTTGCCGCAGGACGCATGAGGCGAGGCCGCGGCCCATTCGGTGATCCAGTGGCGGTGTCCGTCATCCGGGACGGGCGCCGCCGCTCGGCGTTGCCCCGCGCCGTCGCCTAGCCTGGGAGCGGATCGCACGACCACCCGCACGACCACCCGCACCGCCACCCGCAAGGAGCATCATGCCCGTCGCCGTCGATGGCAGCCAGGCGAAGTTCGCCGAGTACGCCCACCCGGAGCGATTGGTCAGCACCGCGTGGCTGGCCGAGCACCTGGAGGATCCCGGCCTGGTGGTGGTGGAGTCGGATGAGGACGTGCTGCTGTACGAGACCGGGCACATCCCCGGCGCCGTGAAAGTGGACTGGCACCTGGACCTGAACGACCCGGTGGTGCGCGACTACGTGGGGGGCGCCGCGTTCGCCCGGCTCATGGGAGCCAAGGGCATCAGCCGGGACAGCACGATCGTGGTCTACGGCGACAAGTCGAACTGGTGGGCCGCCTACGCGCTGTGGGTCTTCAGACTCTTCGGGCACGAGGACGTGCGCCTGCTGGACGGCGGCCGGGACAAGTGGATCGCCGAGGACCGGCCGCTCACGACCGATCATCCGACCCCCACCCCGGTGGACTACCCCGTGGTGGAGCGGGACGACTCCGGCATCCGGGCCTTCAAGGAGGACGTGCTCGCCCACATCGGCAAGCCCCTGATCGACATCCGCTCCCCGCAGGAGTACACGGGCGAGCGCCTGCACATGCCGGACTACCCCGAGGAGGGGGCGCTGCGAGGCGGGCACATCCCCACCGCCCGGAACGTGCCGTGGGCGCGCTCGGTCTGCGAGGACGGCTCCTTCCGCCCGCGTGCGGAGCTCGAGGCGATCTACGGGTCCGACGGCGTGGGGCTGCGCCCCGAGGACGAGGTCGTCACCTACTGCCGCATCGGGGAGCGCAGCAGCCACACCTGGTTCGTGCTGACCTACCTGCTCGGCTACGACGCGGTGCGCAACTACGACGGTTCCTGGACCGAGTGGGGCAACGCGGTGCGGGTGCCGATCGTGGCGGGGCCGGAGCCGGGGATGGCCGCCGTTCCCGCCTGAGCCCCCCCTGCTCGCCGGGTCGTGGGTTCAGGCTGGCAGGATGGAGGGCATGAGCGATGCCACCCCCGCCGACCTGCCCGAGACCCTCGCCGGGATCCGGGAGGACTTCGTGGCCCTGAGCGTGGCGGACCGGCTGCAGCTGCTGCTGGAGTTCGCCAACGACCTGCCCGATCTGCCGGCGCGGTACGCCGACCACCCCGAGCTCCTCGAGCCGGTTCCGGAGTGTCAGGCGCCGATCGCGTTCTTCACCGAGGTGACGCCCGACGACGAGGGCACGCCCCGGGTGCAGTTCTTCGCCTCGGCGCCGCCCAGCGCCCCGACCTCGCGCGGCTTCGCGGGGATCCTCGCCGAGGGACTGGCGAACCTGACCCCCGAGCAGGTGGCCGCCGTTCCGGGCGACTACCCGATGACCCTGGGTCTGGCGGAGGCGGTCTCCGCGCTGCGGTTGCGGGGGATGAGTGCGCTGCTCGCCCGGGCGAAGGCGCAGGTGGAGCAGCACTCGCGAGCCCGGTGACGCCTCGGCGTGGCGCACATGTCGACGTGATCTGAGTACGCTGACGCTTGCGCTCGTCCGGGCGTCAGTTCTTCGTGCCGAAAGGGACCGTCGTGCCTGCTGACGTCGTCGTCTCGCTCTCCCTCGTCGTCCTCATTGCGGTGATGGCCCCGATCCTCACCTCGCGGCTGCGGATGGTGCCCGAGGTGGTGCTGCTGCTGGTCGGCGGCATGGTGATCGGCCCCCACGTGATGGGCATCGCCACGGACGGCGAGGCGATCGACCTGCTCTCCGAACTGGGCCTGGGGATGCTCTTCCTCATCGCCGGCTACGAGATCGAAGTTCCCGAACTCACGGGGCGCCGGGGCAAGCGCGCCTGGGTGGCCTGGCTGGTCAGCCTGGCGCTGGCCATCGGGCTGGTGTCCGTGCTCGGCGTGATGGGCGATTCCGGCACCGCCGGACTCTCGGTCGCGATCGCGATGACCGCCACGGCGCTGGGGACCCTCCTGCCGATCCTGCACGAGGCCGGGCTGAAGAACACCGCCGTGGGCAGGTCCGTCACTGTGCACGGCGCCGTGGGGGAGCTGGGGCCGGTGCTGGCCATGGCGCTGCTGATCGGGACGCGCAACACCCTTGTCTCGCTCCTGGTCCTGCTGGCGTTCGCCGCCGTGGCCGTGGTCGCCGCCGTGATCCCGTTGCGCCTGCAGCGGGTGTCCACGCGGCTGAAGGAGCTCATCAGGTACAAGTCGGAGACCACCTCCCAGCTCGGCGTGCGCATCACCCTCCTGCTGCTGATCCTGCTGATCACGGTCGCCGCCTTGATGGACCTGGACATCATCCTGGGGGCCTTCGCCGCCGGCTTCATCCTGCGCCGTCTCCTGCCCCAGGGCGACGAGCGACTGGAGATGAAGCTCGATGCGATCGGATACGGGTTCCTCATCCCGATCTTCTTCGTGATCTCCGGCATGAGCATCTCCCCGGCGAGCGTGGCGGCCGACCCGACGCTGCTGATCGGCTTCCTCGTGGTGATGATCGTGGTGCGCGGCGTGCCGGTCTGGGTCGAGCTGCGGCTGGACCGGCGCAGCGATCTCACCCCGAACGGGAGGCTTCAGGTCGCGACCTACTCCGCGACCAGCCTGCCGATGATCGTGGCTGTGATGAGCGTGGCGGTCGCCGCCGAGGCCGTGCCCTCCGACATCGCGGGCGTGTTGGTGGCCGCCGGCGCGCTCAGCGTTCTCGTGATGCCGCTGATGGCGCAGGCCGTAGGGGCCTACGGCCGCCGCAACGGACTGCCGGACGAGGTGCCGGCCGAGAGGGGATAGCGCATGGCCGGGGGACTAGCCGCACTGCTGGACGACGTCGCGGCGATCGCGAAGATCGCCGCCGCCTCGGTGGACGACATCGGGGCCGCCGCGGGTCGCGCGAGCGCGAAGGCGGTCGGGGTGGTCGTCGACGACGCCGCCGTCACGCCGCGATTCGTGCACGGCGCGAAGCCGAACCGCGAGCTGCCGATCATCAGGAAGATCGCCATCGGATCGATCCGCAACAAGCTGCTGATCATTCTGCCGGCCGCGCTGCTGCTGAGTGAGTTCCTGCCCTGGCTGCTCACCCCGATCCTCATGCTGGGCGGCACCTACCTCGCCTACGAGGGCGCGGAGAAGATCTGGGAGAGGCTCGCCCACCACGAGACCACCCACCGCCCCGCCGTGGAGCAGGGGCCGGAGGCGGAGAAGGTGATGATCTCCGGGGCCATCCGCACCGACCTCGTGCTCTCCGCGGAGATCATGGTGATCTCACTCAACGAGGTCGCCGCGGAGACGTTCTGGATGCGCGCCGTCGTGCTTGTCGTGGTCGCGTTCGCCATCACCGCCCTGGTGTACGGGGTCGTGGCGCTGATCGTGAAGATGGACGACGTCGGGCTGCGGCTCGCGCAACGGGAGAACCAGGCCGTGGCTCGCCTGGGAGTGGGCCTGGTGCGTGCGATGCCCGCCGTGCTGGCAGCGCTGGCCACCGTGGGGATCGCCGCGATGCTGTGGGTCGGCGGGCACATCCTGCTGGTCGGCGCGGATGAACTCGGCTGGCACGCCCCCTACGAGCTGGTGCACCACACCGAGGAGTGGGTGCTGCACGCCACGGGCGCCCTCGGGGGCTTCCTCGGATGGCTGACCAACACGATCGGCTCCGCGATCGCCGGCGTGGTGGTGGGCGCCGTGGTGGTGGCCGTGGTCACCGGTATCGGCCGGCTGCGCCACGGCCCGGGGCACACCCCTCAGGCGTCGGCTGGGTCTGCTGGGTCGGCCGACCCGCCCGAGGAACCCTCGCCGTCGAACGGCTCGTAGCAGTCGTAGGTCTCGATCTGCGCGATCGCCCCGTCCCGGATGGTGACGAACTGCGCGAGGTGCGCCGTCAGGCGCTGACCGGCGCGGAAGGGCCCGGCGTCCACGGCGATCTCGGCGTTCCAGGTGGCCCGCGCGATCGCCGTCGGGCCGCTCTCGATCACGTCCCAGGTGCGGTACCGCTGCCAGGCCAGCAGGCCTGCGCCGGCGGCCGAGGCCGCCAGCATCGCCTCCAGCGGCGTGGTCGCCCCGCGGGGGTTGAGCAGGTTCGGGCGTTCCAGGGTCTGGGCATCGGGGGTGAACAGGTGGCGCAGTTGTTCACCGTGGTCGCCGGACTCCAGCGCGCGGTGCAGTTCGTGAAGGTGCTCTGCGGGTGTGCGGCTCATGCCCACGATGGTAGGGAAGACGACCCGGTACTCGCAGTACCGGGTACCGTGGGCGCGTGAACTCCCCGCAGCGCGCCCGGGTCGTGATGCCCGTGAGATGGTCCGACATCGACCTGTTCGGCCACGTGAACAATGCCGCGTTCCTGCGCTTCCTGGACGATGCGCGCTTCACCGCCTTCCCCTCGATGGGTGTGGACGCCGCCGGTCGCATCACCGACCGGGTGCTCGTGGTGGTCAAGCACGAGATCGACTACCAGGCCGCGATCCCCTTCACCGCAGACCCGGTGGCCGTGGAGGTGTGGGTCACCCGGATCGGGAGCTCCTCGGTCGACCTCGGCTACGAAGTCTCCTCCACCGGCGGCGACCGCACCTACCTGGTGGCGCGCTCCCGCATGGTGCAGGTGAACCAGGGCACCGGGCGCTCGCAGCCGTTCGACGACGCGGAGCGTGCCGAGTTCGAGCAGTACCTCGGCGAGGTCCCCGCGCTGCGCGGCTGGTAGCGCCGCGCAGCGCGGTCCTCGTCACCTCACAGGCGGGGATCCACCAGGATCTTCACCGCGGTCTCGTTGCGGTTGATGAGGGTGTCGAAACCCTTCTCCACGAGGTCGTCCAGCCCGATCGTGGCGGTGATGAACGGCTTGAGGTCCACCTTGCCGGACTTCACCAGAGCGATCGTCTCCGGGTGAGAGTTGACGTAGGCGATCGTGCCGCGCAGATCGACCTCCTTCAGCACCAGGTGCTGCATGTCCAGCGTGGCCGGCTTGCCCCAGATGGACACGACGACGATCACCCCGGTGGGCTTGACCGCCTCGAAGAGGGTGTCGAGCGCGGGCTGCACCGAGGTGCACTCGAAGGCGATGTCGGCGCCCCGACCGGTGAGCTCGCGGACCTTCGCCACGACGTCGACCTCGCGCGGGTCGAACACGTGGTCGGCCACGCCCGTCTCCAGCGCCTTGCTGCGGCGGAGCGGACTCGGTTCGGAGATCGCGACCGTGATGCCCTCGGCCTTCAGGACGGCGGCGGTCAGCAGGCCGATCGGCCCCGCGCCGGTGATCAGGGCGACGTCACCGGCCTTGCCGCCCGAGCGCTTGAAGGCGTGGTAGCCGACCGAGAGGGGCTCGATCAGTGCCGCCTCGTCCAGGGGGATGTCGCCCACCGGGTGGACCCAGCGTCGCTTCACCACGATCTTCTCCGACAGGCCGCCGCCTCCGCCGCCCAGGCCGATGAAGGTCATGTTCGGCGAGAGGTGGTAGGCATCGTTCTCGGTGCTGGTGTCGACGTCCTCGCCGAGAATGTAGGGCTCGACCACGACGCGGTCACCCACCGCGAGATCCGTCACACCCTCTCCGACGGCGTTGACCACACCGGACATCTCGTGGCCCATGGTCACCGGCGCCGACTCACCGGAGATCGGGTGCGGGTGACCCGCGGGCGGCACGAAGATCGGGCCCTCCAGGTACTCGTGCAGGTCGGAGCCGCAGATGCCGCAGTAGGCGATGTCGATGCCCACGGTGCCGGGCTCGAGTGTGGGCTCGGGGATGTCCTCGATGCGGATGTCGCCGCGGTCGTAGTATCGAGCAGCCTTCATGATCGCTCCTTCACGCGAGGGGCGAGGCAGGCGGTGTCTCGCCCGAACGGCCGATGGTGGACCCATCTCCTTCGACCGTAGGAGACCACTTTCTGCGCGGCGTGGGACGTTGGGCCCTTCCATCCGCGACAACGTGTGCCCCGTGCCGGTACCGTCGCACAGCATGAGCCCTCCTGGACGGATGTGGCATTTCACCAGCGCCTGGCCGCTGCCGGTGGACACCACCCGCGCCTGGGAGGTGCTCACCGACACCCCGTCCTGGCCCCACTGGTGGCCGGGGCTGCGCGTCGTCCCGATCCGCACCACCGAGCACGGCTGGATCGGTGCCCGCTCCGCGCTGGACTTCCGGGCACCCGGCTACCGGCTGCGGCTCGGGCTGGAGGTGAGCGAGGCCCAGCCACCGCAGCGCCCGGGGGAACCAGCCGCGGTGGTGCTGCGCGCCGTCGGGGACCTGCGGGGCGTGGCCCGTGCCCGCATCGAGCCCACCGGCGTTGCTGGGGCGGCTGCGCCGTCCTGCCTGGTCCGCATCGATTGGCGGGTGCGGACCGTGCGTCCGGCCCTGCGCGTGGGGGAGCGGCTTGCGCCCTGGGCACTCGCGGCCAGTCACGCCCACGTGATGAGCGCGGGGGAGCGCGGGCTGCGGACCTACCTTGAGACCCCCGGGCGCCCAACGAGGTGACCGGGCGCCCCGACCCTAGACTCGCCTGCGTGAGTGTCACCGCATCCGCGCCCCCGCAGCCCCTGCACCCGCTGGACATCGCGCCGTTCCCGCGCCCGGAGCGCTCGCGGGCGCTGCTGGCGGCGATGGCCACCCGGGTGGTGGTCGCCGACGGCGCGATGGGCACGATGATCCAGCGGCACGACCCGACGCTGGCGGACTACGCCGACCTGGAGGGCTGCAACGAGATCCTCACCCTCACCCGGCCCGACATCATCGCCGCCGTGCACGATTCCTTCCTCGCGGCCGGGTCGGACTGCATCGAGTCGAACACCTTCGGCGCGAACTACTCCAACCTCTCCGACTACGGCATCGCCGAGCGCATCACCGAACTGGCCCGCGCGGGCGCTGCCCTGGCGCGCGAACGCGTGGAGGCGGCGGCCGCCGAGGACGGCCGGATGCGGTGGGTGCTCGGCTCGATGGGTCCCGGCACCAAGCTGCCGAGCCTCGGGCACATCTCCTACGCCCAACTGCGGGACACCTTCGCCGAGGCCGCCACCGGACTGATCGAGGGCGGCGCCGACGCGTTCCTCGTGGAGACCTCCCAGGACCTGCTGCAGACGAAGGCCGCGGTGAACGGCTGCAAGGCCGCGATCGTGGCGGCGGGGGTGCGGCTGCCCATCTTCGTGGAGGTCACCGTGGAGACCACCGGCACCATGCTCGTGGGCTCGGAGATCACGGCCGCGCTGACCGCCCTGGAGGCCCTCGGAGTGGATGCCATCGGGCTGAACTGCGCGACCGGGCCCGCGGAGATGAGCGAGCACCTGCGGCAGCTCTCCCAGCGCTCCCGGGTGCCGATCGTGTGCATGCCGAACGCCGGACTGCCGGTGCTCGGCAAGGACGGCGCCGAGTACCCCCTGACCCCGGCCGAGCTCGCCAGCGCGCACGAGCAGTTCGTCAAGGAGTTCGGGATCTCCCTGGTGGGCGGATGCTGCGGCACCACGCCGGAGCACCTCGCGGCCGTGGTGGAGCGGGTGCGGGACCTGCCCCTGCCCGAGCGCACCCCCACCCCCGAGCCCGGGGTGGCGAGCCTGTACCAACACGTCCCCTTCGCCCAGGACGCCTCCTACCTCGCGATCGGGGAGCGCACCAACGCCAACGGCTCCAAGGCCTTCCGCGAGGCGATGCTGGAGGGCAACTGGGAGGAGTGCGTGCAGATCGCGCGCAACCAGATCCGGGTGGGTGCCCACCTGCTGGACGTGTGCGTGGACTACGTGGGGCGTGACGGCGTGGCGGACGTCAGCGAGGTCGTCGCCCGGTTCGCCTCGGCCTCCACCCTGCCGCTGGTGGTGGACTCCACCGAGCCGGCGGTGCTCGCCGCGGGGCTGGAGCGGATCGGCGGTCGGCCCGTGGTGAACTCCGTCAACTACGAGGACGGCGACGGCGAGGGCTCCCGGTTTGCACGCATCATGCCGCTGGTGCGCGAACACGGGGCGGCCGTGGTCGCCCTCACCATCGACGAGGAGGGGCAGGCCCGCACCGCCGAGCACAAGGTCGCGATCGCCACCCGGCTGATCACCGAGCTCACCCAGACCTGGGGGCTGGAGGTCTCCGACATCATCGTGGACTGCCTCACCTTCCCGATCGCCACCGGTCAGGAGGAGACCCGGCGGGACGCGATCGAGACCATCGAGGCGATCCGGCGCGTCACCGAGGCCTTCCCCGGCGTGCACACCACGCTCGGTGTCTCCAACGTCTCCTTCGGCCTCAACCCGGCCGCCCGCAGTGTACTGAACTCCGTGTTCCTGCACGAGGCCGTGCAGGCGGGCCTGGACTCCGCGATCGTGGACGCCGCGAAGATCGTGCCGCTGGCCTCCCTCACCCCCGAGCAGCGCGAGACGGCGCTGGACCTGGTGTGGGACCGACGCCGCTACGACGAGGATGGCACCCTGGTGGACGACCCGTTGACCCGGATGCTGGACCTGTTCGCGGGGGTGAACGCCCAGGCGCTGCGCGATGCCCGCGCCGCCGAGCTCGCCTCCCTGCCGGTCGGGGAGCGGCTGCAGCGCCGCATCATCGACGGCGAGTCCAAGGGGCTGGCCGACGACCTGACCGAGGCGATGGCCGGGGGCCTCTCGGCGCTGGACATCGTCAACGAGCACCTGCTGGCCGGCATGAAGGTGGTGGGGGAGCGGTTCGGCGCCGGGGAGATGCAGCTGCCGTTCGTGCTCACCAGCGCCGAGGTGATGAAGAGCGCCGTCGCACTCCTGGAACCCCACATGGAGCGCACCGACGAGGCCGGTAAGGGCACCATCGTGCTGGCGACCGTGCGCGGCGACGTGCACGACATCGGCAAGAACCTCGTGGACATCATCCTGACCAACAACGGCTACACCGTGGTCAACCTCGGCATCAAGCAGCCCATCGCGGACATCATCGCCGCCGCCGAGGAGCACCGGGCGGACGTGATCGGGATGTCCGGCCTGCTGGTCAAGTCGACCATGGTGATGAAGGAGAACCTCGCCGAGCTCACCGCCCGCGGCCTGGCCGAGCGCTGGCCCGTGCTGCTGGGCGGCGCCGCCCTGACCCGCCCCTTCGTGGAGGACGACCTGCAGGGGGAGTTCCCCGGCGTGGTGCGCTACGCCCGGGACGCCTTCGAGGGCCTCGCCCTCATGGAGCCGCTCGTGGCGATCGCCCGCGGCGCGGATGCGGACTCCGTGGGCCTGCCCGCGCTGCGCAAGCGCCGCACCGCCCGCAGCACCCTGAGCGTCACCGAACCCGAGGCGATGCCGCAGCGCTCCGACGTGGCCACCGACAACGCCGTACCCGCGCCCCCGTTCTGGGGCACCCGGATCGTGCGCGGGGTGCCACTGGCGGAGTTCTCCGCCTTCCTGGACGAGCGCGCCACCTTCATGGGGCAGTGGGGCCTCAAGCCCGGGCGCGGGGAGGGCGGCGCCTCCTACGAGGAGCTGGTCGCCACCGAGGGGAAGCCCCGGCTGCGGTACTGGCTGGACCGGATCCTCGCCGAGGGGATGCTGGATGCCTCGGTGGCCTACGGGTACTTCCCCGTGTACAGCGCGGGGAGCGAGGTGGTGGTGCTCCACCACGGCGACGACCCCACCGGCGTGCTCGGCACACCCGGGCTGCTCGCGCCCGACGGCGGCAGCGGCGGCGGGCTCGGGCTCGACGCCGAGCGGCTGCGCTTCACCTTCCCGCGTCAGCGCCGCGACCGGCACCTGTGCCTGGCGGACTTCGTGCGCTCCCGGGAGGCGGTGGAGGCGCAGGGGCGGGTGGACGTGCTGCCCATCCAGCTCGTCACGGCCGGGGCCCACGTGGATGAGGTGACGGCGCAGATGTTCGCGCAGGACTCCTATCGCGACTACCTCGAACTCAACGGCCTCGTGATGCAGCTGACCGAGGCGCTCGCGGAGTACTGGCACGCGCGCATCCGCGCCGACCTCGGCTTCGGCGACGAGGAGCCGGCGCAGAAGGAGGGCCTGTTCAAGCTGGAGTACCGCGGGGCGCGGTTCTCCCTGGGCTATCCCGCCTGCCCGGACATGGCCGACCGCCGCAAGGTGGTGGAACTGCTGCGCCCGGAGCGGATGGGCGTGCAGTTGAGCGAGGAGCTCCAGCTGCACCCCGAGCAGTCCACGGACGCGTTCGTGTTCCACCACCCGGAGGCCAAGTACTTCAGCGTCTGACCCTCCGCGAGGCACTCCCGTCCCGTCCGCGAGGCAGTTCTGCAGGCACCTCGAGGTGGTTCTGCAGGCACCAGCGTGGGCGGGTTCAGCCCAGGCGCGCCCGTCGCAGGGCCGCCAGCACCGCCGGTCCGGCGAGACACACCCCGACCACGGTGGTCACCGCGCGCACGAGGTCCCAGGTGAGGGTCGAGGTGACCAGGGAGTACGCCAGGAACGAGGCGAGGTTCGTGCCCAGGCCCGCATCGCCGTCGTAGCTGATGCTCGCCCCGGACCCGATCGCGAACGGCCAGAACCACAGGTTCATCGCCAGCCCGAAGCCGAAGGAGGCGAGCGCGCCGTAGGCCGCCAGCGCCGCGATCTCCGCGCGTCCGCGCAGGCGAGCGGGCAGGAGCCCCGCGCCAGCCCCCACCCATGCGCACGCCATCATCTGGAACGGTGTCCACGGCCCGAACCCGCTGACCAGCGAGGACACCGCGATCACCAGCACCCCCAGCAGGTAGGCGAAGCGCGCACCATAGGCCCGCCCGGCGAGGATCAGCACGATGAACACCAGCTCCACCCCGCCGGCGCCCGTGCCCGCGATCCGCACCGCCGCCCCCACCGCGGTCAGCGTGCCGAGCATGGCCAGGGTCCGGGCCGAGCGCAGAGAACCGTCCAGCATCACCACGGCGAGCAGCACCAGCAGCGGCACCAGCGCCAGGGCGGCGTAGGGGACGGCGGCGCGGGCCTGGGAGGGGGCGGCCGGCGCCAGTAGCGGCCACGCGAACGCGAGTGCCGCGATCAGGTTCGTCGTCGCGAGCGCCAGCACACCCGGCCATCGGCGGGCGCTGGCGCCCTGCGACGGCGCGGCCGGTGCGCTCGGCGCGCTCGGTGCGCTCACGCCGGCACCCCCGCGCGCAGCGACCCGTCCCGGATCCCGATCACCCGGTCGGCCAGCGCGACGAACACGGGATCGTGGCCGGCCAGGAGCACCCCGGTGCCCGACTCCGCCATTTCCCGCAGCGCCCGCCGCATCGCCGTGCTCGTGTGCGGATCCAGCCCGCGCCCCGGTTCGTCGATCAGCAGCACGCGGGGGCGCGCCGCGAGCTGGAGCGCGAGTGCCAGCACCCGGCGCTGCCCGTGCGAGAGGTCCCGGGGGTGCCGCTGCGCCACATCGGCGCCCAGCCAGGCCGTCAGGCGCTGCAACGTCTCCCCGGGCGTTCGCCGCCACCGCCGGTCGGCCCGCGCGCACTCCGCCGCCACGGTGAGGTGGAAGAACAGGTCCTCGCACGCATCGGGCACCAGGGCGATCGCGCGGGGGCGATCCCGGCCCGACGGCGCCGGCTCACCCTCGATGCTCACCGGCACCTCCCCGAGGGCGAGGGCCAGCAGCAGGCTGGTCTTGCCTGACCCGACCGCGCCGGTGAGCGCCACTATCTCCTGCCCGACGGCGATTCGGCCGCCGCGGATCACGCTCACGGTGCCGCGGGTCACCTCGAGCGCGGGCGCCACGAGGATCGGGGCGTCGGGCTCGCCCGAGTTCGCGGTCGGGGTCGCGGCGGGGTCCACGCTCGGCGCGGCGGCGCACCGAGCCGAAGCGTCCGCGCCGTCGTCCGTGCCGTCGTCCGTGCCGTCGTCCGTGCCGTCGTCAGTGCCGTCGTCCGCGTGCACGGAGCCGTCCGCGATGGCCAGCATGTGCACGCCCGGGCGGACCAGGGGCCCGGGCCGGTGCTCGGCCACGAGGACCGCGGTGCCGGAGGCGGCCACCGCGCGCAGCGCCGCCGCGACGCGCTCGGCGCTCGCGGCGTCCAGGTCCGCCAGCGGCTCATCGGCGAGCAGCAGTGCCGGACCGTGTGCGCTCGCCGCGGCGATCGCGACGAGCTGGGCCTGCCCGGCGGAGAGGCTCGCGGTGCGGCGGGGGAGCAGGGCGGTGAT
The DNA here is from genome assembly GCF_002563925.1 of Serinibacter salmoneus. Classification (NCBI taxonomy): domain Bacteria; kingdom Bacillati; phylum Actinomycetota; class Actinomycetes; order Micrococcales; family Beutenbergiaceae; genus Serinibacter; species Serinibacter salmoneus. The sequence continues at coordinate 1,704,713 of NZ_PDJD01000001.1, read as the reverse complement.
GGCGAGGGCCTGCGCGATCCTTGCCACGCGGCGATCGAGGTCGCCCGCGCCCAGGGTGCGTGAGGCCAGGCCGATCTCCTCCGCCACCGTCTCGGTCGCGAAGGACAACCGGGGCTCCTGCGCCACGTACCCGATCAGGCCGGTGGCGGTCTCGGCCGGCACGCCCGCGATCCGCACCACGGAGGCGGACTCGGCCTCGGTGGCGAGGCTCCCATCGCTCGGGGCGAGGCCGGCGGCCGCGCGCAGCAGCGTGGTCTTCCCGGAGCCGGTCGGGCCCGTCAGCACGGCGAACCCACCCGGCGGCAGGTCGAGGTCGGCCCGCAGGTGCCAGTGGTCGTAGGCCAGGTCGGCGTGCAGCGACAGGGCGGGCGCCGCCGTGTCAGCGGCGGCGACGGCGCGCCCCCCGAAACCGCGCAGGTGCATGGAGGTGCCGAGCGTCACCGCCCGTTCCACGGTGCGTTCCAGCACCGGCACGAGCAGGGCCGCCGGCCCGCCCTCACCACGCAGCCGGCGGGCGCGGGAGACCTCCCGCACGCTGTGCGCGAGCGCGGGTGCCGTGGCCCACGCGATCACGAGGGCCTGGGCCACCCCGCCGAAGGGTCCACGCCCGCTGAGGCGGGCGCACACCGCCGGCACGTCCACTACGGCGGCGACCGCGCCGAACGCGAGGATCAGCCCGGCGATCGGGAGCGCCGAGGTTGCTGCCGCCGTCACGCCGTCGAGCGTCACGTCGCCCAGCAGCACCACGTGGTCCACCGGTGAGGGCAGCCGCACCTGCGGGAGGGACAGCAGGAGCGGCCCCTCGCCGTCGAGCCCCGCGAAGATTCCCCGGTAGACCACCCGCAGCAGCACGAAGGCCACGGCCGCCAGTGCGGCGGCCAGCAGCGGTGCGGGGCGGAACCGGATCACTCGCTAGAGGCTCTCGGGCTGCCCGTTCAGCACGAACAGCAGGCCGAGGGCGGAACCGGGCTCGACCTGCAGGGTGTCCACACCCTCCGGGGCGTACTCCCATGCGCCATCCGTCTGCAGCCACAGCGACCAGTACGCATCAGCCGAGGGCATGCCCTCGCAGGTCTCCACGATCTCGCTGCCGTCGTCGGCGAGCAGGGTGGTGTCCTCGGCCGGGACGCCGTTGACCCGGCAGACCACGGCGTCGCCGAACTCCTGGGTGCCCTCCGTCTCGACGCCCGCCTGCGCGAGCACCTCGGTGGCGGCGATCGCGGCGTCCGCCTCGATGCACCAGGTGCCCGCGACGCCCGTGTCGGGCATGTCGCCGGTGTCGACCACGAGGGCGACCCCGCTGCACTCGGCGGGGTCCGCTGTCGCGATGTCGGAGGAGGTGGCGGAGTCCGTCGAGTCGGCGTCGCCGTCGGAGTCGGCTCCGCTGCACGCGGTGAGCAGCGGCAGAGCGAGCAGGGCGGGCGCGAGGGAACGGGTCCAGGTCATGGGCACAAGGGTGCCACGCGGGCACGACGGCGCAGGCTGCCAAACGCTGCCGTCTCACCGCACAGGACGGCAGGTGGGCCCGGGCGATACCGGGGGCGTGAGCCGCGCCACGCGCGGGTCGGGACCTTCTCCCCGCGAATCGCGGGCCCACCCTCGGGAGGATCGTGGGGTGCTCACCCTCCCCGCGACCGTCGATGTCCAGCTCGAGCAGGCCCGCCACAAGGTGGCCGGCACCCACAGGCCGCTGCGCTACCTCGTGTCCGCGATGCTCGCGGGGATGTTCATCGGGGTGGGGGTGGTCCTCATGGTCTCCACCGCCGGGCCCTTCCTCGCGGACGGCGATCCGGCGGCGAAGCTCGTCTCCGGGGCGGTGTTCAGCGTGGCTCTCACCCTGGTGGTGTTCTGCGGGGGCGAGTTGGTCACCAGCGCCATGATGATCCTCACCCAGGGCGCCGTGACGCGCCGGATCGGTGCGCTCGCGGCCTTGGGCACGCTGGTCTTCTGCTTCCTGGGGAACCTGCTCGGCTCGATGGCCTTCGGCTGGGCGGTGGTGCACTCCGGCGTGCTGCACTCCAACGCCGCGGCGGGGGGCATGGTGGCGGACATGCTCGCCGCGAAGGCGGGGGAGGGTGCGGGTGAACTGTTCCTGCGCGGCGTGCTGTGCAACGTGCTGGTGTGCCTGGCGATCTGGGGAGCGAACCGGCTGCGCAGCGAGGCCGGCAAGGCGATCGTGATCTTCTGGGCGATCTTCGCGTTCATCTCCAGCGGCTTCGAGCACGTGGTGGCGAACATGACCACGTTCTCCCTGGGTCTGTTCTCCGGGGAGGAACTCACCACGTGGGGCGAGTTCGGGCGCAACATGCTGTTCGTCGGCACCGGGAACCTGGTGGGCGGCGCGGTGGTGGTGGGCCTGGGGTACCTCGTGGCCTCGGGGTGGTTCTCCTCGCCGTCGGCGGTGGCCGCGGGAGTCGGCGTGCGTGGTGGCGCGGACGAGGGCGGTGCTGACCGGGGGCGCGCCGGCGGTGACGGCGGTGTCACGCGCGCGGGCGCCGAGGAGCCGGGTTCGCCAGTCCCGGCGCCCGAGGCAGATGAAGCGCACGAGCGCGTGACCGCGCCGCGCTGACCTGCGCTGACCTGCGTCAGGCTGCGCTGACCCGCGACGGGCGTGCCGGCGGACCGCCGCGAGCGGCGCGAGGCGCCGGGCCGGCCACGACCCGGGGCGGGGGACCCGGCGAGCTGGCGTCCGCACGCGCCCGGGCGACCGCAGCGCTCTCCGCGGGCGGTGGAAGCGATACCAAACCGTTATCCCCCGGGCGCCCCGTGTGATTGACGGCACATGGGAGCGCGGCCATACTGGAACCACATTGGGAGCGCTTCCACACCCGAGCAACGACGTCCGGGTCCCCCCGGGCGATCACCGTAGGTCACGAGCAAGACCTCGGGACGCGCAGTGTGGAAGCGGTTCCACTCGGCGGCTCAAGGATGGTCCGCCACCAGGGTCGGGTACCCCCAACCAGCCCGATCGCGACGAAGGAGTCATTGTGCGCACGAACACCAGAAGGGGCGCGGTCTTCGCGGCCGGCGTCGTCTCGCTGTCCATGGTCCTGGCCGCCTGCGGGAGCGATTCCTCCAGCGACACGGAGTCGGAGGACGCCGGCAGCGACACCTCCGAGGAGACCGAGGGCTCGGACGAGGCGGCCTCCGACGAGCAGATCGAGCTCACCGTCACCGTCTTCGGTAACGGCGGCTACGAGGGCGACGCGGACGGGAACAACAACCTCTTCCGTCTCTACGAGGAGACCCACCCCAACGTCACCATCAAGGAGACCAACGCCGGTCAGGGCGGCGACGCGCTGACCGCGCTCCTGAACGCCATCGGCGCCGGCGGCGTGGGCCTCCCGGACGTCCAGATGATCGAGGAGGGCTGGCGCGGCCAGATGGACGAGCTCAGCGGCTCGTTCGTCGACCTGACCGAGTACGGCGCCGAGGACATCAAGGACCGCTGGGTCGACTGGAAGTTCGAGCAGGCCGTCTCCTCCGACGGCAAGGTCTGGGGCTACGGCACCGACATCGGCCCGCAGGGCCTGTGCTACGACGCCACCCTGCTGGAGGAGTCCGGCATCGCCAGCAGCCGCGAGGAGTTCGCTGAGGCCCTCGGCGGCGCCGACGCCACCTGGGACGACTTCTGGAGCGTGGGTGAGGAGTTCACCTCCGCGACCGGTGTGCCGTGGCTCGGGGTCTCCTCCTTCGCGATGAACTCCTTCGTGAACCAGCAGGAGGAGGGCTACTACACCGCCGACGGTGAGCTCAACACGGACAACCCGGAGATCCAGGCGTTCCTCACCCAGATCGTGAACGCCACCAACGACGGGCTGACCGCGAAGATCGACGCCTGGACCTGGAACAACGAGGACTTCCACGGCAACTTCGGCGTGCACGTGTGCCCGGGCTGGATGCTCGGCGCGATCACCGAGGCCGTGAGCACCGGTGACCACCAGTGGGACTTCGCTGACGTGTTCCCCGGCGGCGCGACCAACTGGGGCGGATCCTTCTTCGGCGTGACCACCGAGGCGGAGAACCCCACCGCCGCGGCCGAGCTCGCCGACTGGCTGACCGCTCCGGAGCAGCAGATCATCGCCTTCCAGAACGCCGGTGCCTACCCGAGCCAGGTGGAGGCGCAGACCGACGTGGCCGTCACCGAGCTGACCAACGAGGTCTTCAACGAGGCTCCGGTCGGTGAGATCCTCTCCAGCCGCGCCGAGGGTGTGGTGGCCCAATACAAGGGCCCGCAGGACTCGGTCATCCAGGACACCGTGATGGGTGGCGTGATCTCCGAGCTCAACGCCGGTCAGATCTCCACTCCCGAGGAGGCCTGGGAGCGGTTCCAGGCGCTGCTGGCGGAGAACGGGATCGAGTGATCGAACCCCCCTCCCCATCAGCCCCACGCTGACGGAGGTGTCGGCCGTCGGTGCGCAGCCCCCCGCGCATCGGCGGCCGGCCCCGCCGCCACCCAGGAAGTGAGACCCATGACCGACCTCGCAACGCGCGACGGCGAGAGCACCGCCACCCCGGATGCTCTGCGGGAGGAGCGTCGCCGCCGGATGAGCCCGCGCGACAAGTGGCGGCGCTTCACCTACCGCTTCACGCCGTACCTGTACATCTCCCCGTTCTTCATCATCTTCGCCGTCGTGGGCCTCTTCCCCCTGGCGTTCACCGCATTCGTCTCCTTCTACGACTGGCGGCTGACCACCCAGAGCGTGGACGACGCCACGTTCATCGGCCTGCAGAACTACTCCGACGTGCTCTTTGGCAACGCGGTGTTCTGGACCTCCCTGGCCAACACGTTCTCGATCTTCCTGATCTCCACCATCCCGCAGATCATCATCGCGACCTTCATCGCGGTGATGCTGGACCGCAACCTGCGCGCCAAGACGTTCTGGCGGATGGGTGTGCTGCTGCCCTACGTGGTGGCGCCCGTGGCCATTGCCATCATCTTCTCCGCGATCTTCCGTGATCCCACGCAGGGCGGACTGATGAACTCCCTGCTGGAGTTGGTGGGCCTGGACCCGGTGAACTGGAAATCGGACCGCATCCCCTCGCACATCGCGATCGCCCTCATGGTGAACTTCCGCTGGACGGGCTACAACGCCCTGATCCTGCTGGCCGCCATGCAGGCTGTGCCGCGCGACCTGTACGAGGCCGCAGCCCTGGACGGCGCGGGAGCCATGCGACGGTTCTTCAGCGTCACGCTGCCCTCCATCCGCGGCACGATGATCTTCGTGGTCATCACCGCCACCATGGGCGGACTGCGCATCTTCGACGAGGTGCGGATGTACGACCCCCGCCCCGGGTCCGTGGGCGGCCCCGGCGGCATCTTCCGCACCGTGGTGCTGTACATGTACGACACGGGCTTCAACGGCGCCAAGGGTGATCTTGGCAAGGCCTCCGCGATCGCCTGGCTGTTGTTCTTCATCATCCTGATCTTCGCCGGCCTCAACTTCTGGCTCTCGGGTCGGATCGCCACCGACGGCAGTGGCAAGAAGGTCAGCAAGCGCCAACTGCGCCGTGAGGCCGCCGCCATCGTCAACGAGCAGGAGGGTGCGCGATGAGCGCCGTCGGATCCCTGGAGACCACCGGGAAGCGCACCCCGGACAAGGCGCTGCGCAAGCCGCGCCGCACGATGCTCGTGGAGCGTCCCCGGTGGTGGGTCTACGCCATCCTCGGTGCCATCGTGGCGGGCTCACTGTTCCCGCTGTACTGGTCCTACGTCATCGCGTCCACCACCTCCGGGAACGCGAACGCGCGCATCCCCGTGCTGGTGCCGGGCGGGAACTTCCTCTCCAACGCCGCCCGGGTGATCGACACCATCCCGTTCTGGGGTGCACTGGCCAACTCGTTGTTCATCTCGGTGGTCGTCACCGCCTCCACGCTGTTCTTCTGCACCCTGGCCGGGTACGCCTTCGCCAAGCTCCCGTTCAAGGGCAGCAAGTGGCTCTCGGCGTTCGTGGTGCTCACCCTCGCCGTGCCGCCGCAGCTCGGCGCGGTCGGCCTGTACCGCCTGATGGCGGACTGGGGCTGGACCGGCACGATCGGCGCGGTGATCTTCCCCGTGCTCGTCAGTGCGTTCGGGGTGTTTTTCATGCGCCAGTACCTGGAGGGCGTGATCCCCACCGAGCTCATCGAGGCCGCCCGGATGGACGGCGCCGGTCAGTTCCGCACCTTCATGACGGTGGCGGTCCCCGCCGCGCGGCCGGCCGCCGCGGTGCTGGGCCTGTTCACCTTCATCACCACCTGGACGGACTTCTTCTGGCCGTTCCTGGTGCTGCGGGACCCGGACGTGCAGACCCTGCAGACCGCGCTCGCTCAGCTGTGGGCCAGCTCGGGGAACAACCCGGACATGTCCCTGATCCTCACCGGCTCGCTGATGTCGATCATCCCGCTGCTGATCCTGTTCGTGATCGCCGGCAAGCAGCTGGTGGCCGGCATTATGTCGGGCGCCGTGAAGAGCTGACGCACCGACCCAGCGATCGGCCGTCAATCGAGGCCGACGACGACGAGGCTCACCTCGGCGTCGTCGGCCTCGCTCAGTTTCTCGGCGGTGCGCACGGCCTTCTTCACCGGCAGCACGTAGGACCCGGCCTCGGTGCTGGGGAACAGTGAGGTGTCCCAGGTGCTCGAGCCGATCGTCACCCGCACCTTCACGGAGCCGAACCCGCCCTGCAGGCCCGTGGTGCGGGCGTCGATCTCGTCCGCCATCGCCTCGGGCAGGGTGAGGAAGAACCAGCTCGTGTCGCTCTCACCCATCCTGGTGCGCCACAGCGGGGCCGTGAAGGTGTACGCCATGGCGCCCAGCGTAGGGCGGCACTGGGCCGGGTGGGCGGACGGTCGACGCCCGGGCCGATCGACTGGGCGGGGCGCGAGTCATGGCCGACGGCGTAGGCTCGCTAGTCTGGTACCGCCGCCCTCGTAGCTCAATGGATAGAGCAACGGCCTTCTAATCCGTAGGTTGCAGGTTCGAGTCCTGCCGGGGGCACCATTCCTCGCGGTGGGCGGGTGGTCCCTCGCTGAGGGCGGTGCACCGGGGGTCGGCGCGAATTCCCACCACCGGGTGTAGGTGTTTGACCTGCGGCGATGCGTGGGCACGCTCACACCGTGCCCCAGTGCACCGCCCGCAGCGAGGGGTACACCGCCCATGGCGAGACGGCGTCGTCCGCTACCCCAGCGCGAGGCGCTCGCTCTGCCACCCGCGCCGCAACCACGCGTCGTGGGAGGCGATGACGACGGCGCCCGGGTACTGGGGGAGCAGCGCCTCGAGCTGGGTGGCCAGCACCAGGGAGAGGTGGTTGGTCGGCTCATCCAGCAGCAGCACATCGGGCGCCTGCGCCAGCAGCACCGCCAAGGCCACCCGCCGTTGCTGCCCGACGCTCAGCGCCGCGAGGGGTCGCGGCAGGTCCCGCCCCGCGACCAGGCCGAACGAGGCGAGCGGCACCCGCTCCGCACGCTCCGGGTCCACGAGGTCGGCGTACGCCTGCGCCACGGTGCGCCCCGGACCCCGCCCGGCGACGTCCGGTAGGTCGCCGTCCTGCGTCAGCAGTCCCACCGTCCCCGCCCGCACGACCGAGCCGGACCCGGCCGCCACCTGCCCCGCCAGCACCCCCAGCAGCGTGGACTTCCCGGAGCCGTTCGCCCCCGTGATCAGCCATCGTTCACCCGCCGAGACGCTGAGATCCACCGCGCCCAGTCGCCCGGGCACGGCGACCCCGGCGGCGACCAGCACCGGCCCGTGCGCCGGCGCCGCGGATCGTCGGCGCACGAACCCCGCGAAGCTCAGCTCCGGCGGTGGCTTGCGCACCTGCGCCGCCTCGAGATCCGCCAGTCGGCGCTGCGCGTCGACGACGCGGCGGGAGACGACGGTGGCGTTGCGGTCGGAGTAGAACTTCTTCGCCCCGCGGGCCTCGCTCCTCGGCTCGGCCCCCGGGTGCCCCACCACGTGGGAGTCGCGCACCTGCACGCGCAGCCGCTTCAGCTCTTCCTGCTCCGCGGCGTACTGCGCCTCCCACCGCTCCCGCGCATCCAACCGGGCGTGCAGGTAGCTGGTGTACCCGCCGGTGTAGCGGGTCAGACCGATCCCGCCCCCGGCGTCGGAGGCGTCGGACACCTGGGAGGCGACGGCGTGGGGCACCGGGGCGGGGTCGAGGTCCACCAGGGCGGTGGCCGCCTCGTCCAGGAAGGCGCGGTCGTGGCCGGCCAGCAGCACCGGCCCCCGCCAGCTGCGCAACACCCCCGCCAGGTAGGCGATCGCGGCATCGTCCAGGTGGTTGGTGGGCTCATCCAGCAGCAGCACGTCCACCTCGCGCAGCAGCAGCCACGCCAGCGCGAGGCGGGAGCGCTGCCCGCCGGAGAGCTGCGCCGTCGGGCGATCCCGGGGCAGGGCGGCCAGCCCGAGGCCCGCGAGGACCTCACCGATGCGGGCGTCGGTGCGCCAGGCGTCCAGGCGTTCGGCGCGCTCGAGGGCGTCGGCGTAGGCCGCCGCCGGATCGTCCGCACCCGTTGCCTCCCGCTCGCCGGCCCCGGCCAGCGCACTCGCGGCGGCATCCAGCGCGGCCACCGCCGCCCGGGCCGGCGCCACCGCGGCCTCGAGCGCCTCGGCGACCGTGTCGTTCGCCGCGAACGGCGGCTCCTGGTGCAGCAGGCCGATGCTGGGCGCCCAGCCGGGCGCCGTCGCGGACACGGTTCCCGCGTCGGGCGGCACCAGGCCGGCGGCGATGCGCAGCAGTGTGGACTTCCCGGAGCCGTTCTCCCCGATGAGGGCCAGCACATCGCCGGCCGCGGCGACCAGCGAGACATCGGTGAGGACCCGGCGGTCGGGGTAGGAGAAGGAGACGCCGTCCAGGCGCAGGTGCGCGGTGGCGTCGGGGGAGGGGAGCGGTGAGGTCATGCGGGATCCTTCGGTGGCGCGGCAGACCCGCCGGGCAGTGCCGTCCAGGGACGGCGGCCTCGGGCGCGGGTGGGTCGGCTCGGATCACTTCACGCTCGTCAAACTACCGGTGCCGTCAACGCCATTTCTCCGCTAGGTTCGGCGAATGGGCAAGAAGAAGCACGGTGGAGTGCGCAAGATCGACAACGACACCTACGAGTCCGAACTGTTCCGGCTCCAGACCGAACTCGTGACCCTCCAGGAGTGGGTGAAGGCCACGGGGCAGCGGGTGGTGGTGATCTTCGAGGGCCGCGACGCCGCCGGTAAGGGCGGCGCGATCAAGCGCATCACGGAGTACCTCTCCCCGCGCGTCGCGCGGATCGCCGCGCTGCCCGCGCCCACCGAGCGGGAGAAGACCCAGTGGTACTTCCAGCGGTACGTGCAGCACCTGCCGGCCGCCGGGGAAATCGTGCTGTTCGACCGCTCCTGGTACAACCGCGCCGGCGTGGAACGCGTGATGGGGTTCTGCACCCCCGCGGAGTACGCGCGGTTCCTGCGTCAGACCCCGATCTTCGAGCAGATGCTCATCAACGACGGGATCCTGCTGCGCAAGTACTGGTTCTCGGTCTCCGACGAGGAACAACTCAAGCGCTTCCGCTCCCGGTTGAATGACCCGGTCCGCCGCTGGAAGCTCTCACCGATGGACCTGGAGTCCATCAACCGGTGGGAGGACTACTCGCGGGCGAAGGACGACATGTTCGTGCACACCGACACCCCGGCCTCGCCGTGGTTCGTGGTGGAGTCCGACATCAAGAAGCACGCGCGGCTGAACATGATCCACCATCTGCTCTCCACGCTGCCCTACCACTCGGTGCCGCAGGAGAAGGTCGAGCTGCCCAAGCGACCGACCTCTTCGGGCACGTACAAGCGCCCGCCGCGGGAACTGTCCACCTACGTTCCCAACCACGTGGCGGACGTGATGGGGGATCCGGAAGCCGACATGTAGGAAGCGCCGGCTCCTACCGCGTTCCCTCGCCGACGTAGCGCGCCAGGTGCTCCCCGGTCAGCGTGGCCCGCTGGGCCACGAGCTCGGCCGGCGTGCCGGTGAAGACGATCGTGCCGCCGTCGTGCCCCGCGCCCGGGCCCAGGTCGATCACCCAGTCCGCGTGAGCGACCACGGCCTGGTGGTGCTCGACCACGATCACCGACTTGCCCGAGTCCACCAGATGGTCCAGAAGGGCGAGCAACTGCTCCACGTCCGCGAGGTGCAGGCCGGTGGTCGGCTCGTCCAGCACGACGATGCCGCCCTTGTCACCCAGGTGGGCGGCCAGCCGCAGCCGCTGGCGCTCGCCGCCCGAGAGCGTGGTCAGGGGCTGGCCCAGAGTCAGGTAGCCGAGGCCCACCCGCACCAGGTGACCCGCGATGGTGGCGGCCGCGGGCACCTTCGAGGATGACTCAGCGAAGAACTCCGCCGCCTGCTGCGCGGACATCGCGAGCACGTCCACGATGCTGCGCCCTCCGAGGGTGTACTGCAGCACCTCGTCGTTGAATCGGCGTCCCTCGCACACCTCGCACACGGTGGCGACGGTCGCCATCGGGCCGAGGTCCGTGAACGTCATCCCGGCGCCCTTGCACTCCGGGCAGGCGCCGGCGGAGTTGGCGCTGAACAGGGCGGGCTTGACCCCGTTGGCCTTCGCGAAGGCCTTGCGGATCGGCTCCAGCAGGCCGGAGTAGGTGGCCGGGTTGGAGCGGCGCGAACCCTTGATCGCCCCCTGGTCGATGGAGATCACCTGCTGATCGGCGGCCAGCGCGCCGGGCAGGGACCCGTGCACCAGGGAACTCTTGCCCGAGCCGGCCACGCCGGTGACGGCTACCAGCACGCCGAGCGGCACATCGACGTCGACCGATCGCAGGTTGTGGGTGCTCGCCCCCCGGATCTGTATCGCGCCGCTGGGGGCGCGCACCGCGTCCTTCACCGCAGTGCGGTCGCCCAGGTGGCGGCCGGTGAGGGTGTCGGAGGCCCGCAAGGCCGCCACCGTGCCCTCGAAACAGATCGTGCCGCCCGCGCTCCCGGCACCCGGCCCGAGGTCGACCACGTGGTCGGCCACCGCGATCGCCTCCGGCTTGTGCTCGACCACGAGCACGGTGTTGCCCTTGTCCCGCAGCCGCAGCAGCAACTCGTTCATCCGGGCGATGTCGTGCGGGTGCAGGCCGGAGGTGGGCTCGTCGAACACGTAGGTGACGTCGGTGAGCGCTGAGCCGAGATGACGCACCATCTTCACGCGCTGCGCCTCCCCTCCCGAGAGCGTGCCGGCGGCCCGGTCCAGGGACAGGTAACCCAGGCCGATCTCCACCAGCGAGTCCAGCATCTCCCGCAGCCCCGTCAGCAGGGGCGCCACCCCGGGTGCCTCGATCTGCCCCAGCCAGGTGGCGACGTCGGACACCTGCATGGCACTGACCTCGGCGATGCTGCGCCCCGCCACCAGCGCGGTGCGCGCGGGCGCCGACAGGCGGGTGCCGTCGCACTCCGGGCATGTGGTGAAGGTGACCGCGCGCTCCACGAACGCGCGGATGTGCGGCTGCATCGACTCCACGTCCTTGGACAGCAGCGACTTCTGGATCTTGGGGATCAGGCCCTCGTAGGTCATGTTGACGCCGCCGACCTTGACCTTCACCGGCTCCTTGTACAGGAAGTCATCACGCATCCGCTTGGAGAAGTCCCGGATCGGCTTGTCGCCGTCCACGAACCCGGACTCGGTGTAGATCTTCACGTACCAGCCGTCCGCGGTGTACCCCGGAATCGTCAGGGCGCCCTCGCGCAGCGACTTGGACTCGTCGAAGAGCTGGGTCAGGTCGATGTCGTTGACCACGCCCATGCCCTCACAGCGCGGACACATCCCGCCGGTCAGCGAGAAGGACGCCTTCTCGTTCACCGTGGTGCCGTCCGGTCGGGTGATGGTCTTCATGCCCGAGCCCGAGGCGCTGGCCACATTGAAGGAGAACGCCTGCGGCCCACCGATCTGCGGCTCGCTCAACCGGGAGAACAGGATCCGCAGCAGGGTGCCCACATCGGTGGCGGTGCCCAGCGTGGAGCGCGCGTTCGCGCCCATCCGTTCCTGGTCCACCACGATCGCCGTGGTGAGGTTCTCCAGCCGGTCCACGTCCGGCCGCGCCTGGCTGGGCATGAACCCCTGCAGGAACGCGGAGTAGGTCTCGTTGATCAGCCGCTGACTCTCCGCGGCGATCGTCCCGAACACCAGCGAGCTCTTCCCCGAGCCGGAGACGCCGGTGAACACCGTGAGGCGGCGCTTGGGGATCTCCACGTCGATGCCGCGCAGGTTGTTCTCCCGTGCCCCGACGACGCGGATCACCTCGTGGGCATCGGCAATCGGCTGGGTGGTGCGCTCGGCGGTCATGTCACTCCCTCGCGGGGACGGCCCTCGGCCCCTCGAGGCGCGAGTCTAGGGGGTGAGCGCGGCGAGGCGCTGCCTGCGCCTGAGGGGCGGCCTGCGAGCGAGAGGTCGATCAACGCCTCCACCGATTCCGGCAATTGGTGCTCGACGGCGTGCTGCGTGGTGGTGACGACGACCTCCATGCGTTGCGCCATGTCTGGCCAGAACGAGCCGCCGCCCGTGCGCCGCCCGCGGTCCACCGGACCGCGGGGCAAGGCCGGGCGACGGCTCGTGCGTCGATCAGGGGTAGAGGCCGCGCAGGCGGTGCGCCTCGGTGACGCGGGCGACGGCCAGACAGGTCGCCGACTCCCGCAGCGACATCTCGTGCGCGTGGCTGTAGTCGAGCACATTGCGCCACGCGTCCGTCATCCGCTCGGTCAGGCGCTCGTTCACCTCGTGCTCCCGCCACCAGTAGGCCTGGTTCGCCTGCACCCACTCGAAGTAGGAGACGATCACGCCTCCGGCGTTGGCAAGGATGTCGGGCACCACGAGGATGTCGCGGTCGGCCAGCACGGCGTCGGCGGCCTCCGTGGTGGGGCCGTTCGCGCCCTCCACCACGATGCCGGCCTTCACCCGGGGAGCATTCTCTGCCGTGATGACGCCCTCGATGGCGGCGGGGACCAGGGCATCGACCTCCAGCTCCAGGAGCTCGCTCCCGTCGATCGGCTCGCCGCCGCTGAACCCGTGCACGCTGCCCGTGGCATCGACGTGGGCGGCCAGTTCCGAGACGTCGATCCCGGAGGAGTTCCAGATGGCACCGTCCACATCGCTGATGGCCTGCACCCGGACCCCGGCATCCGCGAGCAGGCGCGCGGCGTCCCGACCCACCTTGCCGAATCCCTGCACGGCGGCCGTGCTGCGCTCGGCCATGTGCCCGCGATGCTCGAGCGCGAGCAGCGTCGTGTGCGCGACGCCCCGCGAGGTCGCCGCGGCCCGGCCCAGAGACCCACCCAGGCTGATCGGCTTTCCGGTGACGACTCCCGGCACGGTGTGACCCACCGAGACCGAGTAGGTGTCCATCATCCAGGCCATCGTCTGCTCGTTCGTGCCGATGTCCGGCGCCGGAATGTCCTGCTCCGGACCGATCATCGGCAGGATCTCGCTCGTGTAGCGGCGCGTGATCCGCTCGAGCTCGAACTGACTGTAGGCGCGCGGATCCACCGTCACGCCACCCTTGGCCCCGCCGTACGGGACGTCCACCAGGGCGCACTTCCACGTCATCCACATCGCCAGCGCGCGCACCTCGTCCAGGTCCACGGCGGCGGAGAAACGCAGGCCGCCCTTCGCGGGCCCCCGGGAGAAGTTGTGCTGCACGCGGTGTCCGATCAATACCTCCGAGCTGCCGTCGTCCCGGCGCAGCGGGATGCTGACGGTCATCTCACGGCGCGGGGTCGCGAGCATCGCGTGGGTGCCTGCGTCCAACCCGAGATGCTCGATCGCGGCCGCGAGCTGGGCGCGGGCATCATCCAGCGGCCCCGCCTGGTGTCCCGGTGGGACGCTGGCCGAAGGTACCGCCGTTGCGCTGCCGGTCATGTCTGTGATCTCCCCTCCGCGGGCCTTGTGGGCCCACCGGATGTCGGTGCCTCCTCGAGGGGCCTCGTCGCCCGCTCGCCAGGCCAAGGTAGCGGCTGATGGAAGAGGCGACGCAAATTGACCCCCGCGCGGCGCGCACGTTTTGCGTCAGGCGTTGCCTAGGGCAGTCTTCACAGCGTGACCACCGATTTCCCTCCTGCGCGCGGCCGCGAGACGCCCGGCCGTTCCAGTGGCCCGGCGCTGGATGCCGTGCGCTCACTGCGCGCCGAGCTCGAGAGTGTGTCCTTCCCCCTGGAACTGGACGGTGCGGAGCGCGCCCGGGAGCTCCGCGAGAGGGTCCTGGTGCAACTCGGTAGCCACCTGGAGCCGCGGCTGGTCTCGGCCGCGCTGCCCGCCGTCGTGGTGGTCGGGGGGCCGACCGGTGCCGGGAAGTCGACTCTGGTGAACTCGATCGCCGGTGAGGAGGTCTCCCCGGCGGGTGTGCTTCGACCGACCACCCGGGAACCGGTGCTCGTGGTGCACCCCGACGATGAGGCCCTCATGGCGCAGCATCCGCTCGCTACGACGTGCCGCCTCGCGGTGGCGCCCGGGATGCCAGCCGGGATCGCGTTGCTCGATGCTCCCGACCTGGATTCCGTGGACGCCGAGAACCGGCGCCTCGGCCTGGAACTCGTGGAAGCGGCGGACGTCTGGCTGTTCGTGACCACGGCGAACCGCTACGGCGATGCCCTGCCGTGGGAGGTCCTCGACGACGTCCGACGCCGAGGCATCACGGTGGGTGTGGTCCTGGACCGTGTCACCCCGGCTGCGCGGGACACCGTGCGCCACGACCTCCTCACCCGGCTGCAGTCGAGCGGTTTCTCCAGCGCACCGCTGTTCCTCGTGCCGGATGCCGGGCCCGTGACGGGCCGGCTCGAGCCGGGCCTGGTGCAGGATCTCGCCACCTGGCTGCGGCTTCTCGGCTCGCGTGCCACCTCACGCGAGATCGTGGCGCGGACACTGCGCGGAGTCTGGGAGCCATTGCGCGGCGACGTGCGAGAGCTGGTGGACGCGCTCGTGCGCCAGGTCGATTCCGCCGGTGAACTCGCTGAGCTCGCACACGAGCCCGTGCGTGGTGTCGCCGCCGATCTCGCCGAGGTGCTTCGCTCCGGCGGACTGGTCGAGGGAGCGGTGACCTCGCGCTGGACCGCCGCCGCCAGTTCGGGGGGTGTCCTGGAGCCGCTCGGGCACGAGGTCACCGGGTTCTTCGCGCGACGCCGTGCACTCAAGCAGGGCCCCGCACGCTCGCAGACCCTGGGCGCGCTGCTCGACCTCGTGCACGGCTCGTTCGCGGACGTGGTCGGCCACGCCGCGGCTCGCGCCGACTCGAGCCTGCGGACCGCGTGGCGCGATCATGACGCAGCAGGCGCCGCGCTCGCGGCGACCCGGGAGGCAGCGGATGCCGACACCCCCCGCAGTGACCGGGTGGCCCGCGCGTGGCAGGCCTGGATGGCGGCGCTCGCCCAGGCGAGCCAGTCGATCGGTCCGGCCTCGCACCCGGACCTGGTCACGGCGTCCGACGCCGAGGCGCTCCTGGCGCTGGCGGCCGCCGGGTCGGCCGGAGCGCAGGCAGCGGTGGCGCGACTGTGGCCCGAGACCGACGGCCTGATCGAGGCGGTCCTGGATGAACTCCTCGCGCGCGCACAGGAGGTCCTCGCCGGGGAGGTCCGGGACGCCACGGCCGTCCTGACCGGGACGCTCGCGCCGGAGCACGCGGTCGCGCTACGGGTCCGAGCCGGCGAACTTCAGCAATTGGCACAGGAGGCACAGTGAGCGCACCCATCGCCGGATCGCGCCGGGCGGCACGAGCCATGGCGGGCTCCGCAGATTCGGTCAGCGAGGTGCAGGTCCGTGAGGAAGGGCGCCTGGAGATCCTGGCGCGACTCGTGGACGACCTGGGCGCGCTGCTTCCCGCTCCGGTCCGCGACGCCGCACGGGAGCACCTCGGCGCCGTGGAGCAGCGCCTGGCGATGGGACTGAACCACACCGTGGTCGCCTTCGTGGGTGGCACCGGGTCGGGTAAGTCCTCGCTCTTCAACGCGGTGACGGCGCTGGATGTCGCAGAGGTCGGCGTGCGCCGGCCCACCACCTCGCGCCCCTCGGCCTGTGTGTGGGGTTCGGATGCGACGTCGTTCCTCGATCACCTCGGGGTGGCGCCCGCTGCGCGGGTGCGGGGGGAGACGGCGCTGGAAGGTCCGGATCCGCGGGAGCTGGCCGGGGTCATCCTGTTGGACGTGCCGGACCACGACTCGGTCGAACTGGAACACCGTGACCTGGTGAACAAGCTGGTCCCGTTCGTGGACCTGCTCGTGTGGGTCCTGGACCCGCAGAAGTACGCCGATCACCGGCTGCACGCGGACTATCTGCGCGCGCTGTCGGGGCGCCAGGACGGCATGCTCGTGGTGCTCAATCAGGTCGACACCCTCACACCGCAGGGCACGGAACAGGTGCTGGCCGATGTGCGCGAACTCCTGGTGGCGGACGGTCTGGACGAGGTCGGCATCCTTCCTGCCTCGGCCACCTCCGGGGTGGGCGTGCAGGAACTGCGCGGCGCGCTGGTGGCGGGGGCTCAGCGAGCCAGCGTGAATCGCACCGCGGTCCGCGACGAGCTCGACGGCGTGGCCCGTGCCCTCGAGGATGCCCTCGGCCCGCCGCCGGGTCACGGCCAGAGCGGTGGCGACGCGGTGCAACGGCTGTGGGACATGACCGGTGCCCGGTCGGCCGCGGATTCCTACGCCGCGGCCGTGAGGGGCGAGGGATCGGTGACCGTGGAGTTGCGCGAGCCGACGCCCGCGCGACTCGAGGCCTTGCGCCAGGGATGGGTGGCGGCGGAGTGCCGAGGCCTTCCTGCGCAGTGGCACCGTGGCGTCGGTGACGCCCTGCCCTCGGCCGAGACGATCGGGGAGCGTGCGATGGCTGCCGTTCGCTCGGTCCCGGCGCCACCGGTGCGGACCCCGGGCGCCTTCCGGAAGATGCGGCGAGCGAGCCTGGAAGCGGAGGCGGACCGGGTGCGCGCCCAGTACGCGGCGGATGTCACGCAACGGCTGCAGGACGTGGTGCTGGACATTCTCGGTCCCTCCCGCGCGGTCCGGGCGCGGCTGACATCGGCCCACGAGCGGCTGGCACAGGTGCGTTCGGTCTGAGGGCGCGCGATCGGCGAAGCCGCGCGGTTCCCGGCTGTCCCCAGGCGAGCGTTCGCGAGCCTGCGGGCTGTTGTGCACACCCGGCCCACGGCGCTGGGCCCGAGTGATCCACCGTGGTGGTGCCGGAGCGCGTCCGGCTGCCGACCACGGAGGAGAAGCCGATGAGCAACGAGACGACCCTGACGGTGCGTGGCATCGCCGGGACCACCCCACAACTGGCTCGGACGAACGACCACGGCGCCTGGACCCGGTTCCGGCTGGCGTGCACCCGATCCCGCCGCGGCGAGGACGGCTCCTGGGAGGACGCCGAGACGCTCTGGTTCACGGTGCGCGCCTACCGCCACCTGGCCGCACGGGTCGCGCAGAGCGTGCGTGCCGGTTACCCGCTCCTGGTGCGGGGCCGGCTCGTCGACGACAGCTACGTCGATCGCGACGGCGTGGCGCACCACGGCACCGCCATCCACGCGGAGGCCGTCGCCATCGACATCGCGGCCTACGGCGTCGTGACCTTCGACCGCGGCACACGCGCGGACGGCGCACCTGGCGATGCCACACCGTCCGGGGCCACGCACGCGCAGCGCCCCACCACGGACGGATGGGGCGGCATGAGCCAGGGCATCACCACCGGGCCCAGCGAGCCGGCCCCCGATCACACGGTGGACGTCACCGCACTGGAGGAACGGCCGGGGGACGCCCTGGTCGGCGACGATCCGGAGGGACCGCGCGAGGACGAGGCGCGCGAGGACGGCCCGCTCGGCCTCGCACCCGCAGGGACCCCGGCGCAGGGTGAGGATCCCGGGGGTGTGGCGGCCGCCGGCGTCCCGTCCACCGCCTAGGTGGGGCGCGCCGGGGTGGCCCGGTGGGTGCCACGCCCCAGGTGCTCGCGGTGCACGCGGCTGGCGTAGGCTGGGCGCCGAGAATCCACCCACCTGCCTAGGAGAACTGTGGCCGAGTACATCTACTCGATGGTCCGCGCGCGCAAGGCGCACGGGGACAAGGTCATCCTCGACGACGTCACGATGGCATTCCTTCCCGGAGCCAAGATCGGCATGGTCGGCCCGAACGGTGCCGGTAAGTCCACCATCCTGAAGATCATGGCGGGCCTGGACACCCCCTCCAACGGTGAGGCGCGGCTCTCGCCGGGCTACAGCGTCGGGATCCTGCAGCAGGAGCCCCCGCTGAACGAGGAGAAGACAGTCCTCGGCAACGTGCAGGAGGCCGTCGGTGACCTGCTCGCGAAGAAGGACCGCTTCGAGGCGATCGCCGAGGAGTTCGCCGACCCGGACGCCGACTACGAGGCGTTGACCGAGGAGATGGGCAAGCTCCAGGAGGAGATCGACGCCGCGAACGGATGGGACATCGACGCCCGCCTGGAGCAGGCGATGGATGCCCTGCGCTGCCCGCCGCCGGATGCGGACGTCTCGGTGCTCTCCGGAGGTGAGAGGCGCCGCGTGGCGCTGTGCAAACTGCTCCTGGAGGCCCCGGACCTGCTCCTCCTGGACGAGCCCACCAACCACCTGGACGCCGAGAGCGTGCAGTGGCTCGAGCAGCACCTGGCTCGCTACGCCGGCGCTGTCATCGCGATCACCCACGACCGGTACTTCCTGGACAACGTGGCGGAGTGGATCGCCGAGGTCGACCGCGGTCGCCTGTACCCCTACGAGGGGAACTACTCCACCTACCTGGAGAAGAAGCAGGAACGCCTGCAGATCCAGGGCAAGAAGGACGCCAAGCTCGCCAAGCGGCTCGCTACCGAGTTGGAGTGGGTCCGCTCGAACGCCAAGGGGCGCCAGGCCAAGAGCAAGGCACGCCTCGCCCGGTACGAGGAGATGGCGGCGGAGGCGGAGCGCACCCGCAAGTTGGACTTCGAGGAGATCCAGATCCCGCCGGGGCCACGGCTGGGCAGTGTGGTCATCGAGGCCAAGGACATCGTCAAGGGCTTCGGCGACCGCACCCTGATCGAGGGTCTCTCCTTCGACCTGCCGCGCAATGGCATCGTCGGGGTGATCGGCCCCAACGGGGTCGGGAAGACGACCCTGTTCAAGACCATCGTGGGCCTGGAGCCGCTGGACGCCGGCGAGGTCAAGGTGGGCGAGACCGTCAAGATCTCCTACGTGGACCAGTCCCGTGCGGGTCTGGACCCGAAGAAGACCCTGTGGGAGGTCGTCTCCGACGGGCTGGACTTTATCCAGGTCGGCAACGTCGAGATCCCCTCCCGCGCCTATGTCTCGCAGTTCGGCTTCAAGGGCCCGGACCAGCAGAAGCCCGCAGGGGTGCTCTCCGGTGGAGAGCGAAACCGTCTGAACCTCGCCCTGACCCTCAAGCAGGGCGGGAACCTGCTGTTGCTGGACGAGCCCACGAACGACCTCGACGTGGAGACCCTGGGGAGCCTGGAGAACGCGCTGCTGGAGTTCCCCGGGTGCGCCGTGGTCGTCTCGCACGACCGGTGGTTCCTCGACCGTGTCGCCACGCACATCCTCGCCTACGAGGGAACCGAGGAGAACCCCGCCTCCTGGCACTGGTTCGAGGGCAACTTCGCAGCCTACGAGGAGAACAAGATCGAGCGGCTGGGGCCTGAGGCGGCTCGCCCGCACCGGGTCACCTACCGCAAGCTCACGCGGGACTGACAGTCCCGCTCGATCGATGACGGACGGGCGCTCCGGCACACTGCCGTGCCGGAGCGCTCGGCAGGAGGGTGAGGCACGTGCAGGGAGAGCCGACGGCGAGGGCGCCGATCGCACGGGCAGCGCTGCTCGCAGCGCTGGAGAACCTGAGTGACGAACTCTCCACGCTGCCACTGCCGTTGCGCGCGCGCCAGGTGGAAGCACGGCGCCGGGAGCGTGCCGAATTGCTCGCGCAACTCGAGGACTACCTGCTTCCCCGACTGCGCGCCGAGGGTGCACCCCTGCTGGTCGTGGTGGGTGGCTCGACGGGCGCCGGGAAGTCGACTCTCGTCAACAGCCTCCTGGGGGCACCGCTGACGACCCCAGGCGTGCTTCGCCCCACCACGCGCTCACCGGTGCTGGTACACAACCCCCAGGACGCCGACTGGTTCGGCCACGAGCGCCTGCTGCCGCACCTCGTGCGGTCCCACGCCCGCGCCGTCGCGGGCGACGACGCCACCGCCCAGGAGTTGCCGCACCCCCCGACAGGTGCGGCGCCCGACGCCGCGGCGCACCGGTCGCTGCGACTGGCACCGTCCCGGCGGATCCCGCGAGGACTGGCCCTGCTGGACGCCCCGGACATCGACTCCGTGGAGCAGGCGAACCGGGAACTCGCGCAGCAGTTGATGGCCGCCGCCGACCTGTGGTTGTTCGTCACCACACCGGCGCGGTATGCCGACGCGGTCCCCTGGTCGTTGCTTCACGCCGCCTCCCAGCGGCGCACCCAGGTGGCCATCGTCCTCGACCGCCTGGATGCCGCCACACGTGATGTCCCCGAGGACCTGCGCGGTCACATGGTCCGTGCGGGTCTGGAGCACGCTCGACTGTTCGAGATCCCCGAGACGGGGCTGGACGACGAGGGCCTGTTGCCGGAGGCAGCCGTGGCCCAGCTCGCGGGGTGGTTGTCCGACGTCGCCGCAGACGGGGTCGAGCGTGAGAGCATCGCCCACGCCACACGCGATGGTGCATTGGACGCCGTGGTCGCGGGGGTACGCGCGCTCGCGGAGGCCGCGCAGGACCAGGCGCGCGCCGAGGAGCGACTCCTGGTCACGGTCGAGCTGGCCTACGGCACGGCCGCGGAGACGGTGATCGCTGCCACCAAGGACGGCGGACTGCTCCGTGGGGAGGTGCTCGCCCGATGGCAGGACGTGGTGGGCACCAGCGACATGATGCGGGCGATCGAACGTGGGGTCGGCCGCACCCGGGACCGGGTCACGGCATTCCTGCGCGGAGGGTCCGCATCCGCGCACCAGGCCGAGGTGGCGATTGCGCACGGACTCGCGGCGGTGGCACTCGACGCCGTCGAAGGAGCGCGGGAGGCGGTGCGGACCGGATGGCGCGTCGACCCCGCGGGCGCGGACCTCCTGGACGCGATCGAGCACGGCACCTCCCTTACCCCGGCCGGTAGCGCCGAGTTGCGCGAGCGCATCGAGCGGGAGATCCGGGAGTGGCAGGGTGAGGTCCTCGACCTGGTGCGCGAGCAGGGATCGAGCAGGCGCGGTCTCGCCCGAGCCCTGAGCTTCGGGGTGAACGGGCTCGGCGTGGCGCTGATGCTCCTGGTGTTCGCGGGTACCGGTGGACTCACCGGCGCAGAGGTCGGGATCGCTGGTGGCACCGCCGTGTTGGCGCAGAAGGTGCTCGAGGCGGCGTTCGGAGACGACGCCGTACGCCGACTCACCGCGACGGCGCAGGCGAGCCTGGACCGTCGCCTGGTGGGTCTGATCGCCGCCGATGCGGATGCTGTGGAGGCGATCGTCCGCCGTGAACAGGTGGATGCGGATGCTCCCGAGCGACTCCGCCTGGTGGCCGCAGAGATCGCCTCCGCGCTGCAGGGCGACCGCCGGGAGTCGGCGGCCGCCAGGGTCGACGCGGGCAGCGAGCCCCGGCCGGCAGAGTCAGGCGAGGTCACCCGGTTGCGCGGCGCGGGTGCGCGCGGTGCCGTTGCTCCGCCCGCTCCCGCGATGCCCGGCCGGGCCGCGTCAGATCCGGCGCCCAGGCGCGGTTGGTTCGCTCGACTGTTCGGCAGGGGAGGCCGGGGATGAGACGACGAAAGGTACCCCTGGCGGAGCGCGTCGACGCGTTGGCCCAGGCCGTGGACCTCGCGCGCGGCCGATTGCGCCCCGAGGTGGTCCAACACGCGGCGACGGCGCTCGAGCGGGTACGCGAGCGCGCGGCGCTGTCGGCAGAGCACACCGTGGTGGCCGTCGCAGGCGCTACCGGGGTCGGGAAGTCGTCCGTGTTCAACGCTCTCGCCGGGAGCGACCTCGCGCGGACCGGCACGATGCGGCCCACCACCTCCCACGCGATGGCGCTGGTCAGCGAGGTCGCCGACCTGTCCGCGGGGTCCACAGCCCTGTTGGAGTGGCTCGGCGTGCCCGACCGGCACGAGCGCCCGGTCACAGCAGCCAGCCCGGACGGACTGATCCTCCTGGATCTCCCGGATCACGATTCGGTGGTCGCCGAGCATCGCGAGCGTGCCGACCACATCACCGACCGCGCGGACCTGCTCGTGTGGGTGACGAGCCCGCAGAAGTACGCCGACGACGTGCTGCACACGCGCTACCTGAAGCCGTTGGCGGGTTCGGACACCCGGGTGGTGGTCCTCCTGAACCAGAGCGACCGATTGAGTCCGGACCAGGCTCGTGAATGCCGCGAGGACCTCGAGCGCCTGGTGCGTGCGGACGGCGTGGACGCGCGCGTGCTGACCGGGTCGGCGCTGGACGGCGACGGCATGGACTCACTGGCCCAGGACGTGGCGAGGGCGGTGCGCTCCCGGGAGACGGCCCGGCTACGCGCCACGGGCGAGGTCGCCACTGCGGCACGATCGCTGCTCGGGGAACTCCCGAGCCTGGTCGAGGGAGCCGCGGCGGCACAGCACGCCCGCGAGCACCTGGTGGAGGTCCTCGAGGAAGCTGCCGGCATCCCCCGTGTCGTGGATGCGGTGGGGGCTGCGACGGTGAGGGATGCCGCGCGCGCCACCGGGTGGCCGCCCACCCGGTGGATCCAGCGATTCCGGTCCGACCCGCTGCGTACGCTCGGGTTGCGCGGGGGGAGCGGGGGCGAGTCCGGCGGCGCGCGGACCGAGGCCGACCCGGCCACGGATGTGCCGCGCCGTACCTCCCTTCCTCCGGCCACGCCGCAGTCGCGGGCCAAGGTGACCAGCGCGACCCGGGCGTATGTGCACGCCGCGGCCTCCGCGCTCCCGCCGGCCTGGGGCGATGCCGTCAGCGCACGCGTCGTCTCGGGTGCCGCCGACCTCGCGGACTCCCTCGACCAGGAGATTGCACGCGGGGTCAGTGTGCAGCGGCCCGCGTGGTGGCGCTGGGTGGGCACGGTGCAGTGGGTGCTGATGCTGACCCTGCTGGCGGGCCTCGCCTGGCTCCTGGCACTGGCCGTCATCGACTTCCTGCAGCTCCCGCAGTGGCCCGTGCCGGTGCTGAGCCTCGGGGAGGTGCGTTGGCCATGGCCGAGCCTGTTGGCGATCGGCGGCGCAGTCCTGGGCATCGCGTTGGCCGCGCTCGCCCGGCTCGCCGCGCGGCGATCGGCGGCCCGGCGGATGCGGCAGGTACGCGCCAGGCTGCGGCGCGCGGTCGAGCGCCATGCCTCCGACCGGGTGCTCGCGGTGGTCGACGGCGAACTCGCGGCGAGCGAGGCGCTGCGCACGGCCGCCGTCCGCGCCGGTGCCTGAGCGCGCCGTGCACGATGACGCGGCGCCGGTCACGCCACGGCCGCCTGGTCGCTAGCGTCGGTGCCGGAACCGAGCCGGCGGCTCGACGAAGGGCTCCCACGCCTCGCGCTGGGCGCGCGTGATCCGGGTGGGGGCACCGGTG
Organism: Serinibacter salmoneus; assembly: GCF_002563925.1. Lineage (NCBI taxonomy): Bacteria > Bacillati > Actinomycetota > Actinomycetes > Micrococcales > Beutenbergiaceae > Serinibacter > Serinibacter salmoneus. Next base: position 1,681,190 of record NZ_PDJD01000001.1, on the reverse strand, counting down.
GCGGTCGTGACCATCACCAGCGTGGTCGCGGCGACGGCGTATGTGGGGGTGTCCAGGGCGTCCCCGATGCGTGCGGCATCGGCATCGGCCTCGTGCACCGAGTAGCACACCTCCAGCGAGGACCCGCCCATGTGCCCGATCCACAGTTGGACCAGCAGCCCGGTCCGCGCGAACGGGATCGGACGGTGGTACTCGATCTCCTGACGCGCGACCAGGGTCTGGGTGGCCGTGCCCGTACCCATGGCGAGTATCGCCGTCGGCCACGCCTCGGAGGCGCCGGAATCGGCCCAGAACGCCCGGATCCGCGCCTCCTCCAGCAGGGTGAAGGCCGCGGCGTTGTTCACGTGGCCGTAGGCGTCCAGATCGGCCCAGCGCACCTCCACGGGGATTCGCAGTCGCATCGAGGGGCCTCCTGTCGGGGTACGTGTGCCCGCGTCACGCTAGCGCGCTGCCGGCCCACGCGCCTGCCCGGATCACTCGGCGGGAGGGTGGCTCCCACGCACTAGGCTCGAGTCATGCACCTGGGAATCGACCTCGGCACGACCCGCACCGTGGTGGCGCGGGTGGATCGCGGGAACTACCCCGTGCTGGCCTTCCTGGACACGGTCGGCGACCCCCACGAGTTCATGCCCTCGGTGGCGGCCGATCGTGACGGCGACCTCGTCTTCGGGTTCGACGCCCTCGCCGCGGCCGAGGAGGGAGCGCCACTGCTGCGCTCGTTCAAGCGGCTGATGGGGGACGCCGAGGCCTCCCCGACCTCGAGGGTGTCGATCGGTGAACGCGAGCACCTCCTGCTCGACGTCGTGACGGGGTTCCTGCATGCCCTGCGGGAGGCGATCGACGACTCCCCGGCCATCGGCGCACCGTCGCGGGCGGGTCGGCCGCATCAGGTGGTGGTGTCCGTTCCGGCGCACGCGCCCACCGTGCAACGGTTCCTCACGTTGGAGGCCTTCCGGGGCGCGGGGTTCGAGGTCCTCGCCCTGATGAACGAGCCCTCCGCGGCCGGCTTCGAGTACACCCACCGCAGGCCACGCACGCTGTCCTCCAAACGCACCCGCATCCTCGTGTACGACCTCGGCGGCGGCACCTTCGATGCCTCCCTCGTGAGCGCCGAGGCGAGCCGGCACGAGGTGCTCGGATCGGTGGGGGTCAACCGGTTGGGGGGTGATGACGTCGACGTGCTGCTCGCACAGACGGCGCTGCGCTCGGCCGGCGAGCCGAACCTCACCCGCGCGCAGTGGCGACGGCTCCTCGCGGAGTGCCGGGACGCGAAGGAACGACTGACCCCGCAGTCACGGCGCCTGGTGGTGGACCTGGACGGCGATCCCGTGCTCATCGAGGTCGACGAGGTGTACCGCCACGTCACACCCCTCATCGAGCAGTCCGTCACCGCGATGGAGCCCCTGGTGGGGCGCCTGGAGGCGGACGAGGTCGCGGAGTCGCTGGCCGAGGTCGCCGGCGTCTATCTCGTGGGAGGGGCCAGCGGCCTACCGCTCGTGCCGCGGGTGCTGCGTCAGCGCTTCGGCCGCCGTGTGTTCCGGTCGCCCTACCCCGCGGCCGCCACGGCGATCGGCCTGGCGATCGCCGCCGACCCGGAGTCGGACTTCACGATGCGCGATCGCCTCTCGCGCAGTTTCGGGGTCTTCCGTGAGCAATCGGCGGGATCGGCGCTGGGATTCGACGAGATCCTCTCACCGGACGCGTCCTTGCCCAGCACCGGGGACGCCGTGCTCACCCGCCGCTACCGCGCGGCACACAACGTGGGCTGGTTCCGCTATGTCGAGTACCCCGGGCGGGACATCCTGGGGGAGCCGAGTGGCGAACTCACCCCGTTCGCCGAGGTGCTCTTCCCCTTCGATCCCGCGCTGCGCGAGGTCGAGGACCTCACCGCTGTCCCGATCCGACGCACGGGTGACGGGCCCGAGGTGGAGGAGCGGTACGCGATCGACAGCGATGGACTGGTGCACGTCACGATCACCGTGCTGGAGGACGGATACAGCCGCAGCTTCGGTCTGCGCTGAGCTGGTGCCTCACGACCTCGGGGGCGTGCGGACCAGGCCCTCCTGAGCGATGCTCGCCACCAGCGTGCCGTCCCGGGTGTAGACCCGGGCCGTGCCGAGACCCCGGGCCCCGATGGCGGCGGGGGAGTCCTGCACGAACAGCAGCCACTGTGTGACGTCCACCTCCCGGTGCCACCACATCGCGTGGTCGATGCTCGCCACCGACAGGTCCGGGCTGCTCCAGGACAATCCGTGCGCGCGCAGCACCGGCTCCAGGAGAGCCTGGTCGCAGGCATAGGCGAGCAGCGCGGCCTTGAGGTTGCGGTCGGCGTGGGAGGGCAGCGCGCCGGTGGCGCGCAACCACATCGCCTGGTTGTCGCGCCGCTGCGGGTCGGGTGCGGTGTACAGGGCGGGTTCCACGTGTCGCACATCGAATGCGCCCCCGGGGGCGGCGTACTCCGCCGGCATCCGCAACGCCGGGAAGAGGTCCGTGCTGGAGGCGAGACCCTCGGGCGGCGGCACCTGCGGAGGAGCCTCCTGGATGTGCTCCAACCCTGGCTGTTCCTCCTGGAAGGAGACGATGAGGGAGAGGATCGGCACGCCGTCCTGCAGCGCATGGGTGCGGCGGGCGGAGAAGGAGCGACCATCGCGCAGTTCCTCGACCGCCAGGGTGATCGGTACATCCAGATTGCCCGGGCGCAGGAAGTAGCCGTGCACCGAGTGCGCGAAGCGGCCGGCCGGCACGGTGCGCGAGGCGGCGACGATCGACTGCGCGAGCACCTGACCGCCGTAGATGCGGCGGTTGAAGTGCGGGAGCGAACCGGCGGTGTAGGTGTCGGGTGCGATCTCCTCGACGTCGATCACATCGAGGATCGAGGCGAACACGTCCTCTCCGGTCCGGGTGGGTCGTGCGGGTCGGGCTGTCACGAGTCCTCCTGTCGGGTCGTGAGGGGGAGTGAGGCGGAGGGGTGGGGAGGGAGTGCCGGGTCCTGGTCGACCGAGCGCCCGTGGCTGTTGACCATGGCATGGGCTGCCCGCTCGAGGTAGTCCCACAGCGTCGCCTCGGCGAGTGGGGCGAGCTCGAGGGAGAGCAGGGCGGTGCGCATGTGCAGCAGCCATCGGTCCCGCGCGGCGGGGGTGACGGCGAAGGGTGCGTGACGCATCCGCAGCCGGGGGTGCCCCCGCTGCTCGGAGTAGGTGGTGGGCCCGCCCCAGTACTGCTCCAGGAAGGTCCGCAGGCGCCACTGGGCACCCTCGAAGTCCTCGGCGGGGTACATCGGCGCCAGCAGGTCGTCCGTGCGCACACCCTCGTAGAAGCGCTCCGTCAGTGCCGTGAAGGTCGCCTCACCGCCGACCTGCTCGTAGAACTCGGGGGTCGGGCGAGGGAACGGGCCTGCGGTGCTCACCCCGCGAGCCTAAGCCCCGCACGGCGTGCGGCGCCCGATACGGTGACGGTGTTCCGGCGAATCCCGCCGGGTGGGTACAGTGACGAGGACGTCGGTTGACGTCCTGGCGACGGTTTGAGAGAAGGGGTGTCGGGATGGCCAAGGAACTGGACTTCCTCGCGGATCTGGGTGGCTCCGAGAACGTCATCGAGGTGGAGCCGTGCATCACGCGCCTGCGCGTGGAGGTCGTGGACCCCGAACTCGTCAACGACGCCGCACTGAAGTCCCACGGGGCGTTCGGCGTGGTGCGCACCGGCCGCGTGGTGCAGGTGGTGGTGGGCCCGGAGGCGGACTCCCTCGCGGCCCTGTTGAACAACGCGCGATAACAACCTGAGGTCCTCGGGGCGTCACCGGGTGCATTCGCTGTCGTGTCTGCAAGGATCGAAGCAGTCACCCACGAAAGGACCCTGATGAGCAGCCTCGACAGCGCGCCGGCGCCGGAGCTGGTAGCCCTCGCCGAGGGCTACGGCATTGCCACCCAGTACCACTCCTTCTTCGGCGACCTCGTCCAGGTGCCCGAGACCACGCTACGGCGGATCCTCGAGGCGATGGGGGTGGCCACCTTCACCGCCGAACAGGTGGAGCGGGAGCGGGCCGAGCTGGCAGCGCGACCCTGGCGCGAACTCGTCCCACCCTCGCTGGTGGTCAGGCAGGGCGACTCCGTGTCCGTTCCGGTCACCACCCGTGAGGGGCGCTCGCCCGTGCTCGAACTGGTGCTGGAGGACGGCACTCGCCGGCCACTCCCGGTGCCCAGCGACCTGCCGGCGCAGGAGCAGGAGGTGGAGGGCGTGCCCTTCCGCCGGGTCACCCTCACCCTGCCGGGGGATCTCCCGTTGGGCTGGCACACGGTCGAGGCCACGGAGACGCGGACGGGCGAGAGCGCGCCGGCACGCGCGGCCTCCTGCGTGCTGGCCGTTGTCCCGCAGCGATTGGAGATGCCCGAGCTGCGGCCGGACAAGGGCGGTCGTGGCTGGGGCCTGATGACCCAGTTGTACTCCGTGCGTTCCCGTGCCTCGTGGGGCATCGGCGACTTCGCGGACCTCGCAGACATCGCCGATCTCACGGGCACCCGCGGCGGGGACTTCGTGCTGGTCAACCCGGTGCACGCCGGCGAGGTCACCGGCCACATCGAGCCCTCGCCCTACCTGCCGGCCTCACGGCGTTTCGTCTCCCCGCTGTACATCCGGCCGGAGGACATCGCCGAGGCCGCCTACCTCCCCAGTTCCCAGCGTGCCCTGGTGGAGTGGGCACAGGAGTCCGTGGCCGCGAGCAATACCGATGCGCGTCACCTGGACCGGGATGCCTCGTGGGCGGCCAAGCGTTCCGCGCTGGAGGTGATCTTCCAGGCACCTCGATCCGCCCGGCGTCAGCGCTCCTTCGAGGCGTTCCGGGCGCGGGAGGGCCGCGTGCTGGAGGACTTCGCCCTGTGGTGCGCCATCCAGGAACACTACGAGGGGCCAGACGGCGCCGCTGTCCCGGACGGATCGGCTGGCCCCGCCGAGCTCGACGACGCCACCTCGCCCCTGGTGTCGCGGCTACGCAGCGAGTTGGCCTCCCGGGTGGAGTTCTACTCCTGGATCCAGTGGGTGGCTGACGAGCAGCTCGAGCGCGCCCAGCGCGCCGGTCTGGAGGCCGGGATGTCGCTCGGGGTCATGCACGACCTCGCGGTCGGGGTGCACCCGCAGGGCGCCGACGCGTGGTCGATGCGCCGATTCTTCGCGCCGGGGATCTCCGTGGGAGCCCCGCCGGACATGTACAACCAGCAGGGACAGGACTGGTCCCAGCCCCCGTGGCGACCGGAGGAACTGCGCCGCTCGGGGTACCGCCCGCTGCGCGAGATGGTCCGCGCACTGCTGCGCCATGCGGGTGCGCTGCGAATCGACCACATCATCGGGTTCTTCCGCCTGTGGTGGATCCCGCAAGGCCTCGGCGCCGGCGCGGGCACCTATGTGCGTTACGACCACGAGGCGATGATCGGGGTGCTGCTGCTGGAGGCCCAGCGTGCCGGGGCGGTCGTGATCGGTGAGGACCTCGGGAACGTGGAGCCGTGGGTGCGCGACTACCTGTCCTCGCGCGGGGTGCTGGGCACCTCGGTGCTCTGGTTCGAGTACGAGGGCGACCAGCCCAAGCCGCCGGAGCACTACCGCAAGCTCCTGCTCGCCACGGTCAACACGCACGACCTGCCGCCGACCGCCGGGTACCTCGCGGACGAGCACGTGGACCTTCGCGAGCGCCTCGGTCTGCTCACCGAGCCCGTGGAGCAGGTGCGGGCCGCGGCTGACCACGAGCGCGAGCGGATCCTGGGGATCCTGCGCGAGCGTGGTCTCATCTCCGCCCATCCCACGGAACGGGAGATCGTCGAGGCGCTGCACCTGCACCTGGTGGCTGCCGAGTCGGTGCTGCTCGGCGTGGCGTTGGTGGACGCGGTCGGGGAACGACGCACCCAGAATCAGCCCGGTACCTTCGAGGAGTACCCGAACTGGCAGGTGCCGCTGGCGAACTCCTCCGAGGAAGCGGTGCTGGTGGAGGACCTCGCCGGCGTGAGCCGATTCGAGTCGCTGACCTCGGTGATCGACGGCGCACTGCGAGCCCAGGCAGCCGAACGCGCCTGAGCGCGACGACACACGAGAGCGCCCCGGGGAGTCACTCCCCGGGGCGCTCGTCGTCGGGCGTGCCTCAGCCGGCGGCGCGGTCCACCTGCTGCACCCGCAACTGGCGGCGCACACCGTCGGCGAGTTCCACCACGAGGCGTCGCAGCGCCGGGGTGCGGTCGCCGAGGGAGTCCAGCCAGTCCTGCGTCATCTCGAGCACGTCGACGCCCAGGCTCGCGTCGATGTCAGCGAGCGACCCGGGGTAGAGCCCGAGCACGATGTTCTGTGCCATCTCGTTGGTGCGCTCGGACCAGACACCCTCCAGTGCGGCGAAATAGCGCTCCGCGAACGGCACCAGGACGCTCGGGTCCAGCGACCGGGAGAACCCGGCGATCGCGGCGGTCTGCAGGGAGTTGGACAGGTCGTCGGACTCGACGATGCGGTCCCAGACCTCTTCCTTGGCCGCCTGGGTGGGCAGTGCGGCGCGGGCGGTGGCCGCGGCCTGGGCACCGCTGGCGGTGGCGTCGGCTTCCTGCGCCGTCGCGATCTCCCGCTCGCCGACGCGCCCGGCGGCGGCCAACGCGGTCAGCATCGCCCAGTCCAGGTCCACGTCCACGGTCAGGCCCTCGATGGTGCGCTCCCCGGATCGCACCCAGGCCACGGCGTCGAGCTGGTCGTCGCTGCTGGCCAGCCGCGCGAAGGTGGAGGCGAACTGGAACTGGGTGTCCGAGCCGGGCTCCGCGGCCAGCAGCAGGTCCCACAGGCGGCCCGCCGCGGCCTCCCGGATCGGGCCGCGCACGGCCGGGTCCACGTAGTTCTCCACCGCCAGCACGAGTTGGCGCAACAGCACCAGCACCATGGAGGAACTGGCGATTGCGCCGACGGTGCCGAGCACCATGTCCACGAACGCGCGGGCGGGCCACTCCCCGTCGCGGGTGGCGTCCCAGGCTGCGGAGAGCACCAGGGCCTGCGGCAGCGGGTCGGTGAAGGCGGCCGCGTTCAGCCGGGCGGTGGCCAGGGAGTCCACGTCGAGCCGGATCTTGGCGTAGGCCAGGTCATCGTCGTTGATCAGGAGCAGGTCGGGCGCGCGTTCGCCGGCGAGCTGCGGCACCTCGGTGAGCTCGCCGTCCACGTCCAGCTCGATCCGCAGGCGGCGCTCCAGACGCCCGTCCACGAGGTCGTAGCCGCCCACCGCGAGCCGGTGCGGACGCAGGGTGGGCCACTGCTGCGGGGCCTGCTGGCGGATCGCGAAGGAGGTGATCCGGCGTCCCTCGGCCTCGTCGGAGACCTCGAGCTCGGGCAGCAGGGTGTTCACGCCCGCGGTCTCCAGCCACAGCCCGGACCACGCCGAGAGGTCGCGTCCCGAGGTCGCCTCGAGGTGGCGCAGCAGGTCAGGCAACTCGGTGTTGCCCCAGGCGTGCTCGGCGAAGTACGCCGCGACACCGCGCAGGAACTCCTCCTTGCCGACCCACGCCACTAGTTGGCGCAGTACGGAGGCACCCTTGGCGTAGGTGATGCCGTCGAAGTTGACCTCCACGTCCTCCAGGTCGCGGATCTCCGCGACGATCGGGTGCGTGGAGGGCAACTGGTCCTGGCGATAGGCCCAGGACTTCTCCACCCCGTTGAACGTGGTCCACGCGTCGCTCCACCGGGTGGCCTCCGCGGTCGCGAGCGTGGAGGCGTACTCGGCGAAGGACTCGTTCAGCCACAGGTCGTTCCACCAACGCATCGTCACCAGGTCGCCGAACCACATGTGCGCGAGCTCGTGCAGGATCGTGGTGACGCGTCGCTCGCGGGTCGCCTCGGGCACCCGGGAGCGGAAGACGTAGTTCTCCAGGAACGTCACGGCGCCGGCATTCTCCATCGCCCCGGCGTTGAAGTCCGGTACGAAGATCTGGTCGTACTTGCGGTACGGGTAGGGGGAGTCGAAGGCCTGCTCGTAGAAGGCGAAGCCGTCGCGGGTCACCTCGAGGATGTCCTCGACGTCCAGGTGCTCGGCGAGGCTGGCGCGGCAGTACACCCCGAGCGGGATGGTGCGCCCGTCGCTGCTGGTCAGCTCGCCCTCGCCGCCGGCGTACGGACCCGCGATCAGGGCCGTCACGTAGCAGGGCAGCACCTCGGTGGGCGAGAACGCCCAGGTGGCGGCACCCTCCTGGCCACCGAGCGGCGCGGTGGGCTCGGGCGTGGGGGAGTTGGAGATCACCCGCCACGTCTGCGGTGCGGTGACGGTGAAGGCAAACGTGGCCTTGAGGTCGGGCTGCTCGAAGACGGCGAACATGCGGCGGGTGTCGGCCACCTCGAACTGGGTGTAGAGGTAGACCTCACCGTCGACCGGGTCGACGAACCGGTGCAGGCCCTCGCCGGTGTGCATGTAGGCGCAACTCGCCTCGACCACGAGTTCGTTGTGCTCGGCGAGGTCGGCCAGCTGGATGCGGGAGTCGGCGAAGACCTCCGCCACCTCCAGTGCGCGGCCGTTCAGCGTGACGGCGTGCACCTCGGGAGCGATGAGGTCGATGAACGTGCTCGCACCGGGGGCGGCGTCGAAGTGGACGGTGCTGCGTGAGCCGAACACCTTCTCACCGCGGGTGAGGTCGAGCTCGACCTCGTAGCGGTGGGTGGTGAGGACGGCGGCGCGCTGCTGCGCCTCCTTGCGCGTGAGGTTCTCCCCGGGCACTGATGCTCCTTGTTCGGACGGGTTCCGCGCGGTCGGCGCGGGCCTTCCCATCCTGTCACCCTTCGCCGATCACGCCAGCGCCGCGAGGAAGGCGCGCACGTCGGCCAGCTCGCGGCCGTCGACGGCGTGCGGCAGGCCTGGGTAGTCGCGCTCGGTGAGCGTGGTGTGCTCACGAAGCCATGCCGCGGTCAGCGCCGTGACCTCGGTCGGGATGATCGGGTCGGCGTCCCCGTGGCCGAAGAAGGCCGGGGTGGCGCATCCGGCCAGTGCACTGTCGCCGTCGTGGGTGGCGGGGGAGACGAAGCCGGACAGCACGACCACGCCCGCGAACGCCGAGGGCTGGGTGCGCAAGGCCTGCAGCACCACGGTGGAACCCTGGGAGAAGCCCAGACCGATCACGGTGCGCCCCGGATGGTGCTCGGCCAGCCACGCCAGCACCGCATCGGCGGCCGCCTGCACGGCGGCGGGGTCGGGGCGTGCGATATCCAGGATCGGGAACCAGGCGCGTTGGTCGGGGCCGAGGGCCAGCGGTGCGCGCAGGAACGCGGTGGGTCCGGTGTGGCCGAGGTACTCGGCCAGCGGCAGGAGGTCCCGCTCGTTCGCTCCGAAGCCGTGCAACACGAGAAGGAGCGGTGTCTCGGCGTCGGGGTCCGTGCCGGCGCCCGAGGCGGGCAGCATGATGGTGGCGTCATGGTCGATCCGCATGTCCCCAGCCTGCCACTGCCCGAGCCGATCCCCGTGCGCCTCAGCCCGGGGCGACCGCGATGACCGAGCCCCAGGGGTCCCGTACCCGCAGCGCATGGCCGTCGTCCTGCACCTCGTGGCCGTGATCACGCAGACGCTGCGCGGTGCGCTCCACCTCCTCACGCGTGGGCACCGAGATCGCGACCTCGCCCAGGCCGAGTGTGGCGGCGCGAGCGGGCGCGCCGGGGGAGTTCCACACGTTCATCGCCATGTGGTGGTGGTATCCGCCGGCGGAGACGAACAGCGCACCGGGGTAGCGCACCGTGATCTCGAACCCGAGGGCATCCACGAAGAACCGCTGCGCGGTGGTCAGGTCCCCGACCTGGAGGTGGACGTGCCCGACGGCGCCCCGTGCCTGGGTGAGGTGGTCCAGTCCCTGATCGCTCAGGTGGGTGCGTAGGTAGATGGTCGGATCCAGGTGCCGGGTGGTCATGTGGATCGACTCCTGGCCGAGAGACCACGCATCACGGGGACGGTCCCAGTACAGCTCGATGCCGTTGCCCTCCGGGTCGGTGAAGTAGAAGGCCTCGGAGACGTGGTGGTCCGAGGCGCCGACGAATCGTGAGCGCGGTTCGTGGGCGGCGGTCGCGACGGTGGCCGCGAGCGACTCCTGGGTGTCGAAGAGCAGAGCGGTGTGGAAGAGGCCGGCCTGGTCGCGTCCCGGTGTGGGTAGTCCGGGGGTGTGCACCAGTCGGATGAGGCCCTCGGTGGGCGTGCTGCCGCGACCGAGCACGACCTCCCCGGCGCCGGCATGCACCGGGGTGAGGCCGAGGGCGCGCGCGTAGTAGGTCTCCATTCCTGCGAGGTCGTCCACATGCAGGGTGAGAGTGGCCATGTGCGTGGCCGGATCGAACACGTCGGCTGGCATCGGATCCCCTCAGAAGATTGAACGTGCAACTAAACTACTCGCGGTATAGTTGTGCTGTCAACTAACGAGGGAGGGCACGATGGCCACCGACGCACAGCCGAAATGGCTGACGCCGACCGAGCGCCGGGCGTGGCTCGCGCTGCTCGCCGTGGTGGAACTCCTGCCTGGCGCGTTGGACCACCAGTTGCGACGCGAGTCCGGGTTGACCCACTTCGACTACCAGACGCTGGCGATGCTCTCGGAGACACCCGCCCGCACGCTGCGGATGACAAAGCTCGCCGAGCGGACCAACGCCACGTTGCCCCGGCTCAGCCACGTGGTCACCAGGCTCGGTGACCGCGGTCTGGTCCGCCGCGTCGCCTGCCCGCAGGACGGCCGCGCCACCGATGTGGAGCTCACCGATGCCGGCTGGGAGGCCATCGTGGCCGCGGCACCCGGGCACGTGGCGCGAGCTCGTTCCGCGGTGTTCGATGCGCTCAGCGAGGACCAGGTGAGTCAACTCGCTGACATCTCCGAGGCGGTCCTGCGGCTCCTGGACCCCGAGGGCAAGATGTCGAACGACCCCGCCGCGCCGTCTCTCTCACGCTCCGAGTGAATCCCACCGCAACCCGCACGGCACGTCCCCGTAGTGGCAGGATGAAACGTCACGTTCTAGAGCACGAGGAGACCACACGGTGACCGACACCCCCCGCGTCGACTTCTGGTTCGATCCTGTCTGCCCCTGGGCATGGATGACCTCCCGCTGGATGCACGAGGTGGCAGCCCAACGCGAGATCGACCTGCACTGGCACATCATGTCCCTGTCCGTGCTCAACGAGGACAGGGACCTCCCCGAGGACTACCGCGCCGCGATGGACCGCGCATGGGGCCCCGCACGCGTGGTGAACGCCGCCCGCGAGCGCGCCGGCGACGCTGTCCTCGGCGACCTGTACACCGCACTCGGCACCCGCATCCATCGAGAGAAGATGGACCACACCGAGGCCATCGAGCAGGCGCTTGCTGAGGTCGGCCTCGAGGCGGACCTCGCCGCCTTCGCCACGAGCGACGAGTTCGACGAGTCCCTGCGGGCCTCCCACGCCGAGGGGATCGGCATGGTCGGCCAGGACGTCGGCACTCCCGTGGTGGCCATCAACGGCACCGGGTACTTCGGCCCGGTCGTCACGCCCGCGCCCACCGGTGACGCGGCGCTGCGACTGTTCGACGGTCTGGTGCTGATGACCTCCGTGGAAGGCATGTACGAACTCAAGCGCACCCGGACCTCCGGGCCCATACTCTGAGGCCCGGCGGCCGATGACGCCCGAGGTCAAGCGCTGGATCATCGCCCTGGCGGTGCTCGACGTCGTGCTCCTGGTGGCCTTCGCGGTCATCCTGGTGGCCGGTGGCCCCGCGACGAGCGAACGCGAGCGCACGCCCTCCACGGCGGCCTCGTCCGCGGGTGAGGCGGGGTCGCAGGCGCAGACCGACGGGGCGACGACGCAGAGCCCCTCGGCCGAGCCCAGCGGTGCCCAGAGCCCGAGCTACGGTGCGGCGCCGGCGTCCGCCTTGGACCTCCCCCAGTTCCAGCTGCCTTCCGGCAACATCTACTGCTCGCTCACCGAGGACTCGGCTCGGTGCACCATCGCCGATCGCGACTACGAGACACCGCCGGGGCAGGAGTGCGAGTGGCGCGGCAACGTGGTGGTGCTCGCCGCGGACGGCGTCACCCTGCCGTGCCCGACCTCGCAGCCCACGACGGCCTCCGCGCAGATGACCGTGTTGGAGTACGGCCAGGCCGCCACCGTCGGGCCGTGGGTGTGCGAGTCCAACCAGTCCGGGCTCGATTGCTTCTCGCTGATCGACGGCACCGGCTTCGCCCTGGCTCGCGCCAGCCTGACCAGCTACGGACCCGGCGCTCTGGCCTCCTGAGACCGGCCCACGTCGCGTTCCGCCACCGGTGCGGGCCGTGGCCTCCGATAATGCCTGGCCGGGTGGCGTGCCTGGCCCTACTGTGTGCGCCATGACCACCATGAACACTGGGCCCACGCCGTCGCCCGCCCTCCTCCCGCTGCGTGAGCGCATCGCGGCGCCCGCTGCCCCGGTCCCCGCGCACCCCGACGTCGCGGTGTGGCGAGCGGCGCGGCTCGAGGACGCGGCGGCGGTCACCGCGGCGATCAAGGCGATGGACGCCGTCGACCACCCGGATTGGTCCACACCGCAGGAGGACGTCGTGGACGAGCTGACCAGTGCGCGTCTGGACCTGGCCACGGACTCGCTGGTGGCCGTGGACGCGCAGGGTGCGGTGCTGGCCGTGGGGCTGGTGCCGCTGCACCCGGGCACGGACCGGGTGCAGGTGCGGCTCTCCGGGGGTGTGATCCCCGCCGCGCGGCGGCGCGGCATCGGCACGGCGCTAGGACGGTGGCAGGTGGCGCGGGCGCTCGAGCGGCTCGCCCAGCGCGAGGAGGCCGTGCCGGCCTGGATCCGGTTGACCACCGAGGAGCGCACGCCCGGGTGGCGGGCCCTGCCGACGACGCTCGGCTTCCAGATCGCGCGGTGGTTCACCTCGATGGATCGCGACCTGGCGGATCCGCCGCCTCCCGCCCGTGTGCCCGAGGGTGTGCGCCTGGTCCCCCTCACCCCACAGAACGATGCGGCCACGATGGCCGCTGTCGTGGCGGCCTTCCAGGATCACTGGGGATCGGCACCGATCGACGCCGCGGAGTGGCATCAGACGGTCCGGGGGGAGTTCTTCCGCGACGACCTCACGTTCGTGGCCGTTCCGGCCGATGCCGGGCCCGCCGGGCCGGTGCTCGGCGCCGCGATCACGATCGTGACGCCGGAGGACTTCCCGCTGCAGGGCTACACCTCCAGCTACCTGGCGACCCTGGGCGTGACCCGGCAGGCGCGCGGGAAGGGGGTGGCGTCCGCACTGCTCGCGGCCGTGCTGGGCGCCACCGCCGAGGCCGGGCTCGAACGCGTGGTGCTCGACGTGGACACCGACTCACCCACCGGTGCGCTGGGACTGTACGAGCGCGCGGGCTTCGTGGCCAGTTCCCGCTCGGCCACCTGGGTGCTGGAGGTGTGACACCCGTGGCCCCGCCTCAGCGGCGGGGCCACCCGGGCATCTTCGAGGACTTACCAGATGCTGACGCGCTGATCGGGCTCGAGCCACATGGCATCGCCGGGAGTGAGGTCGAAGACCTCGGCGAAGACGTCGAGGTTGCGCAGCACACCGTTGGCGCGGAACTCCTCCGGGGAGTGCGGGTCGATGGTGAGCAACTGGATGACGCGCTCATCGCGGGCCTTGGACCGCCAGATGATCGCCCAGTTCGTGAGCAGCTCCCGCAGCTGCGCGCGGCGCTCGTCCTGGCTCGCGAAGCCGCCGTCGGCCTCCCGCGCCGCGATGAAGGCCTTGACCGCGATGCCGAGGCCACCGAGGTCGCCGATGTTCTCCCCGATCGTCAGCGCGCCGTTGACGTGGTGGCTCCCGTCGAGCTGGGCGGGGGAGTAGGCGTTGTACTGCTCGATGAGCGCCGCCGTCCGCTTCTCGAACTCCTCCCGGTCCTGCGTGCTCCACCAGTCCACGAGGCGCCCGGTGCCATCCGTGCGGCTGCCCTGATCGTCGAAGCCGTGCCCGATCTCGTGGCCGATGACCGCCCCGATGCCGCCGAAGTTCGCGGCGTCGGAGGCCTCCGGGTCGAAGAAGGGTGGGCGCAGGATGGCGGCCGGGAAGACGATCTCGTTCATCCCCGGGTTGTAGTACGCGTTCACCGTTTGGGGGGTCATGTGCCACTCGTCGCGGTCCACCGGGCCGCCGAGCTTGCCGAGCTCGCGTGCGGACTCCACGCGGTTGGCCGCCCGGACGTTGCCCAGCAGGTCATGGCCGAGCTCCAGGGCGTCGTAGGACCGCCACCGCACCGGGTAGCCGATCTTGGGCGTGAACGCCTCCAGTTTCTCCAACGCCCGGGCGCGCGTCTCGGGCGTCATCCAGGTCAGCGAGGAGATCGAGTCCCGGTAGGCGGCGATGAGGTCCGCTACCAGTTCGTCCATGCGCTGCTTGCTCTCGGGCGGGAAGTGGCGCGCCACGTACAGGCGGCCCACGGCGTCGCCGAGGGCGCCCTCGACCAGGGCGACCCCACGCTTCCATCGTTCGCGCTGCTCGGTGGCGCCGGTGAGCGTGCGCCCGTAGAAGTCGAAGTTCTCCAGCGCGGCGGCGGCGTGCAGGTAGGGGGCGCGGGCCCGGATCACCGACCAGGTCAGCCACGCCTTCCAGGTGGCGAGGTCCTCCTCTCGCCAGGCCTGTGCGGCCGCCTCGAGGAAGCTCGGCATCCGCACCACGACTGTCTCGAGCGCCTGGAGGTCCAGCCCCTGCGCGCCCGCCCACCCGGCGAGGTCGAAGCCGGTGAGCAGATCGGCCCACTCCGCGACCGTCATGGGGTTGTGGGTGGCGAGCCGATCGCGGCTGCGCACCCGGTCCCAGTGCCCGGCGGCGAGGCGGGACTCCAACCCGAACACGGCATCGGCCAACGCCGCCGCATCCGCATCGGACACGCCGAGGCAGATGGTCAACTGGCGCGGCAGGTGGGCGCGGTAAGCCTCGCGCACCGCCGCCATCTCCTCGGCCGTGTAATAGGTCGGGTCCGGGAGCCCGAGCCCGGACTGCACCACGTTGAGCACGTACCGGTCGGGATCGCTCGGGTCGCTGTCCACGTACAGGCCGAGGAAGCCGGGCACACCCGTCTCCTCCAGGCGCCCCAGGGCCGCGGCGAGGTCCTCGCGCGTGCGCGCCTCGCGGATCAGCGCGAGGTCGGCCTCCAGCGGGTCGGCACCGGCCGCCTCCACGGCCTCGGTGTCCATGAACGCGTTGTACATCGCCGCGATACGCGCGGTGTCGGCGGATACCTCGCCCTCGGCCGCGGCCGCCTCCTCGACGATCGCACGCACGTGCTCCTCGGCGAGGTCACGCAACTGGTGGAACTGACCGTCCACCGAGCGGTCGGCGGGGATCTCGTGCTCGCGCAGCCACCGCCCGTTGACATGGCGGAAGAAGTCGTCCTGGGCTCGCACGGCGGGGTCCCCGCCGGTCGCGAGGAGGGCGGCGACACCCTCGATCTGCTCGCCGGTCACCTGACTCGTCATGCCCCCGATGCTACGGGCCGTGATCGGGCGGATGGTTCCGGATCGTGAGGTGACATAAGGTGGGGGCATGTCCCCCGAGCTTCCGGCCGTTTCCGCGCGCCTCGAATCGCCCGATCTGCCCGCCCTGCAGCACCCCGAGGTGGCGCAGTGGCGCCCCGCCGGGCCCGAGGATGTCGATGCGGTGTTCGCGGCGCAGCAGGCGATGGATGCCGTGGACCACCCCGAGTGGGTCACGGCGCGCGGCGACATCGAGGGCGCGCTGAGCGGCGCCACCGTGGCGGCCGACACCATGCTCGCGCTGGATGCGCACGGCGCGGTGCTCGCCTGGGGGAGCGCGACCCTGTACCCCGGGATCGACACCCGACTGCAGGCGCTGCTGGACGGCGGCGTGGTGCCCAGCGCCCGTCGCCGGGGCATCGGCGCCGCACTGCTGGCCTGGCAGGTGGCGCGCGCCGAACAGCACCTTGCCGCCCGGGACGAGCCGCTGCCGGCCTGGATCCGCACCAACCACGACCTGCGCAACCCCGGCGCCATCGCCCTGCTGCAGGCGCACGGGTTCACCGTGGCGCGGACCATGCGCGTGCTGGAGCGGGATCTCGCGGAGCCCATCGACGAGGTCGCCTCGCCCGAGGGCATCACGATCCGCGCCTTCGAGCCGGGGGACGCCGAGGCCACCCGGCACGCCCGCAACGACTCCTTCCGCGATCACTGGGGCAGCGAACCCGTGCCGCCCGCCAAGTGGCACGCGTTCGTGACCGGCGAGACGTTCCGCGAGGACGTGTCCGTGGTGGCGGTGGACGACGAGAGCGGCGAGGTGCTGGCGTTCGCGGTGAGCACCGCGAACCCGCGCTCCTGGGACCTGTCCGGCTACCGCTACAGCTACCTGGAGCTCCTCGGCGTCGTGCGTGCGGGTCGTGGTCGGGGCATCTCACCCGCGCTGTTGGCCGCTGCCCTGCGCGCCGCCAAGGATGCCGGGATGGAGCGGGTGGGCCTGGACGTGGACGCGGACAACCCGACCGGTGCCGTGGCCCTGTACGAGCGGTCGGGTTTCGAGCCGATCGCCTCCAACGCGGAGATCGTCCGCGAGGTCTGAGACAGCGCGCCCACGCGGCCATGTCGAGTGGCGCCGCGCGCACGACGTGGGACGATGACGATATGCGTATCCACATCGGTTCCGACCACGCAGGGTTCGACCTGAAGGCTGCCCTGATCGACCACCTCACCCACGCGGGCCACGACGTCGTGGACCACGGCGCGGAGTCGTTCGACCCGTTGGACGACTACCCCTCCTACTGCATCGCCACCGGCGAGGCGGTGGTGGGTGAACTCGCCGACGGCGCCGAGGTGCTCGGTATCGTGATCGGCGGCAGCGGGAACGGCGAGCAGATCGCCGCGAACAAGGTCACCGGCGTGCGGGCCGCCCTGGCGTGGAACATCTCGACGGCGCAACTCGCCCGGCAGCACAACGACGCCAATGTCATCTCGATCGGGGCACGGCAGCACACCGAGGCCGAGGCGATCGCCCTGGTGGACGCGTTCGTGGCGGAGCCGTTCTCCAAGGACCCTCGCCACCAGCGCCGTATCGACGAGGTCCACGCGTACGAGACGCGCTGACTCAGTTCTGGCGGGCGCCGGCGGACTCTCGCAGCGGCCGCAGGCCGAGCCAGGCGGCCCCCGCCGCCGCGAGTGGCACGAGCACCAGCACCAGCCACGGCAGCAGGACCATCGCCCCCACCGCGAGGCCGAAGGCGAGCGCGAGCAGCAGCGCGAGCCGTTCGGCACGCACCAACGCGGCCGTCTCGAGTTGCTCGGCCTCGGCGCGCGATCGCAGGCCCACCTCGTCCTGCCGAGTGAGTTGGGAGCGCAGGGCGCGCAGGCGCACCGCCTCACCCACGGCTCCCGCGAGCAGCCACCCGGCGGCCGCGGCCACCGCGATCGGTGCCAGCCGTCCGGGCCATCCGGCAGCGGACACCTCGATCGGGGTAGTGGCCAGCGCGCGGCCGAGCAGGGCGATGCCCGCGCCGGCCGCGGGGGCGAGGGCGGCGGCCAGGACCTGCCCCAGGGCGATGGTGGTGTACTGACCGCGGCGGGCGAGGGAGGCCAGCAGGATCCCGCCCCACGCGGCGATCAGCCACGCCAGGGCGGACAGCACGCCGACCACCGTTCCCGCGGCCGCGCCGATGCCGGCGTTGACCCCGAGCACGGCGCCCAGGCCGATCCCGATCACGCCGAGGGCGATCCGGGGCCAGAGCCGACGGCGGGCGGCCGCGATCCGTTCGGGGGCCTCGCCCAGGGGATCCGGGGCGTCGGCGTGCGGGTCTGCCCCCGTGTGGGCGTGGCCCGCGTGTGCGTCGTGGTCGTGGTCGCACCCGGCGTGCGGTGTCGTCGCGGGGGTGGCGTCGTCGGGGCTGCTCGTCACGACCGGCCAGTCTACGTGCGCTCGCGCCGGTGCCCGGCACCGGTTGGCGTCGGCGAAGATGGGGGAGTGGACAACGGGCTTCGCGAGTGCGTGCTGGACCTCGCGGCCGAGATCCCCGCCGGCCGGGTCTCCACCTACGGCAGGATCGCCGTGGAGGCCAGGTTGCGCTGCGGCGCCGGCACGGCCCGGCAGGTGGGCCGCATCATGGCCACCTCGGGCGGCGAGGTGCCGTGGTGGCGCGTGGTGACGGCCTCGGGTGCCCCCGCCGCCCAGGTAGCCGAGCGCGCCCTCGCCCTCCTGCAGGGCGAGGGGACGCCGCTGCGCGGCACGCGGGTGGACCTGCACGCCGCCCTGCACACCTTCGAGACCGAGGTGGTCCGCCTCGGTCCCCTCGACGACCCACCCGAGGAGCACGATGCCTGAGGGGCACTCCATCCACCGCCTCGCCGCGGCCTTCCGAGACGGCTTCGCCGGCCAGCGCCTGGCGGTGACCTCGCCCCAGGGCCGGTTCGCCGACGGGGCCGCCCTGCTGGACGGCGCCGTGCTGAGCCGCACCCAGGCGTGGGGCAAGCACCTGTTCCTCGGCTTCGAGCACGGCGGCGACGAGCACGGCGGCACGGCGCCCGGCGCTGCGCAGGACATCCGATGGTTGCACGTGCACCTCGGCCTGTACGGGGCCTGGACCTTCGCCGGCGACAGCGAGTTCGCCGGCCCGCACGCCATCGGGGCGCCGCGGGTGCGTATCGCGGAGGAGGAGCGAGCGCTCAGCGAGCCTGCGCCGTCGGGCACCAGTGGTGCGATCCTCGAGGGCGGCGCGGATCGCGAGTGGCAGGTGCCCGAGCCCCGCGGCCAGGTGCGCGTGCGCCTGGTGGGAGAGCACGGCGTGGCGGACCTGACCGGACCCACCCGGTGCGAAGTGCTCGATGACCAGGCGCGCCACGCCGTCGTGGGCCGCCTCGGTCCCGACCCGCTGCTGCCGGACGCCGATGGTGCGGGCGAGGCGGCGATGGTGGCCGCGATCCGAGGCTCGCGCACGCCCGTGGGTGTGGCGCTGATGGACCAGGCCGTGCTCGCCGGGGTGGGCAACATCTACCGGGCCGAGCTGCTCTTCCGGGCTCGCCTGCACCCGCGCCGCCCGGGGGAGGGGATCGCGGCCCGCACGCTGCGGGCCCTGTGGCGCGACGCCGTCCGGCTCATGGCCGACGGCGTGGCCACCGGCCGGATCGTCACCACCGACCCGGCCGATCGGGAGGTGGCCGAGGACTCCTGGTACGTCTACCACCGGGACGGGCGGCCGTGCCTGCGCTGCGGAACCCGAGTACAGGTGGGGGACCTGGCCTCGCGGCGGGTGTACTGGTGCCCGCGCTGCCAGCGGATGCGTTAGGGCGGATGCGTCAGTCGGCCCGCGCCGGCTCCAGCGCAGCGGCCTCCGGTCCCGGGTTGCGGATGCCCACCCAGGAGACGGCGGCGCCGATCGCGAACAGCGCGGCACACGCGAGGGCCACCGCGTGGAACCCGGCGGTGTCCAGTTGGGTGGTGATCAGGCCCACCATCGCCACCGCGACCAGTCCCGCGATGCGAGCCACGGCGTTGTTCACCGCCGAGCCGACGCCGGCGTGCTCGGGGGGCACGGCTCCCAGGATCGCGGAGGTCAGCGGTGAGACGGTCAGGGCAAGGCCCAGCCCGAACGTGACGATGCCGGGGAACAGGTCGCTCCAGTACGGCGCCTGGTCCGTGGCACGCAGCAGCAGGAGATAGCCGACGGCGCTGACGAGGGGGCCCACGGTCATGAACAGTCGGGGCCCGTAGCGCCCGGCCAGTCGGCCCACCCGGGGTGCCAGCAGGAGCAGCAGGAGGGTCGGGGGGAGGGAGGCCAGGCCCGCCTGCGTGGCGCTGTACCCGGCGGTCTCCTGCACGAACACCGTCAGGGCGAAGGAGCCGAGCGAGAGTGCCCCGTAGATCGCCAACGTGGCGAGGTTGCCCCAGGCGACGTTGCGGATCCGCAGCAGCGAGGGCGGCACCATGGGGTGGCGCGCGCGGGTCTCCCACCAGGCGAAGGCGACCAGGCAACCCACCCCGGCCGCGGCGCTGACGATCACGAGCGGGTGGGACGCGCCCAGCCGTGGCACCTCGATGAGCGCGAGCACGGTGCCCCCGAGGCCGACGGCGGCCAGGGCAGCGCCGGCAGCATCCAGGCGCGGCGCACGGGGACGTTCCTCGACGCCGAGCCCGCGCAGCAGCCAGAGCGTCACCGCGAGCGGCAGCACGTTGATCCAGAACACCGCGCGCCAGTCCTGCAGGTCCACCAGGACGCCGCCGAGGACCGGGCCCGCGATCATGGCACCGGAGGTCCACGCCGTCCAGGTGCCGATCGCGGCGGACTGCGCGACGCCGCGGAACTCCTGCACGATCAGGGCCAGGGCGGAGGGCACCAGGAGGGCGCCGGCGGCGCCCTGGGCGAGCCGTGCGGCGATGAGGAACCCCGCAGTGGGGGCGATCGCGCACGCGATGGAGGCCAGGCCGAAGGCGATGAGTCCGATCCGCATGATGCGCACGCGGCCGTAGGCGTCGGCCAGCGACCCGGAGAGCAGGATCAGCGAGCCCAGGGTCAGCAGGTAGCCGTCCACCACCCACTGCTGGGTGGTGAGCCCGCCGCCGAGATCGTCCCGGATGGCCGGGAGGGCCACGTTGACCACGGCGCCGTCCAGGAACGGCACGAAGGCGGCCAGGATCGCCACGACGATCACGCGAGTCCCCCGTGTCACGTGCGGAACCCTACGCCCATTGCCAGGCTGTCGGTCCGCGTGGGCATGATGATCCCGTCGATCGGGGGAGTGGTTGACGCAAGGGTCTTGACGGGGGCTCAGCAGCGGCCGGGTTCGGCCGGGACGCGAGCCCGGACACGCGCGTGGCGAGGGCCGGCGCAGATGGGAGCACGTGATGACCGGAGAAGAGACGCTGCCGATCCCGGCGGAGCCCCGCACGGGGACGGAGATGCTGGAACTGGGGGCGATTCCGATCGCCTCGGTGCGGCACGACGGGCAGACGACCGACGGGCTGCGGGAGCTGTACGACGCGACCCTGGGCGCGGTGGGGCAGGCGATCGCGCAGGGACTGATCACGCCGTCCGCGGCCCCGTTCGGACTGTTCCACGGTGATCCCATGGCCACCTTCGACCTGGAGATCGGGATCCCGGTCGCCGAGCGGCTGGAGGAGCCGATCGAGGTGGCGGGGGTGCGGATCTCCCCGAGCGTGATCGACCCGGGGCCGTTCGCGGCGCGTAGCCACGTCGGGTCCTATGACTCCCTGGGGCGATCGTGGATGGCCCTGGTGCAGGATGCCACCACGAGCGGCGCCGCACCGGGTGGTCGATGGCTCGAGGTGTACGTGGACGATCCGCGGGAGGCGCCAGAGGAGTCGCTGCGCACCGAGCTGTTCATGAGCATCGCCCGGCCGTGACGGGTGGTGGGGCGCGAGTCCAGCGAGCCGCCGGTCAGATCACGTACTCGATCAGCTCGCTCGGGTCCTGCAGGGCACGTCCCGGCGTGCGCGGGTAGCGGATCTGGGCGGGCACGCCGACGGCGACGGCGCCGGCGGGCACGTCCTTAACGACCACGGCGTTCGCCCCGATCTGGGCGTCGTCGCCGAGGCTGACCGGGCCCAGGACCTTCGCGCCGGCGCCCACGGTCACGCGGTCCCCGAGGGTGGGGTGCCGCTTGCCGCGGCTGGTGGAGCGCCCGCCGAGCGTGGCGCCGTGGTACAGCATGACGTCGTCACCCACCTCGGCGGTCTCACCGATGACCACGCCCATCCCGTGGTCGATGAACAACCTCCGCCCGATCGTGGCGCCCGGGTGGATCTCCACGCCCGTGACGGCGCGTGCGAACTGGGCGAGCGCGAACGCCGCGGGCCGTGCCACCGGCGATGCCGTCCACAGCCGGTGCGCCACGCGGTAGGCCCACACCGCGTGCAGGCCGGGGTAGACCAGGGCGATCTGAAGCGCGCTGCGCGCCGCCGGGTCCTGGCGGCGCGCAGCGTCGATGTCCTCGCGCAGGGTGCGCATGAGGGAGTGGAGCAATCTCAGTCCATCAGGTCGGAGTAGAGGATGGTGGAGAGGTAGCGCTCGCCGAAGGAGGGCACGATGACCACGATGGTCTTGCCCGCCATCTCCGGGCGCTTGGCGACCTGGAGGGCGGCGTCAATCGCGGCGCCGGAAGAGATGCCCACGAGCAGGCCCTCCTCGGCGGCCGCCCGGCGCGCCATGGCCACGGCGGTCTCGGCGTTCACGTCGATGACCTCGTCGTAGACCTCGGTGTCGAGGATCTCCGGCACGAAGTTGGCGCCGATGCCCTGGATCTTGTGCGGGCCGGGAGCGCCGCCGTTGAGGATCGGGGACTCCTCGGGCTCCACCGCCACGATGCGCACCTCGGGCTTGCGCTCCTTGAGCACCTGGCCCACACCCGTGATGGTGCCGCCGGTACCGATGCCCGCCACGACGACGTCGACCCCGCCGTCGGTGTCGTTCCAGATCTCCTCGGCGGTGGTGGCGCGGTGGATCGCCGGGTTCGCCTCGTTGGCGAACTGCCGTGCCAGCACGGCACCGGGGCGCTCGGCGGCGATCTCCTCCGCCTTGGAGACCGCGCCCTTCATGCCCTCGCCGGCGGGGGTGAGCACGAGCTCGGCGCCGTAGGCGCGCAGCAGCGCACGGCGCTCCTTGGACATGGACTCCGGCATGGTGAGGACCACGTTGTAGCCACGGGCCGCGCCGACCATCGCCAGGGCGATGCCGGTGTTACCGGAGGTGCCCTCCACGATCGTGCCGCCGGGCTGCAGCTCGCCGGAGGCCTCGGCGGCGTCGATGATCGAGACGCCGATGCGGTCCTTGACGGAGTTGGCGGGGTTGTAGAACTCGAGCTTGGCCAGGACGGTGGCGCCGGCGCCCTCGGTCAGGCGGTTGAGCTTGACCAGCGGGGTGTTGCCGATGAGCTGGGTGACGTCCTCATAGATGCGTGCCATGGTCGGTGATCTCCTCACGTGGTGGGTGCCGCGGTGGCGATGTGGTGCAGCAACGGGCGGGGCGCGGCTATTCCCTGCGCCGGTGCTCGGGGCGAGCGGGAGGCGTCGCTGGACGGCGCCCGCTCTATCGACAGTGGGGGAGGGGGAGGTCGTGGCGGGTGCCGGTGGGCTCCTCAGCGCACGTCCGTGCAGCCCGGGGGTCCTCGACGCCCCCCGGATCGGTGTGGCGGCTGTGCTGTGCGCGGCGCGTCACGTCTCCTCCGGTGCAGTGGTTGCAGCCTCAACCTTAGCCATGCGCGCGGCCCCTGGCGGCTGACTCGCCAGATGTCCACCATGTGGACTCCGCGCCGATGCGGATGCTGTGAGGGGCCTCACCCTTGTCCCCACCCCGGCCATCCCGGTTAAGGTAAGGCTGTGCTTACGTCCGCAGAGGTTGAGGCAAGCCGGGCTCCCGCGTACCCCGCCTACCGGCCTTTCGAGGTGCAGGTGGCGCGGGTGCTGCCGTTGAGCCCGCACTTCGTGCGTGTCACGGTCACCGGCGAGGACCTTGTGCACTTCGCGACGACGAAGCTCGACCAGCGCATCAAGGTGGTCTTCCCGGGAGCGGCCGGGCTGCCGGATATCGGCGCGCGCGAGGAGGCCACGATCCGCTCGGGGCAGTGGTACGCCCGTTGGCGAGCCATGCCGCAGGAGGAGCGCGGAGCCCTGCGCACCTACACGGTCCGCGACATCCGGCCCAGCGAACGCGAGCTCGACATCGACTTCGTGCGGCACGCTCCCGGGCCGGGCGGCGCGGAGGGGCCCGCCGGTGCCTGGCTGCGGCGCGCCGCCGTGGGGGACCCCTTGATCGTGGCGGGGCCGGATGCACGGTGCCCCGACGTGGTGGGCATCGACTGGCGACCGGGCAGCGCCCAGCACCTGCTGCTGCTCGGCGACGAGACCGCGGCGCCCGCGATCTGCTCGATCATCGAGACGCTCGAGCACGGTACGGCCCAGGCGCTGATCGAGGTCCCCAGCAGCGAGGACATCCTCTCGGTCTACCCGCGGGGCCGTTCCCGCATCTCCTGGCTGGCCCGTGACGGCGGCTGCGAGACCGCGGAGGGGCGCCGCGCCGTCGCTCCCCACGGCCTGCTGCTGCGCAACGCCGCGAAGTCCTGGCTGAACCGCCACACCACGATCGTCTCCAGCGTGATCGGCGCACCCCAAACGCTCGAGGACATCGACGTGGACTCCGAACTGCTCTGGGACTCCCCAGCCGAGGTGACCGAGGGGGACTTCTACGCCTGGGTCGCCGGCGAGGCCGCCACCGTGCGTGACCTGCGCCGGATGATGGTGGGCGCGGGTGTGAACCGCCGCAACGTCGCCTTCATGGGGTACTGGCGCGAGGGCAAGTCCGAGGCCAACTGACGCCGGCGGGCCTCTCGCCGTGTCGGGGTGACATGAACCGCCGTCGCGACCGGCTCGTGCCTCGCCGGGCGCTCCGGCTCCCAGCATCCTGTCTCCGACGCAGCGAAGGCCCGCTCGGCTGAGGCCGGCGGGCCTTTACCTGAGTCGGGGTGACAGGATTTGAACCTGCGACCCTCCGCTCCCAAAGCGGATGCGCTACCAAGCTGCGCTACACCCCGATGCGCCGATGGCGCCCGAGCAGTCTACGCCGTCGGGGCGCGGTCGGGCGGACGCGCCCGGTCAGGAGGCGGCGCCGTCGTCGGCTACACTGTTCCACGCGCTAGCGCAGCGCGGATGTAGCTCAATGGTAGAGCCTCTGCCTTCCAAGCAGATGGTGCGGGTTCGATTCCCGTCATCCGCTCCACGGGGACGAGAAGCCCCCAGCACGGCCCGGATTCCGACCTGGATCCGGGCCGTTGTCGGCTGTCGTCCGGGAGGGCACGTGGAGATCTACCTGACGCCGCGTTATGAGGTGGAGGCCTGGGGCAGCGCGGGCGTGGTGATGGACGTGATGCCCGCACTCGACCAGGGCCTGACCGTGCGCACCCGCACCCGGATCCACATCGCGCACATCGCCGCAGGGGGGACCCTCGGGGAGCATCCCGCCACGCGTCGGCAGATCTTCGCCGTCGTGCAGGGGCTTGCCCACATCGACACCGACGGCGAGGGCAAGCGGGAGCTGCCAGCCGGGTCGTTGGTGATCTGGGAACCGGGGGAGCGTCACCAGACGTGGGCGATCGAGGACGTGATCGCCGTGGTGATCGAGACCGACGCGAGCGTGGACCTGCCCGACCACTTCGAGCGTGTGGTGTGACGGCGCAGGCATGAGCCGATGTGAGCGCGACGTGAGCGCGGCGTGGTCCGTTCCGATCCTGCTGGGCGTTACGATGGCTGCAGCGTACGTGGCGCTTCGTCGCGCCCGCGATCGGTCAGCGGCATTCGTGCCCGGCTGACCAGTCCACGAACCACCGACAGAAAGTCCCGCTGTGAAGAGTGCCGTCGAGACCCTTGAGCCGACTCGCGTCAAGCTGACCGTGGAGGTGTCCTACGAGGAGCTGACGCCGAGCATCGAGCACGCCTACAAGCACATCGCTCAGGACGTGTCCGTGCCCGGTTTCCGCAAGGGCAAGGTCCCGCCCCGCATCATCGACCAGCGCATCGGCTTCGGTGCCGTGCTGGAGCACGCCGTGAACGACGCGCTGCCCGGCTTCTACCGCGAGGCCGTGAACGAGAACGAGATCGCGGTGCTCGCGCAGCCCGAGGTCGAGGTCACCCAGGTCCCCGTGGACAAGAGCGGCGACCTGATCTTCACCGCCGAGGTGGACGTGCGCCCCGAGTTCGAGCTGCCCACGCTGAGCGACCTCACCGTGACCGTGTCCTCCCTCGAGGTCTCCGACGAGGAGATCGACGAGCGCGTGGAGGTGCTGCGCCAGCGCTTCGGCACCCTGCAGGGCGTGGACCGCGCCGCCGCCGACGGTGACTTCCTCACCATCGACATGACCGCCACGATCGACGGCGAGGAGATCGACTCGGTCTCCGGCGTCTCCTACCAGATCGGTTCCGGCACCATGCTGCCCGGCCTGGACGAGGCCGTGACCGGCCTGTCCGCCGGTGAGAGTGCCACGTTCTCCTCCGAGCTCGCCGGCGGCGAGCACGCGGGCGAGAGCGCCGAGGTCTCCGTCACCGTCTCCGCGGTGAAGGAGCAGGAACTGCCCGAGCTGGACGACGACTTCGCCCAACTCGCCAGCGAGTTCGACACGCTGGAGGAGCTCCTGGCCGACCTACGCACGCAGGCCGCGAGCGGCAAGGTCAACGAGCAGGCCGTCGAGGCCCGCGACCAGCTCCTCGAGGCCCTCGAGTCCGCCGTCGAGTTCGAGGTGCCCAAGGGCGTCGTCGAGGCGGAGATCCACCGCCACCTCGAGAGCGAGAACCGCCTCGAGGACGACGAGCACCGCGAGGAGGTGCGCGGCGAGGCCACGACTGCGCTGCGCCGCCAGCTGCTGCTGGACGTGCTCGCCGAGCAGCTCTCCGTGCAGGTCTCCCAGCAGGAGCTCATCGACTTCCTGGTGCGCACCGCGCAGCAGTACAAGGTCGACCCGAACGAGTTCGTGCAGAACGCCGACAAGACCGGCCAGATCCCGGTGTTCGTGGGTGAGATCGCGCGGAACAAGTCCCTCGCGCTCGCGCTGCGTCAGGTGACCGTGGTCGACGGCGCCGGTGAGACCGTGGACCTCACGCCGTTCATCGGCTCCGACGAGCTCGACGCCGAGCGTGCCGCGCAGGCCGCCGGCGCCGCCGCCGTCCAGGCCGAGGAGCTCGCTGGCGAGACGGAGACCGTGGAGGTCGACGTCGAGACCGTCGAGACCGAGGCGGTTGCTGAGGAGGCGCCCGCCGAGGAAGCGCCTGCCGAAAAGCCGGCCGCCAAGAAGGCTCCGGCCAAGAAGCCGGCCGCGAAGAAGGCTCCGGCCAAGAAGGCGGCCGCTGCTGACGCCGCTGAGGAGCCGGCCGCTGAGGGCGCCGAGAAGCCGTCTGCGAAGAAGGCTCCGGCCAAGAAGGCGGCCGCCGAGGCTGCCGACACCGCCGCCGCCGAGTAGTCGGCCGGGCCCGCCGAGGGCCACCTGCGAGTCCGCAAGGGCCGCCGCACCGTTCAGGTGCGGCGGCCCTCGCCGCATCACCACACCGCCGCGCGTCCCAGCCCCGCCGGGTGCCTCAGCCGAGAGAGTCTCTTTCGCGCGAGAGAGTCCTGTTGGGAGACTCTCTCGCCCAAAGGAGACTCTCTCGTCGGCGGCCCGCCGGATCCAGGCGCCGATTCAGTACCGCGCCCGCCCGGGCGGCCGGAGGGCGACGCCGTCCCGATAGAGCCGCAGGAGCCGGGTGGCGAGCCCCGGAAGGTCCGAGAAGTCATCCCACCGCACCCGCAGTACCGTCCAGCCCTGCGCGGTGATCGCTTCGTGGCGCGCCATGTCTGCCTGAATCCGCCGGGTGACCTCCTGCGCGGTGAGGTTCCGGTACTTCACCGCACCGTCGAACTCGATGCCCGCTCTCCTGTCCTCCCAGCCGAGGTCCAGTTCCTTCACGCCGAGCGACGTGCGGATGCGGACCTGCGGCCGGGGAGCGGGCAGCCCCTTATCCACCGCGATCCCGCGCACGGCCGACTCCCCGGGTGACTCAGGCACACCGTCGATGGTCGCGAGCACCCGCCTGGCCTGCACCACGCCCCGGCCCCCTGCGCACGCCTCGAGGATCGTGGCTGCCCGTTCGCGGTCCGCACCGAGCCGAGCCAGCGAGTCCGCGGCGACGACTGCCTCGAGGAAGGGTGACGTTCGGGCGCAGTCGATCAGGGTGAGTTCGGGTGAGGTGACCAACACGTCGTCGTGCGCGCGGATCTCCGACTCCTGGACCGGCCCGAGGTGCCGCCTGAGCTGGGCGTCACGTCGCAACTGCGAGGAGATCGGGGTGCACTGGCGCACGTGCACCGGTAGCGCGGGCCACAGCAACCACCCGCCGAGCAGGAGCACGGCTGTCTGGTGGGAGAAGAGCACGCCGGACGGATGGGTCACCGCGATCGCGTGCGCGTGCGCGAGCACCTCGTCACTCGCGCGTCCCGAGGCGGGCGACGTCCGGCAGCGGGCGATGACTCCCCGCCGTACCTGCGTGTACTCGCCCGAGGCGAGCAGTTCACGAGTTCGCCGGATGCCGATCGTGCGGGTGCGCACCACCGGGGGCAGGTGACGTGGTGCCATGGCCGTGCCGCGGGTGGGGGCGGTAAGCGTTGCCCATGAGTCGAGGAGCTCCATGGCACACAGCGTGACTCCGGCGCGCTCGGTCCGCCGCTGACCTGTGCACACGGACTGCGGAGGGCTGTTGCGGGCCGGTTGGGGACAGCTCGCATCGTGATGCTGACGGGACATCCCGGTGGGAGAGTCTGATTCACACGAGAGAGTCCGTGAACGAGGCTCTCTCGCGCGCATCAGACTCTCTCGCCGGCTGTGGGGCCTGCTCGGCGCGCACATGAAAGAATCTCCCGGTGACTCTGTCCCTCGGCCGCTACACGCTCGGCACGCCCGTGGTGCTCGCCCCCATGGCGGGCGTCACGAACGCGCCGTTCCGGCAGTTGTGCCAGGAGGCCGCCCGCGCCGGGCTCCCCACCCCCGAGCAGGCGCCCGCCATCCACGCCACCGATGTACCCGAGGGCATCTTCGTCTCCGAGATGGTGACCTCCCGCGCCCTCGTGGAGCGCACCCCCGAGTCCATGCGGATCATCCAGGCAGCGCCGGGCGAGAAGGTCCGCAGCGTGCAGCTCTACGGCGTGGACCCCGCCACCGTGCGCGCCGCGGTGCGGATGCTGGTCTCCGAGGACCGCGCCGACCACATCGACCTGAACTTCGGGTGCCCGGTGCCCAAGGTCACCAAGCGTGGCGGGGGAGCGGTGCTGCCCTGGAAGCGGGACCTGTTCGCCGCCATCGTGCGGGGTGCCGTGCAGGAGGCGGGCGAGGTGCCCATCACCGTGAAGATGCGGATGGGGATCGACGAGGACCACCTCACCTACCTCGATGCCGCCCGCTCCGCGCGCGATGCCGGGGTCGCGTGGGTCGCGCTGCACGGCCGCACCGCTGCCGAGCACTACTCCGGAACCGCGCACTGGGACGCGATCGCCCGCCTGAAGGAGGCGATCACGGACATCCCGGTGCTCGGCAACGGCGACATCTGGTCCGCGGAGGATGCGCTGGCGATGGTGGAGCAGACCGGGTGCGACGGCGTGGTGGTCGGCCGCGGCTGCCAGGGCCGGCCGTGGCTGTTCACCGATCTGGTGGCGGGATTCGCGGGCAGTGAGGTGCGGGTGCGCCCCAGGCTGCGGGAGGTCGCCGGTGTGCTGCGCCGCCACGCGGAACTCATGGTGGACCACATGGGGGAGGAGGACCGCGCCCTGCGCGAGCTGCGCAAGCACATGGCCTGGTACCTCAAGGGCTACCCGGCGGGCGGCGACGCGCGCCGTGCCCTGGCCCTGGTGGACTCCCTGGCGGACCTGGACGCCAAGCTCGCCGACCTCGACCTGGACGCGCCCTACCCCGGGGAGGCCGCCGAGGGCAAGCGTGGCCGCGCGGGCTCCCCGAAGGTCCCACACCTGCCCGAGGGCTGGCTGGACTCCCGGGAGATCGACGGGCGCCTGGCCGCCCTGCTGGCGCAGGCCGAGCTCAGTGTCTCCGGCGGTTGACGCGCGCCGACTAGGCATCGCCGTGCCCGACGGCGTAGCCTCCCGGGGCGGCCATCTCACCGCCCGTAGCAACGACCGAACGAAGGAGTGGACGTCGTGACCGATTTGACCCCCGCCCGCGAGTGGCTGGCGCACGACCCGGACCCGAGCACCCGCGAGGAGTTGGCCGCGGTGATCGAGGCCGCCGAGCGTGGCGACGAGGCCGCGCTCGCCGATCTCGCGGACCGCTTCGCCGGGCCCCTCACCTTCGGGACCGCCGGGCTGCGCGGCCGGGTCGGCGCCGGGGAGAACCGGATGAACGTCGCCGTGGTGACCCGCGCCACCGCGGGCCTGGCCGCCTACCTGCGCGAGACCGTGGGCGAGGACGCCCGGGTGGTCGTGGGCTGCGACGCGCGCCACGGGTCGGCGGAGTTCTACGCCGCCACCCTCGAGGTGCTCTCGGGCGCGGGCCTGACCGCGCTGGCCCTGCCCCCGCGCCAACCCACCCCGGTGACCGCCTACGCGGTGCGGGCTCTCAACGCCGACGCGGGCGTGATGGTCACGGCCTCGCACAACCCGCCCGCGGACAACGGCTACAAGGTCTACCTCGGTGGCCGCGCGAGTGACGAGAACGGCAACGGCGTGCAGATCGTGCCCCCGGCGGACGCCGGCATCGCCGAGCGCATCGAGCAGGCCCCGCCCGCGGACCTGGTGCCGCGCGATCGCGACCGGATCGAGGAGGTCGACGCCGGGATCCTCACGCAGTACACGGCGCGTATGGCCTCCCACCGCACCAGCGAGCAGGAGTCGCGCACCCGCGTTGTGCTCACCCCGCTGCACGGCGTGGGCGGCGCTGTCGCGGTGGACGTCTTCGCCCAGGCCGGTGTCACCGACGTGCATCCGGTGACCAGTCAGTTCGACCCGGACCCGGATTTCCCGACGGTGAGCTTCCCCAACCCCGAGGAGCCGGGCGCGATCGATCTGGCGATCGAGCTCGCAGGACAGGTCGAGGCGGACGTGGTGGTGGCGCTGGACCCCGATGCCGACCGCTGCTCTATGGCCATCCCGCAGCCGGACGGCTCGTGGCGTCAGCTCACGGGGGATGAGATCGGCGCACTGCTGGGTGAGCAGGCGGCCGCGGATGCCGGCCGTGACGGCGAGGTGTTGGCCTCCTCCATCGTCTCCAGCCGGCTCCTGGCCCGGATCGCGCAGGCTCACGGGCTGCGCTCGGCCGCGACCCTGACCGGCTTCAAGTGGATCGCCCGCACGCCGGACATCCGCTTCGGGTACGAGGAGGCGATCGGGTACTGCACGGATCCTTCGGCGGTGCGGGACAAGGACGGCATCGGTGCGGCGGTGCGCGTGGTGACGCTCGTGGAGGACCTGGCGGCGCGGGGTTTGACGGTGCAGGACGAACTGGACCGCATGGCCAGGGCCTATGGCCTGTACGCGACGGCGCCGCTCAGCATCCGGGTGCAGGACCTCTCCCTGATTCCCGCTGCGATGGCCCGGCTGCGCGCCCAGCCGCCGACGACGCTGGCGGGCGCCCCCGTGGTGCAGGTCGTGGACTTGGCACAGGGCAGTGAGGACCTGCCACCCACCGACGGGCTGCTGCTGCTCACGCAGGCGGATGACCGCGTGATCGTGCGGCCCTCGGGCACCGAGCCGAAGTTGAAGTGCTACCTCGAGGTGGTGCTGGAGGCGGGCGAGGTGATTCCTCGCGCCGAGGCCAGCCAGCGGCTGGCGCTCATCTCGGGGGAGATGCGCGAGGCCCTGGGTCTGTAGCAGGCGACGGCGAGGGTCCCTACCCCGGGACCTTCGCCGTCGACCCGCGCACGATCAGTTCGGGGGCGAAGCGCAGGTCGGTGCTGGACTCCCGGCCGTCCATCGCGCCGATGAGCAGGTCCACGACGGCCTGGCTCATCGTCTCCACGGGCTGGCGCAGGGTGGTGAGGTTCGGCTCGGTGAACCGCATGAACAGGGAGTCGTCGAAGCCGATCACGGAGATGTCCTCGGGGACGCGCAGCCCGGCTTGGTTGATGGCGCGGATCGCGCCGAGCGCCATGAGGTCGCTCCCGCACACGATGGCGGTGGCGCCCTCGCGTAGGAGCGTGCGGGCTGAGGCCTCGCCACCCTCCACGGTGAACAGGGAGGTCTGCACCCGCACGTCGCAGGTGTCCCCGATGTACTTGCGCACCGCGGCGGTGAAGCCCTCGCGCTTGCGCACCGCCGGGATCAGACGATCGGGGCCGACGGCGAGCGCGATGCGGCGATGCCCCATGGCCACCAGGTGCCGCACGGCGAGGTCCATCCCGAGTTCCTCGTCCACGCTGACCTGCGGCGCGGGGAGTTCCTCCCGAGGTCCGTTGATCAGCACGTAGGGCACGGCCCGCTGGGTCAGCCGGTTGTAACGCGTCAAGGGTGCCTGTGCGTCGGCGTGCAAGCCGTTGACGAACACGATGCCGGCCACGTTGGAGGCGAGGAGGGTCTCCACGTACTCGTCCTCGGAGACCCCGCTGGTGGTCTGGGTGCACAGCAGGGGGGTGAAGGAGTGGTGCGCCAGCGAGGTCTCGATGGCCTGCGCGAACGCGGGGAACACCGGATTGCTGAGCTCGGGCACGATGAGTCCGACGAGGCCGGCCGACTCGTTCGGGCCGCGGTGGGGTCGCTCGTACCCGAGCATGTCCAGGGCGTGGTACACGGCCTGGCGAGTGGACTCGGCAACCCCCGGCTTGCGATTGAGCACCCGTGAGACGGTCGCCGTGCTCACGCCCGAGTGAGCGGCGAGATCCGCCAATCGGGTGCGTGGCACCTCTTCATTGCTCATCCGGGGTTCTCCTTCGTCATTCGATGCGCCCGTGCACCTTTCGAGGTGACCGCAAACCTACCGCAAAGTTCCACGCGCTTGCAGCCCAGGCGTGACCGGACTGTGATGTGCGCCACGGATTCATCCTGCAATACATCACGATCCGGACACGGCGGACCGTTCGGCGCGCGGCTTGCAGAAAGTTGCAGTAGCGTGAGGGGCATCGCAGAGACGCGTCAGCCCGAGCTCTCGGGCGGGTCACTGAGGACTCGATCGGAGGAAGATCACCCCATGCGCAAGACCATCATCACGGCCGCCGTCGCATCGGCTGCCCTGCTGCTCACTGCCTGCGGCAGCGACAGCTCGTCCGAGGCGACAACGGACGCCACGGATTCCAGCAGCGAGGAGACGAGCGCTGCCGAGGAGGAGACCACCGAGTCCGCCGGAGGCGGCGGCTCCATCACGGTCTGGGTCGACGAGACCCGTCAGGCCGCCGTGGCCGACGCCGCGACCACCTTCACGGACGAGACCGGCACCGAGGTGGAACTCGTCCTGAAGAACTTCGAGGACATCCGCACCGACTTCCTGGCCCAGGTCCCCACGGGCGAGGGCCCGGACATCACGGTGGGCGCCCACGACTGGCTGGGTGAGCTCACCGCCAACGGCGTGGTCGCCCCGGTCGAGCTCGGCGCCACGGCCTCTGACTTCGAGACCACCGCGGTGGAGGCCTTCACCTACGACGGCCAGGTCTACGCGCTGCCGTACGCGATCGAGAACCTCGGCCTCATCCGCAACACCGACCTCGCGCCCGACGCCCCCGCCACCTGGGACGAGATGATCGCCGCCGGCGAGGCCGCCGGGACCGAGTACCCCTTCGTCATCCAGATGAACGGCGAGGACGGCGACCCGTACACCTTCTACCCGCTGCAGGCCTCCTTCGGCTCCGGCATCTTCGCGAAGAACGACGACGGGTCCTACTCCACCGACCTGATCATCGGTGACGAGGCTGGCCAGAACTTCGCGCAGTTCCTCTACGACAACGGACAGTCGGGCACCGGCGTGTTCGACCAGAACATCACCTACGATGTCGCGGTCGACGCCTTCGCCACCGGCAAGTCCCCGTTCATCGTCGGTGGCCCGTGGATGCTGGACTCCTTCGGTGACCTGAACGTCGCCGTGGACCCGGTCCCGAGCGCCGGCGGCGAGAGCGCGGTGCCGTTCGCCGGCGTCCAGGGCTTCTACCTCAGCGCGCAGAGCCAGAACGCACTGCTGGCCAACGACTTCCTCGTGAACTACCTCTCCAGCGAGGATGCCCAGCTCGCCCTGTACGAGGCCGGTGACCGCCCGCCGGCGCTGATCGCCGCCGCCGACGTCGCAGCCGAGGACCCGATCACCGCCGGCTTCATCGCCGCCGGTGAGGGCGCCGACCCGATGCCCTCCATCCCGGAGATGGGATCGGTGTGGACGCCGTGGGGCAAGACCGAGGCCGCGATCATCAACGGCGCCGACCCGGTCAGTTCCTGGGAGACCATGGCCACGGAGATCCAGTCCGCCATCGGCGGCTGATCACCTCGACCACGAACGGCGCCGGGACGCATCACTGATGCGGCCCGGCGCCTTCGGGCCCCCCGGAGGTCCCCCGTGAGTTCCCCCAGCACCCTCGAGAAACCGCGCACGTCGCGCCCCCGCCCGCAGTCCCACGCCACGAACTTCGGCAAGGGCTTCCTCGTGAAGCTCGCGCTGATGGCCGCCGTCAACGCCTTCGGCATCTTCATCATCCTCGCTGCGTTGCAGCAGGACTCGATGGGGATCCTGTGGGTGATGGTCGGCCTCCTGGTGGCCGCGAACTGGGTCTTCTTCGCGCGCCGCACCCTCGCGCTGAAGTACGTCTTCCCCGGTCTGGTGTTCCTGCTGATCTTCCAGTTGTTCACCATGGGGTACACGCTGTATGTGTCCTTCACCAACTACGGTCAGGGGCACAACTCCACCAAGGACCAGGCGATCACCGCGCTGCTGCAGCAGAACGAGGTACGCCTGCCCGATTCCCCCGCCTACCCTCTGGCCGTGGTGCAGCAGGGCGGCGAACTCGGGTTCGCCGTCCTGGAGGACGACACGGTGGAGGTCGGCACGGCCGAGGACCCGCTGTCGGTGGTGGACGATGCGGTCGTCACCGACGGCGCGATCACCGAGGTGCCCGGATGGGACATCCTGGACCGGCAGGCGATCATCGCCGATCAGCAGGCCGTGGTCGATCTGCGCGTGAGCATCGACGAGGACCCGGAGTCCGGTTCCATCCGCACCACCGACGGCCGCACCGGCTACGTGTACACCTCGACCCTGGAATGGGACCCCGAGGCCGACACGATGACCAACACCGAGACCGGTGTGGTCTACACCCCCAACGACGAGGGGCAGTTCGAGGCCGAGGACGGCTCGAAACTCAACGTGGGCTGGCGGGTGACCGTCGGCCTGGAGAACTACACCGAGGCGTTCACGAACCCCACGCTGGCGGGGTACTTCTACCAGATCACCGCGTGGACCTTCGTGCAGGCATTCCTCTCGGTGGCGCTGACATTCCTGCTGGGGCTGCTCGTCGCTATCGCGATGAACAAGCCGGGGATGCGCGGTCAGAAGGTCTACCGCAGTCTGCTGATCCTGCCCTATGCCATCCCGGGCTTCATCTCGGCGCTGATCTTCGCCGGTCTGTTCAACACCAGGTTCGGGGCGATCAACCAGATCCTGCTCGGGGGCGCGGAGATCCCGTGGCTCACCGACCCGTTCCTGGCGAAGTTCACGATCCTGTTCGTGAACCTCTGGCTCGGGTACCCCTACATGTTCCTCATCACCACGGGCGCGCTGCAGGCACTTCCCGGGGACGTGATGGAGGCGGCGAAGATCGACGGCGCCGGGCCGCTGCGCACCTGGCGGTCCATCACGTTGCCGCTGCTGCTGGTCTCCACCGCGCCGCTGCTGATCAGCTCGTTCGCCTTCAACTTCAACAACTTCACGCTGATCTACATGCTCACGGGCGGTGGTCCGAGCTTCTCGCCGACCACCAGCCTGGGTCACACCGACATCCTGATCTCGATGGTCTACAAGATCTCCGGGATCTCCGGCGGTGAACCGACCAACTACGGCCTGGCGAGCGCCCTGTCGATCATGATCTTCGTGATCGTCGGTGTGATCTCCGCCATTGCCTTCCGGCAGACCCGCAAGCTCGAGGAGGTCAACTGATGGCCACGACGACGCAGGCACCGACCACGATCGGCCAGCCGAAGATGTCCTTCGGGAAGTGGATGCGGGAGCTCGGCTGGCGGCACATCGTCGCCATCGCCATGCTCGTCTTCGCGCTCGCGCCGATCCTGTACGTGATCTCCGCGGCGTTGAACCCGGTCGGGACGCTGACCGGGTCGAACGAGTTGTTCCGCACGGTCTCCTTCGACAACTTCGCGGCGCTCAACCAGACGCGGTTCTGGACCTGGGTGGGCAACACGCTGGTGATCGCCACCACCACCGCCATCGGCACCGTGCTGATGGGGGCCGCGGCGGCGTTCGCGTTCTCCCGGTTCCGGTTCAAGGGCCGCCGCGCCAGCCTGACGGCGCTGCTCATCATCCAGATGTTCCCGCAGATGCTCGCGTTCGTGGCGGTGTTCCTGCTGCTGAACACCCTCGGCAATGTGTGGCCGCCACTGGGTATCGACTCCAAGCTCGCCGTGATCTGCGTGTACCTCGGCGGTGCGCTGGGCGTGAACACGTTCCTCATGTACGGGTTCTTCAACACGATCCCGACCGAACTCGATGAGGCAGCGAAGATCGACGGAGCCACCCACACCCAGATCTACTGGACGATCATCCTGCGCCTGGTGACCCCGATCCTGGCCGTGGTGGCGCTGCTGAGCTTCGTGTCCACATTCGCGGAGTTCATCATCGCTCGCATCGTGCTCGTCTCGGAGTCGAACTGGACGGTCGCGGTCGGGCTGTACTCCTGGGTCTCCAGCCGCCTGGATGCCAACTGGGGACAGTTCGCCGCGGGCGCCGTGATCACCTCGATCCCGGTGCTGGTGCTGTTCCTGTTCCTGCAGAAGTACATCGTCGGCGGGCTGACCGCCGGCTCCGTCAAGGGCTGAGTCCTCAGCAGGCACCTACGCACCATCGAGGCGCCCGGTCCCCGTGGGGCCGGGCGCCTCGCTGTCGGTCGGTCAGCGCGTCAGCGCCATCACGCAGTCCTGCGCCAGGTCGGTGAGCAGCGCCCCGCCGGCGGCCGCCGTGCCGTGCCAGGCTGCGCCGTCGTGCGTGGACAGCGCGAACAGCGTGAACCCGGGTCCGCCGCCGCCGTGCCCCACCAGGCGCGCCGGATCACCCGAGGTCATCAGGCCGAGCCCGTACCCCGCGGGGTGCAACGGGTGCCCGGGGGCGTGGACCGGGCGAGGGTGCCGCATGCGTTGCGCGAGGTCCTCGCCGAGCTCGCCGCGCACGAGACGCGCGATGCCGCGGGCGGCATCGGCGGGGGTGGTGGCGAACGTGCCGGTGTAGACCCAGGCGGGGTCGTAGGCGCGCAGGTCGTGCTCGATCGCGGGATGGGCGCAGGCATCCCAGTCCGCCCGGGCATCGAACGGGTGGGCCGGCACGCCCAACGGGTCCAGCACGCGCTCGCGCAGCACCTCGAAGAACTCCGAGCCGTCCACCGCCTCGAGCGCGAGTCGGATCAGCAGGTATCCGATGTTGGAGTACGCGAACGCGCCGGGCGCGCCGACCTCGGCTCGCGCCAGGACGCGCTCGGTGGGCCAGGCGTCCTCGCGGGTGACCACCGCCGCCACGTAGTCGGCCCACCCGCCGTAGTCGTTCAGCCCGGAGCGGTGCGCGAGCACGTCCGCCACCCGCAGCTCGCCCAGGGCCCCGGGCACGACGGCGTGGCTCAGGTAGCGCCGCAGCCCCGCCTCGGGATCCAGGGCGAGCAGGGCCGCGGCCGCCGTGTAGGTCTTGGCGATGCTGTAGACCGGGACGACGTGGTCGCTGAACCGAACCGGTGCGCCATCCGACGCTACGGGAGGGTCGGGGTCGGGGCCGGCCCCCGGCTGATCAGTCCGGCTCAATCCGGGCCGAACGGCTCGGTGCGTGCATCGGCGCGACGCACTGCCCAGATCGTGGTGTCGCCCGGGAGCCAGGTGGCGTCGTCGTACTGCTCGAGCGGTGCGCTGGACACCAGCACGTCCAGGGTTGCCGGGACGCGCGTCGCCTCGGACCCGGTGTTGGCGATGACCGTCACGGCACCGTTCACCAGCGCGAGCACCTGGGGGTCGGCGTCGAGGTCGAGCCACGCCAGTCCGCCGCGGCCCAACGCGTACTCGCGGCGAAGCCGCAGCGCCCGGCTGTACAGGCGGTAGGTGGAGTCCGGGTCGTGCTTCTGGGTATCCAGGGCGTAGCGGCCCCAGTCCGCGGGCTGCGGCAGCCAGGAGGCGCCGGTGGGGGAGTAACCGAAGGCGGGGGCCTCCGCCTCCCACGGGATCGGCACCCGGCAACCGTCGCGGCCCACGGGCTCGCCTCCCCGTGCGATCGCCGGGTCCTGGCGCAACTCGATGGGGATCATGGTGGCCTCGGGAAGCCCGAGTTCCTCACCCTGGTACAGGTAGGCAGACCCGGGCAGGCCGAGCATCAGCAGCGAGGCGGCGCGGGCGCGGCGCAGGCCGAGGGCGGTATCCGGCTGCGGGTCGTCCGGCCCGGGTGGGGAGACGTTGCCGCCGGCGGTGGACATCCCGAACCGGGAGGCGTGGCGCACCACGTCGTGGTTGGACAGCACCCAGGTGGTGGGTGCACCCACCTCGTCGTTGGCGCGGATGGAGTCCTCGATGACCTCGCGCAGCTCCTCGGCGTGCCAGTGCGAGGCGAGGAAGGCGAAGTTGAACGCCTGCTGCATCTCGTCCTCGCGCACATACTTCGCCAGGTCGCTGAGCGGCGACA
This sequence comes from Serinibacter salmoneus, assembly GCF_002563925.1. Taxonomy (NCBI): domain Bacteria; kingdom Bacillati; phylum Actinomycetota; class Actinomycetes; order Micrococcales; family Beutenbergiaceae; genus Serinibacter; species Serinibacter salmoneus. The sequence goes on along the minus strand of NZ_PDJD01000001.1, from coordinate 1,642,914 downwards.
CCCAGGCCTCGGCCACCAGCATCCGGTCGGCGCCGTACTCGGCGAGCACCGCATGCCAGTCGCGGTAGATGTCGTGCACACCGGGCTGGTTCCACATCGGCCCGTGGTTGCCGAGGTCCACCTCGTGCTCCACGGGGGCGTCGGGATCGTGAGTCTGCTCGGACGCATCCTGCCCCCGCGTGGCCGTGCCGGCCTGCTCGTGCTCGGAGATCATCGAGGAGTGGCCGGCCCAGTCCGGCAGGCCCTCCTTCTTCACCATGCCGTGCGCCACGTCCACGCGGAAGCCGTCGACACCGCGGTCGAGCCAGAACCGCAGCACGCTGCGGAACTCCTCGCGGACCTCCTCGTTCGCCCAGTTCAGGTCGGGCTGCTTGGAGTCGAACAGGTGCAGGTACCACTGCCCGGGGGTGCCGTCGGGGTTGGTGGTGCGGGTCCACGCGGGGCCGCCGAACACGCTGTCCCAGTTGTTCGGGGGTTCGGCGCCGTCTGCGCCGCGGCCGTCGCAGAAGTGGTAGCGGGCGCGCTCGGGGCTGCCCGGTCCGGCGGCCAGCGCCGCGGCGAACCAGGCGTGCTCGTCCGAGGTGTGGTTGGGCACCAGGTCGATCACCACGCGCAGCCCGAGCTGATGGGCCCGCTTGATCATCGCGTCGGCGTCCGCGAGCGTGCCGAAGAGGTCGTCCACCTTGCGGTAGTCCGCCACGTCGTACCCGGCGTCGGCCTGCGGGGAGGAGTAGAACGGGGATAGCCACAGGGCGTCCACCCCGAGTCGCGCGAGGTGACCCAACCGGGAGGTGATGCCCGGGAGGTCGCCGTAACCGTCGCCGTCGGAATCGGCGAACGAACGGGGGTAGACCTGGTAGATGACGGCGGTGTGCCACCACTGCGCCTCGCCCTCGTGGGGCGTGGAGACGGTCGTGGTGCGGCAGCTGGACAGGGCAGCGGGGACCATTCACCCATTCTTCACACCTGTGCACCGGCCAACAAATCCGCGGTCGGGTGAGAGGCGCAGGCGGGGGGCCGGGCGGACCCGGCGGACCCGGCGGACCGCGTGGACCGGGCGGACCGGGCGGCTCAGCCCACGGGTCGGATGAGCCTCGCGTGCCAGGCCAGGGCGGACAGGTCGGTGAGCGAGGCCACCTGGTCCACGGCCACGCGCAGGCGAGCGGCGTCGTCGGCCGCCTCGCGGTAGTCGGTGAGGAACGCCGGTTCCAGCACCGCCTCAGGGCGCTCGAGGATCACGTGCACCAGGTCGCGGACCACCCGCCGCTGGTTGCGGTAGACCGGCTCGTTCTCCCGCGGCGCCATCACGTACAGCGCGGCGATCCCCTTGAGCACGGCGATCTCGGCACGGGTGCCGGCAGGCACCTCCAGGCGCGCGTCGTAGCGCCCCAATTCGCCGTTGCCGTGCACCGCGCGGGTGGCGTCCACGGCGGCGCCGCTGAACCGCCCGATGAGTTGGGAGGTCATGTCCTTCACGCGGGCCAGGTCGGCGCGGGTGCCGTCGTAGGAGTTCACCCAGTCCCGCAGGCCGAGCAGGCGCTGCAGGGCGGCGCCCAGCTCGTCGTCGCTCTCGGCGGGGTCGTACCAGTCGCGCACCTGGTCCACCACGCGCTGCTGCCCGGCCAGGGTGGTGAGGTCCTCCAGGTCGATGCGCCAGCCGACCACGGCGTCCTCGACGTCGTGCACGCAGTAGGCCACGTCGTCGGCCAGGTCCATCACCTGGGCCTCCAGGCAGCTCGCGCCCTCGGGTGCGCCCTCCCTCAGCCACGAGAACACCGCCAGGTCGTCCTCGTAGACGCCGAACTTCCGGCTGCGTCTCCCGTCCTTGCGGCGCGGGGCGTCGATACGGCGCCACGGGTACTTCGCGGAGGCGTCGAGGCTCGCGCGGGTGAGGTTCAGGCCCACGCAGCGCCCGTCGGAGCGGAAGATCTTCGGCTCGAGCCGGGTCAGGATGCGCAGCGTCTGGGCGTTGCCCTCGAAGCCGCCGGCGTCCTCGGCGACCTCGGCCAGGGCCGCCTCGCCGTTGTGACCGAACGGCGGGTGCCCGAGGTCGTGCGCGAGGCATGCGGTGTCCACCACGTCCGGGTCGCAGCCGAGCTGCTTGGCCAGTTCGCGGCCCACCTGGGCGACCTCGAGGGAGTGGGTGAGGCGGGTGCGCACGAAGTCGTCCGTGGAGGGCGCGAGCACCTGGGTCTTCGCGCCGAGGCGACGCAGCGCGGAGGAGTGCACGATCCGCGCGCGGTCGCGTTCGAAGGGGGAGCGGCGCGGGTTCTTGGCGACCTCCGGAACCCAGCGGTCGACGTCGCTCACATCGTGGGTGAGGGGAGGTTGCCAGGACATCGCTCTCAGCCTAGTGGGGCGCCGCCCCATCTCGCCGTTGCCTGGCTTGCCGAGCGTGCCCTTGCGCGGCCCCCGTCTCGCCGAGCGTGCCCTTGTGCCGCGCTCCGGCGCCGCGATCCGGCCTAGTCCATCGTTCGGCGAGGTGTGTGCCGGTCGTTCTCCCCCGCGAACGCGGGGTAGGGGCCGAGCCCCGGTTCCGCCCAGCGCGTGCGCGCCCATTCCGCGGCGGCGCCCGCGAGGCGCGCAAGAGCCGGGGCGTGCGGTGCCAGGTCGACGGCGAGTGCGCGCCACCGCGCGGCGAGCAGCTGCCGGCGGGTCGGGGAGGGACGGCCCTCGGGCCCGATCGGGCCGTCACCCTCCAGCGCCCGGGGGAGCAGCCAGGTGGTGCTGGCGATCACCCAGACGGCGTCCGCGAGGGCGACCTGCCGCTCCCACGACCCCGTGCCCGTGACCTCGGGGAGATGCTCGGCCAGGGCCGCGGTGAAGGCCTCGGTCATCGCCGCGGTCAGGTCCGCCGGCGGCTCCATCACGCACCAGCAGGTGGCGAATGGCAGGTGGGCATACGCGGCGACGATCGCCGGGTGCGAGGCGCTGGTGCCCTCCAGGTCCAGGAACCGCCAGCCGGCATCCGTGAGGATGGCGTTGTCCGGGCAGGTGTCGCTGGGCCAGAGCACGTCGTGCGGTGAGGGCGCGAGGAGCACCTCGAGCGTCGCGACCTCCGCGGAGGCCGCCGCACGAGCGGCGTCATCCAGGCCCACGAGATCCGCCAGGCGCTCCACGCCGGTGCGCACCACGGCCGCGGCGTCGAACGTCGGGTCCACCGGGATCCGGGGGCGCAGCGTCTCCACCTCGGCGTGGGTGGACCCGACCATGGCGCCGAGGGCCCTCGCCCAACTCAGGGCGCCCTCCCGGGCCGCGGTCGGGTTCTCGCCCAGGAGCAGGTCGGCGAGCGTGGCCCCCGTGCCGATGTCGGACATCACCAGCAGCCGACGCACGTCATCGGTGGCCACCAACTCCGGCGTGCCGGGCAGGTGCGCGAGGCCGAGGCGCTCGTGGCGGTGCGCCTCGCCGTCGGTGTACTGCTTGGCGATGACGGTGCGGCCGTCGCTCAGGTGGAGCCGCGCCACCACCGAACGGTCGGATCCGCCGAGGTCTGCGGCGTCGAGCACCTCGACCCCGAGCAACCGGGCGACGGCGTGGCTCACCCGGGCGAGCACGTCCGCCCCGCCGCCGGACCCGCCGATCGAATCCGTCACCTGCTCATCCACTGCCTCAGCCCGCGGCGCGCGCGTCCCGCCATGCCACCCACTGCTTCACCAGGTCCAGGTCGAACTCGGGGCCGTCGGTGCCGATCGTGAACAGCGTGGCACCGGCGGCCAGCAACTCCTCGGCGGCCTCGGCGGGAGGGGCGGAGACACCGATGGACCGCTCGACCTGCGAGGCGGGCCGACCCACGGCCTGCCCGTGCTCCTCCAGGAGGGCCGACTTCTGCCGCAGCGCGTCGGCGTTGCCGAAGGAGTGCCACACGTCGGCGTGTTCGGCGACCAGGCGCAGCGTCTTCCTCGGGCCCGAGCCGCCGATGAGGATCGGGATGTCGCGCGTGGGGGCGGGGTTCATCCTGGCCCAGCGCTCCTTGATGCGCGGCAGCGCCTGCCCGAGGTCGGCGATCCGCGAGCCCGCGGTCCCGAACTCGTAGCCGTACTCGTCGTAGTCGCGCTGGAACCAGCCCGCGCCGATGCCCAGGATGAGACGACCCGCGGAGATGTGGTCGACGGTGCGGGCCATGTCCGCCAGCAGCTCGGGGTTGCGGTAGGAGTTGCAGGTCACCAGCGCGCCGAGTTCGACCCGTTCGGTCTGCTCGGCCCAGGCGGCCAGCAGCGACCAGCACTCGAAGTGCTGCCCGTCGGCATCGCCGAACAACGGGAAGAAGTGGTCCCAGTTGAACACGATGTCGACCCCGGCGTCCTCGGAGCGGCGTACCGCATCGCGGAGCTGGTCGTAGGAGCCGTGCTGCGGCTGGAGCTGGACACCGATGCGGACGGGGAAGGAAGGAGTGGCCATGCTGACACCCTACGACCGGGCACGGCGCCGTCGGCGCGGCAGTCCGTACGCAACGCCCCGTGCAGGATCCGCGACTTGGCCCGATTGCGGTGTTTGCTTACCATGGACTCGGTATCCGGAGTGCAGCCGGGTCCGATACCTGTCAGGGCGAAACACCACGGGGGACTGCGCGTGCACACCACCTCACCCACAAGGCCCCGGCGGCCTCGAGTTGTTCACGCCGCGCGCGTGGCCCTGGGCGCGGCGCTGGTCAGCGCCCTGGGGGTTTTCGGCTGCCTTGCGCCGGCCTCCGCGGGCGCCGAGGTCGCAGGGTACGGCCGGTACGTGATCCAGCGGGGCATCGCGCCCGGCGGGGGCAACTTCACCTTCACCTACGGGAATGCTTCTGACGGGATGCTGTCGGGTGACTGGGACGGTGACGGTCGCGACTCATTGGCGGTGCGGCGTGGGCGGACGTTCTATTTCACGAATCGGTCGGGTGCAGGGTCGGCGCAGAAGGTGTATTCCTATGGGAATGCGAGCGACGAGGTGTTCGTGGGTGACTGGGACGGTGACGGGATCGACACGCTCGCGGTGCGGCGTGGGCGGACGTTCTATTTCACGAATCGGTCGGGGGCGGGGTCGGCGCAGAAGGTGTATTCCTATGGGAATGCGAGCGACGAGGTGTTCGTGGGTGACTGGGACGGTGACGGGATCGACACGCTCGCGGTGCGGCGTGGGCGGACGTTCTATTTCACGAATCGGTCGGGGGCGGGGTCGGCGCAGAAGGTGTATTCCTATGGGAATGCGAGCGACGAGGTGTTCGTGGGTGACTGGGACGGTGACGGGGCCGACACGCTCGCGGTGCGGCGTGGCCGCACCTTCTACCAGACCGACCGCACCGGCCCGGGCTCGGCGCAACACGTCGTGGACTACGGCAGGGCGACCGACGCCGTGCTGGTCGGCCGGTGGGACGGCGGCTCGCGCGACATCCTGGCGGTTCGGCGCGCCGAGGATACCCCCACGCCACAGCCCCGTGACGTGATGGCGGTCTACGGAACCCTGCGGGACGGTCAGCCGAACGCCTGGGTGATGTCGGGGACCTTCTCCACGTCCGTCACCGAACGGATGCCGTCACTGAGTCTGTGGGGACATCGAGATCGGACCTTCCCGTATGCGATGGACGACTCCGCGCACCATTCGGTCGTTGCGGAGGTGAAGTACCTGCACCCGGCGACAGCGGCTGCGACGATCGACCGCGTGGACAGGCTGGAGCGCTACGACCCGAGCCAGCCGGCCACCAACCAGATGTACGTGCGGGTACGCCGAGACACGGCGTCGGGGGTGAGCGCCTGGATCTACCTGGCAGGCCCGCGGACCCAGACCTGGCTGCGTCAGGGCGGCTACGCCATCTCGTCCGGGGACTGGGTGCGCGGCTGATGAGGAGCGATGCCATGAGCGTTGACGCCGGTAGACGCCGGACGCGTCGAGTCGTGATCGGGACGGTGGGGGCATTCGTCCTCACCGGAGCCGTCGGCCTCGCGATTGCGGACAACACGAGCGGACCCGACCTCGGCCCGCCCGCGAGCGCGCAGGTGAGCGCACCCGCGAGCCTGGGGGACCCGGCAGCCGCTGAGGAGAGCCAGTCAACAGGAGTGTCCGGGGACCTCGAGCGTGAACCCGGCGCGCCGCTGCCCACGAGCGCCGCAGGAAACGTGGTCAAGCGGATCGGGGAGTCCGCCATGCTGCTTGATGCCTCGGGCGCAGGGTCCGCCGCGTTCCAGATCACGCTCCACGAGGCCACCGCAGTCGCCTCCTGCCCCGGTCGTCTCGGCAGCGACATCACACCCGAGTCCGGTGCCTTCCTCGTGCTCGACGTCAGCGCGGAGATGGACGCCGAGATCGAGGGGTCCCTCGCGGACGTCGCGACCGCGGACATCCTCCTCCCACTCGGTGCGGACGCATTCGTGCCGTACGACCCCGAGGGTGCGCCGATGGCCGATTCGGCCTCGGCGAGCGCCTGGTCCTGCTATGAGGACAGCGACCTGCTCCCGCCGTTCATCGGCCCCGGTGAGTCCTACCGCGGACTGGTCGTGCTGGACGCCCTGGACGCTGCCTCGGTGGCCTATCAGCCGGGTGGCGCCGAGGGGTGGGAGTGGTCGCTGCCCGGGTGAGGCACCTCTCCACAGCGGTGCGCCAGGAGGACCTCGCCGTTCGCGCCCGCGACCTACACTGAGCGCATGGCTGCCCGACTGACCCGCGATTCGATCGCGCAGGTGCGCGAGGCGAGCCGCATCGAGGAGGTCGTCGGCGAGCAGGTCAGCCTCAAGCCCGCCGGTGTGGGGTCGATGAAGGGACTGTGCCCGTTCCACGACGAGCGCACACCCTCCTTCCATGTGCGCCCGCAGATGGGCCTGTGGCACTGCTTCGGCTGCGGCGAGGGTGGCGACGTCATCTCCTTCGTCCAGCGCATCGACCACCTGCCGTTCGTGGAGGCCGTCGAGCGGCTCGCGGGCGTCTACAACGTGCAGCTCGCCTACGAGGACGACGGCGGCGCCGTCAGCCGCCCCCGCGAGGAACCGGGTCGCCGCCAGCGGCTGGTGGAGGCACACCGCGCGGCAGCGGAGTTCTACAGCCAGCAGCTGCTCACCCCCGAGGCGAGCAAGGCGCGTGAGTTCCTCGCCGAGCGGGGCTTCGACCGTTCGGCCGCCACCACGTTCGGCGTCGGGTACGCGCCGAAGGGCTGGGACAACCTGATGCGGCACCTGTCCTCACGTGGGTTCACGCAGGCCGAACTCGCGGCGGGTGGCCTGGTCTCCCAGGGCAACCGCGGCTACTACGACCGCTTCCGCGGCCGGCTGATGTGGCCGATCCGGGACGTCGCGGGCGACGTCATCGGGTTCGGCGCGCGCAAGCTCTACGACGACGATCCCGGCCCGAAGTACCTCAACACCCCCGAGAGCCCGATCTACCACAAGGCCCAGGTGCTGTACGGGATCGACCTGGCGAAGAAGGCGATCGCGAGCAACCGTCAGGTCGTGGTGGTCGAGGGGTACACCGACGTGATGGCCTGTCACCTGGCCGGGATCACCACGGCGGTGGCCACCTGCGGTACGGCCTTCGGCAGTGATCACGTGCGTGTGGTGCGCCGACTGCTGGGCGACTCCGCCACCGGCGCGAGCGGCGTGATGCTCTCCTCGGGCCGCACGATCGGCGGCGAGGTGGTGTTCACCTTCGACGGCGACGAAGCGGGCCGCAAGGCCGCGATGCGGGCCTTCGGGGAGGACCAGGCGTTCGCCGCGCAGACCTTCGTGGCGATCTCCGAGGAGGGACTGGACCCGTGCGACGTGCGGGTGCAGCAGGGTGATGCAGCACTCGCGCGCATGCTGGAGAAGAAGAGCCCGATGTTCGCCTTCGCGATCCGCTCGGCGCTCGCCCAGGTGAACCTCACGACGGCGGAGGGCCGGGTCACGGGCCTGGACCTCGCCGCGCCCGTGGTCGCCACGATCCGCGACTACGCGCTGCGCTCGGAGTACGCCCGTCAGCTCGCCGGGTGGCTGGGCATGGACCCCGGCGACGTGCGCGCCCGGGTGGGGCAGGAGTCCCGCTCCCGCCGCCGTTATGCGGAGGAACCGCCGCCGCAGGAGGACGGCGACGGTGCGCCGCGACGCCGTCGACCCACCCCGATCCCGGACGACCCGGTGGCCCGCCTGGAGCGCCAGGTGCTCGAGGTCGCGCTGCAGTTCCCCGCGCAGTCCGCCGCGGCCGGGTTCGACGCGCTCGATCCGCTCGCCTTCGGCACCCTCACCCACCGCGCCATCCATGACGCGATCCGTGCCGCCGGTGGCGTGGCGGCGGCCTCGCCGGGGCCGGGTGGGCCAGCCCAGGGCGGTTCAGGGCAGGGCGGTTCAGGGCAGAGCGCGACGGCGTGGCTCACCGAGGTGCTGGCGGGCCTGCCGGAGGAGTTGGGCACGCTGGTGCGCGAGATGACGGTGGCGACGCTGCCCACCGAGGAGGCGAATCTGGACTCCTATGCCCTGGGCGTGATCGTGGGGCTGCGCCGGCTGGGGCTCACCCGCCGGATCGCGGATCTGCGCGCGCGGCTGAACCAGTCCGACCCGGCGGACGACCCGCGTGCGTTGCTCGGGGAGCTGCAGACCCTCGAGGGGGAGCGGCACCGCCTCGCCGCCTCGTAGCATCCCCACCCCGTCGTCCTCCCGCCTACCCCGTTCGTCGAGCGTGCTGTTGCGCAGAGGTAGCGCGCGGGAATCGTGCGCAACCCATCGCTCGGCGAGTGGGCTGCGCAGGCTTACTCGGGCGCCGGGCTACCCGGGCACGGGGGTGCCCGTTCGTCGAGCGTGCTGTTGCGCAGAGGTAGCGCGCCCGAGCCCTGCGCAACCCATCGTTCGGCGAGTGGGCTGCGCAGGCTTACTCGGGCGCCGGGCTACCCGGGCACGGGGGTGCCCGTTCGTCGAGCGTGCTGTTGCGCAGAGGTAGCGCGCCCGAGCCCTGCGCAACCCATCGTTCGGCGGGTGGGCTGCGCAGGCTTACTCGGGCGCCGGGCTACCCGGGCACGGGGGTGCCCGTTCGTCGAGCGTGCTGTTGCGCGGGGCTGTCGTCGCCGAGCGTGCGCTTGTGCAGGGACCGTCTTCGTCGAGCGTGCTGTTGCGCAGAGGTAGCGCGCGGGAATCGTGCGCAACCCATCGCTCGGCGAGTGGGCGGGCGCCGAGGTACCCAGGCGTCGAGGCGTTCAGGCGATGGACGCGCGGTAGATCGCCTCGATCGAGGCCGCCAGGGTGGCGTCGAACTCCGCCTCGCTCTGCTGCGCCGTCAGGCCCTCCAGGAGGGCGCGGCTGAAACTCGCGATGAGACCGGGGTTGCGCGCGAGCCGGGCGCAGGCCTCCGCCTGGTCGTACCCACCCGAGAGGGCGACGACCCGGGCCACCTTGGGGTGGGCGATGAGGTCGGCGTAGAACCCGTCCACGCTCGGGATCGTGAGCTTCAGCGCGACCTGGGTGTCGCCGAGGGCGTCCAGGTGTTCGGTGATGCGTGCCTTGAGGATCGCCTCCGCCTCGGCCTTGTCCGGCGCCGAGATGCTGACCTCGGGTTCGATGATCGGCACCAGCCCGGCGGCGAGCACCTGCTCGGCCACCTGGAACTGCTGGGCGACCACGGCCGCGATCCCGCCCGGGTTCGCCTCGTGGATGACCGAGCGCTCCTTGGTGCCGAACACCCCCTGCGCGGCGGCCTCGCGGAGCACGTCGTCGAGCCCGGGGATGTCCTTCATGACCTGCACGCCGTCGGCCTGCTCCGCCAGGCCCTTGTCGATCTTGAGGATCGGGATGATTCCCTTGGTGTCGGTGAGGTAGCGAGCCACCGGGACACCCTCGATGGTGCGCTCCAGCGTGCCGGCAAACAGGATCGCCGCGAGGATGTGCTCGCTGGTGAACGCCGCGCTGGTGATGATCCGGGTGCGCTCGGCGTGGATGAGGTCGAACATCTCCTCCTCGCCGTCGTACTCCTCGGGCGTCACCCCGTACAGCGCGAGCGCCTTGGGCGTGCTGCCCCCGCTCTGGTCCAGGGCGGCGATGAAGCCCGGCTGGGTGGCGAATCGGGTGCGCATATCGGTCATGGCGGGGTCCTCTCCTGGACGGTCGGCTCCCTCCACTGTGCGCCGCGCGCGGGTCCGCCGCAAGGGGGAGCGGAGCGCGCTCCGGTTCGTCCCATCGCCACGGTGCCGAGCGTGTTCCTGCGCCGAGGTCACGCGGTGGATTCGCGCGCAACCCATCGTTCGGCGCGTGAGGCTCCTTGCCAATTCCGCAAAGGGTGCCGCCGCACCCGCATTGCCCCGCGAGGATGGCCTCATGACACACAGCCACAGCACCACTGAGAGCGCGGCGGGGACCGCGCCGGAGGACGTCGACCTCGCCACCTACTGGGAGTCCCGCTACGCCGAGTCGAGCGGCATGTGGTCCGGGCGCGTCAATGCGGTCCTGGCCGCCGTCGTCGGGGACCTGCCCGCCGGCAGGGCGGTGGACCTGGGCTGCGGCGAGGGCGGCGATGCGGTGTGGCTCGCCTCCCGCGGCTGGCACGCGACCGGTGTGGACGTTTCCGCCACCGCGCTGCGCCGCTGCCGCGAGGCGGCCGAGCAGGCCGGGGTCGCCGACCGGGTGGAGACTCTCGAGGCGGACCTCGCGCAATGGCGCCCGACGGCGCAGGCGGACCTGGTGACCGCCTCCTTCCTGCACTCCTGGCCGCTGACGATCCCGCGGGAGGAGATCCTGCACACCGCCGCCCGCGCGGTGGCACCGGGCGGGCACCTGCTGGTCACCTCCCACGCCGCACCACCCCCGTGGGCGGATCCGCACGCCACCAAGGACTACCCGTTCCCGACTCCCGAGGGCGACCTCGCGGCGCTCGGGTTGAGGGAGGAGATCGCGGCCGGTCGCTGGCAGGTGCTGCGCTGCGAGAGCCTGACCCGCGAGGCGACCGGACCCGATGGCCAGCGCGGCGAGCTCCTCGACGCCGTGGTGCTGGTGCGGCGCCTGGCCTGAACCCGCACGCCTACCTCGGGTAGGTGCGCCCCCGCCAGGTGATCGTCCGCCGCAGCGCCCGCCGGTAGACCGGCAGCGCCAGCAGGGGGGTGGCGGGGCCGAGGAGCCCCTCGGCCAGGTCGGCGGGTGATCGGCGGCCCACCAGCAGGTTCACCGCGGCCCGGTCCAGCACCGTGAGCGCTCGGGCGAGGCGCACCCGGGGCGAGGTGGGCAGCAGCCACGGCAGCGTGAAGGCCGCGGTGAACAGCGCCCAGGAGGCGAGCATCGCGGGCCGGGACCCGCCGTGCAGCCCGGGCGTGGACTTCGCCAGGCCGGCGATGGAGGCGGCCGCGTCGGGGTACATCTGCACCTCGATCGCGTCGTCGCCGAGGGCCAGGGTGACCCGCCCACCGGCGCGCCGCACGGTCCGCGCGAGTTCGACGTCCTCCAGCACGCTGGCGCGCACCGACTCGTGCCCGCCGATGGCCGCGTATCCGGCCCGGTCGAACATCATCACCTGGCCGTTGGCCGCGGCCGCGCCCGGTAGGGGCGTGTCCATCAGTGGCACCGGGAGGTTGCCGAGCATCGCGGCATCCACGAGCGGGGTGAGCAGCCGCAGACCCACGCGCGGGGTGAGCTGCCGGGGCCACACGCTCAGCAGCCGGGGTGTGCGTCCCGCGCTCGCATCCCAGGCGGCCAGCACCGCGCCGAGGGCGCCCGGCCGCCAGTGCACGTCCGCGTCGGTGAACACCAGGAGGTCCCCGCCGGCGGCCTGCGCGAGCTGATGGCACGCCCACGGTTTACCGGCCCACCCCGCCGGCAGCGTGGCGCCCTCGATCACCCGGGCCCCCAGGTCCCGGGCGATCTCGCCCGTGCCGTCGGTGGAACCGTCGTCGAGCAGGATGACCTCCTGCGCGCCCTGGGCGAGCAGCCCCGGCAAGGTGCGCGGCAGGGTGGCCGCCTCGTTACGCGCCGGAACGAGGATCGAGACCCGGGGCGCATCCTGGCGAACGGGGGCCGGGCGCAGGCGGGGGAGGGCGACGGCGTTGATCACCAGGGTGGTGGCGCGGTAGCCGAGCACGGCGAGCGCCAGGGTGGCCGCGGCGTCGGCGGGTCGGCTCGGATCGCGCCTCACGGGTGAGCCTGTGCCGTGAGCGCCGCCAGCAGGCGTGAGGCGATCCCGGGTTCCGTGGGTCGAGCGAGCGGGGTGCGCAGCAGCGCCCGGTAGCCAGGGACGTCCGCCTCAGGGTCCGCGCCCGCGATGTCCCGTTCGAGGGTCTGCAACTCGTGCGTCATCGCCCCGGCCAGTGAGTGGCCGGCGTCCTGCGCCGGAAGCGGCGCCCCGAAGCGCACCAGCGCCTCCGGCGCTCGACCCCCGCGCACGACGACGCGGATCGCCGCGGGGTGCACGGCGACACCCGCGCGGCGGGCCACCCAGGCGGCCCCGCCGTGGACCGAGTCGACCGGAGTGCCCACGGGTCGCAGCGCCCCCTCGGGGAACAGCACGGCCCACTGCCCGGCCGCGGCGCGCGTGGCCAGGGTGCGCAGCGCCGTCGGGGGAATGGCGCCCGCCAGGGACAGGAACGGGAAGGCGGCGAGTTGGTGGGCTGTCATCATGGTGGCGGACCGGGTCCCGGCCGCACCGGCCAACCCGCCCAGCACGTAGCCGTCCCACCACGAGCGGTGGCAGGAGGCGACGACGGCGCCACCGGCGCCCCCATGACGGCCACGGCCATCGCCACCACCGCCGGGCAGGGCGCCGCGCACCCAGACCCCCGCGAGGCCGGCGCGCATCGCCCGCCCGATACTGGTCCGCACCAGTGGCCCCGCCACGGCGTCGGGGATCCGCAGTCGGCCGCTCATCGGGTCAGCGCCATGTGGACCTGGTAGCGATCGCCGCGATACCAGGAGGTGACGTACTCCACCGCGACCTGCCCAGACCGGCTCGTGCGGCGGAAGACCATCACCGGGTCACCCGCCGCGATGGTGAGGTCGCGCGCGATCTCCCCCTCGCACGCCTGCGCCCAGACCGTCTGCTCCGCGGCGTCGATCGCGAGCCCGTAGTGCCCGGCGAGGATCTCGTACAGCGAGGCGCTCAGGTCGTGCTCGGAGAGTCCCGGCAGGAGGGCGGCGGGGTAGTAGCCGCGTTCCACGGCCATCGGGGAACCGCCCGCCAGGCGCAGCCGGTCCACGCGCCACGCCTGATCGCCGTCACCCAGTCCGAGCGCGGCGCGCGCCTCCACCGGAGGCGTGACCAGGTGCGCGCCCTGAAGGATCGTCGAGGCCAGCAGGCCGCGCCGCCGCATGTCGTCGGTGAAGGAGGCGAGGTGGAGTTGGGTCTCCACCCGCTGCGGTGCCACGAACGTGCCCTTGCCGTGCACCCGGTACAGCAGTCCGTCCTCGACCAGCGAGCGCAGCGCCTCACGCACCGTGGCTCGGCTCACCCCGTAGGTGGCCATGAGCTCGCGCTCGGAGGGGATGGCGGTGTGCGACTCCCAGTGCGTCACCTTGGCGGCGAGGCTGTCCGCCAGCTGGGCGTGCTTGGGCCGGGGGCCGTCGAGGATCTCGGAATCTCCCATAGGGACCTCCCTGTGTGTAGCGGATCACATGGCTGAGCGGTTGACACCCCGCGACCTTCCGGTCACTATGGTCTCACTGGTACGGACCAGTGGCAAGCGGATCGGCCTCGTGGCGACCGCCCCCTGCCGTCACGATACGGGTCCTCAGCCCTGGTCCGTACCAGCCGATCGGCGCCGGAGATGCCGGCTCGGGCCGGGCTCGCGCCGGGCGCATGCCGTTCGGCCCGCTCCTCGATAGACCGCAATGACGCACCCGAACCGCAAGGAGAACCCCATGAGCATCGTCACCGCCCCGCTCCCCGGCACCGTCCTGGCCCTCGCCGACGTGCCCGACCCGGTCTTCGCCCAGGGGATGGTCGGAGCCGGCGCCGCCATCGACCCGCCCGCGCAGGTGGTGGAGGTCGTCGCGCCGATCGCCGGTCGCATCGTCAAGCTCCACCCGCACGCCTTCGCGATCCTCGGCGAGGACGGCGTCGGTGTGCTCGTACACCTCGGCATCGACACGGTCGGACTGAACGGCGAGGGCTTCACCCTGCACGCCGCCGAGGGCGACGCCCTCGCGGCCGGCGCCCCGGTCGTCACCTACGACGTCCCCTCGGTGATCGCCGCCGGGCTCTCCGCGGTGGTGCCCGTCGTGATCCTGGACGCCCCGGCCGATTCGGTCGCCCAGGACTCCGCCGCCCCCGCCGGCACCCTCGTCGCGGCCACCACGCCGCTGCTGACCGTCACCCGCTGATCCCCGCTCAGGAGCCCAACGATGTCCTCCAGTGCCTCACCCACCGCGCCCCGATCGAGCACGGCGAGCGCGAAGCCCAAGCAGCGCCGCCAGATCCCCGGGTTCGCCCAACTCCAGCGGCTCGGCAAGAGCCTCATGCTCCCCATCGCAGTGCTGCCCGCCGCGGGCATCCTGCTGCGGCTGGGGCAGCCCGACCTCCTGGGCGGCATCGACGCCCCGGTGATCGGCCCGTTCTTCGACGCCATGAGCGCCGCCGGTGGCGCCCTGTTCGAGAACCTGGCCCTGTTGTTCGCAGTCGGCGTGGCGATCGGCTTCGCGAAGAAGGCCGACGGCTCCACCGCGCTTGCCGCGGTGGTCGGCTACCTCGCGATGACCAAGGTGTTCGAGGTCATGTCCCCGGTGGTGCTGCCCGACCAGGTGGATGCCGCGGGCAATCAGGTCATGATCAACTACAGCGTCTTCGCCGGCATCGTCATCGGCCTGGTGACCGCGTGGCTGTTCGACAAGTACCACACCATCCAACTGCCCTCCTACCTGGGGTTCTTCGGCGGCCGGCGGTTCGTGCCGATCGTGGTCTCCCTCGCCGCGCTCGTCATCGCCTTCGGCATGAGTTACCTCTACCCGCTGTTCAACGCCGGCCTGACGGGCCTGGGGGAGTTCATCGCCGCCACCGGCGCCTTCGGTGCCTTCGTGTACGGCTTCACCAACCGGATGCTGATCCCGCTCGGCCTGCACCACATCCTGAACTCCTACGTGTGGTTCCTGCACGGCGACTACACGACGCCGGACGGCACCGTGGTGACCGGCGAGCTCACCCGGTTCGCGCAGGGAGACGTGACCGCGGGGATCCTCACCTCCGGCTTCTACCCGATCCTCATGTTCGGTCTGCCGGCCGCCGCGCTCGCGATCATCCAGGTGGCCCGGCCCGGCCAGAAGAAGGCCGCCATCGGTATCCTCGGCGCCGCCGGGCTCACCGCGTTCCTCACCGGGGTGACCGAGCCCCTGGAGTTCGCGTTCATGTTCGTCGCGTTCCCCCTGTACGTGGTCCACGCGCTGCTGACCGGGCTCTCCCTCGCGGTGGCGCACCTGTTGGACGTGCACCTCGGGTTCTCCTTCTCCGCGGGGCTGATCGACCTGTTGCTCTACGGCACGGCACCCGCAGCCTCCAACATCCCGTACCTGCTGATCATGGGCGCGGCCGCATTCGTCCTGTACTACCTGCTGTTCCGGTTCGTCATCGTGCAGTGGAACCTGCGCACCCCCGGACGGGAGGACGAGGCCACCGCGGCGGCGGAGAGCGCCGCGAACGAGGGCGACGGCGCAGCCCCCGTTCCCGCGACCCTCGCCACCGGCGGCACCGAGGGCCAGGCGAGCACCACCCAGGCGAGCACCACCCAGGCGAGCGATGCGCCAGCCCCGGTTGCGCCGTCGGGCTCCACGCCCGCCACCGCCCCGGTCGCCGACTCCCGCGCCGAGCAGCTGATCGCCGCGTTCGGCGGGCGGGAGAACCTCGTGAACGTGGACGCCTGCATCACGCGACTGCGGATGGAGGTCGCCGACAAGGACCTGGTGGACCAGGGGCGCCTGAAGGCGCTGGGCGCCGCCGGCGTGATCGAGGTCGGCAACAACGTACAAGCGGTCTTCGGCACCCAGGCCGAGGTCCTGAAGAACGAGATCAAGGAAGCGCTGTAACCATGGAGATCATCATCGTCGAGCGGCCCGAGCAGGCCGCCCCCCTCGTCGCCGATGCCTACACCGCCCTCCTGGCCCGCAAGCCTGACGCGGTGCTGGGGCTGGCCACCGGATCCACCCCGCTGGGGGTGTACGACGAGCTCGTACGCCGTCACCGTGAGGAGGGGTTGAGTTTCGCCCGCGCCAGCGCGTTCACCCTGGACGAGTACGTGGGGCTTCCCGCCGACCACCCCGAGCGGTACCGCAACGTGATCCATCGGGACTTCACCTCCCGCGTGGACCTCGACCCGGCCCGGGTACACGGACCGGACGGGCTCGCCGAGGACCTCCAGGCCGCCGGACCCGCCTACGACGCGGCGATCGCCGCGGCCGGTGGTGTGGACCTGCAGATCCTCGGGATCGGGGTGGACGGGCATCTCGCGTTCAACATGCCGACCTCCTCGCTGGCCAGCCGCACCCGGCTCAAGACCCTCACCGCCCGCACCCGGGAGGACAACGCCCGGTTCTTCGACGGCGACGTGGACGCGGTGCCCACGCACTGCCTCACCCAGGGGCTCGGCACCATCATGGAGTCGCGGCACGCGGTGCTGCTCGGCTTCGGGCTCGCCAAGGCGCAGGCCGTGGCGGCGTGCGTGGAGGGGGCGCTCTCCGCTCGCTGGCCGGCCTCCGTGCTGCAGATGCACCCGCACGCCACAGTCGTGGTGGACCAGGCGGCCGCCAGCCAGCTCACCTTCACCGACTACTACCAGCACACCTACGCCGGTAAGCCCGACTGGCAGGGCCTGTGATGCTCATCCACGCCGAGCGCGCCCTGATCGACGGTCGGATCGAGCGCGATGTGCGGGTGCGGGTCGAGGCGGGGCGGATCGCGGACGTCACCGTCGGAGGGGTTCCCGGCGAGACGCCAGGTGAGGCATCCGGCCTCGGGGCCTCCCAGACCCCCGACGTGCACCTGACCTCCGGGGTGCTCACCCCCGGTCTGCTGGACGTGCAGAACAACGGCTCCTTCGGCGCCGACTTCGCCGACGCCGGCGCCCAGCAGTGGCGCACGGTGCTGGACGGCCTGGCACGGCGCGGCGTCACGGCGGTGCAGCCCACGGTCATCACCGCGCCACCCGCCGAGCTGCACGGTGCCTTCGAGCGGGTGCTCGCCGCGCAGCGCACCCACGACGGACAGGCGCGGGCCCGGGTCCTGGGCGCCCACCTCGAGGGACCCTTCATCTCCCCGGAGCGCAAGGGCGCCCACCGCGTGGAGTGCATGCTGGACCCCACGGGTGAGAACCTCGCGGCGGTGCTGGATCATGAGGCAGCACGGGCGATCGTCACGACCGTCACGCTGGCTCCCGAGCTCCCGCACGCGTTGGAGGCGATCGCGGCGATCGCGGCCCGGGGGATCGTGGTGGCCGTGGGGCACTCGGATGCCACGGCCGCGCAGGTACGCGCGGCCGGTGACGCCGGCGCCACCATGACCACGCACATCTTCAACGCCCAACGCCCACTCAGTCATCGCGAACCCGGCGTGCCGGGCGCTGTGCTCGCCGACGAGCGGTTCCATGTCGGCACGATCATCGACGGACTGCACCTGGACCCCACCACGGTGCGCCTGGTGCGCATGGCGGCGCCGGATCGCTGGGTCGGTGTCACCGATGCGATCGTGACGGCCGGACTGCCCCCTGGCACCCCGCTCACCTTCGGCGGGCAGGGCGTGATGAACGACGACGAGGGGCTGGGCAGACGCCAGGACGGCACCATCGCCGGGGCCGGGATCGTGCTGGACGAGGGCGTGCGCCGCATGATCGCCGCCGGCCTCGAACCCGAGGCGGTGCTCACCGCCTGCACCCGCACGGCCGCCGACTCGGTGCGCCGTGACGACCTCGGCCGGCTCGCCGCCGGCGGGTTGGCGGACCTGGTGTGGTGGGACGAGCACTGGTTCCCTCAGCGGGTCTGGGTCGGCGGGCGGGACGTGGCCTGACCCGGGTGCGGACAGGCGGCGGCCCGCGGGTGGGCAGCCTCAGGCCGCGGAGAGCTCGGCGCCCAGGGCGAGCAGCGCCGTGGCCGCGCGCTCGACGTCCGCCTGGTCGTTCCACACGTGGAAGGCGAGGCGCACCCCGCCGCCGCGCCCGGCCACGGTGCAGCCGGCCTCCTGCAGGGCGCGCTTGGCGTGCCCGCTCGCGTCGCGCAGGGCGACGATGGCGCTGTCGCTCGCCGGGAGGCCGAGGCGCTCCAGCAGCGCATTCGCCAGACCCACGGTGTAGGTGCGGACCTCCTCGGGGTCGGCGGCGGCGAACAGCGGCAGTGAGGCGGCGGCCCCGACGAACGGGAGCCAGGCGGGGGAGGAGCCGAAGCGCTGCGCGTCCTCGGCGAGGGCGGGCTCCACGCCGTAGACGCTGTGCCACGGATCCGCGCTGGCCCGCCAGTTCGCGTGGATGGGGTGCAGGTCGCGCTGTGCGCGCTCGCCCACCGTCATGAAGGCCACGCCGCGCGGGGTGCCGAGCCACTTGTAGGCGGAGGTCACCGTCACATCGAAGCGGCCCGCGTGCGTGGGCATCCACCCGGCCGCCTGGGTGAGGTCGGCGATCGTCAGGGCGCCCACGCGCTCGGCCGCGGCCAGGACGGCCTCGGCGTCGGCGATCCGGCCGGTGCGGGAGGCGGCGAGGGAGAACGCGACGGCGTCGCATCCGCGCGCCACGGCGTCGGGGAGATCCGCCAGCGATACGGCGGTCGTGGTCACGCCACGATCCGCGTGCTGCAGGAACGGGTAGGTGACGGAGGTGAAGTCGTCGTCCACGAGCACCACGTGCGCACCGTCGGGCATGCTTGCGGCGATCAACCCCACGAACACGGCGGTGGTGGCGCCGATCGCCACCTGCTCCACTGGCACCTGGACGAGGTCGGCGAACGCGCGGCGCGCGGTCTCCACCAAGGGGTCGTAGGAAGCGGGGGACCCCAGCCCCGCCGACCAGTCCGCGATGGCGGCGGTCATCGCCTCCGCACAGGCGCGCGTCGGCAGCCCGTTCGAGGCGGCGTCGAGGTAGCCCGGCACAGGGGCGAACGCGGCGCGGAGGTCGTCGAGTCCCGAGGTGGTCTGTGGCATGTCTCCAGCCTGCTGATCGGCGAGACATTGCACAACGGCCAGTTCCTAGCAGTAGGTATTGGCTTGTGTTATGTATGGGGCATGGCAGACCTCGACGTCACCGGGCTCCGGCTCATGCAGGCCATCCGGGATCACGGCAGCATCACCGCCGCGGCGCGCGCCCTGGGCGTCAGCCAGCCCGCCGCGAGCCAACAGGCAGCACGCCTGGAACGGCGCCTCGGCACGGCCCTACTGGACCGGCAGGGCCGCACGGTCCGGCTGACCGAGGCGGGCGCCGCCCTGGCCAGGCACGGGGAGACCATCTCCGGGGTGCTGCGGGCGGCCGAGGCCGAGGTGGCGTCCCTGGCCGGGATGCGCTCCGGCGTCGTGCGGCTGGTGGCCTTCCCCTCCGCCTCCGCCACCCTCGTGCCCGCCGCCCTGGCGGCGCTGCGGCGCGAGCACCCCGAGCTCCGGGTGACGCTGGAGGAGGTGGAGCCCCCGGAATCGTTGCGGCTGCTGCGGGCGGGGCGGGCGGACCTCGCCCTCACCTTCACCTTCCCGGACCAGCCGATGCCCGACGGCGACGCAGGCCTGGTCACGACCGACCTGTTGGCAGAGCCGACCGTGGTGGTGCTCCCGGAGGGTCACGCCCTGGCCGGAGAGCATGAGGTCGACATCGCTGACCTGGCGCACGAGCAGTGGATCGCGGGATGTCCGCGCTGCCGCAGCCACCTGATGCACCAGACCGAGAGCAGCGGCTACACCCCGCAGATCGCGTACGCCACCGATGACTACGCGGCGGTGGTGGGGCTGGTCGCGGCGGGGCTGGGGGTGGCGATGCTGCCGAGGCTCGCACGGCACGCGGCCGTCTCCCGCCCGGGGGTGGCCGTCGCCCAGGTGCGGCCCGCCGCGCCGCGCACCGTGCAGGCGGTCACCACCCGTGACCTGCTGCGGGTGCCGGCGGTCGCCGCGACCGTGCGCGCGCTGCGCGCAGCCGCGGACGCCGTCGAGGAATCCTAGGCCTGCGTGCCGGCCGGGTCCGCGGACCTCAGCGGATGGTGCGAAGCGCCCGCATCGCCTGCTTGCGGACCTCCCGGTCCAGCCGGTCCAGGTAGAGCATGCCGTCGAGATGGTCCACCTCGTGCTGCAGGCAACGGGCCATGAGGCCCTCGCCCTCCACGCTCACCGGCTCGCCGTCCAGGTCGATGCCCTCCACGCGCGCGTAGTTGGCGCGGGTGGTCGGGAACCACAGCTCGGGCACCGACAGGCAGCCCTCGTCACCGTGCTGGGTCTGCTCGCCCAGCTCCACGATCCGGGGGTTCAGGACGTATCCGAGCTCGCCGTCGATGTGCCAGGAGAACGCCCGCAGCCCGACGCCGATCTGGTTCGCCGCCAGGCCGGCGCGCCCGTCCTCGTCGACGTTCTCCAGCAGGTCCGCGACCAGGGTGCGCACGCCGTCGTCGATCTCCCGGATCGGTGCGCAGGGGGTGCGCAGGACCGGGTCGCCGACGATGCGGATCTCGCGGTGGGCCATGGTGTCTCCGTGCTGATCGGGGTGTGCTGGTCGGCGGCTCGTCCACACCCTGTCCGGGGTGGTCATGGGCGGTGTGGCGGCCGTGCGGCTCGACCGTCCCAGTCTGGCACGACGGGGCATAGTTGAAGACCGCACGACATGGTGTAGAGTCTCGTCACGACCCCGGTCGGCTGCTCCGCCCCCTGCGCAGCCGTCCGGGGTCTCTCGCATGATGCGGACCGGTGGCAGAAACGCGCCGCAGTTCGCGGAACCACCCCGCCGCCGCCATCAGGAGAGCGATGCCGAGTGGCACCTCCAACAGCAGCGCCAGGTAGGAGCCGCGGTCCTCGGAGTTATCGGTGAGCATGGTGTCGAACCAGCCGTCGACGAACAGCATCGTGCCCGTGGCGGTGGCGAACATGACGAAACGGTGCGAGCGTCCGGCCGCGGCCCACGCCGTGAGAGCGAAGAGGGCGGCCAGCGCGATGTCGAATCCCACCCACGCGGCGCCCCAGGTCTCCACCACGTACGTGCGAGGGAGCGTGATGCGCAGGTAGACGATCCACGGCACGAGGCCGACGGCGCAGATCAGCGCGATCCATGCCCACCACGGCGCGCGACCATGCCACCAATGGCGGGATGCTGGGGGGACCTCCAGCGCGTCCTCGTCGGTCTCCATGCGTCCTCCGGGGGGAAGAGGAGAGGCCCCGGACCGGCGTTGGTGCTGGTCAGGGGCCTCGTGGGCTCCCGCAACTGGACTCGAACCAGTAACCGTCCGATTACACGTCATCGCAGGTCAGCGCGGGTTCACTCGACACTCCCTGCAAGGTAATCGACCTTGCCGAGCGACGCGAATCGAGCGCCTCGTGAGCGCCCGCGCGATCGACGCAGCATTCGACGCCGAAGCCCGCAGCATCTGCGACGGCGTGGACGCCTGGCGCGCCGCGATCCGCGACCTCGCCCGCACTTCGACGCCCACCGGCGAGGCGGCCGCAGCCATCATCGCCACCCGCGTCCAACTCGATAGCCGTGTCGAGAAGCTCCGACGGCGCTACCTCCCACGCGCCAGCCGCCTCATCGTCTCCGACGGGCGCGCCATCACCGTCAGCCGAACCGCACGCTCCGCCCGGACCGTGTGGAGTACGCGTTAATCGCGGAAGCCGTCATGTCATGCACGGAGTGATCATCTCCCGCGAGCGAACGCGAAACAACGGTGGAAACGTTGCTTCTCTGACTTCTGCCAGAGAGGAACACAACGTGAAGTGGGAAAGCGTCGTTCAGGATTATACGACGGCAATGCGAGCAGGTGGGCGCGGTAAGGGAACGGTGCGTCTACATCAGCACTACCTACGCAACCTCAGGACTAAAGTCCCACACCCACTTCGCGCCGAGCGTCGCGACCTCGAACGATTCCTCGCCCGACTCGACTGGAGCCCAGAGACACGCAAGAGTGCCCGCTCCGTCATCGTGAACTTCTATCGATGGGCACATCTCGCCGGACACCTTGACCACGACCCAGCCGCAGGCCTTCCCAGCGTCACCGTTCCCACCGGCCAACCACGCCCCATCCCCGACCCCGTTCTCCACCGAGTTCTCACCTACACCACCGGACGCGAACGCCTCATGATGCTCCTCGCCGCACATGCCGGCCTACGCTGCGTCGAGATCGCGCAGGTGCGGGGGAGCGACCTCGTCAACGGCAGGCTCTACGTCAAAGGGAAGGGCGGCAAGACCCGCACCGTCCCGATCGTCAACCGCGAGCTCGTCGCCGCACTCGCCGAGAAACCTGGCTGGCTCTTCCCCAACGGTCGCGGTAGCCACCTCTCACCCGGGCACGTCTCCCGACTGCTCTCGGACGCCCTCCCCGAACACTGGACAGCACACACTCTCCGCCACCGCATGGCCACCGCCGGATACGCAGCCACCCGCGACCTCCTCGCAGTCGGCCGCGTACTCGGCCACGCACGCCCCGAAACCACCCAGCGCTACGTCCTCCTACCCGACGACGCCGTCATGGCAGTCATCAACGGCGCCGCCTAGGCCGTTCTTGTCGAGCGTGGATGCGCACAGCAGTACCTTGTGGTGATGGTCCACATTGCCAACCCTGCAACAGCCCTTCTTCACATCTTCGAAGGATGGGACGCGCCAGCGAACACTCAACCAACCGTTCAGCGTCGCCGATTCGCGGAGAAGCAGCAGCTCAGCGAATCGGCGGTCATGACCCAGGCCATGTCCTGCATCGTGCAGATCGAGCAGCGCCTCGAAGCGTTCAGGCGCGCCGGGTTTGACGCTGACAACCTTCGGAGCGGCATCGCGCAGTGGCAGCGGGCAATCACCACCCCTCAGCCCCACCCACAGCCGAAGGGCGTGAAGGCACTCTCTGACGACTCGCGAATGCTCCTTCAAACTCTCGCGCTGGTCTTCGACCAGCAGGGCGCGCTGGTCCGCCTCGACCCCGCGGCCGAGGGTCGTGTGCTGGCCGCGATCAGCGAAGTGGAGCGCGCGATTGAGGAACTCGAGCTCTCCGAAGCGGTGCGGCTCCACCTCCTGAGCCTGCTCGCTCGGATCCGAGAGTCGCTTGTGCGAGGCGATGCCGCCGAGTACACCGCAGCCACCTCCGAGTTCGTGGGCATGACGGTCATTCGAGAAGCCACCGACGATGAAGAACGCGCTTCCGCCTGGCGTCGCGTTCGAGCGGCAGCCACACCGATCTGGGCGGGAGCAGCCGGCAACATGCTCGCCAACGGCGCGATGCTTGCGCTGGAACAGGCCGCCGCGAACCTCTAGAGCCAGAGGTCGCGTCTCGGTCGCAGGCACCCAGGCGTTGTACTGCGCCGAATGCGGGCTTGGGGACTCGGACCAGGACGGAGAGCGTCCTGGCGTGGTGTGACGAAGTCGCCGCGACCGTCGGCCCGGTGCGGCGAGCGGCAGGCTGCATCGGTCGGTAGCATCCCACTCAGCGTTCCCCCCCGAACCCAACTCAAAGGTGCACCACCACGCATGCGATCCTCAGCCCACGCCTCACCGCCCAAGAAGGCCCTTCGTCGTGACATCCAGGGCATACGTGCGCTAGCGGTGGTGGTTGTTTTCCTGGATCATCTCTTGGGCTGGCCGCATGGTGGGTTCGCGGGCGTGGACATGTTCTTCGTGATCTCGGGCTTCCTGATCACGGGCTTGCTGTTGCGTGAGTACGAGGGGACGGGGCACATCTCGTTCCTTCGGTTCTACGGCAACCGGATCAAGCGCATCGTTCCCGCGGCAACGGTGGTGCTGCTGGTGACGGTGGCGTTGGGCTACCTGATCTTCCCCGCGTCCAGGGCGCAGTCCGTGACGTGGGACGCGGTGTGGTCGTTCCTGTTCGGTCAGAACTGGAACCTGGCTTTGGAGGGCACCGACTACTTCGGGCAGGGCGCCGCGGTCTCGCCGTTGCAGCACTACTGGTCCCTGTCCGTGGAGGAGCAGTTCTACTTCGTTTGGCCGTGGCTGCTGCTAGGCCTGCTATTGCTGTACGCCCGCTTCCGCCCGGTCACGGCGCGTAGCACCCGTCTGTTGGCGGGCGGCTCGATCGGGATCGTCTCCGTGTCGTCGTTCGTTTGGGCAATGATCGAGTCCACAGCCTCGCCCACCTTCGCCTACTTCTCCACCCTGACGCGTGGGTGGGAGCTCGGGATCGGAGCCGCCATCGCCGTCGCCGCACCGGCCATAGGAAGGTCCCTTGCGGGGCGTGCGGGCGCCCGGACCCTGCTGTCGTGGGCAGGCCTGGCGATCATGGTCGTCTCCGTCTTTGTGATCACTCCGGAGTCTGTGTGGCCCGCGCCGTGGGCGCTGCTGCCGGTCCTGGGCGCCGCGATGGCGATCGCGGCAGGTATCGGCGATGAGCCGCAGCATGCCGTCATTCTGACCAACCCGGTCTCCAAGTACATCGGGGACATCTCATACTCTCTGTACCTCTGGCACTTCCCGGCGATCGTGTTCGGGATGACTCTGTTCCCCGGATCCGGGTCACTGGGGTACGCCTTGACGTTGGTGGTCGGATTCGCTCTCGCTGTCGCGTCCTACCACGCGATCGAGAAGCCAATCCACCAGTCTCCGCTCTTCAAGAAGCCTCGGGCCAGGGAGGCTTGGAAGTCCTGGCGCAGCCAGTACGCCGACAGCATGAAGTACGGAGCAACGGGCTTCCTCGCGGTCACCACCGCGGTACTGGCGTTCGTCGCTATCACGGTGACAGCCCCCACCACAGCACCGGTAGTCGCGGCCACAACCGCGGCGCCCATCGATGGTTCAGAAGGGACGGAGAAGGAGCAGCCTAGTGTCGGGCCGGCCCAACTCGAGGTGACTCAGGCCCTCGAGGACGCCTTGGGTACCTCGGCATGGCCGGAGGCCGTCGTGGAGCAGATCGGCACAGGCTCGGGGATGAGCGAGGAGTTCTCCGAGTGCGCCGACCCCGCCACAGCACCCGACGGAGGCTGCACCTGGGGTGATGGTGAGCGGACCGCAGTGCTCCTCGGCGACTCCACGGCCGCTGCATACGCTCCGATCCTGGTAGACATCCTCACTGATCAGGGATGGACTGTGCGATCCCTCGCCATGAACGGGTGTGAGTTCAGCACCCTGGACCTCACCTCCGGCGGCGCCGCTGAACGGTGTGCGGACTGGAAGGAAGAGGCCGACCAGCTCGTCCAGGAGACACAGCCCGACGCGGTCATCATCACCACCCAGTTCTCCATCAGCACCATCACCGGGACAACGGGCAACCTCCCGGTGGAGGACTGGACCACCGGGTTCACGGAGGCAGTTCAGGCGGTTGTCGGCAGTACCGAGAAGGTCGTACTGCTGACCCCGGCGCCATATGAGAAGCAGGTGAGCGAGTGCTACAGCACTCTCTCCGCGCCGGCGGACTGCGTATCCACACCGACCCAGGGTTACCTTGACCGTGCCTCGGTGGTCCGCGATCTCGCAGGCGCTGATCCGACCATCGAAGCGATCGAGAGCCAGGACTGGTTCTGCGTGGACGGGCTATGTCCGGCGTTCGCCCAGGACGAACTGACCAAGGCAGACACAGTTCACCCCTACCAGCCGTACCTCACGGCCATCCGCCCCGCCATCGAGGACGCTCTACTCGGCGCGCTTGAGCTTGGCGCTGCCTGAGCTCCACAGGGGCTGCGCAGACAGCGGAGTGCGCCCCCCTGCAGTTGCACGAGGGTGAGCACCAGGTACACCAGGGGCACCAGGAGCACCAGGGCGCCCACCATCACGAACTCCGCGATCGCCGAGCCACGCTCGTGCGCATGGCTCCGGGGCTCCTGGTGCGCGCCCTCCGGTGGCCGCCGGTCCGCCGTCGGGTCGGTCAGGGTCCGCTCACCCGGTCCACGGCCTGCTGGAACAGTTGCCGTAGCCAGTCGTCGGCCAGGAGCCAGATCACCGCGACCAGGCCTGCGGTCATGAGCGTGACTGGCGTGTGCAGCCACCCTCAGCCTGGGCGTCGCCGCACATCACTCGTGGGCGCCCAGGCGTTGTTCAGCGGGTGCCGCGGGTCGGGCACGCGGACGAGGACGAGGGTGCGGGTCCATGCGATTGCGACGGTGTCGAGGTGCTCGGCACCGGAGTGCTCCTACTCGATGCGGGCGGTCACAGGGATGGGTCCCGGGTGGGGCGCATCCGTCCACCGGAGTGGGATCGGGCGGGCGTCAACGGCGCCGCGCAACGCACCGACCTCCCACCGAGCGGACCAAGACCTGATCGCATAGCGGGGACGAGTGGTGGTGCTCCATTGGTTGATGCAGCCTAGTCGTCGATGCTCGGGGGCTCACTAGGGGAGGGAGTTGAGGCCACTGGTCCGATGCCTTCGAGCCACGATTCGTCGACTTCCTGAGCCTTCTGGACGTACAGAACGACGTCAATCTTGAGCGCGTTGCCCTTCGCAACCGCTCGGGCGACCGGTACGCGGTGCCGCTCCTCGAGGTACTGCACAAGAGGCCCTACGTTCGCAGTCTGCGTCGGTGACAGAATTCCGACCCGTTGGCCGTCCAACCGAACCTCGATGGCGTCGACGGTAGAGCGCGGACGGACCTCCTTGACGTTGTGCAAAGTCGCAATGAGCGGTGTGCCTTCCACAGTCGCGTACTTCGTGAGCACGTCCATGTGGTCCTCTTCTCGCGTCACCTGTACAGCGCTGCCCCTCGGGAGCACAGTGAAAGGCTCGCTGGGGAAACTGTTGCACGGTCGCATCAGTGCCGGGTCGGAGGCCCAGACCGACACGCGAGCACTTGTGCGATCGCGGCGAACCGACGCCCACGTGCGTGCCGGGAACTCGAAGTACTCGCCTCGCTCCGCCAAGCTTGCAACGCGGGGAGCCCATACGGCTGCGTACTCACGGGCGAGGAACCCAACGTGCTGTCCCCCGACCCATACAGCCACGGCTCGCGAGTCATGTGGGTTCTGAAAGTCGGCGACCAGAGCAGCGGGCAGGTCAAGTTCGGCTCCCTCGTAGGACGTTGCCTGCGGAACCCCCTTGAATAGCACTTCGAACGACGCCGGCCGGTACCTCTCGCCGACGATCTCGATACGTTCGGTCGTTCCTGGCAGCCACGGCTCCAGGGGATGCCCGACCGGGGGCTTGGGCTGGTGCCCTTCGGCGGGACGTGAAGTGGTCGTGGATTCCTTGACCGCCGATCCAGGGGGAACGATTCCCGTGGGCTCGATCGCCTCGCGTGAGGCTCCCCATCGTCCGGCGAAGACGACACCAGCAGCGAGGGTGAGGACGCCGCCGATCCCCAGGCCTATCGCACCCCCTACGTTGTCGGCGACAGCATTCCCGCAGGCGCCTAGCAGCAGCAGCGCAGCGATTCCCAGGAACGCGAGAGATATGCAGCCAGTTCCGTTCTGGGTCTTCCCGTCAGTCATGTTCTGGACGGTACCGCGCGTGAGCGGTGCGCGCTCTTCGGGGCCGACACGAACTGCGAGACTACGACGAAGTGCGCTCCCACTGCTTGTGTCCGGGCGGGGTGTGACAACGAGTTCCCCGCAGGGCTTGCGTACCCCACGCCGCGTGGGGTAATGTGGTGGTTACGAGGTCAGGGGAACAGCCCCAGACCACCGGGTCCTGATGGAGGACACCATGAACGTTCAGGCTCTCGCCGCCGAGCTCGGCTTCTCCACCGCCTACGAACTGCGGGCCTTCGCGGACGACCTCCTCAACGACATCGAGGACGACCGCGCCGAGGTGCCCGTCGAGACTGAGGCCATCATCCGCGAGGCCCTGGCCAACTGACCCCCGTGACCCCCACCCACGCTGGGTGAGGGTCGCCCCTAGGTGTGGAGGATGCGATGAGCGTGGATATGGACCGCATGACTGGTGCGGAGTTGCGGGCGCGGCGGCACCGGCTCGGGGTGCAGGGGCCGTGGATGGCGGACCGGCTCGGGGTGCGGCAGGACACCTACAGGCGGTGGGAGTCCGGGCGCGACCCGATCCCCGTCCGGGTGCGCGATGAGGTCGCCGCCGTCGAGGACATCACCGACCAGTGGGTCGAGACGGTGCGGGAGTGGATCGAGGACACCGGGCAGAGCGCCCCGTGGGATCCACTACCGCACGCCCAGCCCGACATGGTCGCCCAGCCGCAGTGGTGGCTGCAGGTCGTGCTACGCGCCATCGAGGACTAGAGCGCCCACGTGCTGGGCCTGCGGGCGCATTGACCGCGGTGTGATAATCAGCACCATGGAGCGAGCATTGTTCTGGGCGACGTTGGCGATCGTCAACACACTCGTCGTCCTGTTCACTCCATCTCTCGCAGCCCGGGTGGTTGCGCTCGTTGGCTTGATCCTGAGTCTGGTTGCACTGCATCGTCGGACGCGGGCGCTTCCCTGGCTGCGTACTCCTCGACTGCAGCCTCTGCGGCGTCCTGAATAGCCTGCTCGAGTGTCTCCTGGTCGATCCCGTCTCCGGGGAGCATCGAGAGCACCACGCCGAGGATCGTGAGCAGCAGCCCGACCCACTTCACAGGATCCTTCCGGGCGTCGGCCTTCACCCAATCGACGGCACGCGCCAGGGCGGGCGCGTCGGCCTCGATTGCCTCCTCCAAGCGCCTGGCAATGGTCTCCTCCGGGATCCTCGGATCGCCACGGTGCTCCTGAGCCCAGGTCAGTACCTTCCGCAACCGCTCAGCCTCAGCACGCGTCGGCACGAAGCGGATGGGCTTACCCTCCTGTGCTGGCCACGTGTACTGCCCGTCCAGAATGGGCACACTCCTGCCGCACCAGCACTGGGTCGCTGAGTCCTGGAACGCCACGGCGGCGCCCGGCCCGTAGACCGGGCTCGGGACGGAGATAACGCCGTGTTCGGGACAACGGATCAGGACTTCGCTCACGGGGAGGCACGTTAGCCTGCCGTCGGCAGCGTTCGCATACGCAGCTGAGGAAAGAGCGAGAAGCGCCCCCGCTGCTCGAAGCCCGGGGGATGTGGGCGTGAGCGGCGGGGGCGCGGAGGGGTGGTGCTGCGGGGGTGAGTCTATGGGCGTCGGTGGTGGGTGATCCGACGTGAGCGTCAACTACCTTGCGGGTAGATGTCGTCCATCTCGCCCAGGAGCTCCTCAGCCGTCGCGCGCTCGCGCCTCGCGAAGTCACCCGCGGCCAAGAAGCCGATCGCTGCCGTGATGATGCCAAGGACACCGAACCCGATAATGGCGGGCCAGACCCAAGCGAACGCGAACTTCTGTGGATCATCCATGATCGAGAAGGCAGGCGCCCAGGTGCAGGCCGTGAACACCGCCGTCACGAAGGCTCCGACCGCGGCCCATGCCAGGGCCGCGTAGTCGCGCCGTTTGGATGCGAGTGACTCGACGCGACTGCGGATCCGCTGCCAGTCCTTGGTCCTCATCGGGAATGAATCCTCCGGATCATTGGGAAGTTGAAGGCGCCCCGCTGGCAGGTCGACGAACCGACGTGCATCGTTCATCGTGGTCCGGACTCCTGGTCGTAGGGGTCGACAGGGATTCCGGCGAACCCGGCATTGAGTACGTGTACGTAGCCGCAGTTCGTGCAGATCACATGGAACGTGGCATACACCGGGCCGCCAACCACGATCGTGTTTGGGCTGGCGGCCAACTCGTCGGCTCGGATGAGGGGTGTGACCGTCCACTCGTCCTGGGTGCAGATTGGGCAGGCGGTGCTTCCCACCCACTTCTCGTTCAACCATTCCTGGGCGAGTCGCCGCTGTTCCGCCCGTCGGCGCTCGCTGGCCCGCTTGTAGTCGCTCGGAGCATCGTCGTCGGCCATGAGGCTGCACGCTACATCGAAGCGCGGGTCAACGCAGCCCGCTACGGGCGTCGGTGGTGGGTGATCTGGCGGCAGGTGTCCTGGTCGGTGGCGCACTGCTCGGAGCATTCGACCGCGGCGGTCTCGGCGGTGTGCTCGCATCCGCAGTCGCAAAGCCACACGCCGTCGACGTCGGTCTGCGTAGCCATCAGACGTCGATCTGGTCAGTGGCGACTTCGACTGTGAGCACGGGGTCGGTCTCGGGGAGGTGCTCCATCAGGACCCGCACCAGGGTGGTCAGGGCGGCGCCGGCGACCTGGATGCCTACGGTGCCCCACTCGACCTCGGTCAGCAGGACCGCGGTGCCCATCGCGGCGACGGCGACCTGCGCGGCCGTCTTCACCACGCGGATCAGGGCTGCGAGCCACAGGGGCGGGGTGCGGTCACCCAGCTCGGGCAGGCCGGCGAGGGAGGTGAGCAGGGACGCGACCATGCTCATTGCGACGAGGGAGAGGACCTCGAGCGGGTCGGCCTGCCCGGCGACGAGCAGGGCCGCGACGGGCAGGAGGGCGGCGAGGGCGGTGTAGGCGGCGCGCTGCCCAGCAGCGACCCACCAGGCGGTGGTCAGGATCGAATGCACGGTGAGGTCTCCCTAGAGGGTGTCGTTGGGGTGTTGGTTCTTCCAGCGCAGGATCCCGAGTTCGATGCGGCGGGGGGATTCCTGGATGTGTTCGTCGAGGCGACGCTCGACGTCTTGCCGTTCTGTGCGCTCTTGGCGCATCTCCTGCCGTATCCCACCGACGTCGCGGCCCAGGCCGGCCAGGCGCTCGGCCTGCTGGGTGACGATGTCTTCGACGCGGTTCACGGCGTCCGCCATGCTCTTGCCGGAGTTGGGCTTCACCTCGTGCTCGATGGAGTTGACCTTGCGGCGTGTGCTGCGGGTGGCGACCCACACCGTGCCACCGGAGGTCGCGGCGATCGCCAACACGGTCACGAGGATGTTCACCCACCACGGGGCGTCCGGCTCGATCGGGGGCAACGGCCGCGCCTCAGCTCTCGGTCGCGACGGGCAGGGTGACGGTCTCGGAGGTGGCGGGGTAGGGCGGCCAGGGGACCTGCCGGCCGAATGCGGCCGGGTCGTGCACGAGGGACCCCGCGGCGCCGGAGACCTCCTCCCAGGTGGCCACCGCGCGGGTGTCGGACAGGCCGAGGTGATCCAAGACACCGTTGTGCCGCTTCCAGGTGTCCGCGGTGGGGACGCGCGCCCAGGTGCCGGTGCCCCACCAGGCCACGCACCACAGGTCCGAGTCGGCGGTGCGGAAGTGGATCTCCGTGAGGTCCTTGCGGGCGAGCTTGGTGATGGTGGCAGAAGAGTCCTTCGCGGCGGCCTTCGCGGAGTCCTTCGCCTCGGCCAGCACCCGGGCGTACCAGTTGGCGGCCACGGGGCGGCCGATCGCCAGGAGGTTCTTCACCTCCGCGATGTCGCGCGCGAGGTCGTTGATTGTGGCCATGGTGTCCTCCAGGTGAGCGATGGTGATGGGGCCGGCGATCCCGTCGGGGTGCAGGCCTTGGGCGGTCTGGTAGTCGGTGAGGGTGGCGTAGCCGAGGGCGGTGAGCGCGTCGCGGTGCTCGGGGGCGAGGGCCGGGGCGGCTTGGCCGGTATCGGCGCCGGGGGTGATGCCGTAGTGGTCGAAGGAGACCTGCGGGTCACGTGTCGCCCCGCTGCTGGTCCATTCCTCGTAGTGGACGTGGTGCCCGGTGGTGGTGCCGGACAGGTCGGTGTACCCCAGCAGGTCACCCGCTGCGATCTTGGAGCCTGCCTTGAGGGTGGCCAGTACGTCGACGTGCCCGTACAACTGGGTCTCACCGTCGGGGTTGCGCACACGTGCCCCGTTGCCGGTGCGGTAGGGCGCGAGCTCGTTGGTGCGGGAGGTGTCCCCGGGTTGGCGTCCTCGCACGAGCCGCTCGATGGTCCCCGCGAACGTCGCATACACGGGCGCCCGGCCGGGGGTGGTGGGGGCGATGTCCATCCCGGCGTGCATGGTGCCGTTGCGGGTGCCGTAGGGACTGGTGACGCGCCCGCCTCGGATGGGGGAGTGCATGCGTGCTCCGATCTGCCAGGGAGTGGCGTCGTGGTCCCACACCCGCCCGTGCCGCACGGATAGGTGCAGGTGGCGGGTGTGGGGGTTGCTGCCGGTGTAGGGCCGCCACCGCCCGCCGCTGGACGGGTAGACGGCGGGGTTGGCCCAGATGCGGCTCTCGTAGATCACGTACCGGGTACGCGGATCCTCGATCAGTGCCGCCGCGAGCGCCGCGAGGGTGCCCGCCTGGTCCACCGACGATGGGCCGTGGAGGTCCTCGTCGACGTCGAGGGCGCGGACGATGCCACCGGCCTCCGGGTCGGGGTTGTGATCCGAGACCCGGGAGGCGTGGGCGGCGTCCCCGATCCACCCATCCGCCGACCGGTCACGCCCCGGATAGGTGGCGTTGAGCTGATCACGCAAGACCGCGAGCGCCGGCGACAGGAACACCACGAGCACGCCTCCCTCGGGGTATGGGTGACGCCCGCACCCTCGCGTGAGGAGTGCGGGCGTCGAAGGGTGAGTCAGGGTGCGGTGCCGTCGAGGTTGCGCCACGCGGACCCGTTGGAGACGAGGACCTTCCCGCGGGTGGTGTCGAACAGCATGGCGCCGGCGCCCATGGTGCTGCTGCTGGGGAGGTTCGCTGTGGTGTAGGACGGCAGGCGCGGAGGGGCGGCGAACCGGGCTTGTGCGGTGAGGCGGGCCACGGTGACGGCTGCGGTCTCCACGCCAGCGTTGTCCACCGTGACGACCTCGAAGTTCGAGGACGCCGCCCACCTGAGACGCCCTCGTAGTTCGCCATCCTCGTAGGAGGTGATCTGCCGGTAGATGCCACTCGCTGAGTGGATCGACAGGACGGGCGCAGTGGCCTCGCTGGACCCCACATCCAGTTGGTCCTTCGCCCTCCAGGTCTCCACGTAGCGGACTTGCGCGCCGACGACGGTGTTGCCCCATCGTTCGGTGTCGGCAACGTCGCCGTCGTGGATGCCGTAGAACATGAGCGGGATCTCGCGTCGGTCCACGATGTTGTTGTTCGTGACGACGGTGTGAGTCGCGGCGGACTGGTAACCCGACGCCATGCCGATGCCGATGTTGCGCACAGGCGAGAGCGGGACGGCTTCGCCAGAAACCGGCAGGGTGGCGACTCCGGAGTCCATGATCGTGTTGCCCGTGATCGTCAGGTCTTCGGTCAGGAAGTAGCAGATGCCCACGCGATCGGCGCGGATGACGGTGTTTCCCGTGACGGCCACAGCCTTGGCTATCGCGCCCGTCTCGTGGTCGCCAGCCACGAGGATGCCCGAGCCGTAGCGGTTGCTCAGGCTGTCTGTCTCCCAACTGGTGCCCGGCGCGCCCTGGTTCACGCCGTCGATCACATTGCCAGTGATGACCATCGCCACCGGTGCCTTTTCGGCGCTGATCCCGTACATGGCTGAGTGCCGGATCGTGTTTCCGACTACCACGCCATAGGACGGGCCGGCGTCACCCCCGAAGCCGGCCACGTGGATGCCCCCGAAGTAGGAGCCGTAGACATCATTGTTGGCGATCACGAACTGAGTGCAGCCGCGCGAGAGGCTGATGCCGTTGTCCTGCGACCAGCGGATGGTGTTCCCGGTGACGCGCACGCCCTGGCAGAACAGCCAGCCGGGGTCGCGGTTGCGCTCCAGGCGGCAGTCGATCATCCCCGACTCAGACACGCCCCGGAAGTGCAGCGGGAGCATCGGCAGGGCGTACATCTCGCAGTCCACGACATACACGCCGCGGATTGTGGGGTTGGTCGACTCGTTCGGCACGAGGTTGCCGTTCAACTCGACCGCAGCGCGGATCGCGCCGTGATCGTAGGAGCCGGGGGTGATCTTGTCTGGCTCGCGCACGAAGCCACTCAGGGTCGTGTTCAGCCCGCCCTCAAACCGCAGCGCCCGGAACACGACGCCCGTGACGTTCGCACCGGGTCCAGGGGGCACGTGGAACGCGGCCCGCAGCCCTTGCGTGTTGTCCTCCCAGTAGTGCTCGCCGTCGCCCATGAACGTCGTGCCTCGCCACCCCAGCCCGATGATGAGCACCGTATCCAGGCCCCGGATGTCGATCTCGTGCTCCAGGACGTACAGCGGCTTGGTGCCCTGGATCGTGCAGTGCCCACCCGTCGCGATCGCAGCATCGACCGCCCGTTGCCAGGTCTCATTGTCGGAGTCCCCATCAACGAAGAAGTCCTCGACCACCAATGTGCGGCTCGCCGTCTTCGACAAGAACGTATGATTCAGCGCCACCGCAGTCTCGGACATCCCCGCGACGTAGGACGCCACCTGAGGATCCGTGACCACCGTGCCGCCATAGGGGCCAGGCTCCCCCCGATCTCCCTGGTCGCCCTTCTCTCCCTTGCGCATCCGCGTCGGATGAATGAGCCAATGCTCCACACCACCCGCCGTCAACGTGATCGCGTCGTGGTCCTCCGTCCAGAACTTCCCGACCTGCCCCATCGGACCCGTCACCAACGTCGTGGGCTGCATCCCCGCGTCCAGCGGGGTCACAGGCTCACCCGTCTCGTAGTCCGCGATTGACACCACCTGCGATGCGAGAGGCCGACGCCCCTCCACGTCCGTCAGCGCGAACGAGTTCCACGGAAAGTACGTCACGAGCCCACCCCCTCAGCAGCTACAGCGAGCGCCGCATCGAGAGCGGCGCGGGCGGTGGATTCGGCCTTCACCGCAGTGGTGAGGCGTTCTTGGGCGGCCACGAGGTCGGCCTGGGCGGCTTCCACGAGGGTTCTCATCTCGGCGGTGTGCCGCATGGCGCGGGTCACGTCACCGGTTGCGGCGTCTACGGGTAGGACGGTCACGGGCGGCCTCCTCAAGGGCAGCGCGAAGGACCCACCGATCTCGGTGGGGGCGGGTGTGTGATGGTCAGGAGTAGACGCGGCCTTCGAGCAGGAGCTGGCCGGAGTGCAGGCGAACGGCGACGCGGTCGCCGATCGTCAGCGTCGAGTGGTCCACGAGCGAGGGCGGGGTGATGGGGAGCGGCTCGGAGTCGCCGTCGAGCCGGACCCTGACCGGCGCCGTGGCGGTGATGGTCGCGAAGCGGTAGCGGGGGAGGCTTCGTGCGAGGTCGTCGATGCGCCGGTTGACGTTCGTCAGCTCACCGTGGAGGGTCACAGGTCCACCACCCTCTGCAGTTGCACCGTCATCAACGCCAGCGGATCGAACTCCACCCGGATGCTCTGCACCGAGTGCCGCTCGTCATGCGCCGCGGCCTGGTTGCGCAGCCTCACCGCGTCCAAGAGCTCCAAGGGCACCGGCAGGATCGACACCGCCACCGTCTGCGTAGGAGTGGACGCCTCGATCAGGCGACGGCGAGCGATCCCGTCCAACGCAGCCTGATCCGTCGCCTCCACCTGCGCCGGAGCAGGAGCAATCACCCGACCGCGAGACCCGATCGAGTACGGCGAGGAGTAATCCAGATTCTCCGCCACCGCCACCATCGGCTCCGACTCCGCCGTCGACGCGATCGCCACCACACGGTTCGGGATGCTCGACATGTCCTCATCGATCGTGAACTCCGGGGAGTAGA
The DNA here is from genome assembly GCF_002563925.1 of Serinibacter salmoneus. Lineage (NCBI taxonomy): Bacteria > Bacillati > Actinomycetota > Actinomycetes > Micrococcales > Beutenbergiaceae > Serinibacter > Serinibacter salmoneus. Next base: position 1,607,517 of record NZ_PDJD01000001.1, on the reverse strand, counting down.
TCGACGACGCATCATCGAGCAGGTCGTACCGCAGTGGCCGAGCCGCCGGACGCTGGTACGGCTCCACCCGGAACGACCCGTAACCGTCGCAGAACAGGGACCGGTAGTTGATCGTCGCCAACAGGTCGTTGATCACCGTCAACCGCGGCGTGCCCGCCTCCCAAACCTGCGCAGACCTCAACGTCGCATCCGAGTCGGTCACGCTCCCCGGATACTCACCTGCACCGCTGATCAACGCCCGCACCTCATCCGTCACCACTGATCCCGCCGCGAGCGCCAAGGTGCTCTCGAGCTTGTCGTCGTCCAGGACCGCGACCTTGTCGATCAGCTCGACCGGGAGAGTCAAGCCGGTCTCGGTCCACTGCTGCGTGGAGGCGGAGGGCAGGTAGACCCCGAGGGGCCAGGTGAACTCCTGCCCACCCGCGGTGACGCTCATCCAGGGCCGCAGCCGCATCGTGAGCCACGGCTGCGCCGGGACCTCGCTGCTGTGCAGGGTGATCGACCCGGAGGCCTTCACCCGTGCGGACGCGGAGAACTCCACAGAGCCGCCCGTGACGCCGTCGAGGATGCCGTAGGACAATTCGTCTGGCGTGAGGGTCTCCACCCAGAACCGCGTGATCCGGGATGAACTCAGCGGGTCCCCAGCAGCAGCCCAGAGGGGGTTGCTCACGCCCGGCAGGGCGACCCCGACGCTACGGCTCACGTCGCACCCTCGTCACGGTGAACGACACCGAGGACCGATGACGGTCCATCCATCCGGTGGACACCTCCCCGATCGATCCGATGACACGGCGACCGTCCGGGGCGCGGTACATCACCTCGCCCGGTGTGAGGCCGAGTTCTTCCATCTCCTCCACGGTCGAACTGTCCGGCGTGAGAACCCCGGACACCGTGACCTCCAGGTCCTGCCGATCGCCGGACATCTCCACCAGATCCGTTCGGCCAGCGAACGCCTGCAGGGCGCGCGGCCGGGAGGCACGAGCGGACAACCGGGGGTTCCCCCAGAAGCGGCGCACGGACTCCCAACCAGGCCCGCAGTTCACGAACACCCACCCAGGCTCCGCGACCTCCAGAACGGCCACCGGCCCCGTCCCGGTGGATGGCAACGGCGACACCGTCACCGCGCGGTACTCCGTGACACCCCGAATGGACGGCACTGGATCCACCACGGTCACATTCGGCGCGAGGCCCTCCGTCACCGTGTGCCAGTCGCGGCCGTTCACCCGACGCTCCAGCGTGACCGACTCCGCCGCCGGTGTGCCTGACGGTGTGCTGATCGTGATCACTGCAGCACCGGACTCCCGGACGAACTCCACTTCCAGCACAGCCGGCGGTGGCGCCGCGTACTCCACCGCGAATGAGACCGATTCCGGTGCCGACCACAACCCCGCGGAGGATTGAACCTCCACCGTCACGGTGTAGCTACGCCCATCGGTCAACCCGGCCAGGGTGCGACTCGAGCCGGAGCCGGAGACCGTGCCAGACCCACCCGGGTCCAGCGACCACCGGTACGCCGCCTGCGGCTTCCCCTCCGCCTGGTAGTACGCGAACGACAACTCTGCAGAGGACGTCTCCACCACACCACCGTCGGGGGCCGAGATCACAACAGTCGGACGCGCCGACATCGTGAATGTGGCCGTGGCCGACCATGACGACGGGTCCTCGTGATCCCCCCACGTGCGCACCTGCCACTGCACGATCGCACCATTGCTGTAGGAGTCAGCAGGCAACGACCACGATGGCGATCCACCAGCCACGGGACCAACAGTCACCCACGAGCCGCCTGACTCACGATGCCGCAACTCGAACTGACGCTGCGGGCTCGTGTCCGCCGGCACATGCGTCCACGACAGACCCACGGCCTCCGTCGCGTCACCAGCACCACCCGACGGCGACAACCCCGACGGCGGATCCGGCGGCGTCTGCAACTGCACCCACCCCGAGGCGGCGTACCCCGAATACAGATTCGACCCATCGGTGGTGCGAGCTCGCACGTGGAACTCGATCCGACGCGTCGGATCTGCCCCCGTGAACGTGTATGTGCTCACACCCGAGGCCACCGCGATCTCGTCTGACCACGCCCCATCCTCGTACCGGTAGATCACTCGAGTCTCGTACCCCGACACCCGAGCGTTGTTCGTCCACGAGAGGATCACATCACCCGTACCGGACTTGCTCGCCACCAACCCCGACGGCGCAGCCGGCGTCGTATAGACCGTGTCCGACTGCCCCGACGTCGCAGATGAGGTCGAGTTCACCGCACGCACCCTGTACTGGTAGGCCCGGTCAGCCACAGTTCCGTTGTCCGTGTACGACGTCGCCGACGACGACACTGACGCGATCTCACGCCACGAACCCCACGAACCCGTGAAGTCTCGCCGCTGCACACGCTGAGAGGAGTACGGCGCCGCCGTCGTCGCATTCCGCGACCACGACACCACCTGCCGAGTGTCCGACGACCGCGCCACCGACGGCGTCCCCGGCGCCGCCGGCGCATCGAACGGCCGCGACACCGACACCGAGACCGACGGCGCCGCACCGTTGAACACGCCCGACACCGACGCACTGATCGTCAGAGACGCACCAGCCGCAATCGAGTAGTTCACCGACTCGATGAACGTCGTCCCACCACCACTGCCGTAGGTCACCGAGTACGACGTCGACCCACCCGTGCGGGACAACGTGCGACTGTCACCCGTCACCGGCGCGTTCGACGCGTCGTAGAACCGCGCCGTCACCGTCCCCCCGGAACGAACGACATCGATTCCCACACGCGACTGCGTGTACGACGAACCCGACGCCCACGAACCCCACTGAATCGCCATCGTCACCCCATCCGCGAGCGCCGGCGGGCGCCGTCAGTCGTGTCCCGCAGGTCGCGGTAGCCGTCAGCGATCGGCCCGAGTGTGAGCCCGAGCTCGCTCGCCATGGTGCGGGCGAGCGCGGTGATGTCGTCCGGGTGCATCCGCCCGGCGGTGGCGCCGCGCATCGCGAGCGTGTGGATGTCGTCCCACTGCTGCCCGGTCAGGACCGGCTCGGGTGCGTTTGAGAGGTTCATCCCCAAGGCGCCGGGCTGCAGGTAGCCGCCGGAGTCGAACACACCGAGCGACTCCGGGTTGACGGCGCGGCCCCACCCACCGCGGTGTAGTTCCGCGTGCAGGTGGATGCCGGTGACGTTGCCCGTGGCGCCCTGGTAGCCGATGTGCTGCCCAGCGGTGACCTTCTGACCAGGCTGCACCTGGATTCCACCGATCGGGTTGTGCCCGTAGTAGGTGAAGGTGCCACCTCCGTGGTCGATCCCAATGCCCAGGCCGGTGCGGCCGGCGAGGATCCCTGACCCGGTGCGGTACACGACGCCGTCGTGCATCGCGAAGGTTGGGCCACCGCCGGCGATGTCGATACCGGCGTGAGTGCCGCCCCACCGGGGACCGAACCGTGAGGTCACGGGTCCGCGCGAGGGGCGCACCCACCCGTCCATTCCGGGCGGTGGGCCGCCGATGCCGCCCGGGCCGGTCGCGGCCTCGTCCTTCCCGCGGATCCACTCCAGCAGGTTGTCGATCTGGCGAGTCGCGGCCCCACCTGTGAGCTCACCGAACGTGCCCCAGGTGGAGACGGTGTTCCCGATCAGAGCCTTCACCGGGTCCAGGACGAGACCGGCGGCACTGGCCAGCCCGCCGCGCACCCACGAGGTCACAGCAGACGCCGCAGACGACACTGCGGAGCCGATCGCCGAGCCGACCCGCTGAACGATGTTGTCACCCATCGGTGCCAGAGCCTGCGACGGGGACGCGCCCGCCGCGCGCCGCGACAGCTCCGGCGAGAGGTCCTCACCGTGAGCGAGAGCGTGCGCGGTCTCTACGGCCGTGTACACCCGCCCCGGGCTGGTGAAGTTCACCAGCTCCGGACCCTCCTCACCGACCAGCGCCCACCCAGGAGCCGCGTAGCCACCCCGAGCAAACGCCCGTGCACCGACGCCGGCAGGTGCACGCGATGCACCAGACCCACTCGAGGACGGGGCGCCGATCAGGCTCGCCTGCGGAAGTCGAGCGTCCGAGCCGATCGCCTTCGCGACGTTCTCGAACACCGTCACGATCCCGTTGTTCCAGACCGTCTCCAGCACCCAGTTGATCGGGGCGCGGAACAGGCTCATCAGCCCATCCCAGATGCCCTTCACGATCTCCACACCACGCGCGATGCCCGGGGCAACGACGTCCTCAACGAACCCGGAAAGGGAGTCGAACACCGGCTTGACGACCTCGTCCCACATCCACGTCACGCCAGCGCTGATCCCATCCCACGCGGGCTGGAACACCTTCTCCCACAACCAGGTGGCGACCGGCGCGATGACCTTCTCGAAGTAGAGCTTCATCGCGTCCAGGCCGAGCTTGATCACGTTCCACGCGACCTCGAACGCCCACTTGATCCCGTCCCACGCAGGGACGAACACGTTCTCCCACAGCCACGTCATGGCAGGGCCAACCACGTTCGTGATCACGTCGTCAACCGCGGTGAACACGGGGGAGAGGACGTTCTCCCACGCCCACTGCGCGGCGGTCTTGATGCCCTCCCACGCGGCCTGGCCAGCCTCGAGCATCCAGTTCCACGCACCGACGAACCAGTCGGCCACCGGACCGAGGGTGTCCATCAGCCACGCAGAAACCGAGTCCCAGTTCTTCACCAGCGCCACCACCGCGGCGCCGATCGCGACGATCCCCAGGATGATCCACGTGATGGGGGAGGCGAGCATCGCGGAGTTCATCGCCCACTGTGCGACCGCAGCCACACCCAGGGCGCCCGCGAACACACCCAGCGCGATCGCCACGCCCTGCATGAGCCCGGGATTCTCCGTAGCCCACGACGCCACTGCCTGCAGCGGCTCCACCAGAGGCTGCACACCCTCCGCGAGCACACCCATGAACGCGCGCTTCACGCCCTCGATCGGGTCCACCGTCTTCGATGCCGCATCCGTCACCTCACCCGAGGTGCCCGCGAAGTCGCTCAGCGCCGAATCCGCCCCCGACAGCGAGGACAGGAACTCCGGAATCCCCTCGGTGCCGAGATCCTCCAGCGGCGTCCCGAACAGCGCGATCGCGGCGTTTGCTCGATCCGTCGGATCCTCGATCCCCAGGAGCCCGTCCACCAGCTCACCCAGGGCCGCGTTCGCGTCCTCACCACCCGCGAGGAACCTCGCCGACATGTCCTCAGCGGACAACCCAGCGGCCTCGTAGGCCTCCACCGACGTCGACGACATGTCCGTCGACCGGATCGTCAGCTCCTTGAGCGCATCGCCCATCTTGTCGATGCCGTACTGACCATCCTCGCTGGCCGAAACCAGCAGCCCCACCGCCTCCGGACCATCCAGACCCAGCTGCGCGAAGAACGTCGAGTACTCATCCGACGCCGCGAGCACCTCGCCCCGCAAGGCCGACGGCACCTGCTGCAACGCCGCACCCAGAAGGTCGAACGCCTCCACACCATCAGCAGCGAGACCCTGATTGATCAGCTGCGCAGCCGAACGCGTGGACTCCTCCACATCCGCGCCCATGATGTCCGCGAACGCGAGCGCCCGCTCGGACATCGCGTAGATGTCCTCCTCGGTGCCCTCGCGCATCCCCTTGATGCTGGACATGACCGCCTCGACGGCGCCGGTCACATCGCCCATCGACTCGCCGTAGGAGTCCGCGAACAGCCCACCGGCGACGTCGCCAGCGATCTCCGCCTGCTCGGCGCTCAACCCCAGAGACGCCTCCAGCGTCGCCTCGGACGCCGAGAGGTCCATCGCGCCACCCCACGCGGCCGCGAACGTGGCGGCGGCACCAGCAGCAAGCGCCAGTTGGGTGACGACCTTCTTCAGGCTGCCCTCGGCGTCGCCGGCGGCGTCGTCGCTCTTCTTGAACGCGCCGCGCAGCTTGTCCCACGCGCCCTCGGTCTTCCCGGTCTCGGTGCGGTTGTCCCGCTGCGCCTCATCCAGGCGCCCGAGCGTGTCGCGCTGTTCCTGGTACGCGGCGCGGAGGGCACCCTCGGCGGACTCCACCTTCAGTGACGTCGCACGGGACCGCTCACGCGCTCCCTCGAGGCGCAGCTCCGCCGCTTCGACCTTGCTGGTGTCGCCCGACTCGCGGGCCTTCACCAGGCGCCCCTCAGCGTCTAGGACGCGCGCGGCCGCGTCGCGCTGGGCCGCGCGCGCCTTGGCGATGTTCTGCGTCTCCGTGTCGACCACGCGCTGCGCGGTCTTGGCAGCGCGCTCCAGTTCCGTGACGCGCTTCGCCTCGGCGTCGGTGCTCGCTGCGTCATCGAAGTTCTTCGCCCACGCGAGCCCAGCGGACTTCCCGGCGTCCTTCGCGGCCCTGTCAGCACCGGTCTTGAGAGCCTTCCCGAACCCCTCCATCGAGGGGAGGACATCCAGCCACTGCACATCACCAGCCACGTGAAGGCCCTCCCCTCGACGTCGGATTGCTGCCGCTTACTCGCGATGCATCACGGCATCGAGCTCCGCGGCGACCTGCTCTTCGTAGGCGCGATCCAGATCCGCTCGGACCACGTCCTTGGCCCCGACCGGCTCGGGTGGAGTGATGTACTCGGGCTTCCCGACCTGCAGGCTGTTCACCTTCAGCGCGCCAGCGACCAGAGACAGTTGCCGCGACTGCAACAGCAGCATGTCCCGCAGCCGGTTGGACGTGTCCGCCTGGAGCCGCTCACTGTCACCCCACGGCCCGTAGGCCGCCCGCTGCCACGCGTTCCCCGGTGGCAGATGCTCGATCATCACCCGCAACTGGCGGGGAGTGATCTCGCCGACCATCGCCTCCGCGACCGGGTCGCGCGGCGAGTACGTCTGCAGCAACGCTGCCTCGACCGCCTCCGGGTGCTCCCCGAGAAGCGCCTCTACGGCGCCAAGCGCAACTTTCCCAGGCGCTCACCCAGCGCGTCCGACTCCGACCGGAACAGGATCAGCAGATCCTGCACGGTCCCGCCGTCGCCCAGCCACATCGTGAGCTGGTCCTCCGCGCCGACCTCCGGGTACTCCCCGAGGGCCACCAACGCGAGGTCATGCGCCGTCTGCGCAGCCTTCACCTTCGCGCCGAAGGACTCCGGGTCCTCGTCGATCGCATCGAGCTGACACGTGGGACGCAGGAAGATCGACGCCTCGCTGTTCTCCAGCTCGACCTCCACCAGCCAGTCCTCACCGATGACCTGCTCGGCGAGCTTCTCGCGGAACTGCTTGCGGGCGACCTTGCGTCGCGTCGCTCGATTGACCATGACCGTGCCTCACATCCTGGGGAACCTGGGGAACCAACAGCGCGTGACCCGGGCGGGGTTCCCCGCACCACCCGGGCCACGCGGTCACACACGAAGCGGCAGGCTCAGGCGCCGCCGACCTCGTAGCTGAACGTGGCCGAGTCCCCAGCCGGGGAGGAGACCACGACCGCGGTCGTGCCGGCCGAGACGGACGGGACGATCGCGTACAACGTCGACGCACTCGCCACCTCGAGGTCAGCCACCGAGGTGCCCGCGAACGTGACGTCAGTCGCCGTCCCCAGGTGCGAGCCGTCGATCCGGACGAGGTCGCCCGGGACAGCCTCCGCCGGGGTGATCGTCGCGACCTGCGGCAGCGTGGAGCCGGCACCGATACCCGGACCGTCCTCCGCCTCGCGCTTCACGCCGAAGACGTCATCACGCAGCAGGCTGATCGTGAGGCCGACACCGTCCACCGCGGTCCGACTGCGGGTCCGGTCGGTCAGGCTCGTGATCTTCCCTCGGAAGAACACCTCCACCCCGAACACCGCCTTCGGGCCGGTGTAGTCCTGCTTGTACAGCAGCCACACCAGCTCCTCGAAGTCCTCCTCGGAGTCCATGCCCTCGACGTAGTCCGTCGCGCCGTACTTGTCCACGGGCCAGTCCTCGAACGGCACCCCAGCCCGCAGCGCCCGCGTCCACGCGTTGCGCTCACCGAACGTGAGCGACAGCGTCCGCTCCCGCGCCGTCAGGTCCCGACGGACGTCGTCCAGGGTCTGGAGCATCTGCGTGCCCTCGGCCGAGATCGAGTCGGAATCGGTCACGCCGTCGGTCGTGATGTAGCCGAGGTCCAGGAATCCGGCCGGGACCGCGATCGGAAGGTGATCGACGCCGAACAGACCCGAGGCGAACGGATCCGGCGAGAGCAGCGAACGCGGTCCCACGCACAGCTTCTGCTTCGCCCACTTGCGCACCGACTGGTTGTTGAGCTCCGGGTTGAAATCAGGCATGAGACGCCCCTTCCACGACGAAGCCCCCACACGGCCCGGAGAGACCGCCATGGGGGCGAAATTGGTTGAACGGTGGTGGTGTCAGGCGCTCGGCCGGACGACGACAGAGAACGTCGCAATCGCGCGACGAACCCCGCGATTCGGACTCGGCTCATCACCGAACCCGAACTCCTCCCGCACCTCATCGACATAGCCAGCCGCGGTACCACTACCCGCGAGCGCCCACATCGCCGAGGTCAGGTCAGAGGTGAGGCTGCGCAGGGCGTCCAGCGACGACGCCACGGCGGTCAACTCGATGTCGACCTCGCGGTTGAGCCCGTCGGAGGACTGCGCAGGGACCTCGATGACGACCCGAGGCAGGGGCGGGTCACCGTTGGCTGGCTCCTCAGTCAGGAGCCCAGCCGTGGGCAGGACGCCCCGCGAGCGCAGCCACTCCAGCACGATCTGCTGGGCGTTCGGCCACCTACCCACGAGCGGCCCTGCGCAGGATCTGCCGGCGCGTGAGCTTCGCGGCCGCATCCGCCCGGGCTATCTCGTCCGTGGAGTCACCCACCACCCGCGCGAACGGCCGCTGCAGGCCGTTCTTCGCCTTCGTGCCGGGCCGGGTGCCCTGCTCCACCCGCAGGGACTTCGCGAACGAGTTCGCGCCGGCCGTGTACGCGAGCCGTTGCGCGCGGGGCAGGAGTTGCTCCGCGCGGCGCCGCAACGCCTCCCGCACCGCGGGAGACTCCAGAGCGCGGGCGGCGAGCGCGTCGACATCCAACGGTTGCTTCCTGGCCATCACGCCCCCTTCCGCCGCGAGGACACCACGAACTCGGTGTGATCCAGCACCCCGCCGCGCAAGTGCGCGGGCTCACCCTCCACGAAGTACTCCGCGGAGTCACCATCGAGCGTCACAGGGTCACCCGGCTGCACCCACAGGGCCAGGGCCGGGCAGGACACCCGCCACCGCCCCGTGACCAGGGTCTGACTGCCCACCGACTCGCTCGTGCCGACCTGCTGCACGTTCACGCCCTCGATCACGCGAGGGGTCGTGACCATCGTCGGCACGCCCGTGGGTCCGGGCTCCCCGTAGGTCGTGGAGGTCACCGTCACCGCTCGGGTGTGCAGGTCCCAGAAGCTCACCGGTCACTCCCGCCACTCGGCGAACGGCTCCCACGGCTCGGGGAACCGGCCGGAGGGCTGAGGGGCAGGATCCGCCTTCCCCTCGAACACCTCCACCATCCACGGCTCGAACAGAGCCAGGTCCGCCGGCCCCGACTTCGCGAGAGTGACCGACCGGGACTCCACACCCGAGGTGATGCTGAACGACGTCGCATGGGGGACCGGTGGACCACCGAGCACCTCGATGACCAGAGGCACGACGACGTCCCGCACGTCGAACTCAGCGAGCGCCCTCGGGTCACCCACGGGCAGCGCAAGCCGCGCGTCGACGTCCGGCCACCGGTTGCGGATCCTGCGGGAAGCGACCTCGAGCCAGTAGTCAGCCCGACGCTCCTCCCCAGCGCTGAGGGGGCGCCACGCGTTCACGATGTCGTCCTTCGTCGCGAAGTCTCCCGGCATGACGCCCCCTCCCTCGCTACTTCCCGCTGTCGCCGCTGGCACTGGCGCCGGCGGAGCCGCCGTCGCCACCGTCGCCACCTGGCGCCTGCTCCTTGGGCGACTCCTTCACCTCGACGACCAGGCCGAGGCTCGCGAGCCGCTTGACCTCCTCGGGCTTCACGGTCGCGGGGAGCACCCGGCCCTTGCGCAGGTACACCTCGCCACCCTGGGCGCCCTCGACCTTCACGACGATCTGCGGGGCCTTCACGGCCCACTTCTTCGCCGCGGCCATCAGAGGCCCGTCCCGGTGATCAGGACACCCGCGGACGGGTCGGTCACCACGGCCACCGAGACGCGACGCACCCGCACGAGGTAGCTGTCGGTCTTGTCGTCGCGGATGACCTTCGTCTCGATCGAGCGGCCAGCGGAGGCGTACCCGGGGCCACCGAGGTTCTCGTTGGCCATGCCCCCGAGCTCGTCGCTGTCCACCAGCATGGGCGCCGAGGTGGGCACGTGCGCCGAGCGCAGCCACCGCATGTCGAGCACCTCCGGCCAGCGGCCCGTGATGAGCGGGTTCGCCGCCTCACGAGGCAGCAGCCCCGCATCGAGGAACAGGCTCATCACCGTCGCGTAGTTCGTCGGCGTCAGGACGATCGTGTCGAAGACGTGTCCCTCACCGGACTCCTCACCGCGCGCCTTCGCGAGCTCGACCGAACGGGCGATCGCGGACGCGGTCGTCCACCCGGCGGACGCCGCACTGGTCGCGGTCACCTTCGAGGCGATCACACCCAGCGAGGTCCCGTCGGTGTGACGCACCATCCCGTTGACCGCGCGGGTGAGGGTCTTGTTGACCGGGTCGATCCCGCGGCGCTTGATGGACTCATCCGTGATCGGGTAGTCCTTGCCCCACTTGTCGACCTTCGCCGCCGCGAGCTCACCCGTGGTGATCTGCTCCAGCGGGTACTCACCACCCGGCGCGATGACCTCCGGGTCACCCTCGGGGAAGATCGGCTCTCCCGTCTCGTACAGGATCGCCCCACCCTCCGTGCGGTACTGGCCCGTCAGCAGGGCATCGGAGATGAACCTCTGGTCCGCCAGCGTCCGCACCCGCCGCGCGACGGCGGACTTGGACAGCAGCAGCTGGTGAATCTGCTCAGCGGACAGATTCTCGGTCCCGGTGATCGCCGGGACCGGGTAGGTCAGCGAGTTCGCCATGTGCCTTCCCTTCTCTCTCAGTCCAGAGCGATCTGGAGCTTGTCGTCCGCCGCGGACGCGGCGGTGATCGCGAGGCCGATGGTGTTCTCGGTCGCCGTGGCGACCTTCCCACCGGCCGCAGCCGCGACACGGGCACCAGCAGCGATCGCGGCCGACGCCACGAGCTCCTGAACACCACCTCGCAGCACGAGGACGTCCTCACCGTCCTTCACGTCGGTCGCGGCCACCCCGAACACCGCGGTGCTCGCAGCGCCAGCCGGCGACACCTCCCGGTCACCCGAGATCGCCACCACCTGGCCACCGGTGATGTCAGCGCCAGCGGCGCACGTCACCGCCGCACCGGGCTTGAACATGTGGATGTGCGATGCCATCACTCCGCCTCCTTCTGCTCCGGGGCGCCCCACGCCTTCGCGTACAGGTCACCGTCCTCGTCACGGGCCTCATCGACCCCACCGGTGAAGCCCTTCGCACTGGTGGGCACCAGACCCGGCTCCAGGCTCGCGAGCGCCTCCGCGGCGTCCTTCTCGTGGGTGAGCTTGTTCAGCCACCCCTCGCGCTGACGGGGCAGGATGCGCCCGTCCGCGACGGCGGCCTCCACCAGGGCAGCGCGAGCGGACTTCTCCTGCTCGTCGCGCGCGGCGCGACCGGCGGCGGCGTCAGCCTTCAGCCCGGCGAGCACCTCGCTGTCGATGGCCACCGCACCATCCGGCAGCGCCGATGCGGAAGTCGTCGTGGGCTCGTCGCTCTGCTCGGCCAGGGCCTCGTCCAGCGCGGCGAGCACCTGCTCATCGTTCAGGTTCGCGTCGGCCGGCACACCCAGCCGCTCACGGACCCCCTTCATGAAGTCGACCATGGGGCCGTCCTCGCTTCCTGTTGAGGAATGGGTATCCACCGGCGGCGCCGGCGGTGTTGCGACCCCCGAGAGGGACGCGAGCGCCGCGAGGGCGCCGTTCAGGTTGGCCGGGCGGGGTCCGGCTGCCGCCGCGGTGCGGCGGGGCATGTAGGGGGCGGGGGCATCACCGCGGCCGGCGTGCTCAAAGCCAGCGGCCCGCGCGAGCTGCGCGACCGCGTTGGCGGGCTCGTCGGCCTCATCGGTGCTGGCGGTGTCGCCGGTGAGGGTGAGGACCTTGTCCGCGAGGCCCGCGGCCACCGCTTCCTCATCCGAGTACCAGGTCTCCTCGAGCATCGCCTCACGCCACTCCTGCGCGGTGCCGCCCGCGCGCTCGGCGTAGACCGACGCGATAGTCGCGCTCGTCTTGTCGAGCTGGTCCGCCACGTTCCGCAGAACCCGCGCGTCACCCCACGCGATGTTCGACGCGTCGTGAATCATCAGCTCCGACCCGCGGCCCATGACCACCTCGTCAGCAGCCATGATCAGGAACGACGCCGCCGAGGCAGCGAGCCCATCGACGTGCGCGACCACCCGGGCGGAGTGCCGCGCGATGGCGTTCATCATGGACACCCCGTCCTTCACGAGCCCGCCCGGGGAGTTCACCCACAGGTTGATCTCGGAGACGTCCAGGTCAGCGAGCTCACGCACGAAGTCGGACGCGCTCACCCCGTCAGACCAGAACCCGGCACCGATCGTTCCGTAGACGTAGACGTCGGCGGTGTCCTGCCCGGTCGCTTCCATCCGGTACCCACCCGGGGGCATCGCCCGCGGGTCCATCGTGCTGCGCGTCATGATTCCTCCTGCTCGTCGACGTCGGGCTGACGGGTCGAGGGGGCCGCGGCCGGCAGCCCGTAGGCCAGACGCAAGAAGTCCTCCAGCGGCTCGTCCGGCGTGATCGCGCGAGCATCGATGAGGACCTTCACGGCCTCCGCCGTCGCGTCACGCTGCGAACCGATCGCGTCGAACACCACACGCGGCGCCCGCTCACGCTCGCCCCAGTTCAGATCGACCAGGTCCTCCACCACGTGCTGAGTCGCGACATCGGCCACCGACCCCGCGAGCGCCTGCAGCGACTCCACGAAGAAGTTCGCGAACGTCGAGCCGAGCGCCCACGAGCCGGTCTCCGTGCCGAGATTCAGGAAGTGCGCCAGGACCGAGCGTGCGATCTGCTCGTCGTAGTAGCGAATCGGGGGAGTGGCATCCGGGAGAGTCCCGGACACGCCCAGCAACTCGAGCTTCGCTCCCGGCGCGAGAGACGCGCCGGCCGTCTGACCCGAGCGAACACTGGAGGCGATCTCCTGACCCCGGGCGACCTCCTGCTGCTCACGCCGCTGCCGATCCTCTGCCGACTCGCCGACGATCTCGCGGTCCGAGGCGGTGTACACCGGGACACCCATTCCGTTGCGGTCCACCGTCTGCGCCTGCACCCGCAGCATCCGGTCCTTCAGGATCCACGGCTTGTACGCCGTCCGCAGGAGCGACTGACCCAGCCAGTTCCCACCCTCACGATCGTTCACGTACACCACCAGGCGATCCACCGGCATGCGCGCCGCGCGCCCCGTCGTGCTCGACACCTGCTCCAGCGCCACCAGACCACCATCCGCGGCGACCTCCACCTTCGATATCGTCCGAGGCGGGCGCCACTCCAACTTCCGCAGCCGCACCTGACCGTCCTCGATGCGGTACACCTGCTCGAACGGGGAGTGCCCAAACGGCAGCATCAGCAGCGCGTGGTACAGGTGCTCCTTCCAGGAGAACCGATCCCGCGCCCGCACCGGCGGCAACGTCTGACGGCCCACAATCGGCAACCCCAGATCCTCCGCGACCAACTCCACGACCTCATCGCGAGCGCCGTTCGGGTCCAACCGCCACGCCGTCCGCCGGATCGGGAGCGTGACCGCGCGAAGCACCGACATGACCTGCGCGTCGGTGCGGCGCATCTTGTCGTACACCTCGATGTTGTTCGGCCACCGCAGCTCCGGCGCCGTCTCGTGCTGAGCGTCATCCCACCACTGCGAGGTGACCTCGCTGGTGTACCCGCTGGGGGTCGTGGGAGCCGTCATCGCATACCCCCTCTCACTCAGAACTCGATGTCGTTCAGGTCACCGGTCAACGTCTGCCCGGGCACGTCGTCCCACGACTCGCGCACAGCGAGGGGGAGTTGAGGCGCGGGAGCAGCGGGCTTCGCCGGTCGGCGAGCCAGCAGCCAGTACGCCCCGATGAACGCCTGCAGCGGAGCCACGTCGATGTCCGCGTGGCGCCGGTCCAGCAGCTTGGCGCCCTGAGAGAGGGTGTTCGTCTTCGCGGTGCCGGCGGCGCGATCCAACGGGCCCTGACGGTTGTGGCGGACCTTCCCGTCACGGACAGCGTCGAACGTCCACGCGAACGCCTCCAGCAGGTCCGAACCCGCCAGCGGCACCACGTCGATGGGGAACGCGACCTCAGCCTCCAGCGTCGCGATCAGCGGGCTGATCGGTGCGCCCTTCGCCTGGCCGGTCACGGCAGTGACGCCACGTTCGACACCCGTTGTCAGGAGCCACTCACGCACCCAGTCATCACCAGCGCGCTTCGCGACGATCTCCACCTGCGGCAGCCCGTCCGCCCGGTAGCCGCCGACGGCGATCCACGCGTGAGCACGCTGCACGGACATGTCCACGCACGCCACGAGTGGACCTTGCAGCTCATCTGCCGCCGCGACCCGAAGCGCACCGTCTGGCGTCTCCTCGGGGACGTTCTGGCCCTGCTCCCACGAACCCGGCGGGAAGGGCCCGTCTGCGACGCCGTCGTTCCACTGGCACAGGTTCTCCTCGCGGAACGTCCGCAGGTCATCAGCCTTCAACGCACCGACGATCGCGCGCTCGGTGATCCCGTTCGGGTGACCCAGTGCCGGGTTCGACCAGCACCACTCGTCCCGGTCGCGCGGATCGCACCCGGGAGTGGAGGACCACTCCGCCAGGAACAGCATGTCCGGATCCGCGTCGAGGTCCTCCGGGTCGAGGTCCTCCAGGTCCTCCTCGAGCGCCTCGGCGACCTCGTCAAGGTCGAACTCCGTCAGCCCCTCCGAGGACTGCCCCGCGGCCGCGTTGATCCCGTCCGGATCCCCGATCGCGGCGTGCGCCAGCATCCGAAGGTGCCGCAGCACCACCGAGGCCTCATCGCCCGCGTTCGACAGGCACAGGATCAGCGCCTCCGCGCGGGCCATGGTCGTCTTGGTGATCGCGCCCCACGCCGCGAACGAGTGATGCTCCCGCAGCTCATCCAGCAGCACGAGGTTCCCCGACAAGCCACGGCCGGCCTTCCGGTTCGCGGCCTTCACCTTGTACCGGGCGCCGGAGGTCAGCTCCAGGCTCTTCTTCCCGTTGACCTTCACCACGCGCTGCAGCAGCGCGGCCAGGTCCGGGTAGTTCTCCTCGTCCTCGACCCAGTCGACGACGCCCTGCCAGATCTCCTCCGCGACGTCCAGGTCCTGCGCGGTGCCCAGCACGAGCGGCCATCCCCACACGACCATGAACCACAGCGCGAGGATCTTCGAGATCGTCGACTTGCCGTTCTGCCGAGCCACCAGCACCACGGCGTACCGGAACCGCAGGCTGCCGTCCTCGTTCAGCTCGAGCATGTGGATCAGCAGCCACTCCTGCCACGGGTGCAGGACGATCCCCAGCACATCGCGCGCGAAGTCGATGACGTCGTACCCCAGCGTGCGGGCCTCCGTCGCCGCCGAGCGTGGCTCCAACGGCTGCAACGGGGGAGTGAACACCCGCGGCACCCGCGACCCCAGCCGCTTACGTCGCGGCTTCTGCCGAGGGAGAGTCGACGCGCTCACCGAGCACCTCCCCAGGGTCCGGTCGCCACCCCCCGACGCTCCTGCGCCTGCGGCGCGCGTGCGAGGTCCGCCTTGATCTGCCGGCGGCGATCACCGATCCGCAACGCCTGCTCCACGGCCGCGACGTCGCCCTTCATCGCCTTCGGCCACACCGCGACATGGAGACGATCCAGCCGCTCCCACTCCAGGAGCACCGCGACGTCGTCCGTCCGCAGCTCCGGCGTCGCCTCCCGCAGCAGCACCGCGAGCGCCACACGCGCCTGGTCGGGGTCGGGGTAGTCCAGGCGGCGGGCGATCTCATCGATCGTCACGCCGGCACGAGCGAAGTCCAGCAGGTCCTGCTCACGAGAGCGGGTGCTCACGCCTTCGCCTTCGTGAAGTCCACCGGCTCACCCGTCGAGCGGCGCACCGGCAGGTGCCCGGTGTGCAACTGCCAGCGCAGGCAGATCGCGTCCACGTACTTCGGGTCCAACTCCACCAGTGCGGCCTTGGCGCGGTGGTGCCACGCTGCGATGAGCGTCGTCCCGGACCCACCGAACAGGTCCAGGACCAGGCCACCGCGCGGGCAGGAGTTCGCGAGCATCCGCAGCACGAGCTCGACGGGCTTCATCGTCGGGTGCTCGGCGTTGCGCTTCGGCTTGGGCACCTCGAACACCGTCGTCTGCCGGTCGTCGCCGTACCAGTTCGGTCCACCACGCCCCAGCCTGCCCGACCCGCCACCGGTGAAGCCGTAGGCCACACCCTCGTGGGTCGTGGGCTCCTCGCCCTCGCCGGGCTCCGGGGTCGTGCCATGGAGGATCGGCTCGTGCCGGTAGTGGTAGTCCGCACGGGACAGCACCAGGGACGGCTTCACCCACACCAGGTGCTGACGCACGTCCACGCCAGCGCCGCGCAGCGACGTCTCGAAGGAGACACCCTCCACCGTCGCGTAGGCGACGTACACCGGTGCCCCAGGCCGGCACACCGCGACCGCCGTCGCGAACGCCCCCGAGAGCAGGTCCGGGAGATCCTCCGGCTTGTCGTTCAGGATCGTCAGGTTCTCCGAGGTGCCGCCGACGTAGGCCACACCGTAGGGCGGATCAGTCCACATGCAGTCCGGCACCCGCCCCGCGAGCGCGCCCAGGACCGCCTCGGTGTCGGTGGAGTCCCCGCACAGCACCAGGGACCCATCCAGCTCCCACACGTCCCCGAGCTGCGACACCGGCTCGGCCGGCAGCGGCGCTGGCTCGTCCTCGTCCGTCAGCCCGACCGGGTCACCCTCGGCGTCTGACAGCAGCGCCGCGAGCGCCGCGTCGTCGTATCCCGTCCCGGACAGGTCGGGGAGCGAGGTCAGGACCTCCAGGAGGGCGGCGTCGTCGTAGGTCGCGAGGTCGCTGGTGCGGTTGTCCACCAGGTTGATCCGTGCGGCGCCGTCGTCGTCGACGTCCACCCACGTCACCGCGAGGTGCTCCCACCCCAGCGTCCGAGCGGCGCTCAGGACGCCGTTGCCCGCGAGTACCTCGCGGGTGCCGACCCGCGCGACCACGGGCCGGTACTGCCCGTGCGCGGCCAGGGAAGCCGCCACGGCTTCGACATCGGCGCGGCGCGGGTCCTTGGCGTAGGGCCGGAGGGAGTCGATCGGCTCGGACAACGCCGTCAGCGTGGAGGGGATCACCGGCGCTCCTCTCGCTAGGCGGAGCCGCGGCGAGCCCGCGCCCGGTCCTGCATGCTCGTCACGTTGCTGGCGGTCTTGGTCGCGCCCGCGGGAGCCACAGGGACCGGGAGCGAGGCTGGCGTGATCTGCAGCTCGGCGCAGCCCTTCAGGTAGGAGGGGATCGTCCCGAACGCTGCCTTCTCCAGCGCCGCGTACCCCGCGCGCTGCGCCTCATCGATCAACCACGCCAGGGTCAGCAGCGCCGCAGCAGCGCCCTCGAACTCCGCGCGGTCCTTCAGGTGCGCCGCAGCGGCGAGTGAGCGGCGCGTGGCGTCGTACACCGGGCCCGTGCGGCGCTTCATCGGCGCCGGCGGGGAGAACCGCGGCGCGTGCTTCGCGACGTACTCCTGCGCCGCCTTGCCGAGCGCGATCGCCGGGTGCGGAATCGGCTCGCGCTTTGCGCCCTCCACGATCTCGCCTTCCTGGGCGACCCGATCGCGGCAGTTGCGAGCCAACGCGACCTGCCCGCAGAACACCTCGAGGTCCGGGCCGACGATCCGCGCTGGCTGGGGATGCGCCGCGACGACCTCTCGCCACACCGCGGCCGCATCCTTGTCCAGCAGTTCGGGAGGCTCTACTCCCGCGGTGCTCCTCTTCGCCATGGTCCCGTCGCCACCCTTCCTCCCACGCGGTAGGACCGCTGCGGGTCGACGTCGGGAAAGGCCAGGTGCTCCGGGACGGTGCGGTCACCGGTCGCACCCTCCGGGAGCTCACGGAACAACTCGTCCACGAACCCCGAGAACAGGTCCGCGCGGTCGGTGTCATCGGTCATCTCGAACTGCTCGCACCGCGGATTCAGGTTCAGGTTCATGCTCGTGGTGATCACCACGTCCCAGGACTCGTTCCGCAGCAGCGCGAACTTCGCGTGCGTGCGGAACACCCGGATCGACTCCGCGCCGAACAGCCCCGCGACGTCGACCGGGGTCGCCTGTCCACGCTTCGCGGAGGAGTCCATCACGAACCGGATCGAGCGGATCGCCCCGAGCTGCGCGAACCGCTGCGCGGCCTCGACGTCGTAGAACCCAGCCGACCACGTCGAGATCGTCACATCAGCCGGCCCCGTCACCTCCAGCCCAGCCTCGATCAGGTCCAGCAGCGAGAACTGGCCGAACGTCAACCCGACCACGTCCATGCCATGCCCGAAACCCTCGATCGTCTCCGCAGCGCCAGCAGCACGGGAGAACCGCGACCGCGAGCGCCGCGCGGGGCGAACGTGCGCCACCGCACGCTGCTGCCCGGTCACCGCAGTGCCCTAGCGCTCTGCAGCATGCCGTCCAGGACCTCGGCGAGCGGCTCGACCAACTCCGGGCGATCCGATGGCGCGTACCGTGCGACTACCTCCAACACGGCATCGAAGTCCAGCGGGGCCTTCGCGTCGATCTCGAACATGATCAGCGCGCTGAACGCGGCACTGACCGTGCTCAGTCCCACGGCCGGGAGCGGGCGGGTCATCGGACGCTCTCGATCGCCGCGATGATCACCGGCGCCGGCGCGTGGGTGAAGCGAGCCGACCAGAGCTCAGGGCCACGACGCTCGCTCACCCGGAGCACCCAATCGGTGTCGTCACGGGCGACGCGGACGGTGATGTCACCTGGGCGAGTGACGGAGTACCTCCCCTCGCCCAGGATCTCCGCGTCACACGACGCGAGGTAGGACAGCAGCTCGTCAGTGGCGAGCACGGGGGAGTGGGTAGGCTGAGACACATCGACTCCTAGCTAGTCGGTCACACCCCCGGGCGGTGCCAGCCGTCGCGGGGGCCTTTCGTGCTCTCATACTACCATCAGATCGTTGGAATCTCGCGGAAAACGGCCCGTTTGCACCCCCGGAACCGCAGGCAGATTCGCGTACTCCGGACGCAGCTCACGCAACCGCTCCGCGAGCACCGACCGCGACCTCGACCACCCCACCTCACGAGCCGCCGCATCTACCGTGATCCTCGGGAACCGCGACAGCAGCCGGCGCAACGCGGGCTCCACCGCATCCACCGCCGACGGCGCCGGCGCCCTCACGTAGCGATCGCGAGCGCCGTCGGCCAACGCGGCACGTACTGCACCCTCGGAGACCCCCAGCTCACGGGAAGCCGCCCGCACGCTGCCGAAGAAGTCGTATGCCGCCCGAACACGCGCCCGATCCAACATTCCGACCCCCCGTCAGGATTCATCCGGACCGATCCGACAACGCGAACCACCCCCGGGGGGTAAGCCTCGGGGGGAGAGGACCCTCCGGCGCGGGACCGACCAGCCACCCCGATCCCAGATTTTCTGGGGCTACCGCTCGGCCAGCGCCGCAACGTCACTGGCGGCAAGCGGCCCAGGCAGCACCATCCACTCCTGCACCCGGCTCGTCACCGTGCACGGAATGAGGTCAGCCAACCGGTCAGGCCGGATCAGTACCGACGGGACCACAGCCACCACATCTGCGACCATGCTTCGCCCGGCCGGTGTGCGGAGCGAGGCGAACGAGACGCTGCCGCCGTTCTCCCACTCGATCCGCTCCTGCCCGTAGCCCCGGCGCACGAGCGACGGCGCAGGCAACCAGTGATCGCCACCCGTCACCTCCGCGATCGCGTCCATCGCCGGGCGCACCTCAGCTAGAACATCGAGTACCACCAGCACCCGAAGGCCACGGCGAGCAGCCGGCTCAACCACCCGCGCCACGAACTGCGTGTCCATGCTGCCTCCCATCACCACGACGTCAGACCCAGGTCATCGCCAGCGAACACCGCCGGCCACCCCGGGAAGGACTCGATCCCATCGCGCCGGTCGAAGCGACGCAGCCACGTGTCAACGCCAGCAGTGGTGCGCAGCTGATCCTCACGACCACGCCGCACCACCCGACGAACCAGCACATCGCGCGGGGCGAGCATCACGAACCGGTGCGTCGCACCCATCAACGCCGCGGCACGATCCCGCGCCGAGGACGTCGCCCCTGACCGGATCACCACCGCGCGAGCACCGCGCGACTGACCGAGGACCTCCAGCGCCGCGGCGAACTCCCGCTCACCCGACCACTCCGGATCATCCCGATCGAACACCCGCAACCCTGAGGCACGAGCAGCCGTCGTCTTGCCCGCACCAGGCGGACCGCACAGCAGCACAACGCACCGCTCGCTCACCACGACGACATCAGCCCCAACCCGTCATCACCGTCACCGTCGACGTTGTCGCTCTGGTTGCACACCAGGTGAGCAGGCGCCCAGTTCGACCTCACCCAGATCAACTCCGGGTGAGCGCGGCGCGACTTCACGTGCTGCACCGAGCACGACATTCGATCCGGGTACCGCAACCCGTAGTTGATCCGCTGCCCGCAGATCACGCACGGCAGCGACCTCGCCGCGCCAACACGACGCACATACTCCAGCGCCTCAGCACGCCGACGACCCTCCCACGCCAGGCCGGTCACATGACCACCACCTCCATAGGTCGACGTCGGTAGGCACGACGAAGGCCCGGACCGTGAACCGATCCGGGCCTCAATCAGGGTGCACTTCTCCCGACAGCCGTCACAGTACTGTGGATAACCCACCCGAGCAAGCACCCCGGGTCACACGCGCGCCACCTCGCGCAGCTGCTTCGACAGCCAATCCCACTCCCGCTCCGGCCACGCCGGGCGACCACCGAACACCATGCCTACCTCCCGAGGCCCCGGCTCGCAGTTCTCCCCGAAGCACACCACCATCGGCGGACGATCGTCCCGCTCACCGTCACCCCTCAGCCGGCCACCCGGACACACCACCCGCAGCGTCCGCTGACCACCCACCGGCGCCGACGCCGTCCGGCCACCACACCACGGGCACACCGCATCCAGGACCTGACCATCCAAGATGTCGCCCAGGAACGCGGCCGTCGACATCACCACCGGGGCCAGTATCGAATCGAGATTCCCCAACAGGAACTCCGGCTCAGCCTCATGAGCGCCCGTCAGCCACGCCCGAGCCCGGCGCAGGTAGGGCCGAGGGTCCACGTACACCGACCCCACCGGATCGAGCTGCTCCACGCCCGCAGCCTGCACCACCGACGAGCACGCCCATTCCGCAGCGCCAGCAATCTGCGCCATCAGATCCAGAGCCCCGACATCGACCGGGACCGGACGCACGCCCGGCGGCACCACAGCACCCGGCGCCGCACGCTCGACAGCCTCAGCCACCGCACGAACACGCGCAGCCTCCACCGCATGATCCGAACGATGCCGACGACCCACACCCCGAGCACGATTCGACGGCACCCTCAGCTCCACCACATCCGGCCACACCTCCTCGAGGTAGTCCAGATGCTGACGCACCGACCCCAGCAGATCCTCATCAGCAGACGTCAACCCAGAGCCCGTGCTGTAGACGAACTCCTCACCCGACCAGCCCATCACCGCTCACCTTCCGTAGACCGACCACGACCACCACGCCTGCCACGCCTCCTACGACCCACCCCAGGCCCATCCCGACCCAGGCCAGACCCCACCCGAACCGACCCGATCTCTTCCCGACCCGACCCGGGCAAACTCATTCCCGGAGAGTCAGATATCGAGTTCCGCGAGAGTTCCGACCCCACTTCCGGACCACGCCCCGCCGGCGCCGAGCCGGGCGCCAGGGGCCGCTGCGCGTAGTCGCGCGCTGATCCCGAGTCGCCAACAGCCGTCGCACTGAACGAGGCGTGATCCGGTGACGAAACCCAGTCCGGCGCCGAGCCGGGCGCCAGGGGCCGCTGCGCGTGATCGCGCGCTGATCCCGAGTCGCCAGCAGCCGTCGCATCAGGGCTGAGGTTCGCCGTCGTGGGGTAGCCGTTCTCCGTGAGGAACTCCGCAGTCACCCGGTCATACCGAGCAACCCGCGGGGCCGGCCGCAGAGGATGATCGTCATCCCACTGCGCATTCGCCTTCCTCGCGCCATTGCACCGACGGCACGCCACCACCAGGGTGTCCACCGTCGCCGCGGCACCAGGCACGCGATGATCGAGCTCAGCCGACCGATTCGACTTTCTGCCGCGCCACTGGACCTGCACACCGCAATAGCGGCAGTTGTCCCCGTCGCGAAGCCGCACCGGCACCGTGAGACCGAGGTCCGCGACGTCTCGCTTCCTCTGCCGATCCCACTCGACCTCCTCGCGCGTGCGAATGTGGATGAACTCCGGATCGTTGATGATGACCCACGCCTTCGCCCCATTGACCCTCCGCGGAGTCAACAGGCCGGCCTTCTCGCACCAGGCGATCAACTGGCTGGTCCGCGCCCCACCGAACAACGCCGCAGTACCGAAGTCCACGACGTAATCCGTCAGGTGCCCGGCCGACTGGGTGGCACACGCGTACAGCCACCCGCGCACTTCATTCACCGCGCGCTCATCGGCACCCTTGAACCCCGCCACCTGCATCAGCAGCGGGTACGTTGCCGAATTGTCACCGAGCCGAACCCAAGGCAACCGGGCTCACCACCTCTCCGTCAGTCCGAACACCGGCACTCACCGGTACGCGGATCGATCCGTCCATCGCACGAGTCACATCGCTCGCTCAAGGCCCACCACCTCCCCTCAGCTCGCGCTCGATCACGCCACCCACGAGGTCCGCAGGGCGCCACACACCGGCATCCACCCCCGCAGCTCGCAGGTCGTCCAACCAGTCCCGCTGCTCAGGCCGCAGCCGACCCTTCGCGGACTTCAACTCCCGGAACACCAACCGCCCCGACGCGCGATGCACCAACGTCAGATCCGGGAAGCCCTTCTGCGAGCGCCGCGAATCGTGCGTGTGGTAGGCGCGCCAGCCCAGCACCGCGGCGATCCGCAGCACCTGGGTCTGCAACGCGTCCTCGCTCATTGCCGCGGCCACGTTCGCGTTGTGCTCGGCCGTCGTCAGCACGACCCGGCCCTGTTCGCGAGTTCGAGGAGGACGTCCGCGTGGCACGGGGACGACAGCGGACACCAGCACGCCAAGTCACGGCCCGCGAGCTCGTGGAGGTCGGACAGGATGCGGAGGATCTGCATGTGCGGGCCGTACCACCACCACGCGGAGTCTGGCCCGTGCCGGAGGTCGGCGCGGAATGCCTCCACGACGAGCTCGCGCGGATCGAGGGTGTTGGGCGTCTCCAGTTCGGCCGCGATGCGCTCCAGTCGGCTGCGCATCTCCTCGATCCGATACGGGTTGCCCCACTTGGTGCGGCGGTCCACGATCACGGCGTCGGGGTCCTCCGCACGCCACGGCCGCTGCCGGGTCATCTGCACACGCTTCGGTGTAGTCACGCCTCCCGCCCCTCTGGTTCGCTGGGGGCAGCGCACCGGGGGTTGCCCTCGCAGGTGCAGTCGTATCCACCGGTCACGATCGCGGGGCAGCGTCCGCAGCAGTACGCCGGTCGGTCGGTGGGGGATAGGGCGGCGCGCTGACCGTCGCACAGGACCACCTCGCGGAAGCCGAGCGCCAAGAGCTCCCTCGCGTTCTCGGGGTGGTTCGTGCTGACGACCCTGGAGCCGAACGGCAGGAAGTACCGTTTGCCCTCCTGTGCGGGCACGGGGGCCGGGTCCGGGTGGCCGTCCACGATGTGCGCCGCCGGCGGCACCGGGCCGGTCAGGTCGCATCCACAGGGCTCACGCATCGCGGTTGCTCCCCACGGCTGGCACCAGCTCGCCCCGGACGATCGCGAGCTCCGCGACGCAGTCCATGTGGTGGCGCCAGGCACGGGTGTCGATCCCGCGGTCCAGCGCCCGGGAGTAGACGCACTCACGCAGGTCATCGAGGGAGTCCCGGCACTCCTGCGAGTGCAGGATGTGCACCGTCGCTTCGGCGGACACCGCGCGCCCCAGGTGCTGGTGCTTGCGGCGGCGAGCGCCGACGATCTCCTCGATGCGGTCGGCGGGGATGATGCGGGTCATCGGTCCTCCTGGCGGTTGGCCCATGCGGTGAGGTGCGCTGCGAGTTCGAGCGCCTGGTCGGGGGTGATGTCGGCGGTGCGGGGCCACGCGGACATGTTCAGCGCGGGGCCGACGTTGCACAGGATCAGCGCCGTCTTCTCACCGCTGGCCCCGGGGGTGTTGGCCTCGATTGCGACGTGCCCGCGCTCCGGGTCGCACCACAGGGTGTGAGGCTCGGGCGTGCGGTCGGCGATCAGCTCGGCGACCGTGGGCAGGGCGTCCAGGAGACTCGGCGTGCCCATCGCGTCGGCGGTCATGCGAGAGCTCCAAAGAGGCTGGGCGTCCCCATCGGGTCGGCGTCGAGAGGCTCGGTGGGGGCGGTGAGGACGACGTCGCGGGTGTAGTCGCGCATGACGCGGTGAGCGTTCATCCCCGCCCGGTAGAAGGGCCGGATTCGGATGCTGTGCAACTGGTGCTCCGCGAGCGTCATCGCCAGGTGGTAGCCGCCCTCGCGTTCGCAGTACGCGGCCCACACGGTGCGCCACCGGGCACGGTGGTAGCGGATCCGCTCCACCTGCTCCGGGGCGAGATGCTCACGCAGCAGCTTGCGAACCTGCGCCCACGTGAGGGTGACGGCATCCTCACCGGTGATGCGGGTCGCGATCGTGACCTTCCCGCCACGGCACTCCCACGTGACCTCCCGGTGCAGCCCAGAGGACAGCTGCGCATCCGCGCGAGGTGCCCCGGCCTGCGTGAGGACCTCGGCGTAGGAGTCCGCGAGCACCGGCGCGGCGAGGCGGACCGCCTCCCACGGGCTCACGCGAGTGCTCCCAGCAGGGATGGGGTGCCGGTCTCGTCGGGGTCGAACTGCACGTCCCCGACGGGCAGACCGATCCTGATGGCCCAGCGGCGGTCGGCTCGGCCAGCAGGGGAGTCCATCTGCCCGGCGCCGGGGTGTTGGTGGTCGTGGCAGTCGCACATGCTGCGGTGCGGGTACCCGGCCTCGTACACGTGCAGCAGGAGCGCAGCGGCGAGGCCGTGGACCTTCCCCGCGGCGCCGTCGTGGATGCTCACGAACTCCGGTCCCCACCGATCCCGGAACGACATGCCCCAGCACTCTCGATGCCCGTCCCCGCGGGCGCACGGCGGGCACGCCGGGTAGCGGACGCAGGCGCACTCCCGGACCGTGAGGCTGAACTCGGGCACCCACGCCCCAGGGGCGGCGAGGATCGTCTCCTGCTGCAACGCGGCCACGCGATCGAGGGAGCTCACGACAGATCACCCACCGAGACGAACCCCGAGCCGTCAGGACACACCAGCGCGTGCGAGGTGTTCACCACCACGCCGAACACCTGCACCCATCCCGAGAACGCAGCCCGCAGCTCATCCACCGTCTGCGCATCCAACGCCGGCTGCGCACACACACCCGCGAGCGCATCGAGGTTGTCGGCGTCGCAGGCGAGCGCGGCTGCCATGATCTGGCCCCCGGTGCGGACATGCGGCGGGGTGTGGTCGTTGAACACGGGCACCGCGGACTGCATCGGTGAGCCGATGGTGCGCTGCACGTGCTCGGCGACGTGCGCCGGGAGGAACGTGAGGGCACCCCAGAGGTCATGACCGCAGGCGAGTTCGTTCACGGCCGAGGTGACGCGGTCGCCGTTGTGGTGCTTGATCGCGTCCAGGACGATGACGGCCCAGCCGTCCATCCAGGCGGAGTCGTGGCCGCAGGTCACAGGACACCCCCAGTCGTCGTGGTGGGGGAGTGCATTGCGGGGTTCTGGGCGCCGCGTGCGGCGTCGTACAGGCGCAGCACCCAGCGGGCGTCACCGAGCGCCGTGTGCGCCTCCTCCTCGGTGGGCAGGGCAACGCCGAGAGCCTGCGAGACGACGCGTGAGCTCCACATCTCCGGCGCGGGATCCGGGTGCACCCGCCCCGTCGCGGTGATCCGGCCCCGGCACATGTCCACGACGTCCACCGGCCGGTAGTGCCACCCCGGGACCAGGCCCTGCGCCGCGAGCAGCCGCTCCAACCGCGGTACGTCGAACGCGGCATTGTTCACCAGGAGCGTCGCACCATGCGTCGTCTCCGCGACCAGGCGAGCGAAGTGCGCGGCCGAGAGGACCTGCACCGACTGCTTGCACCGATCCCGCAGGGGCACGGGCGCGTGCGGGTGGCGATCGTAGAACCGCCCCACCTGCAGCGCCTCACGGTCCGCGTGCCGCAGACTCGGATTCGCGAGCATCGCCGTCACCGCGTGATGCCCATCCGGAGACCGGCGCACCGCCCCGAACTCCCACACCTCCGCAGCCGGGTGCAGACTCACCGTCTCGATATCGATCGCCACCACGTCACGCCGTGGCGCCGTCAGATCACTCATCGTCATCGTCGTCACGCTCTCCATCACGGTCGTCGTCGGACTCTGCGGTCTGGTCGTCTGCCTCGAGCGGGAGTTCGTCGCGGATCACCCGCAGCCGCACGCTCTTGCCGTGCTCCGCGATCTGCTCACCAGCCGCGGCGAGCAGGGCCTCCCGGGTGGCGTCGTCCACCTCCACCCGCTCCGGTCGCTGCAGTGGCTCCACGAGGCGAGCCCATGAGCGTGTGACCGAGCGCGACTCCTGTCGCTGCTCCGCGCACCGCTCCTCATCGCCACGCCGGTCAACGCGGTGCGCCACACCGAGGAACGCCTCATCGAGAGACCGCAGCACCACCAGCGGCGCCGGCTCATCGACCAGCAGCACCTCCAGCGCGCCACCGAACTGCTTCGCGGACGTCACGAACGGCGCCAGGTCCTCTGAGCCCAACTGCGCGGTACCCCACGTCGAAAGGGTCGACCTCAAGAACGGCAGCACCAGGCGCGGCACATCAATCGCGGTGTCCTCCTCCGGCTCAGGCGGCGTGTGCCGAGGAACACGCAGTGACTCGCCAGGGAACAAGCCGCCGACCTCCGTCAGCCGCATCGAGTCCTCAGAAGTGATGACCTCCAGGCTCGTGTCCTCAGACGCTCGCGTCGCGGACTTCCGGAACACCCCGAGCACCTTGCGGACCACCGGAACCGAAAGGTCCCAGACCTCCAGCTCGCTCGAGGCCACGATCTCCACCCGAACCTGCGCCAGAGCCGACGTCACGCCATCGGACGCCCACAGCACGAGAGACTCCGCCGTCAGAGCCAACCGGATCCGACCAAGGTGCGGCTGCACCGGCGTCGCCCGACCCGCATGCGGCACCAGCGCAGCCAACGCCGCGCACAACCCCGGGCGACTCAGCCGCAGCTCGTTCACCGCGCCCTTCATGCCGCCACCTCCGCGACGTCGGCGCCACGACGGTTGCCGTTGCCGCGGGAAGCCCACTCCTTGGCCGGCGCGATCCCGTGCCGCATCCGATCCCGCGTGATCGTCCGCTCAGTCACGAGCAGGAGTTCCGCCATCTGCCGGTCGTTGTAGCCGTGACGCACCAACTCGACGATCGCGGAGACCCGGGCCACCGGCCCGAGACGGCGCGACTCACCAGCGAGCAACCGCTCCAGGTCGGCGTGATCCAGGCCAGCCGTGAGCGACGACGGCGGGGCGGAGCGACGGGTACCCCGCGGAGCGTCGTCCGCGTCGATGTCGTCCCACGCGAGCGGGCTCACGTACCCCTGCTCAGCCGCGCGACGACGCGTCACCGCCGACGGCCCAGGGCGGAGCCCGAACTCCCGGAACGCCCCGGCGATCGCGTCCGCAGTGCGGCGCTCCACCAGCACACCCCGCTGATGCAAGACCGTCCCGCTCATCTGAGCCGACCCGTGCCGCCGCATCGCCTCCGTGATCAACTGGTGTGTCCAGCCCATCGCGAGCAGAGCCTGCACCCGACGTCTCGACCCCAGCGCCGGCACCAACCCGGACGCATCCGGCCGAGCTCGCACCTGCCCCAACGTCACTGCCAGCAGGCGACGGCCAACCGGCCGCTGCACCCACTCGCCCGTCCGATCCGACGTCGGACGAAGGATCTTCGCGACCGTCGTCGGCGAGCACCCCGCAACGCGCGCGATACCGGTACGCGTCGCACCAGCACTCACGAGCGCCTCGAGGTGCGGCAGCACCTCAGCACGGGGCATGTACGACCGATCCACTCCCATGGCCCGGTCCAAGCGCCACCGCTTCTCATACGGCAGCGACCGGCTCATGCCTCCACCGCCAGCCGCGACTCGCGATCGATCAACGTGCCCTGATCCAGGCCACGGTGATCGACGTACACCGCGAGGAGACTCCCATCGCACCGCTCCGCGATCACACGCCACTTGAAGTTGCCGACGTCGTACCCAGACCGGGACTCCGCACGCCGCACCCGCAACGACTCCACGTGATCAACCACCGCATCCGGGAACGCGCACCGATGCCGTATCACCAGCGGATCACCCGGCTTGAACGGCGCCCACTTCGCCTGCTTGCCCAACGTCATGACCACTCGCCTCCTAGTGCTTGTCCCGGAAATCGGCCTCACGGATCGGCTTCGTGAGCACCCGCACCAGCGCGGGCTTCGCTCCATTGCCAGACCCACCACCGTTCGGCAGCCACTCACCAGCCGAGGCCAGATGCCCCGTCTGGTGCAGGGCCGAGATCGTCGCCCCGATCTGATGCGGATCGATCCACCCCGGCAGCTCCTCCCGGAACCACGAGATGTGCACCTTCCCGCCATGCAGCGCAGCGCACCGCGCGATCGCCTGACGGATCAGCCGACGCGCCTCACGCCGAGACGGGCGCCAATCCGACGCCACCGCCGCCAACGTCTCGAACAGCTCCGGCTGCTGCGGCATCGGCACCGCCGGCACCGCACCAGGCGTCACCGCGCTCACTCGTCCTCACCCCACCCGGCGAGGTCGTCGCGCTGCTCGTCACGGCGAATGAGATCCTCCACACGCACCAGCGCGAATGCGACCAGCAGAATCACGACGAAGCACCCGACCATGGCCAGCACCCAAGTGGCAGTACTCACGACGACACCGCCACATCAGCCGCAGACGCAGGCAGCCACACCGAACGCACCTGACGCTCCACCCGATCACCAGGGAGGCACGCCGCCTGCGCATCCTCGAGCGAGGCGAACTCCGTCCGATCACCCACGGGGGACACCCGCGCAAACACGAGGCTCTCGCCGTCGTCCGGCGACAACAGCACACACACCACCCGCGAGCGCACCGGGTAGGTCGCGCCGCGCCACACGAGGATCGGGAACTGTCCCGTCGCCCGGGCCGGATCGGAGGTGAAGTCCTCCAGCAGCGTCAGGGACGCCGCGGTATCGAGCTCGGGGGTGAAGCCCAGCAGCGCCGCGGTCGAAGCCTCGAAGCCCGTGCCGCGCTCACGCAGAAGCGTCCCGCTGAACGGGTCCACCACGATCAACGACGACGGCTCCGGCGACTGTCGATGAGGTGCCAGCGCCGGCTCCGCCAGTTCGATGACGATCCGGGCGGTCACCGGTCCACCTCGCTACGCAGAGCCACCGCCGCGCCCACGAACGCGACGATGAGCGGCGCTGCCGTCCATCCGGTCGACATCGTCAGTCCGAGCGTGGCACGCACGAGGCCGAGCACCACCGCGAGCGCCAGCAGGGCGAACCCCGCGAGGGCGAACCCAGGGCGGGGGAGCGCGCGGCTACGAGCCGCGTGGCGGGTCATCGGGTTGCCGTTGCTTGTGGGTGGGTGGTGAAGAGCTCGCCCGGGGTCACGTCGAGGAAGTCGGCGATCTGGGTGAGTTCTGTGGCCTTCAAGGGGCGGGCACCTGAGAGCTTCTGCGAGATGGTGGCCTGAGCCACGCCGAGGGTGCGTGCGAGGTCGGCTTGCGAGCGCCGCTTCTCGTGGAGTAGTCGCCGGATGTTCTCACCGGTAACGGGGTGTGACTGTTCCATGCGGAGTGTTGTAGCACGTCGCGAATGCCGTTCGCAACCCGTTACCGCTCGCGAGCTGCAACTAGGGAGCCCGGTGCGTTGCGTGTCTTCACGGTCCGCTATAGAATGTGACGCATGGAGACCAATGTGACCTCGCTGGTTCAGCCCCTTCGGGAGGATGGACCTCTGCCGCTACACCGCATCCTTGCGCGCAACGTGGGGCGGATCCTGGGCGAGCACGGGCTCTCCCGCGCCAGCCTCGCCCGCGCGATCGGCATGAGCGGACCTGGGCTGACGATGAAGCTCAACGGAAAAAGGCCGGTCGACCTCACCGACCTCGAGCTGCTCGCTGCAGCTCTCGGGGTGAAGCCGACCGACCTGTTGCTCCCGCAGATGGACTCGAACCATCAACCGTCCGATTAACAGTCGGATGCTCTGCCAATTGAGCTATGCGGGATCGCTCGGAGAACACTACCAGCGAACTCGGGATGCTCCGAATCGGCGTCGGTGTGCCTCCCGAGGGCATGAGCGAGGGCGTCTCAGTCAGCGGCTCAGTCGGGCAGGCCGACCGACTCGCGAGTCTCGCGCTCCAGTTCCGCCGCCACGGCCAGCGCCCGGGGCGTGGTCGCCCCGCCCACGATCGAGGTCTGGCTGCTGAGGCTGCCGTCGGCGGCCCGGCGGATGGCCACGCGCACGGTGAGGCCCGGTCCCGCGGCGCGCTCGCGCGCATGCACGATCGAGGCCTCCACGCGTTCGCGGATCACTACCGCGATCGCATTGGCGGGGTCCGCCAGAGCCAGGGGCACGTCTTCGCCGTCGATCGTGCGCACCACCACCGCGCCGGCCTCCGCGTCAGCCCGCGCGCTGTCGATGCGCTCCCACGGCAGGCGGTGCAGGTCCTCACCGGACAGGATCAGGAGTTGCGAGGTCGTGGCCACGGCCTCACCCTCGTCACGCAACCGCGCGTGCGCCAACGGGCGCTGGCCGGCGAGGGCGCTGCGTGCCGCCTCGCTCGGAGTGCTGCGGGGGGTGCGGCGGGTGAAGATCGGCATGCCCTACGGTAACGCTGCGCCCGATCGCGGCACTAGCATGTCGAGGGCGTTCGAGCCTCGTCTCGGCGCCGCGCCCCTGTAGCTCAGCTGGTCAGAGCAGCGGACTCATAATCCGTCGGTCCTGGGTTCAAGCCCCAGCAGGGGCACCTCGTGCGACCGGATGGCTGCGTGTTACCCCGTCGTCCCTCGTCCCACCGTGGACACAGGTAACGGTTCGGTCTCGCTTCCCGCGCGACTCTCGTGCACCATGGTGGGGACGTTTCCGCGCGCGGGCACGTCCCGCCTGCGCCCACCGTGAAGGAGTTGCGTGACCCACCTCGGTCCACGACGAGTCGCCGTCGCGTCGACCGTCGCGCTCGCGGCCCTTGGCGTGTTGCATGCGCCCAGCCACGCCGCGGGCGCCGAACTCGACGGTACGGGGCGTCAATACCTGTATTCCTCGGCCGGTGCCGGCACGATCGATGTGCGCTTCGGGCGGGAGGGGGACACCGCCGTCGTCGGTGACTGGGACGGTGACGGGAGCGACACGCTCGGCGTGCGTCGCGGGGCCGAAGTGCGCCTGACCGACAGCATCGCCGGCGGCGATGCCGACCACGTGTTCTCCTTCGGCCGTGCCGACGACGAGGTGCTGGTGGGGGACTGGGACGGCGACGGTAAGGACACCCTGGCGCTGCGCCGCGGACGGACCATCATCGTGGCGAACACCCTGGGCGACGGCGCCCTGACCGAGTCGTTCGCCTTCGGCCGCGCCGACGATCAGGTGCTGGTGGGGGACTGGGACGGCGACGGCAAGGACACCATCGCGGTGCGACGCGACTCCACGATCATCACCGCTGAGGAGATGGTTGCCGGTACCGCGACTGAGTCCTTCTCCTTCGGCCGAGCGGATGACCGGGTCGTGGTGGGGGACTGGGACGGCGACGGTGTCGACACCGTCGGCGTCCAACGCGGCGCCACGTACATCCTCACCAACGAGCCAGGCGCGGAGGGGCCGCGGACGCAGGTCGAGCGTGGCAGGGCCTCCGATGTGGGGTTCGGCAGCGACTGGGCGGGCGACGGCCGCGACACGATCGCGCTGCGTCGGGGGCCCGAGGGCCCTGTCATCACGCAGGAGGACGGCGTCACGC
This sequence comes from Serinibacter salmoneus, assembly GCF_002563925.1. NCBI lineage: Bacteria > Bacillati > Actinomycetota > Actinomycetes > Micrococcales > Beutenbergiaceae > Serinibacter > Serinibacter salmoneus. The sequence goes on along the minus strand of NZ_PDJD01000001.1, from coordinate 1,575,244 downwards.
GGATCGACGGCGTGATCGTGGTCAACAAGACCTACGCCCTGCCCGAGGACTACGCGCCGGGTATGCAGGAGGTCGCGTCGCAGGCCTTCGAGGAAATGCAGGCGGACGCCGCTGCGGCCGGCCACCACCTCTTCATCCGCACCGACTACCGCGACTACGCCTGGCAGGCAGACCTGTTCGCCTCCTACGTGAACACCTACGGCGAGGAGGCCGCGGAGCGCTTCAGCGCGCGCCCGGGGCACTCCGAGCACCAGACCGGGCTGGCGATCGACATCAACTCCCTGAGTCAGTCCTTCGGCGCGACGGATGCCGGCCGCTGGGTGGCGCAGCACGCGCATGAGTACGGTCTGATCGTGCGCTACCCGGAGGGCAAGGAGTCGGTCACCGGGTACAGCTACGAGCCGTGGCACCTGCGCTACGTCGGGACCGAGTTGGCCACCACGCTGCACGAGTCCGGGGACACGCTGGAGGAGTACTTCGGGATCACCTCACAGTACTGACCCTGCAGAACCACCTCGCGGTGGCTGCAGAAAGGCCTCGCGACGGGTGGTCTGGTCAGGTGGACTCGGAGGTCGAGGGGTGCAGGATCGCCCGGTTTCGGGCATAGTAGGACCACGCCGTTCGTTACATGACGGCCGACCTGATGAACGAGATGCGTTGGGGAAGACGAATCTCGTCGATGTCAGGGAGGTCAACATGTCGGGTCCGATCACCCGCGGTGTTCTTTTCGTGCACTCTGCGCCGCGCGCCCTCAGCCCGCACGTGGAGTGGGCTACCGCATCCGTGCTCGGGGGACGCCCGTCCTTCGACTGGACGGATCAGCCTGCGGCGCCCGGAGCCAAGCGCGCGGAACTCTCCTGGACCGGACCGGTGGGAACTGGTGCGCGGCTCACCTCGGCCCTGCGAGGCTGGGATCACCTGCGCTACGAGGTGACGGAGGAGGCCACCAGCGTCAGCGACGGCTCCCGTTGGTCACACACCCCCGCCCTGGGCATCTTCCACGCCCAGACGGACCGGGTCGGCAACGTCGTCGTCCCCGAGGACCGCATCCGCGCGGCACTCGTGCACGAGAGCGACCCGCGAGCGCTGAGCGAGGCGTTGGACCTCGCGCTCGGGCAGGCGTGGGACGACGAACTGGAGCCCTTCCGCTACGCCGGTGCCGGGGCTCCGGTGCGCTGGCTGCACCGCGTCGGCTGACCCCGCCCATCCCACCGCAACGACGAACGCGGGCGGGTCCTGACCAGGTCAGGACCCGCCCGCGTTGCCGTCACGGCGGCGTGCAGCGCCGATGGGCGCCCCACAGCACTACACCGAGGTGAAGATCAGGCTCACGTTGTGGCCACCGAACCCGAAGGAGTTGTTCAGCGCCGCGATCTGGCCCGCACCGAGCGCCGTGGGCGCCGTCGCGACCGGCAGGGGAAGGTCGGGCTCGGGGCTGGTGAGGTTGATCGTCGGGGGAGCGGTGCGGTCACGCAGCGCCAGCACCGCGAAGACGGACTCCAGGGCGCCCGCACCACCCAGCAGGTGGCCGGTCATCGACTTCGTGGCCGAGACCACGGTGCCCTCACCCATCACCCGGGCGATCGCCCGGATCTCGGTGAGGTCGCCGGCCGGGGTGGAGGTGGCATGGGCATTGGCGTGCACGACGTCCGCCGCGGTCAGGCCGGCGTCGGCCAGCGCCGAGCGCATGGCGCGCTCCTGGCCCTCACCCGTCGGCTCGGGGGCGGCGATGTCGTGCGCATCCGAGCTGAGTCCCGCCCCGGCGACCCGGGCGTAGATCGTGGCCCCGCGGGCACGGGCATGGTCCTCGCGCTCCAGGACGAGTGCACCGGCGCCCTCCCCGAGCACGAACCCGTCCCGGGTGGTGTCATACGGACGCGAGGCAGTCTCGGGGGAGTCGTTGCGGGTGGACAGGGCCTGCATACGTGCGAAGGCGGCGATCGGCAGGGCGTGCACGCTGGCCTCCGTGCCGCCGGTCACCACGATGTCGGCGCGGCCGCTGCGGATCATCTCCAGGCCGTAGGCCACAGCCTCGGCGCCCGAGGCGCACGCGGAGGTGGTGGTGTGCACGCCGGCCTTCGCGCCGACGTCCAGCGACACGTACGCGGCGGAGGAGTTCGGCATGAGCATGGGGACCGTCATCGGCAGCACGCGGCGGGGACCGCGCTCCTTGAGCGTGTCCCAGGAGTCCATGAGGGTCCAGAGGCCACCGAGGCCGGTGGAGACGGCGACGCCGATGCGTTCCCCGTCCACCTCGGGCGCTCCGGCGTCGGCCCACGCCTCCCGGGTGGCGGCCACGGCGAGCTGGGCGGCGCGGTCCATGCGGCGGGTCTCGGGGCGGGCGAGGACTTCGCCGGGGTCCACCGCGGCCTCCGCGGCGAAGGTGACGGGGAGTTCGTACTGGCTGACCCAGTCGTGGGTCATGGTGGCCACCCCAGAGGTGCCCGCCAGTGCCGCACGCCACGAGTCGGGCGCGGTTCCTCCGATGGGGGACGTCGCACCGAGTCCGGTGACGACGACGGCGGGAACGTCGGACATGTGTGCTCCTCCTGGTCGGTGGCGTGGTGGTGGGGCCGGACTCGCCGGGGGCCGCCCGCGTGCGGGCGACCCCCGAGGACGTCTCAGGCCTGGGCGCCGGCGATGTAGCTGACGGCGTCCCCGACCGTGACGAGGTTCTTGACCTCGTCGTCGGGGATGGTGACCGAGAACTTGTCCTCGGCCTGGGTGACGATCGTCATCATCGACAGCGAGTCGATGTCCAGGTCGTCGGTGAAGGACTTGCCGAGCTCCACGGAGTCGGCCGGCAGGCCGGTCTCCTCGTTCACGATCTCCGCCAGTCCGGCGAGAATCTCCTGCTCGCTGAGTGCCATGGGTGTCTCCTTCGTATCGGTGATGTGCGGGTCAAGTCTTCCAGGCGCCCTTCCCCGGCGGGGATCCGGCGCGCGGAGGGGGTCAGGGCAGGGCGACGACCTGCGCGGAGTAGGCCATCCCGGCGCCGAAGCCGATCTGCAGGGCGAGCTGCCCGGAGTGTGCCTGGCCCTCGCGCAGCAACCGCTCGGTGGCCAGCGGGATCGAGGCGGCGGAGGTGTTGCCGGTGTCGGCGATGTCGCGGCCGATGGCCACGTCCTCGCCCAGACCGAGCATCTTGGCGACCTGGTCGATGATGCGCATGTTGGCCTGGTGCGGCACGAAGACCTCGATGTCGGAGATCTCCAGACCCGCGGCCGATACGGCGCGCCGCGCGATATCGGGGACATTGGAGATGACCCACTTGAAGACACTGGGGCCCTGCTGGCGCAGCGTGGGCCAGGTCCCGGCGGCGACCTGTGCCGGGGTGTCCAGCGCGTCACCGGAACGCAACTCCAGCCAGCTCTGGGTCTGGTCGATGTGGCAGGCCATGGAGCCGTCGGCGCCCCAGACGGTCGGCCCGATGAGCGGCACATCGCTCGCGCCCACCACTGCCGCCCCTGCGCCGTCACCCAACAGGAAGGAGATGGAACGGTCGGTCGGGTCGATGAAGTCGCTCATGCGCTCCACCCCGATGACCAGCACGTGACGTGCCTGGCCGGAACGCACCAGCGAGTCGGCCAGGCCGATCCCGTAGGAATAGCCCGCGCAGGCGGCCGAGATGTCGAAGGCCGCCGCCGGCGTGGCCCCGATGGCGTGGGCGACCCGGGCGGCCAGGGCGGGTGTCTGCTCGAAGTAGGTGACGGTCGACAGGAGCACGGCGTCGATCTGGGTGGCGGCCAGGCCCGCCTTGGCCAGGGTCGCCTCAGCGGCAGCGACCGCCATGTCCAGGATGGTGGTCTCCGGGTTGGCACGGCGGCGGGTGACGATGCCGGTGCGTTGGCGGATCCACTCGTCCGAGGAGTCGATCGGCCCGATGATCTCGGAGTTGGGGACGACCCGCTCACCGCGGAACCCGTCGACGGCGAGGATCCGGCTGCCGGGAACGGGCTGGTGGCCGGTGAGTGCGCGAGTCATCGCTCTCCTGTGGTGTCGGTGATCATGGCAGCCGCGGACTCCAGGTCGGCGGGGGACTTGATGGCGACGCGCGGGACGTCCGGCAGGACTCGTCGGGCGAGTCCGGACAGGACGCCTCCGGGTGCGAGCTCGATGATGCCGGTCACGCCGAGCGCTCGCATCGTCTCCTGGCACAGGTCCCAGCGCACCGGGGAGGTGATCTGGCCCGCCAGTCGCGCGAGGACCTCGTTGCCCACACCCTCACCGTGCGGGAGGAACGCCGAGCCGTCGGCGTTGGTCAGCAGCCGCATTCGCGGAGGTGCGGCCGGCCAGTGCTCGACGACGCGGGCGAAGGCCTCGCCGGCGCTCGCCATGAGCGGGGTGTGGAAGGCGCCCGCCACCTGCAGCGGCATCACACGCGCCTTCGCGGGCGGCTGTGCGGCGAGTGCGGCGATCGCCTCGTGGCTGCCCGCCGCGACCACCTGGCCACCACCGTTGACGTTCGCCGGCCAGGCCCCGGCGGCCTCGATGGCCGCCGTCACCTCCTGCGGGTCCCCACCGAGAACGGCCGCCATCCCGGAGGGGTTCGCGGCCGCGGCCTCAGCCATCAGGCGGGCCCGCTGGGAGACCAGCTCGACGGCGGAGGCATCCGTCAGGACCCCGGCCACAGCCGCAGCGGCGAACTCGCCCACGGAGTGCCCCGCCGTCACTCCCGCCACATCGGCTGCGTCGCGCCCCGCCAGCAGAGCGCGCAGGGCCACGAGCGAGGTCGCGACCAGCAGCGGTTGCGCGATGGCGGTGTCGCGGATCGTGTCGGCGTCAGAGGTGGTGCCGTGGGCGGTGAGGTCGAGGCCCGCGGCCTCACCGAAGGTCGCCATCTCCTCGGCGACACCGGGGATCTCCAACCACGGGGTGAGCATGCCGGGGGACTGGGCACCCTGTCCGGGCGCGAGAATCGCTAGCACTCCACCAGCATGCCTGCCGTGACGGCCCTCGCGAAGGCACCACGCGGACAAAGGCTGCGACGCGATTTGTAGGAACCCCACAAGGCGCGCTTGCCGGCGCGCCCTCGCGGGCCGTCCCCCCGGCGCCGCGTCAGGTCGAGAGCCGCCCGACGATCAGCGCCACGTGCAGCACGAAGCCCTCACGGCCGTCTGTCGGGTCCCACCCTGTCGTCTCGGTGATCCGGCGCAGCCGATACCGCACGGTGTTGGGGTGCACGTACAAGGTGCGTGCGGCGGCCTCCAGTGATCGGCCTGACTCCAGGTAGGCCGCGAGCGTCTCCAAGAGCGGTCCGTTCGCGTGCTCCAGGGGCTCCACGATCCGCTCGAGGATGCTGGCGCGCGCGGTGGAGTCTCCGGCGAGCGCGCGCTCGGGGAGAAGCTCATCGGCGGTGACCGGGCGGGGTGCCTCCGGCCAGCCCCGCACGGCGGCGAGCCCCGATAGCGCGGCGCGTGCCGAGCGCCCCGCCGCCGCGACGTCGGGCACCACGGGCCCCATCACCACCGGACCTTCCGACAGCCGGGGCAGGAGCAACTCGACGGCCGCACGGGCGTCGGTGAAACCCCCGAGCACCACCACCACACGCTCACCCTGATTGCCCACCAACGCATCGCGGGCGGCGCGTCGTGCGAGCCGGCGCAGATCGGCGGTCCGGGCGTCGGTGACCGGCACCGCCGTCGTGCCGACCACCGCGAGTACGGGTCCCTCCCCGCTCCAGCCCAGGGTGGCGACCCGCGAGGCCAGCGCCTCGCTGTCATCGCGCAGCAGCGCATCCACCGCGAGCGCCTCCATCCGAGCGTCCCAGGCGCCGCGCGCCTCGGCAGCGCGGGCGTACACCTCCGCGGCGGAGAAGGCGACCTCGCGGGAGTACACCAGCACGGCCTCGCGCAGCTCCTGCGCGCGGTGCGGTGAGGCGATCTCCTGCGTGTTCTCCTCCACCACCTCCACCACGATGCGCACCAGGGCCAGCGCGTTCTGCAGCGAGATCGAGCGGGTGAGTTCCGGGGGTGCCGCGCGGAAGATCTCCGCCGCGTTGTAGGTGGTGGGGGTCGGGCGCTCGTACCAGTCGATGAACGCCGTGATGCCCGAGGTGGCCACCAGCGAGATCCAGGAACGGTCCTCGGCGGCGAGACCGCGGTACCACTCCACCTCCGCCTCCAGGCGGCGCACCGTCGCGGCCGTGAGCATGGCGGTACGGTTGCGCAGCAGCCGAGTCATCTCGGCGTCGGCGCCACGTGGCTGGATCACCCTCGGACCATACGGTGCGCGGGTGGTCGCAGGCGAGTCCGGAACCGGCGCAGTTGTGGGAGTCCCACAAGTGAGCCCTCGGTGCGATCCTTGTCGATCCCTCGCGGGATCACGCCTGGGCACTAGGCTGGCCGCATGGCACTGTTGAGCTGGTTGCGCCGACTCGCAGAGCGAGGCGGCCACACGGAAGAAGACACCCCTCTCTCCCACCGCGAGGCCACGCCCGCGGAGGAGGAGTTGCGTGCGCAACTGTCCGCGAACCCCAACGACCGCAAGGCCTTCGATGCGCTCGCTGAGATCGTGCGCCAGCGCGCCGACGAGGGCACGCGGCTGGACCCGTTGACCGGTGACCCCGACGCCGAGGTGGACGGCGCAGCGGCCGCCCCCGCCGATGGGACGACGGAGCTGACCACCCAGCAGAACGACGCCATCTGGGCGCTGGCGGAGGAACTTGCCGGTACGCCCCGTGCCTGGCTGCCCCTGGTAGTGATGGCGCGCCTGTCCCTCGACTCCGATCGCGAGGGGGCGATGCGCCGACTGAACCTCGCCTGCGAGCGTGAGACCACCGGGCTCGCACTCACCCACGCGGTCGCGATGTTGCGCGACGCGGGCGCAGCCACCGAGGCCGTCACCTTCGGCGTGGCGCACTGGGATCTGGCCTCTCGTACCGCCGGCGCCGGCGGCGAGGTGATCATGGCCGCGCTCGAGACCGGGCGCATCGAGGAGGCGCGCCGTCTCCTGGACTCCCTGGAGGGGGCCTCCTCCTCGGCGCAGATCGGGGATCTGGACCGCCTCGTGGAGGCCGCGGAGGCACGGCACCGCGCGCCCACCGGCGAGTAGGCGTATCCCGCGGCTCATGCGGGACGACGAAGGCCCGGATCCTCAAGGATCCGGGCCTTCGTGCGTGGTCAGGCGGGCGCGCCCGACCCGGCAGCGATCAGGCGTCGCCGCCGGCGTTCCCGGTGGAACCGGCCGTCACGTCCAGCAGACGGTAGCGCTCCACGGCGTCCGCGGCCGCGCCGCGGTCGAACTCGCCGCGGCGCGCCAGCGTCTGCAGGGTCTTGGCGACCAGCGAGTGGCTGTCGATGAGGAAGTGACGGCGCACGGCCGGTCGGGTGTCGGACAGGCCGAACCCGTCGGCGCCGAGCACGGCGTAGTCACCCGGGACCCACTGGCGGATCTGGTCGGGGACGAGGTGGTCGTAGTCCGAGGTGGCGATGACCGGTGCCCCGATCTCTGCCAACCGTTGCGTCAGGTACGGGGTGCGGGCCTCCTCGTGCGGGTGCACGAAGGCGTCCTTCTCCGCCGCGAGCGCGTCCCGGCGCAGTTCGTTCCACGAGGTGACCGACCACACCGCGGCCCGCACACCCCACTCCGACTGCAGGATCTCCCGAGCCTCCAGCGCCCAGGGCACCGCCACGCCCGAGGCCAGGAGCTGCACGACCGGCCCATCGCCGTCGGGCACCTCGGCGATGCGGTGCATCCCCCGGATGATGCCGTCGACGTCCACGTCCTGCGGCTCCTTGGGCTGCAGCATCGGCTCGTTGTAGACCGTCAGGTAGTACATGACGTCCCGCTCGCGTCCGGCGATGTGACCGCCCTCGCCGTACATCCGCTCCAGCCCGTCGCGCACGATGTGCCGGATCTCGTAGCCGTAGGCGGGGTCGTAGTGCACCACCGCGGAGTTGGTGCCTGCGATCAGCGGCGAGTGGCCATCGGCGTGCTGCAGGCCCTCACCGGTCAGCGTGGTGCGACCGGCGGTGGCGCCGATGAGGAAGCCACGGGTCATCTGGTCACCGGCGGCCCAGAACTGGTCACCGGTGCGCTGGAACCCGAACATCGAGTAGTAGATGTAGAACGGGACCAGTACCTCGCCGTGGGTGGCGTAGGAGGTGCCCACCGACTGGAAGGCGGCGGCCGAACCGGCCTCGTTGATGCCGGTGTGCATGATCTGCCCGGCCTCGGACTCCTTGTAGCTCAGCATGAGCTCGCGGTCCACCGGCAGGTAGTTCTGTCCGAGCGTGTTGAAGATCTTCGCGCTCGGGAAGATGGAGTCCAGGCCGAAGGTGCGCGCCTCGTCCGGGATGATCGGCACGATCCGCTTGCCGAACTCCTTGTCCTTGATCAGGTCCTTGAACAGCCGGACGAACGCCATCGTGGTGGCGACCTCCTGCTGCCCGGAGCCCTTGGCGAGCAGGGAGTAGGCCTTGTCGCCCGGCAGGGAGACGGCGGTGTGGCTGGAGCGACGCTCCGGCACGAACCCGCCCAGTTGACGGCGGTGCTCCATCATGTACTGGATCTCGGGGGCGTCGGCGCCGGGGTGGAAGTACGGCGGCAGCGCCGGGTCCTCCTCCAGCTGCGCGTCCGTCAGCGGGATCTCCAGGGCGTCGCGCAGGAGCTTGGCATCCTCCGGCTTGAGCTTCTTCATCTGGTGCGTGGCGTTGCGCGCCGCGAAGTGCGGGCCCAGGCCGTAGCCCTTGACGGTGTGCGCGAGCACGACCGTCGGCTGCCCCTTGTGCTCCACCGCCGCCTTGTAGGCGGCGTAGATCTTGCGGGTGTCGTGCCCGCCACGCTTCATCTTCCAGATGGCCTCGTCGCTGAGGTCCACCACGAGTTCCTTGGTGCGTGGGTCGCGGCCGAAGAAGTGCTCGCGGATGAACGCACCGGACTCCGCCTTGAAGGTCTGGTAGTCCCCGTCGGTGGTGGAGGACATGACGTCCACCAGAGCGCCCTCGGTGTCGTTGGCGAGCAGCTCGTCCCACTCCCGACCCCAGATCACCTTGATGACGTTCCAGCCGGCACCGCGGAAGTAGCCCTCGAGCTCGGTGATGATCGAGCCGTTGCCGCGCACCGGGCCGTCCAGGCGCTGCAGGTTGCAGTTGACCACGAACGTCAGGTTGTCGAGCTTCTGCTGTGCGGCGAGCTGCAGCATGCCGCGGGATTCCGGCTCATCCATCTCGCCGTCGCCGAGGAAGGCCCAGACGTGCTGCTGACTGGTGTCCTTGATGCCGCGCAGTTCGAGGTAGCGGTTGGTCCACGCCTGGTAGATGGCGCCGGCCGGGCCCAGGCCCATCGACACCGTGGGGAACTCCCAGAAGTCCGGCATCAGGCGCGGGTGCGGGTAGGAGGGCAGCCCACCCGCCGGGTGGGAGAGCTCCTGGCGGAACCCGTCGAGCCGGTCCGCGGACAGGCGGCCCTCCAGGAAGGCGCGCGCGTACATCCCGGGGGAGGCGTGGCCCTGGAAGTAGACCTGGTCGCCGCCGCCGGGGTGGTCCTTGCCCTTGAAGAAGTGGTTCAGTCCGACCTCGTACAGCGTGGCCACGGAGGCGTAGGAGGAGATGTGGCCGCCGACGCCGACGCCGGGGCGCTGGGCCCGGGTGACCATGACGGCGGAGTTCCACCGCAGGTAGTCGCGGTAGCGGTTCTCGATCTCCTCGTCACCGGGGAACTCCGGCTCCTGGGAGGCGTCGATCGTGTTGATGTGCGCGGTCGTGACGACGCGGGGCAACTCGAGGCCGCGGTGCGTGGCGTGGTCCAGCAACGCGGAGACGACCTCGCGTGCGTGCGCCTCACCCCGGGAGTTCACCAAGGCGTCGATGGAGGCAAGCCATTCGTTGCGCTCCTCGGTGGCGTCGTCGATCGTGGTGGAGTCGGGCTCGGTCACAGACTCTTCAGCTCCCTTGGTTCGAGGCCGTCGCGGTGGCACTGGCCAGTGGCGAGACACGCGCCGAACGGGTGTTTCCCGCCTGTCCGGTGGTGCCCCACCTACAGCCTAGCCACGTGGGCCGGGCGCCGGTGTCCGCAAGTGCGTCGCGTCCCGTGTGGTGGACGCCACGCCGGGGGCGTGATTCCGCGGCGTCCGGGCTGTAGTCTCGCCCCAGCAGGTGATGTAGACCACGAAAGGGTAAGGAACGTGACAGCGACGGCCGGCACGGCGGGTGGTCCCGCCGGTCGACTCGGATTCCAGTCCGGGCAGGTCATTCAGGAGTGGGGCTACGACGAGGACGTGGACCAGACCCTGCGTGACGCGCTCGTGGACGAGGTGGGCGTGGAACTCGTGGACGAGGACTACGGCGACGTCATCGACTCGGCCATCGTGTGGTGGCGGGGCGAGGACGGCGACATCACCGATCTCACCGATCTTCTCGTGGACGCCACGGCCGTGCTCGAGGAGGGTGGCCTCGTGTGGGTGCTCGTCCCGAAGATGGGCTCCGAGGGTCACGTCCCGCCCTCCGACATCGGCGAGGCCGCCACGACGGCGGGGCTGCAGTTGACGACCTCCCTCGCGGCAGGCGCGGCGTGGCTCGGCGTACGACTCACCGGCCCGAAGGGTCGCTGACTCCCCTGTGGAGTTGCACCCGCACCTTCGGGTTGCTGGGTAGCGTGGTGGGGTGACTGAGCCTCTGCCCCGGCCGACGTTCCCCCGCGGGGGAACCTACGACCCGCCACGGATGGTGCGCGGGCGTGACCACCAGCCCGATGCCGGGACCGGGTACGCGGAACTCGCGCGGGCCACCTACACCCGCTCCGGCAAGCCCTGGCGGTGGTGGCGCCCCCTCATCGCACTCGCGATCACCGGTGCTGGGATGCTCCTTGGCCAGACGGTGCTGCTCGTGGCGTTCCTGGTCATCGATCTTGCCGGGGCCTCCAGGGTCGAGACCTGGGATCCTGAGGTGGTCCTGGACCGCATCGTCGCCCTGGACGCGACCGACGTACCGGTCTTGATCGTGACCCTCGGAGGACTGGCGTGCCTGATCCCGAGCATCTACCTCGGGTTGGCCGTCGCGGGGATGCGACCGATCGGGCACATCGGCTCGGTCGCGCTGCGCCTACGGTGGCGGTGGATGCTGAGCCTGCTCCCGGTGGCGTTGGCCTCGCTGGTGCTGAGCCTCGGCATCACGATACTGGTCAGCATGGTCGCGGTGGCCGGAGCGGGCGGCGCGCCGGATGCCGAGGTGTTCACACCGCAATGGACCCCCGTGGGCACGCTGGTGCCCGCGCTGCTGGTGATCGTGCTGCTCGTGCCGTTCCAGGCCGCCGCGGAGGAGTACCTGTTCCGCGGACTGTTCGTGCAGACGCTCGCCGCCTGGCTGCCGGCCCGGCGGTGGTCGATGGCCCTCGTGGTCGTCGTCACCACGCTCCTGTTCGTCGCCGGACACGTGTACGACGTGTGGGGTCTGCTGGACGTGGGTGTGTTCGGACTCGCAGCAGTGTGGTTGACGTTACGCACGGGCGGGCTCGAGGCCGCCATCAGCTTGCACGTGGTGAACAACGTGGTGGTGTTCTCGCTGCAGGCGACGGGCATCTTCGGGAGCACTGAGGGTTCGGGTGAGGGGAGCCTCGTGGGCGTATTGGCGACGCTGATCAGCACGATCGCCTACTGCTGGGTGGTTGCGGTGATGGCACGGCGTGCCGGCCTGCGCTCCACCAGCCCCTGGCCGTCCCCGCGTGGTGTGGCGCCGGTGCCCCTGCCGATGCCCGGCGTCTGGGCGCCCGTCCAGGTTCCCTCCCAGCCGGTCCGCTAGGCTCGGGCATCATGCAGACCCGACGACTCCTTGCCGCCACGTCCGCGATCGCCGTCCTCGGGCTCGCCGCCTGTTCGGGGGAGTCGGGGTCCGACTCCTCCCGGCCCGATGCCGCCCAGGTCGCCGACACCCTCAGTGCCGATGAGGGCTTCGAGGAGCTGGGGATCACGGACGACCAGCTCATGTGCGTCTCGCAGGCGTACGTGGACTCCGACCTCTCCGACGAGGCGCTGCAGGCGCTCATCGGCGGCGACGAGGAGTACGTCCCGAGCGAGGAGGACCAGACGGTCCTCACCGACCTGATCACCGGTGCGGCGGGGGAGTGCTTTAGCGAGGGCTGAGCGGCTCGCGCTGAGCGGAGTATCCTCCTCGTGCGGTGCGCGCGTTGACGCGCCCCGGATCGGGCCTATAGCTCAGTTGGTCAGAGCGCCGCGTTTACACCGCGGAGGTCGGGGGTTCGAGCCCCTCTGGGCCCACCGAACATCACCGGTTTGAGATCCAGATTCCGCGGTCCGCTCCGTGAAGCGGACCGCGCGGCTCTGGACGTCGGGGTTGAACAGCTCGTCAAACGGTTCGCCCAGCTCCCCGATGACGCCGTCTTCGGGCAGGACGATGAGTTTGTCGAAGAAGTCCTGGTTGGCGATGCGCCGCAGTTGGTCGGCGATGCTCATGTAGATCGCGTGGCAGTCTCCTGCGGGAGCGAGGCAGTCGTCGACGTGGGCTTGAGGTTGCCCGTACTCGGTGACTCCGGCCTCGATCCGTGCTTCGAGGAACGCGAGGCGCCTGGCGATGCGCTCCTGCTCCTCTCCGAGCAGGACCAGCGGGATCGCTCCGACGTAGCAGCTTGTCGCGGTCGTGCTGGTGGGCCTATCGTTCGTGGCGGGCGGTCATGTGGAGGCGACCCACACCCGCCGCAGTACACGCTGCGCTTGAGGTAGTGGTGGTGAGCCTGGGTCTTCCCCCCGGAGGTCCGGTGCGCGGTGAGCACCGGCTGAACTCTGAACCAGATTTTGGTGGCGACGAGCGGTTCGTGGATGCCGTCGTGGGTCGCGCCCCGCAAGCAAGTGTTGCCCGTGTAGTACGGGCTGGACAGCATCCGCTGGATAGTCGAGAGCGCCGGTCGCGCAGGCCCTAACGGCCCACTTGACCAGGGTGGCACGTTCGGGGTCTGGTCCAACGATGCGCGTCTCGCGGCCGAAGCCGTCCCGCTTGGTCACGTTGAGATAGCCGATGGACACCTTGCGGCTCGTGCCGCCGTTGGCCATAGCGTCCCGAACCCCGGCTATGTGATCGCCGCTCTCGTTGAAGGTATGCGCGACCTTCTGCTCGTGAACACCAACGAGCTGCTCCAAGACCTGCCGCGGCGACCGCATCCCCGAGGACAGGTCACCGACCACCCCGTACATCTGTGCGGGCTGATCGAACGTGCGGCTCGCGTGCGCGAGCCCCCGCAGCGACTCGAAAGCCTCCGCGGCGTCGGCGGTGGAATTGAAGAACGTTGGCATGATGGACCTCCTGATATCTTCTGATAGGGAGGTGTGTGCCGAAGCCTCGGACGTTGTTGGAGGTCGCTTGGATGCACGTACCAGGCGTCGGAGGGAGCCACAAGGCAGTCACCGGCGAGAAGGAGAGCCCACATGGATGACGCGCGGGACGAGTCCGATACGGACGAGGCCGTTGGTGGCGAGCCTGGGCAAGTCGGCCAGGCACAGTCCGACGCACTTGAACGTGCTGCGGCTACGACTCTCGTTGAGGTGACGCCCGGAGTGGCAGTCGTGTTCGGCGAGGTTCCCGACGGTCTTGAACTCATCAGCCTTGACATGGTGCCTTCGTTCGACCGCGCGCAGCTCTCGACTGCTCTCGGGTCCCTCAGCAACGCAGGGACCATCGCGGGAAACCTGGCGGAAGCTATGTCCAGCGCTCAAGGACTCTTCCGCGTCAACGATGCGACGATGTCTCTGCTCAATGGCGGCGGGCAGATGGCAGTCAAGGACGGTGCCAACCTCGGGGCGATCTTCCAAAACGGCAAGATCGTCGGACAGGCGCGTTTCATCCCCGCTTCGATGACGGCCGCCACGGCCGTGGCAGCAGTCGGTCCGGCCGTCGCCATGATCGCCCTCCAAATGCAACTCGGCGAGATTTCCGGCCTAGTCCGCTCCAACATCCAACTCACGACGCAGACACTCAAAGCCATCCGAAACGAGCAATGGGCCGAACTGGAAGGATTGGCGGAGTCAGTCGACGAGGCAGTCAAGGAGACCCGCGAACTCGACGCCATCACAGACTCTGTCTGGGAACCCATTGCGCCCAGCGGCCCCGACATCCGCAAGCAGTTGAAGCTGTACCGCAAGAACGTGGCCGGTCACATCCAGGAGTTAGGGAAACTTGACGGTCGCGCTCGCCGCCAATATCTCGAATCCAACGCCGAAGCAATCGTCTTCGATACCTACGCGCTTCTCAGTTCACTCAAGACCCACGCGGAGTATCAAGCGGTCCGAGCCGCCCTCGCCAGAGCGCGGAGTGCCAACGACGAGAGCGAAGCACAGTTATTTGACCGGATCGCTCGGAACACGCCGCCTGAGGTCAACGAGGCGCTCTCCGAGATCCGTGAATTGACCGAGGCGCTCGTACGTGAGTTGCGGATCATCGCCGAGCTCCCCGGGCGAGCCACTGTGCCTCTGACGAAGAAGCGGAAGGACGCGAAAGCGTCTCAGTTGACCTGCAAACAGCTCCTCGAAGCTATCGAGCCCTTGGCTGACATGCTGCAGCCAGCAGTTGCCATGCCAGCAGTACCGGCGACTGTGTGCGCACCCGAGGGACTCGAACTCGACCCCTACCTGCACATCCTCCGGTGGTTCCTTGAGGACGGCGAAGCACTTCGCAGTGTGGCATTCCCATATCAGGTCGGCGCTCACAACTTCACTGGCATCGTGCCAGCGATTCTCGCTCGACGGGTCGATGCGACCTGGGGCGCGCTCACGCCCGGGAGGGCTGGCGCCATCGTGGAAAGGGTCGCGTCGAGTACCTTCGTGGCGGTCACCGACCGGCGGGTCATCACTGCCGATCCACGAGACCTCCTGAGACGAGGCGAACTCGGCCCGATCTACTCGCTGGACGAGGTGCATCATGTGCGCCCTCGATCTGTTCGTGGAGGGGATGTTCGACCGACCATCGACGTGACCACAGATCATCGGGACCTTCACTGGATGTTTCCGGAAGCCGCCGACCCCGCCGACATCGACACCCTTACTGAGGCTCTCTCGGAGGGAACCTCGCACGTGATCCCTGCTCCGGCTGCGATCGCACAGTCCGTCCCACCCCACACGGCCACCGATTCCTAGACTCGTCGGCACAGCGGGAGCGCGGCGGCGGTGAACCCTGCGGCCTGCTGGCCGACGAGAAGTCGGGTCTCGCAAGACGTTTGGATGGCAGCCTGCTCGATAGCGGCGACAGCGGAGTCGGGCTTCTCCGCCGTGGTGGCGGAGACGGAGATGAGTCCGGTGTAGCGGAGGATTCCGTGCCCGGCAGTGAGGTCAGTTTCCTGTTCGAGCACGTCGTGGTACTCGGCGGTTTGGGAGGCGTCCTCGATCTACCCGATCTTCGCCCGCCGGGCTTGGTCGGAGATGTGCTCGACCTTCTTCTTGCGGATGTCGCGAGCGGCATGGTTTTCAGTGGCGTCCGGGGTTTGAGAAGCGCCTACGAAGGCCCACCCCTGATGCTGTGAGTGTGGCCGCGCAGGCCTCGCCTCGGCGTGAGCTGCGAGTCCGGACAACGAGCAGCGGTGGGGCGAGCGTGTCCGAGGATGATCTGATGAATCGGTGACCGCGCACCTCACCTCCCAGGACATCCTCGACGCCTTCGACGACGCCACCGAGTGGACCGACCTCTACGACGCCACCACCGATCCGTCCACGACCTCGCCGCAGTACGCCTCCGAACTCGCTGCCGCACGCCAGAAGTCCGGCGCGACCGAATCGATCCGCGCCGCCGAGGCCACGATCGCCGAACGGCGCGTCGCGATCGTGGCGAGCGAGTTCGCGTTCATGGGCGGCTCCCTCGGCGAGCGGGCCTGCGCCATCCTCGCTGCCGCCGTGCGGCGCGCCACCGAGCGGGGCCTCCCGCTGATCGCCAGCCCCGTCAGTGGCGGTACGCGGATGCAGGAGGGCGCCCTGGCCTTCCTGCAGCTGGCGACCCTGGGTCTGGCGCTCACCGAGCACAAGGCGGCGGGCCTGCCCTACCTCGTGTACCTGCGCAGCCCCACCACCGGGGGCACCCTGGCCTCCTGGGCCTCGCTCGGGCACCTCACCGTCGCGCAGCCCGAGGCCTTCCTCGCCTTCCTCGGCCCTCGCGTGGTCGAGACCATCACCGGCGAGCCGATCGCCGACGGCGTCCAGCGCGCCGAGCACCTGCAGCGCACCGGCGTGGTGGACCGGATCGCCGACCTGCCGGGCTTCGTCGCGATCGCCCGTGACACCCTCGCCGCGCTCGCGCCGGCTGGGGTCGATGCCGCCGCCCCGGCGTCGCGGCCGACGCCAGCCGGCTCCGAGCGCGATGTCTGGGCCGACGTGGAGGCCACGCGAGCGCCTGGCTGGCCCGACGTGACCGCGCTCGTGGCGGCGATCGGCTCGCACACGGTCGAGATGGTGGGGCCCGAGGCGGCGATGTCCGACGGCGCCGCGTACGTGGCGTGGTCCAGGATCGGTGATCGCGGGGTCGTCGTCGTCGGCTTCCGCGGTCAGGCCGGCGCGCCCTACGTCAGTCCCGCGGACCTCGCCCGGGTGCGCTCCGCCGTCGCGGATGCCGCTCAGCTCGGCCTGCCGGTCGTGGCGGTCATCGACCTCGTGGGTGGTGAACTCACCGCGCCGGCCGAGGAGGGCGGCATCGCCCGGGAGATCGCCCGCAGCCTGGCGCAGTTCGTGGCGGCGCCGGTGCCGACGGTCGGGGTCCTGCTCGGCAAGGGCACGGGGGGTGTGGCCTTCGCGATCGGCGCCACCGATCGGGTGATCGCCCTGGAGGGCGCCTGGTTGGCGCCGCTGCAACCGGAGGGCGCGAGCGCGATCCTGTACCGGGACGGTGACCACGCAGCCCAGCTCGCCAGGTCGCAGGGGATCGGGGCGCGGGAACTCGGCGGGTATGTGGACACCGTGGCGACCTCGCTCGCCGAGGTGGGCGACGCCGTCGCGCACGCCCTGGCGGACCTCGCCGGGACCACGGCGAGCCAGCGCCATGCCGCACGCGTGGCACGGTACGCCCGCCTCGGCCGGTAGCCGCATGTCCCGGCGAGGAACGGCAGGCGCATCCGAACCACATCCGTAGCGAGTTCTTTACCTCCCCGATACCTGGCGTCCTTAGCCTCACGGAAACGGACGGCGCCCGACGCGGCACCGCCCCCGCCCGCATACCAGGGAGGTGCTCGTGCTCGACTCGGTCGACCCGTTCATCGGGACGCTCGCCACCGACCTGCCGCCACGCAGCGGGCTGGCGGCCACCTGGTGGTGGCCCAAGCCGCAGGTCGGGAACACCCACCCCGGGGCGGCCTACCCGCTCGGCATGGTCTCGGCGTGCGCCTACTCCGGCGCCTACCCCTGCGGGTACGGCAGCTACGACCTCGGGACCGAGGGCCTGCCGGTGCCGATCCGGGAGCGCCACGAGGCCTCCGGTTTCTCCCACTTCCAGCAGTCCGGCACCGGCGCGATCCGCAAGTACTACAACTACATGCGGGTCACCCCGATGCAGCAGCCCCTTGACGACCTCGGCGCCACCTGGGCGATCACCGAGGAGGAGGCCTCACCCGGCTACTACCGGGCGATGCTCGACTCCGGCATCCAGGCGGAGCTGACCGTCGGGCCGAAGAGCGCCGTGCACCGCTACACCTTCCCGGCGAGCGACTCCTCTCGGGTGGTCATCGACCTGTCGATGGGAGGACTCCAGCTCCCTTACGGCGAGACCGTGCCGCTGCGGGCACGACTGGACATGGTCCGCCCCGGCGTCGCCTGCGGCGAGATCACGGTGGAGGGTGCGCCCCTGGCCGTCCACATCGAGTGCGACGCGCCGATGCGGCAGCTGCTCTGGTACGACCGCCGGCTCATGCCCGGTGGCTCCCGCCTGGAGTTCTCCGACATCCGCCCCACCACGCTGCGGCCCTTCGGTCTGATGTTCGTGGGCCCCACCGAGGCGGGCCAGACGGTCGAGATCCGGATGGGCTTCTCGCTGCGAGGAACCGACCAGGCGGAGGCGAATCTGCGGGCCGATGTGGGGGAGGCGCGCCCGGCCTTCGACGTGCGTCATCACGCCACCCGCCGGGAGTGGGCCCGCAATCTCGGGGCCATCGAGGTGGCGACGCCGAACGCCGAACGCGAGACGGTGTACGCCACGGCGCTGTACCACTCGCTCATCAAGCCGTGCTTCGGGCAGGACGAGTCGCCCTACTGGCCCATGGGCGGTCCGTTCGTCTTCGACCTGTGCACGATGTGGGACATCTACCGCACCCAGCTCCCGCTGCTCGGCATGATCCGCCCCGATGCCGCCGCCGGCATCGCCACCTCACTGCTGCGCGTGGCGGAGGAGGAGGGGAACTTCCCCATCGGGTACCGGATGGCGCGGGGTGCCGACCGGTTCTCCCGGCAGGCCAGCGCCCTGGCACACACCCTGCTCGCCGACCTGTGCCTGCGCGGTCCGCGCCGCGGCGGGGACGTGGACTGGGAATGGGCGTTGGTGCACATGCAGACCGACCTGCGGCGCACCTACGGTGAGGAGTACCTGCGCGACGGCGTGGCGCACCCGATCTCCCACACCCTCGACCTGGCCTTCGGCTACTGGTGCACGCAGGCGGTCGCCGACCGGGTCGGCGACGCGACGCTGCTGAAGCAGTTCGCACCGCTGGCCTCCGGGTGGCGCGCGGCCTTCGACCCGGAGACCGGACTGCTGCTGGACTCCACCTACTACGAGGGTGGGAAGTGGAACTACTCCTTCCGGCTCGTGCACGACATGGCGCGGCGCATCACCCTGGCCGGGGGCGATGAGGAGTTCACCGGCATGCTCGACCGCTTCTTCGGGTACGGCGCCGACCCGGTGCGCCAACCCGGCATGAAGCCGAGTCCGGGGGAGATGCGCCTGGGCTACGGCCTGAACCGGTTCGAGGGCATGAACAACGAACCGGACATGGAGGCGCCCTGGGCCTACACCTACGCCGGGCGACCCGACCGGACCGCGGAGGTGGTCCACGCCGCCGTGCACCAGACGTTCGCCGCCAGCCCGGGAGGACTGGCCGGCAACGACGACTCCGGCGGGCTGTCCTCCTGGTACGTCTGGGCCGCACTCGGCCTCTTCCCCGTGGCGGGGCAGGACATCGTGCTGCTCAACGCCCCCTCGTTCTCCTCGGCCGACATCCAGGTCCCCGAGGGCACCCTGTCCATCCGCACGAAGGGATTCCGCGAACCCGACCGGGACGGTCCCCCGCAGTACGTCACCCGAGCCACCCTGGACGGTCAACGGCTCGACCGTGCCTGGGTGACGGGGGACCGCCTCTACCGCGGCGGCGAGCTGGTGTTCACCCTCGCCGACGCACCCTCCGACTGGGGGCGGACCGACCGTCCACCCTCGGGCAGTTACGAGCAGCACCAGCGCGCACGCGCGCGCGATGACCAAAGGAGAACGCGATGATCACGACGAGCCTGACCCGCTACCGCCGCCTGGTGATCGTGGTGCGCGCCGATCCCGTGATCTGCGGTCACTCGGTGGAGGCCCGCAACCTCGCCGAGGCGGCCCTGCAGCAGGGCTTCGAGGAGGTCAAGATCCTCAGCTGGCCCATCGATCGCCTCGAGGCCGCCGGTCTGCCGCTCAAGCCGCTGGACCACATCTCGGCCTACTCCCCGGGCATCAGCGTGGAGCGTCCGGACCCGGTGGGGGACTACCGGGTACCGGACGGGCGCTGGCAGGCCGGCCTGGTGGGTCGCCTGATCGAGCTGTTCACCGACGGCGTGCCCACCGTGTGCATGTCGCTCTACCTCTCCCCGCACACCCTGGCGGTCACCGAGGCCGTGACCGCCGCGCACCGCACCGGGCTGCCCGTCGACGTCGTCACGGTGGCCGAGGCCGTGGGCTCCGACATCACCAACGTGGTGCGCAACTGCGTGGAGCAGGACAAGTTCGGGGCGGCCGCGCACGTGCTGTCCAGCTACCTCGCCTCGGACGTGGTCGTGGCGGTCTCGCAGTACACCAAGGACCTCATCGTCGAGTCAGCCGCCGAGGTCGATGCCCGGCACGGCACCACCTTCGCCGATCAGTGCCGCCGACGGGTGGAGATCTCCTACCCCGCGTTGGACACCGCCTCCTACCTCGGCACCACGCAGCAGGAGGTGGACGCGGTGATGGGGGATCGGGGACTGGCAGGCACCCCCTACGTGCTGTTCCTCTCGCGGCTGACCGAGGCCAAGGGTGTGCCCGACCTCATCGCCGGCTTCGAGCGGTGTGAGGCCGCGAGCGGTGCGAACCTCGTGATCGCGGGGCGCGGACCGCAGGAGAAGGAGATCGCGGCGATCGCGGCGGCCTCACCGATGGCGGAACGCATCCATGTGCTGACCGATGTGGGCGACGACGAGAAGCCGGCCCTGATGCGCGGCGCCCGCGCCTTCGTGCTCCCCACCCTGCCGCGCCCGGAGTTCGTGGAGACCTTCGGCATCGCGGTGGTGGAGAAGATGCTCGCCGGCGGGGGTGTGGTGGCGACCACGACCACCGGCGGCGTACCCGAGGCCGTGGGTCCCACGGCGCGCACCATCGAGATCAACGACCCCGACTCCATCTCCGAGGCCCTGCAGGAGATCCTCACGATGTCCCCGGAGGACCTGCTCGTCTGGGAGGAGCGGGCACGGACCTACGCGATGCAGTTCGACCGCGCCGAGGTGCTGCGCAAGATCCTCGGTCACGTCGCCGCCGAGGTGGGGGCGCCGTCCCCGATCCGGGAGGCCATCGGCGCCTGAGCCGTGGCTCGCCGAGACCGTGGGGTCGTCGGCGAGGCCGTGGCCCGGCGCCACGGGTCGGGCGCCGATGCCACGGATTCGCGGGGGTGGACGGAGGAGGGGATTGGTGGATACCTCCAACTCCCCATGGCGGCGTTCGTGCGTGGCGTCGCCTTCCGGTGCCGGGTGGCATCACCTACGGTTGTGGCGTGACGACAATCGGCGCTCCCCTTCCCGCCCGCGGCCCCGTGCTGGCCGACCTCCTCCCGGCCGCTGCCCGGCCGGGATCGCCCCGCACCCGGGCGCGGTCCGCCGTGGCGCGTGCCGCTGCGGTGAACGCCGCCCTGGTGCTGACCGGCACCCTGCTCGTGGCCGGCCTCTCCCAGGTGCTGGTTCCGCTGCCGTTCACGCCGGTGCCGCTCTCGCTGGGCACCCTCGGCGCGCTCCTGGTGGGGGCCGCCCTCGGCCCGGCCCGCGCCGCCGCCTCGCTGGGGATCTACCTCGCGGCCGGCATCCTCGGCGTCGGGTGGTTCGCCGGTGGCGCGAGCGGCTGGGCGTTCGCCAGCTTCGGCTACCTCCTGGGGTTCCTCGCCGCCTCGGTCGTGGTGGGGGCCATGGCCCGCCGCGGCGCCGACCGCTCGGTGTGGCGCAGCATCGGGATCGGCCTCATCGGCGGGGCGATCGTCTACGCCTTCGGCGTCCCGTGGCTCATGGTCTTCACCGGCTCCAGCCTCGGTGAGGCCCTGGTGATGGGGGTGGCGCCGTTCGTCCTGGGCGACGCGATCAAGGCGGCGATCGTCGCGATCGTCCTCCCCAGCGCCTGGGCGCTTCTCGCGCGAA
This sequence comes from Serinibacter salmoneus, assembly GCF_002563925.1. Lineage (NCBI taxonomy): Bacteria > Bacillati > Actinomycetota > Actinomycetes > Micrococcales > Beutenbergiaceae > Serinibacter > Serinibacter salmoneus. The sequence continues at coordinate 1,553,709 of NZ_PDJD01000001.1, read as the reverse complement.
CGCGCTGAGACAGTGCGCTGACTCACTCCTCCTCGGGCGTGCGCTGGGCCAATCCGGTTGCGGCGTCCGCCTACACTCGATCCACGTGATCACCACCCAGGGCCTAGAGATCCGCATCGGCGCCCGCACGCTGCTGTCCGGAGCCACACTGCGCATCGACAATGGCGACCGTGTGGGGCTGGTGGGGCGCAACGGGGCCGGGAAGACCACCCTGACCAAGATCCTCGCCGGTGAGGGCCAGGCCACCGACGGGATGGTCTCGCGTAGCGACGACGTCGGCTACCTCCCGCAGGACCCGCGCACCGGTGACCTCGAGGTGCTCGCGCGCGACCGGGTGCTCTCCGCCCGCGGCCTGGACGCCACCATGCGCAACATGCGCAAGGCCGAGGAGGCCATCGCCACCGAGACCGGCGCGGCGCGGGAGCGCGCCATGGACCGCTACAGCCGGTTGGAGTCGCAGTTCCTCGCCAAGGGGGGCTGGGCGGCGGAGGCGGAGGCCGCCCGCATCACCAGCAACCTGGGCCTGCCCACGCGCGTGCTCGAGCAGGAGTTGCGCACCCTCTCCGGTGGGCAGCGCCGTCGCGTGGAGCTGGCCCGCATCCTGTTCTCCGGGGCCAGCACGCTGCTGCTGGACGAGCCCACCAACCACCTGGATGCCGACTCCATCGTCTGGCTGCGTGACTACCTGCTGGCCTATCCCGGCGGGTTCGTGGTCATCAGCCACGACGTCGAGTTGCTGCGCGCCACCGTGAACACGGTCTTCCACCTCGATGCGAACCGCGCCCAGATCGACGTCTACAACATGGGCTGGGACCGCTACCTGCAGCAGCGCGAGACCGACGAGAAGCGGCGACGCCGGGAGCGGGCCAACGCGGAGAAGAAGGCCGCCACCCTCATGGCGCAGGCCGACAAGATGCGCGCCAAGGCCACCAAGGCTGTGGCCGCGCAGAACATGGCCCGCCGTGCCGAGCGGCTGCTGGCGGACCTGGAGGACGTGCGCGCCGTGGACAAGGTCGCGCACCTGCGCTTCCCCGACCCCGCGCCGTGCGGCCGCACCCCGCTGCGGGCCTCCGATCTCAGCAAGACCTACGGTTCCCAGGAGGTCTTCACCGGCGTGGACCTGGCGATCGACCGCGGGTCCCGCGTGGTGGTGCTGGGGCTCAACGGTGCCGGCAAGACCACCCTGCTGCGGATCCTCGGCGGTGTGGAGGAGCCGGATACCGGCCAGGTGGAACCCGGGCACGGCCTCAAGATCGGCTACTACGCCCAGGAGCACGAGACCCTGGACACCTCAGCCACCGTGGTGGAGAACCTGCGCCGCAACGCCCCGGACCTCACCGACACCCAGGTGCGCAGCGTGCTCGGCTCCTTCCTGTTCTCCGGGGAGGACGCCGACAAGCCCGCCGGCGTGCTCTCCGGCGGTGAGAAGACCCGGTTGGCTCTCGCGGTCCTCGTGGTCTCCAGCGCCAACGTGCTGCTGCTGGACGAGCCCACCAACAACCTCGACCCCGCCTCCCGGGCGGAGATCCTCGGGGCGCTGCGCACCTTCACCGGTGCCGTGGTGCTCGTGACGCACGACGAGGGCGCCGTGCAGGCGCTGGAGCCCGAGCGGGTGCTGCTGCTGCCCGACGGCGACGAGGACATGTGGAACGCGGACTACGCCGAACTGGTGTCGCTGGCCTGACGCCGCGCGGGCTCCCTCAGGCCGGCAGCGTGCTCCCGGGCGTCCAGGAGCGCGTCCTCTTCCTCCTCGAGCGAGGAGGCTCGGCGCCGTCGTGGGGTCGGGGTGCTCTCCTGCGCTCGGGACGGTCCTTCTTGTTCCGCGGCGTGCTCCGCGGCCTCCTCACGGCCCCGGCGCACGATGATGACCGCTGCCACCGGGATCGCGGCGGCGAAGAACCACCACTGGAACGCGTAGGACAGGTGCGAGCGCAGGCTCGTGCCCGGGTCGGGCAGGGTGCCCAGGGGAGCGGAGGCGGGCACGTCCTCGGCCATGCCGTAGGCGCTGGTGATCAGCGCGTCGGGGTCGACGGCGCCGCCGCCCGTGGACTGCGCCGCCGCGGCCTCGGGGGTCACCCGGAATACCTCACCAGCGGGGTTGGTGCGCTCGTCCTGCTCCTCCCGGGCGCGCAGCCGCACCACGATGCTCTGCTCGCCGTCCGGCACCGCGAGCGCACCCTCGGGCACGCTGCCGTCCTGCCGCCACCACCCGCGATCGACCAGCAGCACCCGGCCGTCCTGCGTCTCGAACAGCGCGAGCGCGTGGGAGGCGTTGGCCCCCTCCACGGGACGGTTGCGCAGTTGGACGCCGGAGTCCGGCACCCAGGAGCCGGTCAGGGTGACCGGGCGCCAGACGTCGTCGGGGTCGAGGTCGTCACCGGGCAGGAGGTCGGCCAGGGGCACCGGGTCCTGCTCGAGGTTGCTCACGATGAGGTTCACCTGCTCGGCGCGGGTGTGGTGTCGGTCCAGTTGCCACAGCCCCAGGCCCACGCAGACGGCGGAGGCGAGCAGCACCAGCAGCGCGCCCCCCAGCACGCGCCATACCCGGCGCCCGTCAGTCATCGCCGACCCGGCCCTCGCCGCGCATCTCGCTCAGCGGTACCACGGTCAGCGGGAAGTCCCGGGCGGCCAGGAAGTCGCGCAGGTGCTCCCGATGCCCCTCGCACGCCACCCAGGTCTTCACCCGGGCGGCATCATGGATGCGCGGGTTGCGCCAGTTCAGGGCCCAGATCGCGGGCTCCGTGCAGCGCTTGGCGCTGCAGATCACCTCGGTCATGCCCGTGGTTCCTCCTCCGGGCCGGGCAGCGCCGGCGGATCCATCAGTTCGGCCTGCTGCGCCGTGCTGGCACCCGGGATGTTGGCCATCAGCACGGCGAAGTAGGGCAGGAGCACCGCTCCCGCGAGACAGACCCAACGCAACCAGTTGTCCACGAGGAAGAGCCCGAGGATGCAGACCATCCGGATGCCCATCGACACCAGGTAGCGGGTCTCGCGCGCGCGGCGGTCCGCCGCGGGGGAGACCCGGGCGGTGGTGATCGAGTGCGCGCGCGCCATGCCTACGAGACTACGCGCGCCACGGCGCCGCGCCGATCCGCTAGATTCGTCGGGTGCCCGAGACGATGACTCCTGAAGGCCGCACCGTCCTGGTGACCGGCGCCACCCGCGGCATCGGCCGTGCGATCGCCGAACGATTCGTGGCCGCCGGCCACCGGGTCGCGACCATCTCCCGCAGTACCCAGGTGCCCGACGGCGTCCTTGCCGTGACCGGCGACGTCACCGACTCCGCGGCGGTGGATGCCGCATTCACGCAGATCGAGCAGGAACTCGGCCCGGTGGAGGTGCTGGTCGCCAACGCGGGCATCACCCGCGACGGTCTCATGATGCGGATGAGCGATGAGGACTTCGAGCAGGTGCTCGACGTCAACCTCACCGGTGCCTTCCGTGTGGCGCGGCGGGCCAGTAAGGGCATGATCCGTGCCCGATTCGGTCGCATCGTGTTCATCTCCTCGGTGATCGGGCTGTACGGAGGCGCCGGCCAGGTGAATTACGGGGCCTCCAAGGCGGGACTCGTGGGCGTGGCCCGGGCCATCACACGGGAACTGGGCGGTCGGGGGATCACGGCCAACGTCGTCGCCCCCGGGTTCATCCAGACGGCCATGACGGATGCTCTGCCGCCCGAGCAGCAGAAGACCTACCTCGCCGCGATCCCCGCCGCGCGATTCGCCTCCGCAGACGAGGTCGCCGGCGTGGTGCAGTTCCTCGCGGGCCCGGACGCCGGGTACATCAGCGGAGCGGTGATCCCTGTCGACGGCGGCCTCGGTATGGGCCACTAGCAGGACACCGGCGCACGACCACCACACCAGACGCAGTCTCGCAAGGAGAACCATGGGCATGCTCGAGGGAAAGACCCTGCTGATCACCGGCGTCCTCACCGACGCCTCCATCGCCTTCCACACCGCGAAGTTCGCGCAGCAGGAGGGCGCGACGGTCATCCTGTCCTCCTTCGGACGTCAGGCCAAGCTGACTCAGCTCGCTTCCAAGCGCCTGCCGCAGCTCGCCCCCGTGGTGGAGCTCGATGTCACGAACCCCGAACACCTGGCCGGCCTCGAGGCCGCGGTGCGCGAGCACGCCGATCACCTCGATGCCGTGGTCCACTCCATCGGTTTCGCTCCGCAGTCGGTGATGGGTGGCACGTTCCTCCAGGGGGAGTGGGCCGACGTGGCGACGGCACTGGAGATCTCCGCCTACTCCCTGAAGTCCCTCGCGGTGGCGGCCCGACCGCTCCTGGCCCCCGGAAGCAGCGTGGTGGGTCTCACGTTCGACGGCCGCTACGCCTGGCCGGTCTACGACTGGATGGGCGTGGCGAAGGCCGCCTTCGAGGCCACCTCGCGCTACCTGGCACGTGACCTGGGTGCGGACGGGATCCGCGTGAACCTGGTGTCCGCGGGACCGATCAAGACGACGGCGGCGCGCAGCATCCCCGGATTCGAGCAGATGGAGAGCAACTGGGCCGATCGCGCCCCCCTCGGGTGGGACTCCCAGGACGCGGAGCCGGCGGCTCGCGCCGTGGTGGCGCTGTGCTCGGACTGGTTCCCGGCGACCACCGGCGAGATGGTGCACGTGGACGGCGGATTCCACGCGATGGGTCAGTGATACCGGCGTGAGTCCGCACCGATTGCACCTGCTGCGCCACGCCAAGGCGGAACCGTTCTCCGACACCGACGCAGGCCGGCCCCTCGCGTTGCGGGGGCGGGAGCAGGCTACCCAGGTGGGTGAGCTGCTCGCACAGTCGGGCACGCCTCTCGACCTCGTGCTCGTCTCATCCGCCGTCCGGACCCGGCAGACCTGGCAGCGGGTGGCTTCCCGACTCGACCACGAGCCGCAGGTGCGGTACCTGGAGGAGATCTACGACGCGACGCCGCGGGAGGTACTGGCCCTGCTGCGCGGCCTCAGCGAGTCGGTCGGATCGGTCCTCGTGGTCGGGCACGAACCCACGATGAGCGCCCTGGCCACCACCGTGGCGGCCGAGGGCGGCGAGAGCGGCGTGCTGCGCGAGGAGATCCGGCTCGGGATGCCGACCGCGACGCGTGCAGAACTGACCCTCGAGGGCGCCTGGTCCGATCTGGGCCGCGGCGGTGGCCGGCTCGTGGCCATTCACCGCGTCTGAGCACACGCGTGGGCAGTCGGCCCGTCTCAACGGAGGATGTCGATGACCTCGTGCATAGTGCCCACCGCGTGGTCTGCGGCCACCGCCACCACCGGCTTGGCGCAGTAGGCGATCGAGAGGCCCGCCGCGGCCATCATCTCCAGGTCGTTGGCGCCGTCACCGATCGCGATGGCGGCGTCCGGTGACAGACCCACCTCGGCGGCGAACTGCGTCAGTGCTGCGGCCTTGGCGGACCGGTCGATCACCGGTCCCGCCACGCGGCCAGTGAGCACGCCGTCGTGCACCTCGAGCGCGTTGGCACGCGCGCGGGTGATCCCGAAGGAGGCGGCGAGCGGGGCCACGATCTCGATGAACCCGCCGGAGACGAGCGCGAGGGGCCAGCCGCGCTCGCCTGCGAAGGCCACGAGCTCGGCGATGCCGTCCGAGGGCGTGACCTCGGCGAGCACGTCCTCGAGAACGGTCGCGGGGAGGCCGGCCAGCGTCGCAACCCGGGCTCGCAGGGAGTCGGCGAAGTCGATCTCCCCGCGCATCGCCGCCTCTGTCACGCGGGCGACTTCCTCCTGCGCGCCGGCCCGCGCCGCCAGGAGCTCGATGACCTCCTGGGTGATGAACGTGGAGTCCACGTCCATCACGATGAGCCGTCGGGTGTCGGGAACGGGGGTCATGCGATCGGCACCTGTCACGCGTTCAAGCCTAGTCTCCCGGAGATCGCGGGATCTCCGGGAGACCAGGACGTGGTGCGTGACGGGCGTGCGTCAGGACTTCAGGGTGGCGCCGTCCTTGGTCACGAGCGTGCCCTTGGGCACCACGGTGATCCCGGCGGGCGTGACCGTGAATCCGCGCGCCACGTCCAGCTCGCGGTTCATCCCCACGCTGGCGCCCTCCTCCACCACGACGTTCTTGTCCAGGATGGCGCGGTTGATCTGCGCGCGGCGCCGGATCACGACGTTGTCCAGCAGCACCGACTCGTTCACCCGCGACCAGGAGTTGATCCGGCAACCCGGGGCGATGATGGACCCGTGCACCTCACCACCGGAGACCACCACTCCGGGCGAGATCACCGAATCGGTCGCCAGACCGATGCGCTCGGGGGAGGCGTGCACGAACTTCGCGGGCGGCAGCCCCACGTAGCCCGTGTAGACCGGCCACTCGTCGTTGTAGAGGTTGAACACCGGAGTGATGGAGATGAGGTCGCGGTTGGCGTCGTAGTAGGCGTCGAGCGTGCCGACGTCCCGCCAGTAGTCGCGGTCGCGGTCACTGGAACCGGGCACGTCGTTCTCGATGAAGTCGTAGAGAGCGGCCTCGCCCCGGGCCACGAACGCGGGCACGATGTCGCCGCCCATGTCGTGGCGTGAGGACTCGTTCTCCGCATCCGCCTTCACCGCCGCGATCAGGGCATCGGTGTTGAAGACGTAGTTGCCCATCGAGGCGAGCACCTCATCGGGGGCGTCCTCCAATCCGACGGCGTCGGTCGGCTTCTCGAGGAACTCCTTGATGAGGCGGGGGTTGTCCGGGTCGGCCTGGATGACGCCGAACTGATCCGCCAGCGACAGCGGCTGGCGGATTCCCGCCACGGTCAGCGGGGCGCCGGAGGCAATGTGCGCGTCCACCATCTGGGAGAAGTCCATCCGGTACACGTGGTCGGCCCCGACCACGACGACGATGTCGGGCTTCTCGTCGTCCAGCAGATTCAGGCTCTGGTAGATCGCGTCGGCGCTGCCGAGGTACCAGTTCTTCCCCATCCGCTGCTGAGCGGGGACCGGGACCACGTAGTTGCCGAGCAGGGTGGACATCCGCCAGGTCTTGGTGACGTGACGGTCGAGGCTGTGGGACTTGTACTGCGTGAGGACCACTGAGCGCAGATATCCCGAGTTCACGATGTTGGACAACGCGAAGTCGATGAGGCGATAGGTGCCACCGAAGGGCACGGCCGGCTTGGCTCGCTCAGCAGTGAGCGGCATGAGGCGCTTGCCCTCTCCGCCGGCGAGGACGATTGCGAGGACGCGAGGTGCTGCCATGACACGACCCTAGGGGGTCGCGGGGGTGCGGTGCTACAAAATCTCACCCAGCGTTCCGCATGGTGGATGGTGTCCGAGTCGGCTCTGACCTGGCAGGATCGTGGGTGGGTTCCACACGGGGACCATGACCCGAGGAGGCGTCGCCGCATGCGTGTTGACCTGCTGACCCGCGAGTACCCGCCGCACATCTATGGAGGGGCGGGTGTGCACGTGGCCGAGCTCTCCGCGGTGCTCGCCCGGCACCTCGATGTGCACGTGCGGGCATTCGACGGTCCGCGTGCGGCGGGCGTGGCGCCGCAGGGCGTGACCCTGACAGGCTACGACGCGCTGCCGGAACTCGCGGAGGCCAACCCGGCCCTGCGCACCCTCGGCGTCGACCTCGCGATCGCCAACGACGTCGCGGGGGCCGACCTGGTGCACAGCCACACCTGGTACGCGAACATGGCCGGCCACCTCGCCGGGCTGCTCCACGACATCCCCCACGTGCTCTCGGCGCACTCCCTCGAACCCCTGCGGCCGTGGAAGGCCGAGCAGCTCGGTGGCGGGTACGCGCTGTCCAGCTGGGCGGAGTCCACCGCCTACCACGGTGCCGCGGGCATCATCGCCGTCAGCGCGGGCATGCGCGAGGACATCCTGCGCTCCTACCCCGGTGTCGACCCGGCACGCGTGCACGTGGTGCACAACGGTATCGACCTGGACCGTTGGGTCCGACCGATCGGCCCGGACGGCCGCCTCACCGAGCGGGCGCGAGAGCTCGCCCGGGCGCGCGGTGTGGACCCGGACCGTCCCGCCGTGGTGTTCGTGGGCCGGATCACCCGGCAGAAGGGGCTGCCGTACTTCCTGCGCGCCGTGCGCCGGCTGCCCAAGGACGTGCAGGTGGTGCTGTGCGCCGGTGCGCCGGACACGCCGGAGATCATGGCCGAGGTCACGGGGCTGGTGGAGGAGCTCTCCACCGAGCGGGACGGCGTGGTCTGGATCCCGGACATGCTGCCGCGGGAGGAACTCATCGCGGTGCTGGCCGCGAGCACGGTGTTCGTGTGCCCCTCGATCTACGAGCCGCTGGGCATCGTGAACCTGGAGGCGATGGCGGTCGGGCTACCGGTGGTGGCCTCCGCGACGGGCGGGATCCCGGAGGTCGTCGCCGACGGCGAGACCGGGCTGCTCGTGCCGCTGGACCAGGCGAGCGATGGGACCGGCACACCGACCGATCCCGACACCTTCCAGCGGGATCTCGCCGAGGCGCTCGCCTCGGTGGTGAGCGACCCGCAGCGAGCCACCGCGATGGGGGAGGCCTCCCGGCGCCGGGTCGAGGACCACTTCTCCTGGGACGCGATCGGGGAGCGAACGATCGAGGTATACCGCACGGTGCTCGGCCGCTAGCGCTGCCGGCCTCGGTGGAGCCGGCGCCCTGCGGCGCCGAAGACCAGGGGAGCAGCCCGTGCCCGATGTCCACGGTGGCTCGTAGCACCTCCCAGGTGCGCGAGGTGGACGGCGCCGCCGGTGCTGGTGAACAGTGCGTGACGGCGTTCGCCTTCACCGTCGAGGGCATCTCCTACGGCGGGACCACACCCTGGATGATCGTGCTGACCACGTGCGTCAGTGCCTTGGTCGCCTCCACCAGTGACGGCAGCTGCTCATCGGCGTGAACTACACGTGCCGTGCCGGCTGGCCACGGCCACGGCCGCCCGCGCGGCACCGCGCAGCCGGACCAGGGCGCCAGACCTGGCCGCCGCCTCGCTCGCCGAGAGGGCGGCGCCCTCGCCCGCCAGGGCGAGGGCCACGACGGTCTCCAGTCGCAGCGCCTGCAGGAGCACCTCGGCGGCCGGCGCCTCGAGGGACTGCAGGACCTGCGTGGTCGCGCGGTCCGGTTCGGCGCGTAGGTCCAGGAGCGCCTCGCGGACCTCGGGGTCCTCACTGGCCACGTCCAGGCGGGTGAGTTCCTCGATGACGTCGTGCATCGCCTCCAGCAACTCGCGGCGCACCTCGGAGAGGGCGACCCCGGCGGGAGGGGCGGGCGGGCCCTGGAACGCCTGCCACGTCACAATCCAGCCGGGCTCCAGGGCAGAGCCGAACGGGGTGACCTCGGGGACCAGCACGCAGGTGCCCGACGCGGTGCGTGCCACGACCGCCTCACCTGCCTCGATCCCGGCGGCCGAGGCCGCGGGGGGAAGTCCCTGGGGGTCCCCGGCGCTGGGCAGGACCGCCCACACCTCGTGCACGCCGAGGTCGGCGAGCGCCACGGGGAGGGGAGCGTCCTGCAGGCGGTGCGGTTCGTCGTCGCCCGTCAACAGGCTCAGGGCCGGACGTGAACCCGCCACGAGCCGGGGCCAGAGCAGGGCAAGGGCGACGGAACGAGGGAGATCGGTCACCGCTCCAACTTACGACCACGCGGCGGCGGGTGCGGGCGCGCGCCTCACCGAATCGACGTGCCCGTCTGGGTAGGGTCGAGACATGACGCAGGTGCTCGCGCTCGATGACGCAACCGTCCGCCGTTCCGGGAACGACATCCTCAACCATGTCACCTGGCAGGTGCAGGAGGGGGAGCGCTGGGTGATCCTCGGCCGCAACGGCGCGGGGAAGACCACGCTGCTGCAACTCGCCTCGGCGAGGATGCACCCCACCTCCGGGCGGGTGGAGGTACTCGAGGAGACGCTGGGCGCCGTGGACATCGCCGAGTTGCGGCCCCGCATCGGGTTGGCCAGCGCCGCACTCGCCGAGCGCATCCCGCGCACCGAGATCGTGTTGGACGTGGTGCGCACCGCGAGCTGGGGCGTGACGGGCCGCTGGCGTGACACCTACGAGTCGGTCGACGACGAACGGGCGCTTGCGTTGCTGGCCGCGTTCGGCATGGCTCACCTCGCCGATCGCACCTTCGGGACTCTCTCGGAGGGCGAACGCAAGCGCGCGCAGATCGCGCGCGCCCTGATGGCGGATCCGGAACTACTCCTGCTGGATGAGCCCGCCGCCGGTCTGGACCTGGGTGGCCGCGAGGAACTCGTGGCGGCGCTGGCCGAACTCGCCGCGGATCCGAACTCACCTGTGACCGTGTTGGTGACGCACCACGTGGAGGAGATTCCCCCGCACTACACCCACGCGTTGATGCTGCGGGACGGCGCGGTGCAGGCGGCTGGCCCGATCGAGTCGGTGCTGACCGCGCAGAACCTCACCGCCACGTTCGGGGTGCCGATCACGCTCACACGGGCCGGTGACCGGTGGGCGGCGCGGGCCAGCGGGGAGTCCCGAGAGGCACGGCACGGCGGCTGATCGGTCGCGCGGACCGTCGGTGTGCACACAGCGCCGGCCGGCGCTCCCGATCCTGAGCGGGGACGCGTACGCTGGGGGGAAGGGAGGTGGTCACGATGATGTGGATTCTGTGGCTGTGCGCAGCGCTCATTCTGGCCCTGGTGGAAGTACTCGTCGTGGACTTGGTGTTCCTCATGCTCGCCGGGGGTGCGCTCGCTGCGACCGTGGCGGCGGCTGCCGGTGCGCCGTTGCCGGTGCAGGTAATCGTGTTCGCCGTCGTCGCTGCACTGTTGTTGGTCGCGATCCGGCCCTGGGCACTGCGTCGATTCCGCACCCAGACCCCGGAGGTCGCCACGAACACCGCCGCGCTGGTGGGCCAGGCGGCCATCGTCACCGAGGCCGTCAGTGAACGCGACGGCCGCGTGAAGCTCGACGGTGAGGTGTGGAGTGCCCGGCTCTCCGGCCCCGGGGTGCTCGAGGCCGGCACCGAGGTGCGGGTGCTGCGGATCGACGGCGCGACGGCGATCGTCGCCCCCGCCTCGGAGATCCAGGACGAACTGCTCTCCGACGCGCCACCTGCCTACCCCACGCCGGATGGTGATCGCTAGGCGCGCACCGGTGGCCGGGGCGCGCGCGAGTGCGCCGTCCGCCGGCTGAATTCATCTCTCCACCGCGCGGGGGGCGTGGTGGTCGTCGAAAGGACCTGGTATGGACAACCCCGGATCAGTCGTCGGGCTCGTGGTGCTCGGCCTCCTGGCCCTCTTCATCATCGTCGCGATCATTCGCGCGGTGCAGATCGTGCCGCAGGCCACGGCGCTGATCGTCGAGCGTCTCGGCCGCTACAGCTCCACGATGAACGCCGGACTGCACTTCCTGATCCCCTTCGTGGACCGGGTGCGCGCAGGAGTGGACCTGCGTGAGCAGGTGGTCTCCTTCCCACCGCAGCCCGTGATCACCTCGGACAACCTCGTGGTGAGCATCGACACCGTCATCTACTTCCAGGTGACGGACCCGAAGGCCGCGACGTATGAGATCGAGAACTACATCACCGGTATCGAGCAGTTGACGGTGACCACCCTGCGTAACGTCATCGGTTCGATGGACCTGGAGCAGACGCTCACCAGCCGCGACCAGATCAACGGGCAACTGCGCGGTGTGCTGGACGATGCGACCGGGCGGTGGGGGATCCGCGTGAATCGCGTGGAGCTCAAGGCGATCGACCCGCCCGCCAGTGTGCAGGGTTCCATGGAGCAGCAGATGCGGGCTGAACGTGACCGCCGCGCCGCGATCCTCACCGCCGAGGGCGTGAAGCAGTCCGCGATCCTGACGGCCGAGGGTGAGAAGCAGTCCTCGATCCTGAGGGCTGAGGGCGAGGCGCAGTCGGCGATCCTCAAGGCGCAGGGTGAGTCCCGCGCGATCCTGCAGGTGTTCGAGGCCATCCACCGCGGCGATGCCGACCCGAAGTTGCTGGCCTACCAGTACCTGCAGAAGCTCCCGGAGATCGCCAACGGCTCCTCCTCCAAGATGTGGATCGTCCCCACCGAGTTCACCGCGGCGCTCAACGGCATCGCGGGCGCATTCGGCGGCGGTGCGGTCGCCCCGCCCAGCACGGACGGCTCGGGGGAGGCCGGGGAGTCGGCCACGGAACGGGCGCGACGCAACCCGACGTTCGGTGACGACGACGCGTTTGCCGAGACCGCGCTGCAGGACCCGAGCGAGGCGCTCCGTCAGGCCCGTAGCGAGGCGTCCGAGGCGACGCACCAGGCCCAGGACGCCACCGTGCACAGTCGGCGACGTGCGACGCCGCCCAGCGACCCCGCCGCCACGGTCGATCTCGGTACCGGGGAGCAGCCCGGTCCACAGGGCGGCATGCGGCCGGAGTGAGCCGATGTGTGCTCCCGCGTGCGGGAGCCTGAGAGGTGAGAGAAGCCTCCGGGGCGGCGCGCCGCCCCGGAGGCTTTTCCGTACCCGATGTCAGCAGGCGGGCGTACGGTGTGCGGGTGCTCCTTCGTCTCCTGAAGAACTCCCTGGCGCCCTACTGGGGGCTGGTGGCCGTGGTGCTGGTGCTCCAGCTCGTGCAGACCGTCGCCTCGCTGTACCTGCCCACACTGAACGCCGAGATCATCGACGGCGGCGTGATCGCCGGTGACATCGAGGAGATCTGGCGTCTGGGCGGCATCATGCTCGCGATCTCCGCGGTGCAGGCGGTGACCGCCGTCGTGGCCGTGTACTACGGCAGCAAGGTCGCGATGCGGGTCGGGCGCGATCTCCGGGAGGCGTTGTTCACCCGGGTGATGCGCTTCTCCCGGCAGGAGATGGGCTCCTTCGGCGCGCCGTCGCTGATCACGCGCAACACCAACGACGTCCAGCAGGTGCAGATGCTGGTGTTCTTCACGATGACGATCATCGTGATGGCACCGATCATGCTGGTGGGTGGCATCGCGATGGCGATCGCACAGGACGGCGTGCTCGCCTGGCTGCTGGTGATCGTGATCCCCGTGCTCGTGGTCGTCGTGCTCCTGATCGTGCGACCCATGGTCGGGGGCTTCCGCACCATGCAGAAACGGATCGACGACGTCAACGGCGTGATGCGCGAACAGATCCACGGCATCCGGGTGATTCGAGCGTTCGTGCGCGAGCCCTTCGAGCGGATGCGGTACGCCGTCGCGAACGGGAACCTGCGGGACGTCTCGCTCCTGGTCGGCAAACTCATGGCGTTGATGTTCCCCAGCGTGATGCTGGTGATGAACGCCTCGATGGTGGCGATCACCTGGTTCGGCGGTCTACGGGTAGACGCCGGCGAGATGCAGATCGGCTCACTCACCGCCTATCTGCAGTACGTGATGTTCATCCTCATGGCCGTGATGATGTCCACGATGATGCTGATGTTCGGTCCACGCGCGGCCGTCTCCGCCGGTCGCATCCAGGAGGTGCTGGACTCCGAGCCCACTGTGGTGGAGCCCACGCAACCCCGCCGGATCGCCGAGCCGACCGGGACGGTGGTCCTCGAGGGGGTCTCGTTCGGCTACCCGGGAGCGCAGGAGCCGGTGCTGCGTGACGTCTCGCTCGTCGCGGCCCCGGGGCGGACCACCGCCATCATCGGATCGACCGGCTCGGGCAAGTCCACCCTGCTCAACCTCATCCCGCGGCTGTTCGACGCCACCGGCGGCGCCGTGCGGATCGACGGCGTGGACGTGCGGGACCTCGCGCGGCCGGACCTGACCGCAGCGATCGGGTTGGTGCCGCAGCGCGCCTTCCTGTTCTCCGGGACCATCGCGAGCAATCTGCGGTTCGGGAAGCCGCACGCCACGGACGACGAACTCTGGGACGCCCTCGAGGTCGCCCAGGCCGCGGACTTCGTGCGTGAGATGGACGGGGGCCTGGAGGCCACCATCGCCCAGGGCGGCACCAACGTCTCCGGGGGCCAGCGCCAGCGACTCGCGATCGCCCGGGCACTGGTCCACCAACCCCGCATCTACCTGTTCGACGACTCCTTCTCCGCGCTGGACTACGCCACGGACGCCGCCCTTCGGGCCGCGCTGCGGCCCCGCACCCGCGAGGCAGCCGTGGTGGTGGTGGCGCAACGGGTGGCGAGCATCCGCTCCGCGGAGACGATCCACGTGATGGACGCCGGGCGGATCGTGGCGAGCGGCACCCACGAGGACCTGCTGGAGAGTTCGCCGACCTACGCGCAGATCGTCGCCTCCCAGCTCAGCCTGGAGGAGGCACGATGAGCGGGCGTGGACCGGGACCGGGCGCCGGGGGTGTGGCCCCCGGCCAGAAGGCCATGGACTTCACCGGCACCATCAAGCGACTCCTCGGTGAGTTGCGCGGACACGGCCTGCTGGTGGCGAGCGTGTTGGTGTTCGGCGCGGTCTCGGTGGTGCTCACCGTGCTGGGCCCCAAGCTGCTCGGGAACGCCACGAACATCGTGGTTGCCGGGCTGCTCTCGCGGAACCTGCCGGAAGGCTTGAACGAGGAGCAAGCACTTGCGCTGTTGCGCGATCAGGGCCAGGACTCCTACGCCGACATCCTCTCCACGGTGGACTTCACGCCCGGCGCGGGCCTCGACACCGCGGCGCTGGCCACCACCCTGGGCACCGCGCTCGCCGTATACGTCGGCGCGTGGCTGCTGGGGTGGCAGCAGGCCCGCCTGACCGCGATCGTGGTGCAACGCACCATGTACAACCTGCGTGGCCGCGTGGAGGACAAGCTGCACCGGGTGCCGCTGTCCTTCTACGACCGCTCCAGCCGCGGTGACGTGCTCTCCCGGGTGACGAACGACATCGACAACGTCTCCCAGGTGCTGAACATGACCCTGTCGCAACTCGTGGTCTCGGTGTTCACCGTGGTCGGCGTGCTGGGGATGATGTTCGCGATCTCGCCGGTGCTGGCCACCATCGCGGTGGTCACCGTGCCGCTCTCCGGCGTGGTCACCGTGCTGATCGCCAAGCGCGCACAGCCACAGTTCATCGCCCAGTGGCGCACCACGGGTGAGCTGAACGGGCACGTCGAGGAGTCCTACACCGGCCACGACCTGGTCCGGGTCTTCGGCCAGGAGGAGGAGATGCGCCAGACCTTCCGCGTCCGCAACGAGGAGATGTACGAGGCGACCTTCCGGGCCAACTACATCTCCGGCACCATCCAGCCGGTGATGGGTCTCATCTCCAACCTCAGTTACGTGGCCGTCGCGGTGGTCGGTGGCCTGCGCGTGCTGGCCGGTCAGCTCAGCATCGGTGACGTGCAGGCCGTCATCCAGTACTCCCGCCAGTTCACCCAGCCCATCAGCCAGATCGCCTCGATGATGACGCAGTTGCAGTCCGGGGCCGCCTCGGCCGAGCGGATCTACGGGATCCTGGACGCACATGAGGAGGAGGCCGAGCGTGGCACTGCCCCCAGCCAGGTGCGCGGCGAGGTCGCCTTCGAGGGCGTCTCCTTCAGTTACGACCCGAGCGTCGACCTCATCCGGCACCTCGACCTGCGTGCCACGCCGGGGGAGACGGTCGCCATCGTGGGCCCGACCGGGGCCGGTAAGACCACGCTGGTGAATCTCCTCATGCGGTTCTACGACGTGGACGCCGGCCGCATCACCCTGGACGGCGTGGACATCCGTGAGATGCCACGGGACGCCCTGCGCTCCCAGATCGGCATGGTGCTGCAGGACACGTGGCTGTTCGAGGGCACGATCGCGCAGAACATCCTGTACCCGATCCTCCCCGAACCCGGCGCCGAGCCCACCGCGCAGCAGACCGAGCTGATGAAGCGCGCCGCGCGGGCGACCCGCGTGGAGGAGTTCGTGCGGTCCCTCCCGGAGGGCTTCGACACGGTGGTCAGCGGCGAGAGCGGTGCCCTCTCCCAGGGTGAGCGGCAGTTGTTGACGATCGCCCGGGCGTTCGTGGCCGACCCCTCGATCCTCATCCTGGACGAGGCCACCAGTTCGGTGGATACCCGCACAGAGGTGCTCGTCCAGGAGGCGATGAACGCCCTACGGGTGGGCCGCACCTCGTTCGTGATCGCGCACCGGCTCTCCACGATCACGGGGGCCGACACCATCGTGGTGATGGAGCACGGGCAGATCGTGGAGCAGGGCAGCCACCGCGCGCTGCTCGAGGCGGACGGTGCCTACGCGCGGCTCTACGCCAGTCAGTTCGCGGCGGCCGCGACCGAGGACGAGGTCTGAGGCCCCGGACCCGGTAGGTCTTGTGCTCGGTGTGACGCGGGTCATACTCTGACGGGGTGCGCCGTCCCATCGTGACGCGGTGCACGCGAGGCGGTCGGGGCGCGGTGGGGCGCCCCGGCGAGCGACGACGACCGGTGGCCGCTGATGTCTGCTGATGGCAACAGATGGCAGCAGATGGCACGGTGACCTCGGACGCCGCCACCCCACGGATTGCCGGCGCGATCCGCGAGGAAGGACGAGAGCCAGGGCCGCCGCCCGCGGTCCACGGCACCGGGAGTCATCGTGCCGAGCCTCTGGGACGACCTGCCTGCCTCGCTGCGCGACGGGGACCTGCTCGAGGGCCTGCGCGGCCCGCTGGAAGCCGTGGACACCACCGGGCTGACGCCCCGGGAGGTGACCGAGGACGGCGCAACCTGGCGGGTGCGGGAGGTCGTCCTCGACCTCGCCGGCGCGAGCGGCGGCCTCATCGACGCCGCGACCGGCCGCATCGGGGGTGACGGCGGCGCCACGCCCGTGGAACTGCTCGGCACCGACGTCACGCTCAGTCTCGCCGAGCGCCTGACCGGCCCTGGTGGCAGCGCCGACGGAGCCTGGCGTCTCGACCTCGACGTGCCCGGCGTGTCCATCCACCTGCCCTTCCTCACCGGCGCGCGGCTGGGCACCCAGGGGGTGCTGGAGCCGGACCCGGCGCGGGAGCAGGTCCGCCTGCTCCTGCCCCGCCTGGTCACCCGATTGCACCAGGAGCCCGGTGCGGGGGTCGGGTTCTCGTTCGTCTCGGCCACCACCGGCGGGGACCCGGTGGACGACGTCTATGAGTTGCTGGAGATGAGCCCGCCGCACGCCCTCATCGGCCCGGGCTCCGGGGTCGGGTTCGCCTTCCGCACCGCCGTGCTGGACCTCTCGGGGGACTCCGGACCCGAGGGTGTGCCCGCCGGCGCCCGCGCCATGCCGGCGGCGTGGCAGGGCGTCTACCTTCCCGAGGTCCGCCTCTACGTGGCCACGCCGGGCATGGACGACCTCGCCGTCTCGGCGGGGGTCCGCAACCTCTGGATCGGCCTGGGTGCCCATGCCGGTGTCACCGGCACGTTCGGCGCCGAGGTGATCAACACCGGCGGTGACCCCGAGATCCTCGGTCGCTACGTCACCCCGTCGGGCGCTCACATCTCAGCGACCCCGGGCGGTGAGGACCTGGTCCCGGACGGCAGCCTCTTCGTCGCCGACTCCAACGGCGGGCTCGCGCCGATCGCCCTCACGCTGCGGGTCGACGGCGCCCCCGTGGCGGGCGATCGCACCACCCTGGCCGTTCCCGCGAGCGGGACCGTGAGCATCGAGGTCACCGCCGCCTCTCCCGGCGGCACGACCGCCGCCACCTTCACCGCCCGGCGTGCCCCGGCCGCGCCGGGGTCGGCGCCGGGAGGTGCCCCCGCCGCCAGGGTCACCACCCTCACCCCGGAGGGCGGCCGCATCATGCTGGTCCGCCAGAGCGCCGCCACGGCGACGCTCGCCCTGGCCTCGGGTGCCTCCGCCACCTGGACGTGGCCGGGCGGGGGAACGGGCGCGCCGGCGGCCACGGCCGAGGTGCCGCTCGCCGTCGGCGAGGAGGTCGAGGTGACCGCTACGCTCACCGCCGCGGCGCCCCCCGCACTGGACGCCTACCTGCGCTATGACACCCCCGAGCCGCACGAGAACACCGCCGCGTGGTCCTCCGTGGCTACCCACATCCGCACGATCCCCGCGACCTCGCGCCGAGCCGCGCCCACCGGTGAGACGTTCGCCGCCCTCGCCGGGCGAAGCCTCGCCGCCTTCCCCGGCGCCGTCAGAGTGGACGGCTACGCCTCCTACGAGGGAGACGACGCCCAGGCCACGTACAACCTCGAGCTCTCCCGTCGCCGTGCCGAGTCCGTCGCCCGGGTCCTGGAGGCCGCGGGGTACACCGTCACCCACCCGGTCCTCGCCCATGGGCACACCCACGCCCGCGACGGCATCCCGGTGGTCCCCGGGGAGAGCGCAGCACCGCCCGGGAGCGGGCACTGGTGGCGGGTCCGGGTCTCCGCGACCGCCGGATCCGCCCCACCGCTGCGGGCCCGGCTGCAGCGGCCGGCGCCCGCCCCGGTCATCGACCGCGACCCCGCCCCCGCACGCAGCGGGAAGCCGGACTGCTTCCGCCGGCTCGGCCTGGAGGTGGAACTGCTGCGCGGGGAGTTCATCCGGTGCGAGCTCTGGGGCGAGTTCGACATCCAGACCGCCGCCGAGGCCGCCCTGGACGCCGGCGGTCAGCCTCCCCTCGGCGGTCGTGGACCCAACCCCCTGGACGGTGTCTGCGCCTTCCGGGTCCGGCTGCGGGTGGCCGGCGACGGCGGCGCCTGGGAGGTGACGGCCCAGTTCCGCGCCCTGGAGGGCGATATCGACGGACTGCTGGAACGCAGCCGCGGTGGCTCGGTGAACGCCACGGCCCTGGATGCCGCCGGCGGCTTCTTCGTGATCGGGCCGCTGGCCGCCGCCGTGGCCGAGCTCTCCCCGGCGGCCGGTGCCCTCGTCCAGCTCGGCGGCATCGCGCTGGGGATCTCCGACGTCTTCCAGACCCAACGAATCACCCTGCACGGGGCGGAGCTGCAGATCAGCGACGGGATCATCGCGCCGGACGGCTCCCGCGCCGACAGCGACGCCGGCGCCGTGGCCCTGCTCCTGGACGTCGAGGTCGCCTTCTCCTTCGACTTCGAGATCGTCTCGGTGCCGCCGGACAAGCCGGTCCGGGTGCGCTACCAGGCCCTCGGGGTCAAGGTCGGCTGGGAGGACGGCGAGGTCGCCGTCCCCGTGCCCGTGTTCGACCCCGACCGTGGCTACGAGCTGGAGATCCAACCCGACTCGGTGCGCGCCGTCGAGCCCCTGGATGAGATCCTGCGGATCTTCGGCGTCCGGGTCTCGCGGGACAACCCCACCATGCTGGAGGTGGAGGCCGGCATCGGGGTGGAACTCGGCCCCCTGACGGTGGACACCCTGCGGGTGCGCGCGAACCTGGGCACCGGCGAATTCGAACTGACCAAGCTCGGCGTCTCCCTGGACATCCCCGGGGCCGTGCGCGGCAGCGGGTCCTTCTCCTTCACCGAGGCCGGATTCCGCGCCACCATCGACGTGACGATCGTGCCGATCGAGATCCGCGCGGCCGCCACGCTGGTGATCGAGACGGTGGACGGTGTCACCGGCGTGCTGGTCGGGATCGAGGTCGAGTTCCCCGTGCCCATCCTGCTGGGCGGATCCGGCCTGGGGATCTTCGGTCTCATGGCCGGAGTCGGGATCAACATGGGCCGGGTGGAGAACCCCCACGCCGACCTGCCGGCCCTGGACTGGGTGATGAAACAGCTCGGGACACCCCGCGGGAGCGTGATGCACCCCGACGGCTGGGCGCACGAACCCGGCGCCTACGCCCTGGCCGCCGGGATCCTGCTCGGCACCCTCGAGGGCGGCTACGTCGTCCACCTCAAGGGCATCCTCATGATCGAGTTGCCCGGACCCCGGCTGCTGCTCATCCTCAAGGCCGATGTGCTCTCCGCGCCGCCCGCGCTCGGCAGCGAGCAGAGCGCCACGTTCCTGGCGGTCCTGGATGTGGACTTCGGCGCCGGCACGATCACCCTGGGGGTGGTCGCGGACTACAGCATCGACCGCATCCTCGCGATCCACGTGCCCGTCACCGCGTTCTTCTCCCGCTCCCAGCCCGACGCGTGGCGGGTGGACCTCGGCAGCTACCACGACAGGATCCGCGTGGAGGTGCTCGACACCATCACCGCCTCGGGGTACCTGATGGTGCACGGCGACGGCATCGGGGCCGATGACGTCCCCGCGGACGTCCTTCCCGGCACCACGGGCCTCGCGATCGCGACCGGCTTCCATTTCTCGGCCGTCCTCATGGGCTCCAAGCCCGCCCGGCTGTACGTCGAGGTCGCCGCGGGGTTCGACGCCATCCTCGGGTTCGACCCGTTCTACCTCGCGGGGAAGATCTACATCCGCGGCGAACTCATGCTCTTCATCGCCTCCCTCGGGGTCTCGGCGACGCTGACGATCGTGGTCGGCAAGCGCATCGAGACCGATCCCGGCGGCACCCCCCGCGAGGTGGACCACCCCTACATCCACGGGGAGGTCTGCGGGAAGATCAGCTTCTTCTTCTTCTCCGTGCAGGCGTGCGTATCCCTCACGATCGGCTCCGAGCCGGAGCCCGATCTGGTGCCGCCGGACCTGGTCGCGGACGTGGCGCTCATGGGGCGCGGCGATGTGCTCCTGGAGGGCGCGGGCGCCGGGCGCAGCATCGAGGGCATCCTCGGGCGGGCCGCCACGGACGGCTCCGCTGGTCCTAGCGTGCCCCTGGACGCCGTGGTCGTCATCTCCTTCACCAGCGCTCCCGAGGCATCGGGGGCTGCGGTGTTGGGTGGGGGCGCCGAGGGGACCACGGGCGTGGCCGGCACCTCCGCCTGGCACCGGATCGGCGAGCGGTGGTGGGCCTACCTGCTGAAGAGCGTGGAACTGATCGGGGACCTCGGCGACGGCGAGACGCCGTGCGTCTGGTGGAACGACGCCGTGCCCACCCAGACGAAGGCCCCGCCCACCCTCGGGCTGCTGACGTGGCGGCCGGAGCCCTACAGCTCGGCGATCACCTACGGGGAGACGCTCTCGGGCAGCGTCCGCCGCCGCTGGGGCCACCTGTGCAGCCCCGCGGCGCCCGCAGCCCCCCAGCTGTGGACCTTCGACGCCCAGGCTCTCGGCCCGAGCCTGTCGGGCTGGCGGCTGCGCGGCATCGTCTGGCCCGACGAGCCGGGCACCGTGCCCCGCTCGGCGCCCGCGGGCCGTGACCTGCGGGTGCTGGAACCCTGGCGCACCGGCCGTGAGGAACTGGATGCGCCGTGGGACGTGCAGCCCGGCCGGGTGATCGGTGACCTCGTCCCGTGCGAGGTCACGGCGCGGGAGTGGCAGGGGCCTCCCGCCGGCACCGTGCAGGGGTCGACGACGTTCACCACCGCCCAGGCGAGCGCGCACCTCGCCGCTGGCGGCCGGTTGCACGACCTCGCGGCGCTGCACCAGGAGTCGCAGGTCGACCCCCGCGCCCTCGGCGCGTCGGTGTGCCCCGGGCGGATCCTGCAGGCGCCGCGGCACGAGGGCACCGACGCCTCCCCGGCGGCCACCCCGGCGCAGGCGGAGATCGCCCGCAAGGGTCGCGGGGAACTCGGCTGGCGTCCCGACCCGCTCGTGGACGCGGTGGAACTGCTCGCGGAGGAGGAACTGATCAGCGCGCGGATCCTGCTGCTCCTGCCGATGGAGCGAGCGCCCTACGTGCTGCAGTGGCGCGATGAGGCCGGCGGTGTGCTCGAGGAGCACCTGGTGAGCGATGCCGACCGCGTCAGCGCCGCGCGGCCCATCCCGGACACCTGGACCGATCCCGGCGGCCCGTGGCGCGCGCCGGTGGGGCGCAGCCTGCGGGTCGCCTCCGGTCTGCGCAGCGGCAACAAGCTGCTCGCCGCCTACCTGGTGGAGCTCGAGGCCCACGGCGCGATGCGCGTGGTCATGGGATGGGCCGAGAGGCACGACCAGGTGCCCCGCGAGGCCTACCTCGTAGCGGTGGAGGCCACCACGATGGCCGAGGCGCGCCGTGCCGCCTGGGACACCGAGGTGATTACCCGGGACCGTGAGGCCTTCATCACCGGGGTGGAGCGGGACCCGTCCGGCCATGCGCTCCTGGTCCCGGGCGAGGCCTACACCGTCCGCGTGACGTGGTGGCACGATCAGGCGGAGGGCGCCGAGCGGCCCACCAGCCCCCCGGAGTTCACCGCGGACACCGAACGCACCCAGGAGTTCCGCTTCACCGCGGACCCGAGCGACCCGGTGGACCCCACCGACCCCGAGCAGCTGGAACACTCCTGCCCCCGCGACCTCACGCCCTGGCTCCTGGACGCCGAACCCGGGATGGGCGAGAGCGGACGGTTCACGCACGAGAGCGTGCAGATCGCGCTGTCCCACACGGCCGTTCCGGAGCTCTTCGCGGCCTACGGCCGCCGACTGCGGGTGCGGGTGCGCTCGGCCTCCGGCGCACATCCCCTCCCGCCCGGGGGGAGCGCCCCCGGCGAGGCCCTGCCGATCCCCCTGCACGGCGAGGACGACCCGCAGTCCGTGCGGACCGTCACGGTCTCGAGCCTGCACCTGGGCGCCTGGGAGCGGGCAGCGCGCGATGCGGCCTCCGACCTGCCGTGCGTGCCCGCCGACGTCACACGCGACCTGGAGACCCTCACCATCGGGTACGTCCTGGAACCCCTCACCGACTACCTGCTCGACATCGAGACCGTGCCCGAGGGTGGGGGCGGCGACGTCCACCGGGTCTTCCGCGCCAACTTCACCACCTCCCGTTTCACCGGACCCGACCACCTCGCGCAGTGGGTGACGGGTGCAAGCCGCGAGCATCGACTGGTGCGCGTCCCCGCGGCCGTGCAGGCGTTGCCCACCCGGCCGGCGGGCGGCGCATGGGATGCGGCGGTACAGGCCGCGGGGCTCCCCGTCCCGCAGATCCCGGCCGCACCGCGGCTGCAGGTGTGGTGGAGCGCGGACGCCGTGCCACAGCCGCTGGCGGTGGTGCTGGACTCCTCGGAATCCCTGCACCGCGAGCGACTCACCCCCACGCTCATGCAGCCGCCCGTGGACGCCGCGGATCTCAGCGCCACCTGGTGGGGCACGCAGCTGCGCCCCTGGCTGCACGTCGAGCCGGGCGCCGAGACGTCCGCCGCGCTCGTCCAGGACATCGTGGTGGCGCCGGGCGGCAACCGCATCATGGTGCGGCTGCTGCCCGGCGGCCGCGGGAAGCGGCTGCACCTGGAGCTCGTGCGGGCCGGCAACCCGGTGGCGGGGACGGCGGCCACGCGTCACCGCATCGCCGACCTCACCCTGACCGCGGCCCCCTGGGAGGTGGAGGACTGATGCGGCACCACGACCCCGACTGGCTCCGGGCGGACCTGGCATGGTTGGACTGGCAGCAGATCGCGCGCACCCGGCTGGAGAAGCTCGGTGAGCCCACCGATCCGTATCGCGACGAACTCGCCCGGCTCAAGCGCCACGGACCCCGGCTCCATCTGCTGTGGGCGATCGCCCCCGAGGTCGGTGCGCCGCGGGTGCCCTTCCGGGTCTGGGTGCGCACACCGACCGACCAGCGGGAGGACTTCCGACCGTCGGTCATCTCGCAGGCCGATGGCCAGACCCTGTTCTGGGGCGGCCGGGAACTGACCACCCTGCAGGCGCAGGTGCAGGTGATCGATCCGAACCGGCCCGTCGCCCTGTACCTGATGCGCACCGGCGAGCCGTCCGAGGCGCGGGCGGTGCTGGGCTGCGACGCCCGGATGCCCGGCGGCGCGGGCACCCTCAGTCTGCGGGCCCGGGCGCCGTTCGCGACCATGGCCGTGCTGGAGAACGCCCGTCTCCTCGCGGCGAGCGCCACCTGGCTGGACGAGGTGATCGCCGCCGACGACTGGAAGCCGGTGGAGGACGTCGGCCTGTGCGTGTCCCCACGGGACGTCCCCGACTACACCTCCGAGCCGCAGGGGCTGCTCGAGGCCCCGACGGGTGGGGTGGACGCGGCCCACGAGCGCATCAAGCGAGCCGGTCCGCCGCTGGGCTGGTGGCCCCGGACGGAGGCGGGCGCGTTCGCCCCCACCTGGCGTCCCCCGGACGCCGGTGACCTGGTGGAGGGGCTGCGCAAGCATCTGATCCCCGAGATCGCCCCGGTGTTCGCGGTGCCCGAGCCCGCGCAGGTGCGGCAGGTGCGCCGGCACCGGGTGGACGGACCCCAGCAGGACGGCCGGCGCTACGACCACGAGAGCGCCGTACTCGACCTGCCGCTGCTGCGCAGCCTGCTGCTGACGGCCGCCACGGACGCCTACAGCGCGCTCGCGCTCGGTTTCGCCACCGGGTACACGGGCGAGGAACTGCCCACCCACCCGCTGGAGAGCGAGTTCCTCCTCACCGCCCACTACGGCCGGCTCCCGGACGGGCAGCGCGACGTCGACCTGGCCGCCTATCTGCCGCAGGCCGAACCCCACACGGCGGCGCCCGCCGTGGTGGACCTGCGCGCCCGGCGCGGCGCCCTCACCCCGCCCGGCGTGCGCGACGGCGCCTGGCGGGACTCGGTCGTGCTGTCCTGGCAGGCCGAACCGGCCACCGCCGTGCTCACCCAGACCACCTCCTCCGCGGCCCTGCGCTATGAGCCCGGGGGGAGCGACGCCGTCGAACTGCTCGCCCCGGACATCGGCGGCGGCAGCGGGCTGCAGCTTGCGACCGCCTCACCCGAGACCACGGGCCCGGACCTGCACCGCGACACGCTCGTGGAGAAGGACCTCGACCTGCCGCACACCGGCACGCTGGATCGCGGCTACGCCGTGGCCCGCGTCAACCTGTTCGGGGTGTTCTCCCGCTGGCGTGACGTGGACTACACCGGCCAGGCACCGGCGCCGGAGGGGCCCCGGATCGTGGACGTGCGCGCCGAGGCGACCCACACCGGGTCCACGCTGTGCCCCGCGAGGGTGCACGTGGAGGTCGCCGTGCCGTGGGTGGACCGCACCCCCGTGCGGGTGGAGGTGCTGGCCGTGACCTACCCGATGGCGACCGCGGGATCCGCCCCGCCCGCCGTCGACCCGCTCGCCCCGCCGGCCGGTCACGCCACGGCGACGATCACCTTCACGGGAGACGAACCCGTGACCGCCACCCCCGGTGCCGGCGTGGTGGGTCTGGACCGTGCGGGTGTGGAACTCACCCGCACGCCGGTGCCCGACGGTGAGGATCCGCCCGCCGTGCCCCCGCCGCCCCGCCCCGCCGGGACCGCCACCCAGGGGGATGCCGGGCGGCGGTACCGGATCACCTTCCCCGTGGGGGCGATGGACTTCGCCGGGGTCTCGCGTTGGGGTG
The DNA here is from genome assembly GCF_002563925.1 of Serinibacter salmoneus. Lineage (NCBI taxonomy): Bacteria > Bacillati > Actinomycetota > Actinomycetes > Micrococcales > Beutenbergiaceae > Serinibacter > Serinibacter salmoneus. The sequence continues at coordinate 1,528,673 of NZ_PDJD01000001.1, read as the reverse complement.
TGCGGGTGTTCGCGCGGCTGCGCGTCGTGGGCCATCCCGCACCCACCGCCTACTCACCGCGCCCGCAGGACCCGGCCACCGCCGTCGTGGCCAGCCCCGTGCCGCACATCCCGGTGCCGCCGCCCCTGCCGCCCGATGTGCCGCTCGGGAGCACACCGGATGACCGGGGGCGTTCGCACGTGAGCGTGGTGTGGGCCGATCCCGGGACCGCCCAGGTGCATCGGATGGTGGTGTGGGAGACGTCCGAGTCGGTGCTGCGGTCCAGGTTCGCCGCGGACAAGGTGCCGGGGCCGACGCCGGGGCACCGTCTGCAGCAACTGTGGGACCTGTACGACTCCCTGCCCGCCGCGAGCCGGCAGCTCGCCTTCCGGCGCCACAGCGAGGTGCCGCGCCAGCCCACCCGGCTGGATGTGGCCCTGCCGCGTGGGTCGCGGGACATCCATCTCTTCCTGGTGACCACGGTGACCACGACGGGCCTGGCCTCCCCGTGGCCGGCCGGCGCCGTGCCGCACGCGCACCTGCAGGCCGCGATCGCCCCGACCGTGCGGCGGCCCGACCCACCCGTGGTGCGGCCCGTGGTCACGCCCAGCGGGATCGACCTGGAGCTCGAGAGCGCCTCGGCGGTGCCCGTCAGCGCGTTCGAGGTGCTCGCGACCCGCTCCGAGGTCGCGGCACGGGACCACCTGACGATGGGGCCGCCCCGCGCGAGCCTCCCGGCCGCGCCGACCGGCGAGGTCGACGCCGTGACCGGGGCCCCGGTGTACGCCGCGAACGATCCGGTGCCGTTGGCGCCGTCCTGGGACCCGTGGTTCGTGGCGGCCGTGGCCGCCCCGGTGGCGCGCCTGGGCCCGGAGGCGGTGCTCGGGACCCCCTCGGCGCCCTCGCCGGTGCTCCCGGTGTTCCTGCCGCCGCCCGATCCGCCGGACCTGGACCCGCTGACCGTCTCGGTCTCCGCGGACGGGCACCAGGTGCGGGTGCGCAGCGGGAGCACCGCACCGGCGCGGGAGGCCCCCGCCGGCTCCCACCGCCTGGCCGTGCTGCTGGACGGGGTGGCGAGCGAACCCGCGCCCGCGCGCCTGCAGGACCTGCCCGAGCGCCCTCCCGGGCACGACCCCGCCGCTCGCCCGCTGCTGGCGCGCGCCCCGCGCACCGCCGGCGAGACACCGCTGACGTACTGGTTCACCCGGGCCGATCGGTCTCGGGACGTGGAGGTCACGATGCGGCTGACGGACCCGCTCGGCCGCGTCACCGAGCGCAGCGTGACGGTGCTGGCGTGGAGCGAACCCGTGCCGCGGGCATTCGTGGAGATCCGGGAGGTGTTCCGCATCTCCGGGCGTGGGGTCTCGGCGCTGATCGCCACCTCTTTGCCCGCGGAGGGCGAGGTGGCGATGCGGGTGGTGGCCAAGGGACGCGGGGTGCTGCGGCCGCCGTTCGGGCGTCCGCTGCTGCTCGAGGAGACCTTCCGCCTCGTGGACCTCCCGCGGCGCCGGTTGGGGCGCCCGGCGAAGCGGGTCGACGCGGTGCGGATGCCCGACGAGGCCGGGGAGCGCCGCATCGCGCTGTGGATCGGGGCGGAGGTGACCACCGTGCGGATCGAGGTCGGCTCCCCGCGGCACCTGCCGGTCACGGACACCTGGACGGCGTAGGTGGTCTCGGCGTGGTCGGCAGGCTTGCCGGGTTAGGCGGCAGAATGTCCGGGTGAGGAGACCCGAGCCCATCGAGCTGACCAGCACCGAGGACCCCCGGGTCGCGGAGTACACCGGGATGACCGACGTGGCGCTGCGCCGCCGGTTGGAGACCGAGCGCGGCCTGTACATGGCGGAGTCCTCCAACGTGATCCGCCGCGCCGTGGCCGCGGGGCACACGCCGCGCTCCTTCCTCATGGCGCCGAAGTGGCTGGCCGCCATGGAATCGGTGCTCGAGGCCTTCCCCGAGGTCCCGGTCTACACCGCACCGGAGCCCCTCCTGGAGGGCCTCACGGGCTTCCACCTGCATCGCGGCGCCCTGGCGGCGATGAACCGCCCCGACCTGCCGCCGCTGTCCGCCGTGCTGGAGGGCGCCCGCCGGGTGGCGGTGCTGGAGGACATCGTGGACCACACCAACGTCGGGGCGATCTTCCGCAGCGCCGCCGGGATCGGGGTGGATGCGGTGCTGGTGACGCCGCGCTGCGCCGACCCGCTGTACCGGCGCAGCGTGCGGGTCTCGATGGGCACGGTGTTCCAGGTGCCGTGGACCCGGATCGACCCGTGGCCGGGTGGGGTGCAGGAGCTGCGGGAGCGGGGCTTCGTCGTCGCCGGGATGAGCCTGGGGGAGGGTGCCATCACCCTGGATGACCTCGTGGCCGAACGCCACGAGCGCCTCGCGCTGGTGTTCGGCTCCGAGGGTCCGGGTCTGACGGCAGCCACCGACCGCCTGCTCGATCGCCGCGTGACCATCCCGATGCACGGCGGCGTGGACTCCCTCAACGTGGCGGCGAGTTCCGCGGTGGCGTTCTACGCCACCCGCTGAACTCGCCGCTGACCTCGCCGCTGAACTCAGGGCCGGCGCGCCAGGGCGAGACCGGTCGTACGGGCGCTGCGGGGTGGGCCCGCAGGCGGCTCGTCTCAGACGAACAGTGTGGTGCCAGATTCGCCGGCCTCGCCAAGGAACGTCGCCACACCGGCGTACTCGAGGCCGTCGATGAGGTCCGTCCTCGCGATCCCGAGCAAGTCCATCGTCATGGTGCAGGCGATGAGCCGGGCGCCGCTGTCGCGCGCGGTGGTGATGAGTTCCGGGAGAGACGGAACGTTGTTCTCCTTCATCACCTTCTTGATCATCGCGGTACCCGCTCCGCCCATGTGCATCTGGGAGAGTGTGAGCTTCTCCGCCCCGGCAGGCATCATTCTGGCCATCATGTGCTCCATGGGCGAGCGATCACGTCTCGGCGCGTCCGAGCGGCGCAGCGCGTTCAGGCCCCAGAAGGTGAAGAACAGGGAGACCTGCTGTCCCATCGCGAGCGCTCCGTTGGCAATGATGAATGTGGCGATCAGTTTGTCCAGGTCGCCGGAGAAGACCACCATCGAGGTCTTGTCCGGCGTCGGGGAAGCAGATACCGGGCGAGGTGCGGGAGCTCCCTTGCGGACGGTCGCGGAGTAGCCAGCACCCTGTGGCGTGAGGTCGGTGAGGTGATGCCCGTGAGTGCTGGCCCAGGCAGGGCCGTCCAGCGCGAACCCGGGGTCGGAGACGAGGACGCGGACCTCGTCACCCGCGGCGAGAGAGGACATGGTCTCGCTGAGCTTCATGATGGGACCAGGGCATGCCAGGCCGGTACAGTCCAGGTCGAGGCGCGTGGCAGGCCCGGCCGGGAGCGCCGGTTCGGTGTAGTTCTCCACAGCGGGAAGAGCCTCGTAGCGGTCCTGCGGACGTTCGTGGACGGCCTTGAAGGTCGTGGAGCCGCCGGAGAGGGTCGCCACGTCGGTGAATCCCTCCTGGACCAGGGCGCGATGGGCGAGGTAGGAGCGGAAGCCGACGGCGCAGTACAAGCGCACAGCCCGGTCGCGATCCCAGGAGGGAAGCGCTTCGCGCAGGGTTGCCAGGGGCACGTTCTCGGCACCGGGAATGTGCCATAGCTCGTACTCCTGCGGGGTGCGGACATCGACCAGTCGCGCGCCCTCGGTGGCCTGCGGGAAGTCTTCCGCCCGCCACAGCCGCAGGTCGCCGTTCAGCACGTTCGTCCCGACGAAACCCACCATGTTGATCGGGTCCTTTGCCGACCCGAACGGCGGCGCATAGGCGAGTTCCTGGTGCTCGAGATCCTCCACGGTCAAGCCTTCGCGCACGGCCATGGCGAGGAGATCCAAGCGCTTGTCGACACCGTCGAACCCGGCGGCCTGGGCCCCCAGGACTCGCCCGTCCTGCGGGGAGAACAGGACCTTCAGGTGCATCATTGCCGTCCCGGGGTAGTAGCCCGCGTGACCCGAGGGGTGCAGGTGGATTGCCTCGTAGGCGATGTCGGCGGCGCGCAACTGGCGCTCGGTGGCGCCGGTGCCCCCCGCCACCATCTCGAAGACCTGCACGATCGAGGTGCCCTGGGTGGAGCGGTACTCGGTGGCGCGGCCGCACACGTTCTCGGCAAGCACACGCGCCTGGCGGTTCGCGGGTCCGGCGAGCATGGGTAACCAGGTCCCGGGGAGCACGGGGTGGTCGCTCTCGACGGCGTCGCCGGCGGCCCACACGTGCGGCACAGAGGTGCGCATGTGGTGGTCCACCACGATCCCACCGTTGCTGCCGAGTTCGCAGCCGGCGCGCGCAGCAAGCTCCGTCGCCGGCCGCACCCCTGCCGCGAGGATCACCAGGTCGGCGGGCAGCGTGTCACCACTTTGTAGTTCGACGGCCACCGGGCCATCCGTCGCCCCCAGTGGGCGGATCGCTGCTGCACGGGTGCGCAGGTGCACCGTGACCCCGCGGGAGCGCAGGTGTTGCTCGACCGGGGTGGCAATCTCGGGATCCACCGGGGGGAGGATCTGATCGGCCATCTCTACGATGGACACGTCGGCGCCGCGCACCTTGAGGTTCTCGGCCATCTCCAGGCCGATGTATCCGGCGCCGACGACGACGGCGTGTACGGGCGGGGAGCCCGGCGTGCGGGCGGTGAGCGCGGCGTCCAAACGGGCCTTGATGCGGTCCATGTCCCCGATGCGGCGCAGTACCTCCACCGCCGGCAGGTCGATTCCCTCCAGCGGCGGGCGAACGGGCTCCGCGCCCGTGCACAGTGCGAGCTCGTCGTAGGTCTCGGTGTACTCACGACCGGTGTCCAGCTCGCGCACGGTGACGGTCTGCCCGGTGGGGTCGACGTCGATCACCTCGCTGGCGATTCGGACGTCGAGATCCAGCGACTCCCGCAGGCTCGTCGGGTTCTGCAGCAGTAGGCGGTCCCGGTCGGCGATGACCTCGCCCACGTGGTACGGCAGGCCGCAGTTGGCGAACGAGACGTGGTGTCCCCGCTCGAGGACGACGATCTCTGCGTGTTCGTCCAGGCGGCGGGCGCGGGCGGCGGTGGACGCACCGGCGGCGACGCCACCGACGACAACGAGCTTCATGATACCTCCGGGGGTATTGGCGAGTGGGTTCAGCCTAAGCCTCGGCTGTGCGGGCGTGTCGGGACACAGGTCCCGGGACGACCAGTCGCTGGGGTGTCGGTTCCCCCCTGGCGTCCATAGGAGGGGCGTTGTCAGGTGCGCCCTGGTATCAGGTCGCGACCGGGCGCCGTCGTGCCATCGCCAGGACATACCCCACGCCCGCCAGCACGTGCCCGGCCACGCCCGACCACAGCAGGACGAGGCCCACGATGCGCAGCCACTCCAGGTCGGCGGCGGCCGCCACGAGCAGCACGGGTAGTCCGACCAGCAGGGCGGCGGTGCGCCACTTCCCGATCCGGCTGACCGGCACGTCGGGGGAGCCGCGGAACCAGATCAGGGCCACCACGGTCAGCGTGAGGTCCACGCCGAGGATGACGCCGAGCACCTCCCACGGCAGCAGGTCGATGACGACGAGTCCGAGGGTGACCACCACGATCGCGAGTCGGTCCGCCAGGGGGTCCAGCCGGGTGCCCAGCAGCGTGACCTGGTCCAGTCGGCGGGCGAGGTAGCCGTCGATCCAGTCGGTCGCGCCGAGCACGGCGAGCGCGCCGATCGCCCACCACAACTCGTCGCGCAGGATGAAGACGGCCACCAGCGGCAGCAGGATGATCAGCCGGGCGAAGGAGACGATGTTCGGGATCGTCCACACCCGGCGGTCAGCGGGCGGTGTGGTCACCCACTGATCCTAGTGGTGGGTGCGTGCGCGGGCCTGGCGCTCAGCGGCGATAGGTGGCCGTCAGCGTGGCGCGCCCCAGGGTGCGGAAGAGCCCGGTGAAGGCCACCGCCGTGGGGGAGACCTCCGGGTCCAGGTCCAGGGTGTCCACATCGAGGGCGTGCACCGCGAAGACGTACCGGTGTGGCCGGTCGCCGATCGGGGGCTCCGCGCCGTGATAGGCGTGGGTCCCGGCGTCGTTGCGCACATGGAACGCCGCACCCGGCAGCATGAGGTCGCTGGCTCCGGACCCGCGCTCCAGCGCGGTGATGCCGACTTCGAGGTCCACCACGCTCCAGTGCCAGAACCCCGCCGGGGTGGGGGCGTCCGGGTCGAAGCAGGAGACGACGAAGCTCTGCGTGTCCGCGGGGAATCCACTCCAGGCCAACTGGGGGGAGGTGTTGCCGCCGCTGGCGACGAACTCCTGGGTCAGCTCGCCGCCGTCGGTGATGTCCTCGCTGGTCAGCGTGAAGGAGGGGACGGGGGGAAGGGAGGCGTACGGGTCCGGGGCCACCGGTCGCGAGAGATCCACGCCTCCAACCTACGACGGTGCGGCGACGCGAGCCAGAGGGGACCTCGATAGGCTCATGGGGTGTTCTTCCTCTTCGGGTCCTACGTGCTGCGCCGCACCGTGGACCGGGGCCGGTTCTGGTGCCCCACCTGCCTGCGGGAGACCGAGTACACGCTGCGCCGGGGGCGGTGGTTCATCCACCTGTTCTTCATCCCGTTGATCCCGCTCGCCGCGGCGCCCGAACAGGTGCGCTGCGAGGAGTGCCACGCCGCCTACCCGCCGGCCGTGCTCCTGGGCGGCCGCGCAATGTCCGTGGAGCACGCGGTTCCTGGCCCGTCGCTGGATCCCACGCGGCGTTCGGTGAGCCCGGGTCCGGGTCCCACGGTCGACGGCGAGGCGGTGCTGGCGGCGAGGGCCGTCGTCGTCGGCGTCCTCAGCCTGGCTCCGGTGGTGAGCCACCCGGGCATGCGGGCAGGGGTCGACCTCGTGCGTAGCACGGGGGAGCGGTCCTACGACCTGGATCACCTCAGTACCGATCTCGCGGAACTCGATGCCTCGGTGCTCCCGGGAGTGTTGGAACGGCGACGCGGCGAGGGGCGGCTGCACCCGGAGCAGGCCCGGGTGCTGGTGACCGAGGCGGCTAGGGTCGCCGCCGCGAACGGTGAGGTCACCGCCCGGGTGCGCGACGCCGTCGTGCACCTCGGGGTGCTGGCCGGCCTGACCCGGGGTGAGGCTGAGGAGGCGGCCGCTGCTGCTGCGATCTCCTGATCCGGCAGCGTTCGTCAGGCGGGGTGTGCCGCGTCGTAGGCCTCGCGCGCCTGCAGCACCTCGCCAGGTGCGTGATCGCCCAGTCCTCCAACGCCTTGATGGCTCGAGGAGGGATCGACCGGCGGCTCGGTCGACGCGTGGCGTCGCGGTTCGTGCCCGGCTACCTCGTGGCCGCATTGACAGTGAGTATGTCAGACCCGTCTACTAGACATGCACTATCGAACAGGTGTTCGCATCTGTGGTGCGTGAGTGGAGGCGGGAATGGCAGAGCAGGACCTCGCGGTCGGGGAACGCGGGCGCGGCGATCGTGCCGAACGCGCCGAGCGGGTCCGGCGCGCCCTGGCGGAGGCGGAGACCGCGACCGGCCTACGACCCGTGGAGCACTTCGCTGTGGAGGTCGACGCGGAACCTCGCGCGGCGCGTCCGGCGGGCGAGCCCAGTGACGCAGCAGCCCTCCCCGAGGGCTGGCTGGGGATCCCGGAGGCGCTGCGACCGGCGCTGCCGGGGATCCGTCGAGGGTCGAGCGTCTCGGTGACCGGGTCCACCTCGCTGCTGCTGCACCTCGTGGCGCACCTCAGCGTGCAGGGGGCCTGGTGCGTGATGGTGGCACGCCCCGAGCTGGGACTGGCCGCCGCTGTGGACGCGGGAATCGATCCCGCACGCCTCGTGCTCATCCCCGATCCCGGTCCGCAGGCGCCCGACGTGCTCGGCGCGCTGGTGGACGGCTTCGACATCGTGGTACTCGGCCCGTGCCGGGCGCTGGAGGCCCGGGACCGGCGAGCACTCGGTGCCCGGATCCGGCATCGGGGCGCCATCCTGATCGCCACCACCTCCTGGGAGGGCGCCGATGTCCGCCTGCAGGCCCAGCAGCAACGCTGGGAGGGGCTGAAGCCGGGCGGGGGGCACCTGCGCGAGGAACGCATGGTCGTGGTCGGCAGCGGCCGAGGCATCGACATCCCCCGTACCTGCGAGGTCGTCATCGGCAGGGAGGGCACGGGCACCCGACTCATGGCGGCGCACGAGCGACCGGTCCCGGTGACCGCGCCGGCGGGTACCGCGCACGGCCTCGCCGAACGGAGGGCCGGCTGATGGGCGCCGTTCCCGCTCTTCGTGCCGAGGAGACTCCCAGGTCTCGATCCGGCGCGGAGCAGACCCCGCGGCTTGGCGTGCTGTGGGTACCGGACTGGCCCGTCGTGGCGGCGATGGCGCAGCAGCAGATCCCGGCCGACCTCCCCGTCGCCGTGCACGACGCCCGCGGCATCGTGGCGGCCTCCGCGCCGGCCCGTGCCCTCGGGGTGCGGCGCGGGATGCGGCGGCGCAGTGCTCAGCAACTGTGCCCCGAGCTGCTCCTCGTGCCCGCGGACCCGGGACGTGACGTGCGCACCTTCGAGGAGGTGGTGCAGGCGTGTGACGAGGTGGTCGCCGACCTCGAGGTGGTCCGTCCGGGCATGGTGCTGTTCGCCTCACCGGGCCCCTCGCGTTATGCCGGGGGAGATGAGGCACTCGGTTCGGGGTTGGTGGGTGCGGTGGCCGAGCAGGCGCGGGTGGAGTGTCAGGTGGGGGTCGCCGAGGGCTACCTCGCGGCGGTGCTCGCGGCCAGGGACGGCGTGGTGGTCCCTGCGGGACGGGCGCGTGAGTACCTCGCCGAGCGTGATGTGCGCAGCCTGCTGCACGCCGCCACCACCCGGGATTCCTCGGCCGCCTGGAGCGACCTCGTGGATCTGCTGCGCCGCCTCGGCCTCGTGCGACTGGGGGACGTCGCGGCGCTGCGCACCAGCGACGTCGCGGCGCGGTTCGGGGATCTCGGGGTGCGCGGCCAGCGGCTGGCCCGCGGGCTGGACGCCCGGCGTCCCTCGGTCCACCGGCCCGATCCCGACGTCGCCGTCACCAGCGACCTCGACCCCCCGGCCGCCCGTATCGATACCGCGGCCTTCGCCGCCAGGCGCCTGGCCGAGGATCTGCAGAGCACACTGCTGCGCCGCGGAGCGATCTGCGGCCGGCTCGAGGTGACTGCCCGCACCACCACCGGGGCGGAGCTCGTGCGCAGTTGGCGCATCGACGGTGCCCTGACCGCGCGGGAACTCACCGACCGGGTGCGGTGGCAGCTCGAGGGGTGGTTGGACGGTCGCAGCGGTCGGGCGCCGAGCGCGCCGCTGAGCCGTATCGAGATCGCGGCGCGGGAGATCACTGCGGCGGGCGCGGCCCAGGAGGGACTGTGGGGTAGGCAGGGGCGCGGGCAGGTGCAGGCGCAGCGCGCCGCCCTGCGAGTGCAGGGGCTGCTGGGTGCCGAGCGTGTGCTGGTCCCCGTGCCCGAGGGCGGGCGCACGCCCCGGGACCGGGTCCGCGTGGTCGCCTGGGGCGATGAGGCCGTGCCCCGGCGGCGGCTCGACGCGCCCTGGCCCGGGCGCATCCCGCCGCCGCTGCCCACGATCGTCCCCACCACGGCACCGGGATGCACCCTGATGACCGCAGGTGGCGCTCCGATCGGGGTGAACCCCGGCGGTGCGTTCGTGGCCGCGAGGCCCCCGTCCGCTCCTATCACCGGGGAGCCGGTCCCCGCGCTTCTGACCCCCGCCGAGGCGGTGGGGTGGCTCACCCCCTCGCCCTGGCGGGTGCGCGCGTGGGCCGGGCCCTGGCCCGTCAGTGAACGCTGGTGGAGCCAGGGGTCGCGGGGCGCGTGGCTCCAGGTGGAGGTGGAGCGGCACCAGGGCAGCGGCGTGGTCCTGCTGGTCCATCGCCAGGGCGCCTGGTGGGTGGAGGGCGTTCATGACTGACCACGTCCCCTACGCCGAACTGCACGCCCACACCGCGTTCAGTTTCCTCGACGGCGCGAACCAACCCGAGGACCTCGTGGCCCAGGCCGTGCACCTGGGGCTGGACGCCCTGGCGATCACCGACCATGACGGTCTGTACGGGGCGGTGCGGTTCGCGCAGGCGGCGCGCACCGCGGGTCTGCCCGCCGTGATCGGCGCGGAACTGAGCACGCACGAGCGCACCCCGATCACCGGTGTGCCGGATCCGGATGCCACCCACCTGGTGGCGCTGGCGCGCGGACCGGAGGGGTATGCCCGGCTCTCGCGTGCCATCGCGAGCGCGCACCTGGCCACGGGGCGCAAGGGAGCCCGGGACTACGCGGGAAACCTGCTCGACCCGCTCGGCCAGGTGGACCCGATAGTCCCGATGGACCCTGCGGGTCCGGTGGGTGGCAGCACGGGCGACCCCGTGGAGCATCTCGCCGATCTCGCCGGCGGGACCTGGCTGGTGCTGACCGGGTGCCGCAAAGGTGCGGTGCGCCGGGCCCTGGAGAACGGCGCACCGGACGATCCGCAGCGCTGGGACCTGGCCGCGGCTCGCAGCGAGCTGGAGCGACTGGTCTCCCTGTTCGGGCGGGAGAACGTGGCCGTGGAGATCACCGACCTGGCCCGCCCGGCCGATGCCGCCCGGTGCGATGCGCTGGTGGACCTGGCCCACGCCGTCGGGCTGCCCGCGGTGGCCACGGGCGCCGTGCACGCCGCGCGCCCGCGCGATGCCCGCCTGGCCGATGTGCTGGCCGCCGTCCGTGCCCGCTCCAGCCTGGAGGAGATCGACGGGTGGCTGCCACCCGCACCCGCGCACCTGCGCAGCGGCGCGGAGATGCTGCGCCGGCACCGTCGCCATCCCGAGGCGGTGGCGGCGGCGGCACGACTGGGGGCCGAGTGCGCGTTCGACCTGGCCCTGGTGGCGCCGAACCTGCCCCCGTACCCGGTGCCCGAGGGGCACACCGAGGCGAGTTGGCTGCGGGCCCTGACCATGCGGGGGGCGCGGGAGAAGTACGGGCCACCCGAGGCGCCGCGTCACCCCGATGCCTACGCGACGCTGGAACGCGAGCTCGACCTCATCACCCGGCTCGACTTCCCGGGGTATTTCCTCATCGTCGCCGAGATCGTCGGGTTCTGTCGCGACCGGGGGATCCTGTGCCAGGGGCGGGGGAGCGCCGCCAACTCCGCGGTCTGCTTCGCCCTGGGCATCACCGCGGTGGACGCGGTGCAGCACAAACTCCTGTTCGAGCGGTTCCTCTCCGACGGGCGCGCCGGACCACCCGACATCGACCTGGACATCGAGTCGCAGCGGCGCGAGGAGGCGATCCAGTTCGTGTACGAGCGCTACGGCCGCGAGTACGCCGCCCAGGTGGCGAACGTCATCTCCTACCGGCCTCGCTCCGCGGTGCGGGACGCCGCCCGCGCCTTCGGGTACGACACCGGGCAGCAGGACGCGTGGTCCAAGGGCCTGGAGCGGTGGGGCAGCCTGCGCGGCCCGGCACCCACCCGTCCCTGGTGGCAGCAGGGCGGGGAGAGCCCGCCGGGATCCCGCCCCGAGCGTGGTGTGGATAGTCACGATCCCGCGCCACCCCGCCACACCCCGCCCAGCGCACAGGACATCGGCGAGATCCCCGAGCACGTGCTGGATGCCGCGGAGCAGATGTTGCGGCTGCCCCGCCACCTGGGCATCCACTCCGGCGGGATGGTGATGTGCGACAAACCGGTGATCGAGGTGTGCCCGGTGGAGTGGGCCACGATGCCCGGCCGCACGGTGCTGCAGTGGGACAAGGAGGACTGCGCCGATGCCGGTCTGGTGAAGTTCGACCTGCTGGGCCTGGGGATGCTGACCGCGCTGCGCCTGGCCTTCCAGGAGGTCGCGCGCACCGAGGGGGAAGAACTCACCCTGCACGGCCTGCCGCAGGAGGACCCGGGCGTCTACGACCTGCTGTGCGCCGCGGACACCGTCGGGGTCTTCCAGGTGGAGTCCCGCGCCCAGATCGCCACCCTGCCGCGGCTGCGCCCGCAGTGCTTCTACGACATCGTCATCGAGGTGGCGCTGATCCGCCCCGGACCCATCCAGGGCGATGCCGTGCACCCGTTCATCAACCGCAAGAACGGCCGGGAGCCGGTGACCTACCTGCACCCGCTGCTGGAGCCCGCGCTCGCCAAGACCCTCGGCGTGCCGCTGTTCCAGGAGCAACTCATGCAGATCGCGATCGACGCCGCCGGGTTCTCCGCGTCCGAGGCCGACCAGCTCCGCCGCGCCATGGGGTCCAAGCGGTCCATCGAGCGGATGGAGGCGCTGCGCGGTCGACTGCTGGAGGGTCTGGCGCGCAACGGGATCCACGGCGAGGTGGCGGAGGCGATCTACGACAAGCTCAAGGCGTTCGCCGACTTCGGGTTCCCGGAGTCGCATGCCTTCTCCTTCGCCTACCTGGTCTACGCCTCCGCCTGGCTGAAGGTGCACCACCCGGAGGCGTTCTACGCCGGGCTGCTCGGCGCGCAACCCATGGGCTTCTACTCCCCGGCCTCCCTGGTCGCCGACGCCCGCCGCCACGGCATCACCGTGCGCCGCGCCCGGGTGGACGTCTCCGGCGTGCACGCGAGTGTGGAGCACGACGGCGCAGGGCACGACGGCGTCCGCGGGCTGCGGCCACGGCCGACCTTCGCCCGCGAGACCTGGCTGCAGGACCGGGGACGAGCGGCCACCTCATCCGGGGAGACCTCGCCGGAGCCGACCTGGGCCCAGGAGAATCGCGCCCTGGCGATCCGGCTCGGGCTGGCGCCGATCCGGGGGATCGGCACCGCGACGGCCGAGCGGATCGTCGCGGCCCGCGAGCAGCGTCCGTTCACCGATGCCGCGGACCTTGCACGTCGCGCCGGCCTGACCGCCCGCCACCTGGAGGCACTGGCCACGGCCGGAGCGCTGGAGTGCTTCGGGGGGAGTAGGCGGCAGGCCCTGTGGGGCGCGGGCACCCTGGGCGCGGAGTCGGGCCGGACCTTCCGCGGGGCGGGTGCCGCCTGGGTGCAGGACGTGTTGGTGGGCACGACCGTCGGGTCGCAGGCGCCCGCCCTGCCGGAGCTCAGCGCTGCCGAGACCGCGGTGGCGGATGTCTGGGCCAGCGGACTCTCACCCGACTACCACCCGGTCCACTTCGCCCGCCCCGCGCTGCGGGCGCAGGGGGTGCGGCCGGTCTCGAGCCTCGTGGCGGTCGCGGAGGGCAGCCGGATCGAGGTCGGCGGGGTCGTCACTCACCGCCAACGCCCGGGCACGGCGCAGGGGGTGACGTTCCTGTCACTGGAGGACGAGACCGGGATGCTCAACGTGATCTGCTCCGCCGGACTCTGGCTGCGGCACCGCCGCACCGCGATGCGCAGCCGGGGACTCGTGGTGCGCGGCATCATCGAGCGGGTCGACGGCGTGGTGAACCTCATGGCGGACTCGATGCGCACGCTCCCGCTCACCGTCGCGACGACGTCCCGCGATTTCCAGTAGCCGCCACTGTCGCGGCGAGTGTGTCCTTAGGCAACCCCCGTGCGTCGAGTGTGCTGTTGCGCCGGTCGACCTGCGTCGAGTGTGCTGTTACGCCGGATCTGCTTGGTCGGATCGTGCGCAACCCATCGTTCGGCGAGGTGGGGTGGCGAGGTGGGGTGGGGTGGCGAGGTGGGGTCAGGTGGCGCTGGGGTGTGGCGGCACGGGTGTGGCGCTAGGTGATGACCGGGTCCTTCGCGACGATCTCCTTGATCGTGGGAAGGTCCCCGGAGATCGGCGGATCGTTGCGGTGCAGCCGGTTGTACACCGCCCAGGTGACGGAGATGATCGGGATCGCCACGACGGCGCCGAGCAGCCCGCCCAGGAACGTCCCGGCCGTCACTCCGAGAGCCACGATGACGGGGTGCAGCGAGACCTGCCGCCCCATGATCAGCGGCTGCAGCACGTGTCCCTCGATCTGCCCGATGCCCGCGATCCCGATCGTCACGATCAGTGCAGCAACGAAGCCGTTGGCGGCGAGGGCCACCACGGCGGCGATGATCATGGCCGCCGGCGCACCCACGAGTGGGATGAACGCGCCGATGACGACGAGCACCGCCAGCGGCGCCGCCAGTGGCACCCCGACGATCGTCAGCAGGATGTAGGCCAGGATGCCGTCGATCAGCGCGATGATCACCGTGCCGCGGGCATAGCCGGCGAAGGTGTACCAGCCGGCGCCGGCGGCATCGTGAATGGTCAGCCGGGATCGGCTGGGGAGCTGGTTGAGGAACCAGATCCACATGCTGCGCCCGGAGAGCAGGAAGAAGATCGTCACGAAGATCGCCAGCGCGATCGTGGCGAACACCTCCGCCACGCTGCCGGCATTCGCAGCAACGGTGCCGGCGATGTCACCGCTGTGCTGCACGAGCCACTGCTGCCCGTCCTGAATCCACCCGGTGATGTCGTCGTTGGTGATGGTGAACGGCAACGGGCCGTTCTCCAGGAACTCGATGATCTCGTTCACGCCGCGGTTGAAGTCGCGCGTCAAACGGGTGGCCTGCTGGGAGACCGAGTACACGACGTAGGTGATCGTCCCCGCGAACACCGCGATCGCCAGGACGAGCGTGAGCACCGTGGCGAGCGCCCGCGGCATGATGCGGGACATCCAGGAGACCACCGGCTCCAGCACCGAGGCGAACACCAGCGCGATGAACACCGCCAGGAGCGGGATCGTGACCTGCAGGGCGCCGAAGACCACGATCCCCACCGCGATGACCACGACGATCAGTCGCCAGGAGTAGGAGGCGGCGCGGCGCAGCCAGTCGGGGGCGGAGGTGCGGAACGGGCCGGTCGCCGCGGTCACCTCGCGCGTCACGTCGGAGGAGGCGGCGTTCTGCAGTGCGCGGCGCCTGGCCGCGCGGCTACCGGGGTCGCCGGAGGAGACCCGTGCCTGCAGTGTGCGCCGGGACGCGCGCCCACTCGACTGCTTCGCGCGCCTGGAGCCGTCGGTGCTCACGTGGTCCGCCTTCCTGTCGCGTGCGGGTGGGGCAGGATCGAATCTAGTCGCCGAGCAGGGCGATAGCGCGCCGCCACGCGTGCGCACGAGCCCAGGCACGCTCCATCTGGGCGCGGCGGGAGTCCCGGTCGTGGGCGGGCGTCGACTCTGCCATCCACAGGGTCGTCTCCACCGCACGCACCAGACCCCACTGTGCGATCCGCTCCGGCGCCGCATGGGTGCATGCCCCGACGCGCCGCGCGCGCCGAGCCAGTTCCGCCCCCTGATCCGGCGCCGTGAAGGGGGCACCGACCTGCTCGATCAGTGGTGGCGGGTCGAATGCCGGGTCTCCGACCAGGGGCTTGGGGTCGATCGCGAACCACTGCACGCCGTTGGCGCCGTCGCCCGCAAGCATGTTCCCCGGGTTCGCGTCGCCGTGCAGCAGCACCGAGGGCACCAGGGGGACCGAGCCGCGGGATGGTGTCGTGGTCAGGGTCGAGACCAGACTCAGCATCTGGGTCACGAGCGAGTCGTCCACCTGTGCCCAGGTGTGGCGCGCTGCACGCTCGGTGACCAGGTCGCACCAGCCGCGGGAGACCTCCACGAGCGAACTGAAGCCGGGCGCCGGTGCGCCGCGGTCGTGCAACCGGGCGAGCAGGGACGCCCCGGCGTGCAGTGCCCGGTCATCGCCCCACTGCGGGGCCGAGAGCGGGGTGCCGGGGTGGATGGCCTGCATGAGCATCGCCCACTCCTGCGGCTCCACATCGATCAGGGTCGGAGCACCCGCATGGTGCCAGTGCAGCAGGGCCTCGGCCTCGTGCGCTGCCTCGGGGTGGGGGTAGGAGACCTTCACCACGTACGGCCAGCGCTGCTCGCCACGGGCCCGCGCCAACGCCGTCCAGGCAACGCTTCCCGCCTCGAACGGTGGTCCGAGCTCGAGATCCCAGCGCGCTGCTGCCCGCGCCACCAGGTGAGGGAGCCGGGAGAGCCAGGCTGCGCCGTCAGGCACGGTGCGCAGGTGCTCCAGCACTGAGGGGACGATCACCTCCGACGGCGTCACAGGTCAGCCGCCGCCGACGTAGTCGTGCTGGCGCCACAGCTCGTACACCGCCAGGGTCGCGGCATTGGCGAGATTGAGCGAGCGCAGGCCGGGCCGCATCGGGATCCGCACCCTCGCGGTGATGCGCGGATCGGTGAGCACCTCCTCGGGCAAGCCTGTCGGTTCCGGGCCGAACAGCAGCACGTCCCCAACCGCGTAGTCCACGCGCGCCATCGTGGTCTCGGCCTGAGCGGTGAAGGCCCAGACCCGTCCCGGGGAGGTGGCCTCCAGGGCGCTGTCCAGGTTCGGATGCACTCGCACGTGGGCGAGGTCGTGGTAGTCCAACCCGGCCCGGCGAAGTTTGGCCTCGGACATGTCGAACCCGAGGGGCTCCACCAGGTGGAGCATCGCCCCGGTGAGTGCTGCGAGCCGGATCGCGGCCCCGGAGTTGCCCGGGATGCAGGGCGCGTAGAAGACGATGTGAGCGAGAGGGTGCTGCGCCGGGGCGGGCACGGGGTCGGTTGTCATCGCGTGAGCACGGCAGCGGTCACGAGAAGATCACCGTGCCGTACTTCACCAGGATGGCCATCGCGATCGCGGCGATCAGCACACCGGGGACCACCACGTCCAGGCCGAGTCGCACCGCCTTGAGCGCGCTCTTCTGGGCCCGGCGGGGCAGGTGGAGGTTGTCCTGCGCGATGTTGATGTGCAGCATCGTGAAGAACGTCACCGTGGTGAACACGGTGATCGTCAGGCACCACGGGCACAGCGCGCCGATGTCGGTGTAGGACTGGTAGAAGAGCCAGTACGCGAAGATCAGCCCCAGCAGGTACCCGATCTGCGCGGACAGCATGAACCAGCGGGGGAAGCGCACCCCGGAGAACCCGGCGACGGCGATGGTCAGCACCACCGGCTCGGTCGCCAGCCCGATGAACGCGTTCGGGAACCCGAACACCTGCGCCTGCCAGGACTGCGCGACGGCTCCGCAGGAGACAGCCGCGTTGAGGTCGCAGCCGAGCACCGTATCCGGGTTCAGCGCGAGCAGGTAGGCGTCGATCGAGAGCACCGCGCTGGCGAGGATGCACGCGATCGCGGAGATCCCCATGAGGGCGTACAGGAGCCGGCCGGAGTGTCGCCAGCCGTCCAGTCCGCGCTCCTCCTCGGCGGGGCCGGCCGGGTCCAGGTCGGCGAAGTCGGTGCTCGTCACCCCTCAAGGATGCCGCATCCTCGCCCTCGGTTCACCAGCCCGCTGCCCCGCCCGCCGGCGGGCGATGGCATGATCGCGCCATGAGCAGCGCCGCCACCCGCCTCGTGACCGTACCCACCGACGCCGGTGAGATCCCCGTGGAGGTGTTCCTCCCGGAGCGGGGCGAGGGGCCGGGAATCGTGCTTGTGCAGGAGATCTTCGGAGTCACCGGGTACATCCGGGACCGGGCCTGCGACTTTGCCCAGCAGGGCTACGCCGTCGCCGTCCCGCAGTTGTACTGGCGTCTCGGGCTGGTGGCCACTCCCGAGGACGGCGACCTCGAGCAGGTGCTCTCGGCCGGTATGGCCGCCTCGACCGGTCTCGGCCTGGACGCAGCCGTGCGGGATACGACGGCGGTGCTCGCGTGGGCCCGCGACGCGGCAGCGCTGGAGGGCCGGCCCATGCTGCTGGGGTTCTGTTTCGGGGGCGGGGTCGCCTTCCGGGTGGCCGCCGAGAACCCCGACCTCGTGCATGCCCTGGTGAGCTACTACGGTTCCTCCATCCCCGCCCACCTGGACCTCGCTGATCGGGTCACGATGCCGAGCCTGCATCACTTCGGCGAGGCGGATTCCTTCATCGACCTCGCGACCCAGGCTCGGGTGCGGGCCGCCGTGGTGCATCCCGGCGTGGACTGGTACACCTACCCGGGAGCCAATCACGCCTTCGACAACCCGAACCCGGCCTTCCACCACGCCGAGGCCTCGGCGCTCGCGTGGGAACGGACGTTGGCCTTCCTGGCGCTCCACGCGGGTGAGCAGCCCGCGGGAGTCGAGACCGAGGAGCGAGTGTGATGCGAACCCTCACCCCAACAGTGGCACGGGCGCTGGGGATGCTGACCCTCCCCGTCGCGCTCCTGATGACCGGCCCGGCTGCCGTTGCCTCCACGGCCACGAGCGAGGCAACGGATTCTGTGACCCCGACGCCGGCCGGCGAGAGTCAGGTGATGTTCGAGGTCACCCCCGACTCGGTGGCACCCGGCGGCCAGGTCGCCGTCACCGGGGCGTGCCTCGGGTTCGAGGGTCCGGGCGACGTGGTCGAACCCCAGGTCCTCCCACGCACGCTGGAGTCCGGCCCCGCCCTGGTGAGCGAGCGGTGGGAGGTCGACGACGAGGGGAGCTTCTCCGGTTCCCTGACCATCCCCGAGGCGGCGCTCGAGGGGGACTACGTGGTGCAGGTCCCCTGCTGGCGCGATGGTGAGTCGGTCCCCTCCATGGTGTTCTGGGAGGAGGAGCTACGGGTGGTGACCTCCGACGCCCCGCAGCCCACCGTGCCCGTGGACCAGGGTCCGCAGATCACCGTCGCCGATGCCGTCGTGACTCCCGGGTCGCTGTTGGACGTCGAGGGATGGTGTGCCTGGAACGGTGTCGCCCTGCGCAACGCCCTCGTGTCCCTCGAGGAGGATGGGCAATCCAGGGCCTCGATCGAGGTGGAGGTGTCCACCGGGGCGAGGTTCAGCGGGTCACTCCCGGTGCCCCACGACGTCACGCCGGGTCAGTACGAGGTGACGCTGCTGTGTCGCGGTACTGACATGGTGCTGCCCGTCGTGAGCACCGCGGTGACGGTTCCCGAGGGCCCCGAATCACCGGCGTCCTCCCCGCCGGAATCGCCCTCGGTCAGCGAGTCCGCGCCCGACCCCGACCCCGACCCCGCGCCCGACGCGTCGGTGTCGGGCGGGCCTTCGGATGCGGAACGCAGCGATGCGCAGGAACTCGCGGAGACAGGGAACGGGTCGCTGGGGCTGCTGGCAGCCGCCGGTGGTGTGCTGCTGATCGGCGGAGCGACGGTGCTTCTGGCCCGGCGTCATGCCGATTAGGGAGTGAGCGGGTGGCGTGCTAGTGTCTTCCCCGCTGCCTGGGGCGGGTTACCGCGCCTCACGGGAGCAGCACACCCCGTCCGGGTGGCGGAATTGGCAGACGCGCTAGCTTGAGGTGCTAGTGCCCGTATTAGGGCGTGGGGGTTCAAGTCCCCCCTCGGACACCATGGTGATGTCTCAGGACATCGTGAACGGCTGAACCCCCAGTGATGGGGGTTCAGCCGTTTCTTCGTTGGTGGCCCTTGGCGGGCTCGAGGGTGCAGGTCGCGAGGGTCTGGCCGACGGGGCGCCACATCGGGTGAGGCAGGATGGAGGCATGCCGACTCGTCTCGATGGTGCCGCCAGCCTGGACCCCAGCAATCCGTTCGCTGAGCCCTCGCCCCTCCCGTACGGGCTCCCGCCGCTGGATGTCATCCGGATCGAGCACATCGCCCCGGCGTTCCACGCCGGGATCGCCCAGCAACGCGCCGAGTGGGAGGCGGTGGCAACCGATACCTCGCCGGCGAGCGTGGCGAACGTGCTCGAGCCGCTCGAGCGCTCCGGGGCTCTGCTGCAGCGCGTCGCGGCCACGCTCTTCGTCTACGCCTCCTCGGTGGGTGGCAGCGAGATCGATGCCCTCGCCGAGGAACTCAGCCCGCTGTATGAGGCGCACTACGACGCGTTCCGCCTCGATGACCGCCTGTTCGCCCGATACCAGGAGCTCGAGCGGAACCTGGCCACGCAGGAGTCGAGCGAGGAGACCAGGTGGCTCCTGCAGGTGCTGAAGCGCCGCGCGACCCTCGCGGGCGTGGACCTCGACACCGAGGCCCAGGCTCGACTGCGCGAGATCAATGCACGCATGTCCACCCTGCGTGCCCGCTTCGGACAGCGCGAGGTCGCGGCCATGCAGGCGGCGGCCGTCGAGGTGACCGAGGAGTCCGAGCTCGAGGGGCTCGCGGCGGGCGATCGTGCCGCGTTCGCTCGCTCGGCGCAGGACCGGGGGAGCGCCGCGCCCTACCTCATCACGATGATCCTGCCCACGAGTCAGCCGGTGCTGACCGATGCGCGCAGCCGGGCGTTGCGCCGCCGGGTCCAGGACGCCTCCACCAGCCGCGGCAGCGGCGTGGACGCGGACTCCGACACCCGCGAGACCCTGCTGGAACTCGTGCGGCTGCGAGCCGAACGCGCCCGACTGCTGGGCTACCCGCATCATGCGGCGAGCGTCGCGGCGCGCGGGACCGCCGCTACCTCCGAGGCGGTGATGGGCATGCTGGAGCGACTGATCACCCCCGCCGTGCGCAACGCACGCGCGGAGGCGAAGGAGTTGGCCGCGCTCGCCGAGCGGGACGATCCGGGCGCACCGTTCGAGGCGGGGGACTGGCCGTTCTACGCCGATCAGGTCCGCCGCGAGCGGTTCCAGGTGGATCGCGCGGCGCTTCGCCCCTACCTCGAACTCGACCAGGTGCTGACCGAGGGCGTCTTCCGCACCGCGACCGAGCTCCTCGGGATCACCTTCACCGAGCGGTTCGACCTGCCCACCTACGCGGACGGCATGCGGGTATGGGAGGTCCACGACGCCGACGGCACCGGCCTCGGACTCTTCCTCGGCGACTACTACGCCCGCGCCGGGAAGCGCGGCGGGGCATGGATGACGAGCTTCGTGGACCAGTCTCGCCTGCTCGGCACCCGGCCGGTGGTGACCAATACGCTCAACATCCCGCGGCCGCCCGAGGGGCAGCCCACCCTGTTGACCTGGGACGAGGTGAACACGCTCTTCCACGAGTTCGGCCACGCCCTGCACGGCCTGCTCTCGGATGTGACCTACCCCTCGCTCTCCGGGACCGCCGTGCCGCGCGACTTCGTCGAGTTCCCCTCCCAGGTCAACGAGATGTGGCAGACCCACCCGACGGTGCTCGCCCGCTACGCGCGCCACCACGAGACCGGGGAGTCGCTCGACCCCGAGGTTGCGGAGCGCCTGCGCGAGTCCGCGCAGTACGGCGAGGGCTTCGCGACGGCGGAGTACCTGGGTGCCGCGTTACTGGACCAGGCGTGGCACAGCCTCGCCCCACAGGACGTGCCCACCGACATCGAGCAGGTCGTGCCGTTCGAGGAGGCGGCCCTCGCGGCCGCCGGCGCCGCCTTCGACCTGGTCCCGCCCCGCTACCGCACTACCTACTTCAATCACATCTTCGCCGGCGACTACGACGCCGGCTACTACTCCTACATCTGGTCGGAGGTGCTCGACGCGGACACCCAGTCCTGGTTCGAGCAGGGGGAGAACGACGGCCTGGACCCGCAGCGTGGCCGCCGGTACCGCGAGGCGCTCCTGTCCCGCGGGCACTCCGGGGACCCGATGGGCTTCTTCCGCGACCTGACGGGCCGCGACCCCGACATCACACCGTTGCTGAACCGAAGGGGACTGGCATGACCGAGCCCACCGACCCGACCACGTCGCCGCACCCGGACCCGCAGCACGAGGCCGTGCGCATCTGCCGCGAGCTCATCCGCATCGACTCCTCCAACTACGGCGACGGGTCGGGACCCGGGGAGCGCGCCGCGGCGGAGTACGTCATGTCCGAACTCACCGAGGTCGGGTACGACCCGGTGCTGCTGGAGAGCGCACCCGGCCGCGCCAACGTGTTCCTGCGGATCGAGGGCACGGATCCGGGACGCGGCGCGCTCGTGCTGCACGGCCACACCGATGTGGTGCCCGCCGAGGCGAGCGACTGGAAGATGGACCCGTTCGGCGGGGACGAGATGGACGGCCTGATCTGGGGCCGTGGCGCCGTGGACATGAAGGACATGGACGCGATGATGCTCGCCGTGCTGCGGGACATGGCGCGCACGGGGCGCAAGCCCCCGCGTGATCTCGTGGTCGCCTTCTTCGCCGACGAGGAGGCCGGTGGACGCTTCGGCTCGCACTGGGCCGTGGACCACCACCCGGAGTTCTTCGAGGGTGCCACCGAGGCCGTCTCCGAGGTCGGGGGGTTCTCGGTCGAGGTCGGCGGGCAGCGGGCGTACCTGCTCCAGACCGCGGAGAAGGGCATCGCCTGGACCAAGCTGATCGCCGACGGCGTGGCGCAGCACGGATCCCAGGTCAGCGTCGACAACGCGGTGGCTCGATTGGCGGGAGCGATCGCGCGGATCGGCGCACACCGCTGGCCGCGGTCCATCACCCCGACCGTGCATCAGCTCCTGCAGGGGGTCGCCGACCTCACCGGCACCGCCTGGGACCCCACGGACCCGCAGGGCACCGACCGGCTCGTCGCGGCGCTGGGGAGCGCCGCGAAGTTCGTGGGCGCCACCCTGTCCACCACCGCCAACCCGACACAGCTGGACGCCGGCTACAAGGCCAACGTGGTCCCCGGCCAGGCCAGCGGCGTGATCGACGTGCGCTACCTGCCCGGCGGCAAGGACGCGACCATGGCGACCCTTAGGGAGCTGGCGGGCGAGGGCATCACCTTCGAGAGCGTGAGCGAGGACATCGCGCTGGAGGCGCCGTTCGGCACGGACCTCACCGACGCCATGACCGCGGCCATCCGCGCGGAGGACCCTGAGGCAGCCGTGCTGCCGTACATGCTCTCGGGCGGCACCGACAACAAGGCCCTGAAGGGGCTGGGGATCGAGGGCTACGGCTTCGCTCCACTGCGCCTGCCGGCGGACCTCGACTTCGCCGGGATGTTCCACGGCGTGGACGAGCGGGTGCCGGTCGACTCGGTGCATTTCGGCGTTCGCGTGCTGGATCGGTTGCTGCGCACCATGTGAGAGTCCTCGAGGTCGGCAGGCCCAGGGTCAGAGCGTGGCGGCCACCCGAAGGACCCGACGGCGCAACCATACCTTGCGCTGCCCACCCAGGTAGTGGACCGTGCGCGCGAGCTCCCAGCGACCGTACTCCGCCTCGTCGGTGAGCAGGCGGCGCACATCGCCCCGACTGGCACTGCGGGGGAGGGTGACGACGCGGAACTCGTAGGTACGTCGGGCGGCGCTGCCCGAGGCGATCGCATTCGAGACCCCGTGGTCCTGCGCCTGACGCGCCGCGTCGGTCATCCGTGCTCCTCCCGATGAAGCCCCAGCGTGATGCGGTGCCATTGTGCCCCAGGTCGCGCTACCGTTCAGGTATGGCCACTGACCCGCGCGCTGCCCTTGACCGCCTCGTGGCGGCCTTCGAGTCCCACCTCGAGGCCGCGCGCACGACTCGCGACCCCGATTCGGACGCCGTGGAGCGGGCTGCGAACCTGCTTGCCGACGCCTTCGACGTCTACGACGATGCGCTGTTCACGGCCTACCAGGTCGACACGCCCTTCGACGTGTACGACGACGAGGACGAGGACGACCTCGAGGACGATGAGGACGATGAGGACTACGACGACCTCGACGACGACCTCGAGGAACTCGATCTCGACGACGAGGAATGACGGCGAGGGCTGACGTCCCCGAGGAGGGAGTGCGACCTTCAGCGACGTTCGGGGTAGCCCAGCGCTGGCTGCGTGACCTCGTCCAGCACGTCGCGGATCTGCTGGGGGAGGACCAGGTCCAGCGCCTCCAGCGCCTGCGCCAGTTGTCCTGGGGCCCGCGGTCCGATCAGCACGCTGGTGATGCCCGGAGCCTGCCGCGCCCACGCGAGCGCCACCTGCGCGGGCGTGCATCCCAGCCCGTCGGCCGCCGTCGCCACCGCCTCGACGACGCGTGCGGCATCGTCGGTCAGGTAGGGCTCCACGAACGCCCGCAGGTGCGGTGAGGCCGCCCGGGAGTCCGCGGGCCGCACCCGGCGATACTTCCCGGTCAGCACGCCTCGACCGAGTCCGGACCACCCGATCACGCCGAGGCCGAGGCCCTGCGCCGCCGGGATGACCTCGCGCTCAGCGCCGCGCTGCAGGAGGGAGTACTCCACCTGCGCAGCGGCCAGTGGTACTCCGGCCTGGCGCGCCAGGACCGCCCGTTGCGCCGTCTCCCAGCCCGCATGGTTGGCGAGCCCGACGTACCGGGTGCGACCGCTGCGCACGGCGTCGCACAGCGCGCTGACGGTCTCCTCCGCCGGGGTGACGCCGTCAGGGGCCTGCACCAGCCACAGGTCCAGGTGGTCGGTGCGCAACCGGGCGAGTGTGGCGTCCAGGTCGTCGAGCAGCGCGCCCCGGGCCGCGCTGATCGAGATCCCCTCGGCGCCGTGACGTACCCCGGACTTCCCGCACAGGACCACCTCACGACGGCTGATCTCGCCGGAGAGCAGGTCGCCGACTACCTCCTCGGCTGCCCCCGACCCGTCACTGGAGGCCGTGTCGAGCAGGGATCCTCCGGCGTCCAGGAACAGCCGCATCAGGTCGGCTGCCTCATGGCGGTCGGTATCCCGCCCCCAGGTCATCGTCCCGAGACCCACGGGTGACACGCTCAGTCCGCTGGATCCGGATCGTCGTGGCTGCATCCGGTCAGCGTACGTGCCCCACGCCACGTAGTCTGGCTCCGTGAATTGGTGGGAAGCCGTGATCCTCGGCCTCGTCCAGGGCCTGACCGAGTTCCTCCCCGTCTCCTCCAGCGCGCACCTGCGGATCGTGGGTGCCCTGATGCTGGACGGCCAGGATGTGGGAGCGACCTTCACAGCCGTGACCCAGATCGGGACGGAGGCAGCCGTCCTGATCTACTTCCGGCACACCATCGTTCAGGTGATCCGGCGCTGGTGGGCAACCCTTCCGCTGCTGCGGGAGGGCGGTCGGTGGCGCAACCCGCTGCGCCTGGCGGACCCGGACGCACGGATGGGGTGGCTGATCATCGTCGGCTCGATCCCGATCGCCCTGCTCGGCGTGCTCTTCGAGGACCAGATCGAGTCCACACTGCGCGACCTGCGGTTCACGGCCTTCACCCTCGCCTTCTTCGCCCTGTTGCTCTGGGCCGCCGATCGGTTCGGGCGCCGCACCAAGGAACTGGACAAGCTCAACGGGCGCGACGGCATCCTGTACGGGTTCGCCCAGGCGATGGCGCTCATTCCAGGCGTCTCCCGCTCCGGCGGCACGATCACGGCCGGACTCGCCATGGGCTACACCCGCGAGGCCGCCGCCCGCTACTCCTTCCTGCTCGCCGTGCCCGCGGTCCTCGCCTCGGGCTTCTACCAACTCGCGAAGGCGATCGGTGGTCACCAGGACACGGCCCTGGAGGTGAGCGCGGGCGCGACCGCCATCGCGACCCTCGTCGCCTTCGTGGTCGGCTTCACCGTGATCGTGTGGTTCCTGCGGTACATCACCACCCGCACCTTCCTGCCGTTCGTGATCTATCGCATCGTGGTGGCCGCGGGGATCCTGGTCCTCATCGGGACCGGCACGATCAGCCCGACGGCGTAGCACCGCGGGTTCGACAACTCTCCCGATCGCGTGGGTAGGCTCCTGGGGTGCGATCCTGGACAGCCCCCGCCATCCCCACCCTGCCCCCCGGCACCGAGCGAGTGCACCTGCGGCGATCCGAGGACGGCGACGTGCGACCCGTCGGCGGGCCGGAGCGCGCCAGCCTCTACGTGTGCGGGATCACCCCCTACGACGCGACCCACCTGGGGCACGCCTTCACCTACCTGACCTTCGACCTGCTCAACCGGGCGTGGCGCGACGCCGGGCTCGAGGTCTCCTACGCCCAGAACGTCACCGATGTGGACGAACCGCTGCTGGAGCGCGCGGAGGCCACCGGAGTGGACTGGCGCGACCTCGCCCACTCCCAGATCGACCTGTTCCGCTCCGACATGGCGGCGCTGCGCATCATCCCGCCCGAGCACTACCTCGGGGCGGTCGAGACGGTTCCGGATGTGGTGCGCACCGTCTCGCGTCTCCTCGCGGACGGCCACGCCTACCGCGTGCCGGCGGACGCATCGGGTGAGGGTGCGGGCGATGTGTACGCCGATCTGTCAGCCGACCGCCGGTTCGGGGAGACGATGCTGGACCCCGAGGCCCGCACCCAGCAGGCCCGCACGCAGCAGTTCGGCGAGCGGGGCGGCGACCCGGAGCGACCCGGGAAGCGTTCGCCGCTGGATCCGCTGCTGTGGCGCGCCGCCCGCGCGGGGGAACCGTCCTGGCCGGGTGATGAGCTCGGGTGGGGCCGCCCGGGCTGGCACGTCGAGTGCGCCACCATCGCGGCCATGACCCTCGGGGCACCGATCACGGTCTGCGGTGGCGGCGATGACCTGCGTTTCCCGCACCACGAGATGTCGGCGAGTCACCTGCGGATGCTGACCGCCGCTCCCGCGCCGGTCTCGGCTCACCTGCACGTGGGTCTGGTCGGGTACCAGGGGCACAAGATGAGCAAGTCCCGCGGCAACCTCGTGCTGGTCTCCAGGTTGCGGGACCAGGGTGCCGACCCGATGGCGATCCGACTTGCCCTGCTCGCTCACCACTACGCCCAGGCGTGGGAGTTCACCGAGGGTGAGCTGATCGACGCCGCCGATCGCCTCGCAATGTGGCGCGCCGCCACGTCTGCGGCCGGGGCGGGGGAGGCGGCGCCCCTACTGGCGCAGCTGCGTACCGCGCTCGCGGACGACCTGGACGCGCCACGGGCACTGCGCGCGGTGGATGCCTGGGCGCGGGCCGCGCTGGAGGGAGCGCCGCGTTCCGGAGCAGCCGAGGACGCCGCACTCGCCGCCGCCGGTATCGACGCCCTGCTGGGTGTGGACCTGGCTGCGCCCACAGCTCAGGTGGGCAGGTCGGATGCCTCGTAGGCTAGAGCGGTGACGTCACGGGAAGCACCGATCGTGCTGGCGGCCTTCGAGGGCTGGAACGATGCCGGGAGCGCTGCGAGCGAGGCCATCTCGATGATCGCCCAGGAGTGGGGCGCCACGCCCCTCGCCGCCCTCGATCCCGAGGACTACTACGACTTCCAGGTGGCGCGGCCCGTCCTGTCCCGCTCCGGCGGTGGAGCGAGCCTGACCTGGCCCGCGACCCGCGTCAGCGCCACCACCTCACCGCGGGGCCGGCGGCTCCTGCTGATCCAGGGCATCGAGCCCTCGATGCGGTGGCGTACCTACTGCAGCGAGTTGCTCTCGATCGTGCGCGGCGCGCAACCCTCGGCGCTGGTCGGCGTGGGTGCGCTGTTGGCCGACGTCCCGCACTCGCGCCCGATCCCGGTGCAGACCACCACGGAGGACGCGGCCCTGGCGGCCTCACTGGGCCTGGAGTCCTCGGAGTACGCGGGGCCGGTAGGGATCATCTCCGTGCTGACGCACTCGGCCTCCCAGGAGGGGATGCGCGCCATGTCGGTGTGGGCAGCGGTGCCGCACTACGTCTCCCAGCCGCCATCGCCGAAGGCGACCCTGGCGGTTCTCGGCGCGCTCGAGGACGTCGTCGGCGAGCCGCTGCCCACCGGGGAGCTCGAGGACCTCGCGCGGGCGTGGGAACGCGGAGTCGACGAACTCGCGGAGGAGGATCCCGAGGTCGCCGAGTACGTGCACCAGCTCGAGGAAGCGAAGGACACCGCGGAACTCCCCGAGGCCTCGGGTGAGGCGATCGCGCAGGAGTTCGAGAGATACCTGCGCCGCCGCGATCCCGGCGGTCCGGGTGGCCCCGGTGGACCGGGTCGGGGCGGACCGCCCGGCCCGGGCGGGGGCGGCAAGTGACCGAGGCACCGTCCACGCTCCCCGCGGCGCTGTTGTGGGACCTGGACGGCACCCTGGTGGACACCGAACCCCTGTGGATCGCCGCCGAGATGCGGATGATGCACGAGTTCGACCTGCCCTGGACCGAGCAGGACGCGCACCAACTGGTCGGGAAGCCGATCACGTGGAGCGCCGCGCTGTTCCGGGAACGCGGCCTTCCCCTGGAGATCCCCCAGATCGCGGACCGCCTGGTCGGTGAGGTGATGGACGCCGTCGCGCAGCAGGGCCCTCCGTGGCGCCCGGGTGCTCACGCCCTGCTCAGCGAGGCGGCCGCTGCCGGTGTGCCGCAGGCCATCGTGACGATGTCCTATCGCAGGCAGGCGGAGCTGGTGACCACGGCGCTCGGTCCCGGGGTGGTGTCGGTGATCGTGGCGGGCGACATGGTGCAGCGGGGCAAACCGGACCCGGAGGCATACCTGCGCGCCGCGGACCTGCTCGGGGTCGACATCCGAGCGTGCATCGCCGTGGAGGACTCCGTGACCGGCACCGCGGCCGCACTCGCCTCCGGTGCTCGCACCATCGCCGTCCCCCTGCTGCACGAGATCGCGCCCGCGCCGGGACTCTCGCTCCTGAGCAGCCTCGAGGGGATCTCGCTGCACCAACTCGTGGCTGCGGCGCCGTGAGCGGACCCTCGTCGCCATCGCGGCGGCCAGGCCTGCGGGTCGGCTCGTTCGGCGGCGCACCGATCTACCTCTCGGGTGGGCTGCTGATCGCCGCGGTGGTGCTGGCCGTCCTGGTCGCACCCGGGATGAGCGACCTGATGACGCTGGCGCCCGGGGGAGGCGCGCCGATCCTCGCCTCGATCGCGTTCGCCGTGCTCTTCCTCGGCTCCGTGCTGGTGCACGAGCTGGCCCACGGCACCGTGGCCCGGTGGTGCGGCATCGAGGTCCGGGCCTACACCCTGACCTTCTGGGGAGGGCACACCACGTTCACCGCACTGGACCGGCCGGGCGCCTCGGCTGCCGTCTCCGCGGCCGGCCCGGTGAGCAACCTCGCCCTGGCCGGCCTCGGGTGGCTCGTGCTGCAGGCGCCCCTGCCGGAGGTGGCCGGGGTCATCCTTGCCTCCCTGGTGTACGCGAACGTGGTCCTCGCCGTCCTCAACCTGCTCCCCGTCCCGCCGTTGGACGGCGGGCACCTGCTGGAGGCCGTGATCTGGGGAGCGACCGGTGAGCGCGGCCGGGCCATGGTGATCGTCGGCTGGGTGGGCCGCCTCCTTGCGGTGCTGACCCTGGGCGCCGTGGTGGCGTCCGCCGTGCGCGGCGCAGCCGAGATCGTCTGGAGCGTGTGGCTCGTCCTCATCGCCGTGGTGCTGTGGACCTCCGCCACCCGGTCGATCAGGGTGGGCCGCGCCCGCCAGGCGGCCCGCGGCTTCGACCTTCGGCCCTTCCTGCGTCCCGCGGCCGTCATGACCACCGAGGATCCCCTACCGGGCCAGCGGGGGGAGGGCGAGGGCTCCCTCGGTGCGCTGCCCCCCATCCCGTGGGGGATGAGCGTCGGGCTCACGGTGGTCGTGGACGGTGACGGCGCGGTGGTGGGCATCCTGGACGCCGACGCGCTCGCGGCGATCCCACCGCAGGCTCGTGCCGGTCTCACGGTGGCGTCCGTGGTGCGGCGGGTGCCCAGCGCCGGCGTGCGCTCGTTGCGCGGCGCCGACGCCCTCGCCGAGATCTCCCGTGCGCTCGCGGGCGGTGACGTCGCGGTGGTGACGGGGGCGCACGGGGTGCTCGGTACGGTGTGGCGTGAGGACGTCGTGCGTGCGCTCGGCGATCAGGGCGCCGCGGGCCGATAGGCTCGACGCCCGTGACAGGCGACACGAACGACACCGAGCAGGCGACCGAGCAGCAGCAGCGGCGGGCGGCCGCGATCGGCGCCGACCTGCGCCGCGGCCCACTGCGTTACGGCGATCGCGTGCAGCTCACCGATCCCCGGGGGAAGCCGACCACGATCCTGCTGAGCCCGGACGGCTCGTTCCAGACCCACCGGGGGTACTTCCGGCACTCGGAGTTGGTGGGGCGGCCGGAGGGCACGGTCATCGAGACCACCCACGGGGTGGCGTACCTGGCGTTGCGGCCGCTGCTGTCGGATCACGTGCTGTCCATGCCTCGTGGTGCCACCCCGATCTACCCGAAGGACTCGGCCCAGATCATCTCCGTGGCGGATGTCTTCCCCGGCGCGGTCGTGTTCGAGGCAGGGGTGGGCTCGGGGGCGCTGACGATGTCGCTGCTGCGCGCCGTCGGGGAGACCGGCCGCGTGATCTCCGCCGAGCGCCGGGAGGACTTCGCCGCGATCGCACGGGAGAACGTGGGGGCATTGTTCGGCACCGAGCATCCCGCATGGGAACTGCGGGTCGGTGATGCGCAGGACGTGTTGCTGGCGCAGGAGCCCGGGTCCGTCGACCGGATCGTGTTGGACATGCTCGCCCCCTGGGAGAACATCGATGCGGTCGCTCATGCCCTGGCCCCCGGCGGGGTCCTGGTCGCCTACGTCGCGACCACCACGCAGTTGTCCCGAGTGGCGGAGGACCTGAAGGAGGACGGCCGCTTCACGGAGCCGGTCGGGAGTGAGACGATGGTGCGGGAGTGGCACACCGAGGGCCTCGCGGTGCGCCCGGAGCACCGGATGGTCGGTCACACCGGCTTCCTGCTCGCCGCACGGCGGATGGCGCCCGGGTTCGAGGCGCCCATCCGCAGGCGGCGCCCGGCGCGTTCGCTGACCACGATGGACGCAGACGAACAGGAGGCGCTCGCGCGGGATGCCGCGCGGGTTCAGATCCAGGACGACTGGGACGGCGAGGGCGTCGAGCGGGACGTCACCGCGAAGAAGGCACGCAAGGCCGCGAAGGTCGCCGGCGCCATGAACCGTGGTGCCCAGGCCTCGTTGGCGAGCACGGACTACGCTGAGGACACGGCAGACAGGAGCAGTGATGACGCCGGATGACGACGCGCTGCGGCGGGAGGCGGCCTCGCTCGCCGAGCGCAACCAGCGACTGACCGCGGTGCTGATGAAGGCCCGCGCCGAACTCGCCGAGTTGAAGGAGAAGGTCGAGCAGCTGACCCGCCCCCCGGGCAGCTACGCGGTGTTCCTCGCCGCAGGCGAGGAGGAGACCGCGGATGTCGTCTCCGCCGGCCGCACCATGCGTGTGCCGGTCTCACCCGCGGTCGATCTCGCGTCCCTGCGGCCGGGGGACCAGGTGCGGTTGAACGAGTCCATGGCGCTGGTCGCCGTGGGCGGGGTGGACGACGTGGGGGAGATCGTCACCGTCAAGGAGTTGCTGGGATCCGACCGCGCGCTCGTGGTCGGCCGCGGCGACGAGGAACGTGTGGTGCGGCTGGCCGGCACGCTGCGCGACGGCAGTGTGCGGGTGGGGGACGCCCTCACGCTCGATCAGCGCGCGGGCTTCGTGCTCGAGCGCATTCCACGCTCCGAGGTCGAGGAACTCGTGCTGGAGGAGGTTCCCGACGTCGAGTTCACCGACGTGGGGGGACTCGCCGACCAGATCGAGGCGATCCGTGACGCCGTGGAACTCCCCTTCGGTCACCCGGAGGTCTTCCGTGACCACGGTCTGACCCCGCCCAAGGGGCTGTTGCTGTACGGCCCGCCGGGATGCGGGAAGACCCTGATCGCCAAGGCGGTGGCGGCGTCGCTCGCGCGGCGTGCGGGCGAGCGTGCCGGCGCCGAGGCGGTCCGGTCGGCCTTCCTCAACGTCAAGGGTCCGGAACTGTTGAACAAGTTCGTCGGCGAGACCGAGCGGCACATCCGCCTGATCTTCTCGCGCGCCCGCGAACGCGCCTCCCAGGGCGTGCCCGTGGTGGTGTTCTTCGACGAGATGGAGTCACTGTTCCGCACCCGCGGCACCGGCATCTCCTCGGATGTGGAGACCACGGTCGTGCCGCAACTGCTTGCGGAGATCGACGGCGTGGAGCGGCTGGAGAACGTGATCGTGATCGGGGCCTCCAACCGGGAGGACATGATCGACCCCGCGATCCTGCGCCCGGGACGCCTGGACGTGAAGATCAAGATCGAGCGTCCCGACGCCGTGGCCGCGAAGGACATCTTCGGCAAGTACCTCACCGAGAACCTGCCGCTGCACCCCGATGACCTCGCTCGGCACGGGGGCGACGCCGCACGGGCCGTGGCCGGCATGGTCGAGGCCACGGTGGAGCGGATGTACCACACCGGCCCCGAGAACGAGTTCCTCGAGGTCACCTACGCCAGTGGCGATCGAGAGGTGTTGTTCTTCAAGGACTTCGCCTCGGGAGCCATGATCCGCAATGTCGTCGACCGCGCCAAGAAGTCAGCGATCAAGGCGCTCCTGCAGGGAGGGCCGCGGGGGATCAGCGTCCAGCACCTGTTGGACGGTGTCGCGGCGGAGTTCCACGAGAACGAGGACCTGCCGAACACGACGAACCCGGACGACTGGGCCCGCGTGTCCGGCCGCAAGGGCGAGCGCATCGTCTTCATCCGCACGATCGTGCAGAAGAAGAGCGCCGGCTCCCAGGCCCCGCGCGCCGTCGAGACGGCCGCTAATCCCGGCCAGTACCTGTAGTCCCGCAGCCTGCCGGCTCTGCCGGAGCACCCTAGGCTGGTGGCCGTGCCTGTGATCGGAATCGAGACGGAGTACGGGGTTCTCGGCGCGCCCGACTCCCGGGTGAACGCCATGACCGCCTCCGCGCTGGTGGTCGCCGCGTACGCCCAGGGGGACGGGGTCGCGCCCGGGGTGCGCTGGAGCTACGAGAGCGAGGATCCCCTGGCGGACGCACGCGGGTGGCACCTGGCACGCCAGGACGCGCACGCGAGTCAACTCACCGACTCCAGCATCGGGCAGGACGGTGAGATCCAGCGCCGCGCCCGCCGTGACATGGAGCCGAATGTCACCAACGTGTTGCTGACCAATGGCGCGCGGCTGTACGTGGACCACGCGCATCCGGAGTACTCCGGCCCCGAGGTCACCACCGCGCGCGATGCCGTGCTCTGGGACCGCGCGGGGGAGGAGGTCATGCTGCGCGCGGTGCGCACGCTGGCGGCGTCGCCCCACACGCCCGACATCGCGCTGTACAAGAACAACGTCGACGGCAAGGGCGCCTCCTACGGCACGCACGAGAACTACCTGGTGGACCGCGCGGTGCCGTTCGACGACCTCGTGCGGCACCTCACCCCGTTCCTGGTCACCCGACCGATCATGGTGGGTGCGGGTCGCGTGGGTCTGGGACAGGCGGGGGACGAGGCCGGGTTCCAACTCTCGCAGCGCGCGGACTACATCGAGGCCGAGGTGGGCCTGGAGACCACGCTGCGCCGACCGATCATCAACACTCGTGACGAGCCGCACGCCGATCCGCGACGCTACCGCCGACTGCACGTCATCATCGGCGATGCCAACTGTCTCGAGGTGGCGACCTACCTGAAGGTCGGCACGACCGCCCTGGTGCTGCGCGTGCTGGAGGAGGCGGAACGCGGTGGCGAGGTGCCGCTGGGGTGGGAGGGGCTCACCCTGGCGGATCCGGTGGCCGCCGTCCGGGAGGTCTCCCGTGACCTCACCCTGGAGCGGGGCCTGGAACTGATGGCGGGGCGGGACCTCACGGCCTGGGAGATCCAGCGGGCCTACCTCGAGGGGGTCGAGCAGGCACTGGGCGAGGACCTCGACGAGGACGAGCGAGAGGTGCTCCGGACATGGCGGCGGGTCCTGGACCTGTTGCGGGAGGACCGCGACGCGGCTGCGGCGGAGGTGGAGTGGCTCGCCAAGCTCCGCGTGTTGGAGGGCCTTCGGGCGCGCCACGCACTGACGTGGGACCACCCCAAGGTCCAGGCAGTGGACCTGCAGTGGTCCGATGTGCGGCCAGAGCGCGGCATCTACGCCCGACTGCGCGCCTCGGGCGCCGTTCGCACTCTCGTGACACCCGAGGAGGTGACGCGTGCCATGCTCACGCCCCCGGCTAGTACCCGGGCCTGGCTGCGCGGGGAAGCGGTCCGCCGATTCCCGCGTGCCGTGGTGGCTGCGGGCTGGGACGGCGTGGTCTTCGACCTGCCGGGGCAGGCCACGCTCCTGCGCCTGCCGATGCCGGATCCACACCGCGGCACCCGCGACCTGGTGGGTGAGGCGCTGACGGGCGCGCAGGATGCCGCGCAGTTCCTGGCCGCACTGGGCGTCACACCGACGGCGCGCGAGGATCACGCCTAAGATCGAGCACGAGACGCCAAGGAGGTAGCCCGTGGCACAGTCACAGGAACACGTCACCCCGCCCGGGGAGCCCGACGACGGCGAGCAGCCCGTCCCCAGCCACCAGGTCTCGACCCAGGCGGTGGACGATCTGCTGGACGAGATCGACGACGTGCTGGAGACGAACGCCGAGTCGTTCGTGAAGGGCTTCGTCCAGAAGGGCGGGCAGTGACCCGCACCGACCCACCGGGCGCGCACCGGATGTGGGCGGACGGCGCAGCGTCCTTCCTCGACCTGGTCCGGGATCAGGCACCGGACCGCCTGCTGGCCTGGGCGCGTGAACCCCGAGCGGGCGAGGGCGGCGAGATGGGCGCCCCCCCACTTGCCCCCCACGCCACCACGATCGTGGCGCTCACCTATCCCGGGGGCGTGGTGATGGCGGGGGACCGGCGCGCCACGAGCGGCACCCACATCGCCCATCACGAGATCGAGAAGGTCTTCCCTGCCGACGACCACAGCGCCGTGGGCATCGCCGGCGCCGCGGGTGTGGGCCTGGAGCTGGTGCGATTGTTCCAGCTCGAACTCGAGCACTACGAGAAGATCGAGGGCACGACGCTCTCGCTGGAGGGCAAGGCGAACCGGCTCGCACATCTCGTGCGTGGGAACCTGCCGCTGGCCGCTGCGCACGGGCTCCTGGCACTGCCGCTCCTGGCGGGATTCGATGCCGCGCGTGCCACGGCGAGCCTGTACTCCTTCGACGCCGTGGGCGGTCGGTACACCGAGCGCCGTTATCACGCGATCGGCTCCGGTTCCCCATTCGCGCGCGGGAGCCTCAAGGCGACCTACCGGGCCGACGGCGATGCCTCCTGGGCGATTGCCGCGGCCGTGGCGGCCCTGATGGACGCCGCGGAGGACGATTCGGCCACCGGCGGCGTGGACCTGACACGGGGCATCTTCCCCGTGGTCGCGGTGGTGGACGCCGCCGGGTACCGCCGGGTGGCCGACGGCGATCTCGCAGGCCACGTCGCTGAGATCTCGCGGTTGCGGACGGAGGCGGGCCGGGAATGAGCATGCCGTTCTACGTCGCGCCCGAGCAGTTCATGCAGGACCGCGCGGACTTCGCACGCCAGGGCATCGCGCGGGGGCGTTCGGTCGTGGTGATGTCCTACGCCGGCGGCATCCTGTTCGCGACCCACAATCCCTCCCGCGCGCTGCACAAGGTGAGCGAGATCTATGACCGGATCGCTTTCGCCGCAGTCGGCAAGTACCACGAGTTCGAGTCGCTGCGGGTGGCGGGGATCCGCTACGCGGACCTTCGCGGCTACACCTACGACCGCGCGGACGTGAACGTGCGGGGCCTGGCCACCAGCTACGCGCGTACCCTGGCGACCGTCTTCACCCAGGAGGCCAAGCCGTTCGAGGTCGAACTCGTGGTGGCGGAGGTGGCGCAGGACGTGGCCCACGACCAGATCTACCGGCTCTCCTTCGACGGGTCGCTCACGGAGACACCCGGCTACGTGGTGATCGGGGGCGATGCGGAGCAGCGCACCGATCACCTCGCCTCCTCCTGGTCGCCGGACGCGGCGTTGCCTGCGGCGCTGCGCGGCGCGCTGGCCGCGCTGGCCGTCGGTGCCGACCACGACACACCGCCGACGGGCGAACTGGAGGTGGCCGTGCTGGGCCGCTCCGGTCCGCGCCGGGCGTTCCGGCGTCTGGCGGAGGCCGACCTCGCGGGCGCACTGGACCCGGCGGGCGGCGAGCAGCCGTGAGTGAGGCCGACCGCCGGATCTTCGGGCTCGAGACCGAGTACGGCATCACGTGCGCGACCTCTGCCGGGCAGGGGATGAGCGCGGACGAAGCCGCGCGCTACCTCTTCCGCACGGTGGTCGCCTGGGGGCGCTCCAGCAACGTGTTCCTGCGCAACGGCGCCCGCCTGTACCTCGACGTGGGCAGCCACCCCGAGTACGCCACCGCTGAGTGCGACTCGATCCGGGACGCTGTGGTCCAGGACGGTGCGGGGCAGCGGATCCTGGACTCCCTCGCGCAGGACGCGAACGCTCGGATGGCAGCCGAGGGGCTGCCGGGAACCATCCACCTGCTGCGCAACAACGTGGACTCCGTGGGCAACTCCTTCGGGTGCCACGAGAACTACCTGCTGCGCCGCCGCGCGGACTTCGCCCGGACCGCCGAGGTGCTCGTCCCGTTCTTCGTGACCCGTCAGATCCTCACCGGGGCCGGGCACGTTCAGGAGGGTCCCCGCGGACCGAGGTACGTCTTCTCGCAGCGCGCCGACCACATCTGGGAGTCGGTGTCCTCGGCCACCACCCGATCGCGTCCCATCATCAACACCCGTGACGAGCCGCACGCCGATGCCGAGGCGTACCGGCGGCTGCACGTCATCGTGGGGGACTCCTCCATGGCCGAACCGACCACCATGCTGAAACTCGGGACGACCGACCTGGTGCTGCGGATGCTCGAGCACGGCGTCAGCCTGCGTGAGAGCGCGCTGGAGAACCCGGTGCGTGCCATTCGGGACATCAGTCACGACCTGACGGGCCGGGCCGAGGTGCGGCGAGCCTCCGGTGGCACGACGACGGCGATCGAGATCCAACGGGATCTGCTCGAACGCGCCCAGGCCTTCGTCGATCGCACGGGCGATGACTCCGCGAGCACCGCCTGGGTACTGCAACTGTGGGAACGTGGACTGCGCGCCGTCGAGACCGGCGATCACTCCCTCGTGGAGACGGAACTCGACTGGGCCATCAAGGAGCGCCTGATCGAGCGGTACCGGGCGCGCCACGGGATCGGCCTGGACGATCCGCGCGTCGCGCGGCTCCAGCTCGCCTACCACGACATCTCCCCGACCTCGGGCCTGTTCGCCTCGCTCACCGCGCGGGGTCTCGTGCAGCGGATCACCACCGACGAGGAACTCGAGACGGCCCGCAACATCCCGCCTCAGACCACGCGTGCGCGCCTGCGTGGGGCGTTCGTTCGGGCGGCCCAGGAGGCCCGCCGCGATCACACGGTGGACTGGGTCCACCTGAAGGTGAACGATGCCGCGCAGCGGACCGTGCTGTGCTCGGACCCGTTCCGATCCCACGACGAGCGTGTGGATCGGCTCATCGAGAACATGCAGGCGACCTAGGCACAATGGCAGCATGAAGACTCCGGGCACCCTCGTCCTCGCCGTGGCCCTGTTCCTGACCGGCTGCAGCCCGGAGGAGCCCGAGCCCGAGCCGGCCGCCACGGTCGAGGTCGCCGGGGAGTGGGGCCAGCGACCTTCCATCACGGTGCCGGAGAACCTGGAGGTGACCGAGTCCCTCACCTCGACCTTGATGACCGGGGACGGGCCGGCCGTCGAGGAGGGTGCGCCGCTCCTGCTGCACTACCGCGCGGTGAACGCCGTCACGAGCGAGGTGGCCGCGGACACCTACGAGACCCTGCCCGAGATCCGGTCGCTGACCGAGGAGGATCTCGGCGAACCGCTGTTCGACCTGCTGGACGGCGCAACCGAGGGGTCGCGCCTCATGCGCGTGGAGCTCGGGACCGCCGAGCGGCCGGATCCGCACGTGCTCGTGGTGGACGTCCTGCCGACCACGGCCACCGGAGTGCCGCGTGACCCGGTGGCAGGGATGCCGACCGTCACGGTCGAGGAGGAGGGACCCGCCGTCTCGGTCCAGGACGCGGTGGAGCCGGCCGAGGTGACCACCTCCGTCCTCCTCAAGGGCGAAGGGACACAGGTCGCCTCGGACGCCACGGTCATCGTGGGGCTCCGCGCGATCGGGTGGTCCGACGGCGAGGTCCTGGACGACACCTGGGGCCAGCCGCCCCGCGAGGTCGCGCTGACCGAGCTCCCGCCCGGGCTCAGCGCGGGGCTGGTGGAGCAGACCGTCGGCTCGCGTGTGCTGGTCGTCACCCCGCCGGCGGAGGGGTTCGACGAGACGGTCGTGTACGTCGTGGACATCCTGGCGGCATCCGGGGTGGTGCTGCCCTCGGCGACCCCCAGCGCCGAGACGACCGAGGCCGAGGAGGCCGGGTGACGCCGCAGGCGCGGGTGAGCGCGGCGGCGCGGGTGGCGCGACTACTCTGGTCATCATGAGCGTCGCCCTGCGTGTGATCCCGTGCCTGGACGTCGACGCCGGTCGGGTGGTCAAGGGAGTGCGGTTCGTGGGGCTGCGAGATGCTGGCGACCCGGTCGAACTCGCGCGCCGTTACGACGCCGACGGCGCCGACGAGGTCACGTTCCTGGACGTCAGCGCCTCCAGCTCGGACCGGGCGACGACAGTCGAGACGGTCACGAGTGCAGCCGAGCAGGTCTTCGTGCCGCTCACCGTCGGCGGCGGGGTGCGTGGCGTGGCGGACGTGGAGCGTCTGCTGCGGGCCGGCGCCGACAAGGTGGGGATCAACACGGCGGCGATCGCCCGCCCCGAGGTGATCACCGAGATCGCCCGCCGCTTCGGGAATCAGGTGGTGGTGGTCTCGGTGGACGCCCGTCGCTGCCGGGACGGTGCCGTCACGCCGTCCGGGTACGAGGTCACGACGCACGGGGGCCGGCGCGGCACCGGGATGGACGCGGTCGCCTGGGCCGCGGAGGCGGCTGACCGCGGCGCCGGGGAGGTGCTGCTGAACTCGATCGACGCGGACGGCACCACGGACGGGTTCGATCTGCCCATGCTGCGTGAGGTCCGCGCCGAGGTCGACGTGCCGCTGATCGCCAGCGGCGGCGCGGGCACGGTGCAGCACTTCGTGGAGGCAGCGGACGCAGGCGCCGACGCCGTCCTGGCGGCGAGCGTATTCCACTTCGCCACGCTGGGGATAGCCGAGGTGAAGGAGGCCCTGGCGCGCGCGGGTCACCCCGTGCGCTGAGTCGCGGCCACCACGCCGGGCCGGCCCTACCTCAGCGCCCCCGACAGCGCGGCCACGGCCTCACCGTCGCCACTCCACTGCGTGAGACTGGCCTCACCGCGCCCCCACAGCGCAAGGAGTAGTTCGACCGGTTCACCGGTCAGCACCGCCGAGGTGGCGCCGCGGCGCACCACGGCACGAGGACCCTCGGGTGTGACCAGCACCAGGCCATGGCCGTCCCGGTGACGCAGCAGCCGCATCCGTGCCATCGCGAGGCAGGACCGCCACACGGACGCGGATACGCGGGGTCCCAGGCGCGTGGGCGAGGAGGGCAGGGCCTCGCCTCGACGCACATCCTGCTCGTGCACCAGGAACTCCGTCAGGGTCGCGGCCCGCGTGGCCATCGGTGAGAACCGCCAGGGGCCCTGGGTGATCTCCTCCACGAGCCGGGTGTACCCGGGCAGCTCCGCCGCGTCGTCGGCCACCGCCCCCAGGTGACCACCCGTCACCGGGGCACGGCGCAGCAGGTCGGCGACGACCCGATGCGGTGCGCGCTCCCGCAGCATCACGTGGGCGGCGAGGTGCCGCGCCTGCCAGCCCTCGCACAACGTGGGCGAGTGGGGCGTCACGGCGGCGAGCGCCGCCGCCAGCCGGATGCGTGGGGTGGTGTCCGGGTCGTCGTGGTCCATGGCCCTATCCTCACCCGCCCGCCAGGCCCGTGCCGAGCGGTCGGCGGTGGGTGGCCGCGTGGCAGGATGACGTGGTGAGCCAATCCCGACCCGACACACCCGCCGCACCGGTCCTCGCGCCCACGATCGCCTCCAGGCTCAAGAGGGATGCGGACGGCCTCGTCGCGGCCATCGTGCAGGACCACTCGACCGACAGGGTCCTCATGCTCGGTTGGATGGACGACGAAGCGTTGCGCCGGACCCTCGCGGAGGGCCGGGTGGTGTTCTGGAGCCGCTCCCGGCAGGAGTACTGGCGCAAGGGTGACACCTCCGGTCACGCACAGTACGTGCGTGGTCTGGAGATCGACTGCGACGGCGATGCGCTCCTCGTGCGGGTGGCGCAGGTCGGCGCGGCCTGTCACACGGGTGCCCTCTCCTGCTTCGATGCGGGCGGCGAGCTGCCCGCCGTGACGTCGCTGCCGGAGCCGTCCCGTGGCTGAGGCGCCGAGCGTGGAGTTTCCTGCGGATCTTCCCAGCGGCGC
The DNA here is from genome assembly GCF_002563925.1 of Serinibacter salmoneus. Taxonomy (NCBI): domain Bacteria; kingdom Bacillati; phylum Actinomycetota; class Actinomycetes; order Micrococcales; family Beutenbergiaceae; genus Serinibacter; species Serinibacter salmoneus. Next base: position 1,488,894 of record NZ_PDJD01000001.1, on the reverse strand, counting down.
CATCTGGCCCACCCTGTCGGAGTTCCGCGACCTCGGCCGCGATCACCGCGTGGTGCCGGTGGTGCGCCGCCTGCTCGCCGATGCCCTCACGCCCGTGGGGATCTACCGCGCGCTCGCCCAGGGCAGGCCTGGCACGTTCATCCTCGAGTCGGCCACGAGTGAGGGCTCGGGTGGTCGCTACAGCTTCATCGGAGTGGCCTCCCGGGCGCTGCTCACCGCTCGCGACGGCGAGGCCGCCTGGCGGGGCGACGTGCCCCGGGGGTTGCGGCACCAGGGGAATCCGCTCGAGGTCCTCGATCACGCCCTTGCCGCCCTGCGTACGGAACCGATCGCGGGGCTCCCGCCGCTGACGAGCGGTTTCGTGGGCGCCATCGGGTGGGACGCGATCCGGTACTGGGAGCCGACCCTGACCCCGACCGGGCAGGACGAGCTCGGCCTGCCCGATCTGTCCCTGGCACTGGTGGAGGACCTCGCGGTGGTGGACCACCACAGCGGCTTGGTGTGGTTGATCTCGAACGCAATCAACGCCGACGGGCTGCCGGGTGGGATCGGGGATGCCCACCGCCGCGCGGTGGGTCGCCTGGAGGACATGACGGCGGCGCTCACGCGCCCGGTGCCAGGCGGCACCATGCGTGAGGACCCCACGGCCCCGGCACCGCGCGTGCGTGCACGTTCCACCCGCGAGGAGTACGAGGACGCCGTGGAGCGGGCCAAGGAGCACATCCGCGACGGTGACGTGTTCCAGGTGGTCCTCTCCCAGCGGTTCGACGTGGAGTGCGCAGCCGAGCCGATCGACGTCTACCGTGCGCTGCGGGCACTCAACCCGAGTCCCTACATGTACTGCGTGCACCTGGAGGATGCCGAGGGGAGACCCTTCGCGGTGGTGGGTTCCAGCCCCGAGACCCTGGCGCGGGTCGAGGGTCAGGAGGTCATGACCTACCCGATCGCCGGGTCCCGGCCCCGTGGGAAGGACGCCGCGCAGGACGCGGAACTCGCCGAGGAACTGCTGGCCGATCCCAAGGAGGGCTCCGAGCACCTGATGCTGGTCGACCTCGGCCGCAACGACCTGGCAAAGGTCGCTCGTGCGGGAACCGTGGCCGTGAGCGAGTTCATGGACATCAAACGCTTCTCGCACATCATGCACATCTGCTCGACCGTCACCGGCCAGATGCGCCCGGACGCGGGAGCGCTGGACGCCCTGACGGCGACCTTCCCGGCAGGGACCTTGAGCGGAGCCCCCAAGCCTCGTGCGGTGCAGTTGATCGCGGAGCTCGAGCCGACACGCCGCGGCGTCTACGGCGGCACTGTCGGCTACGTCGACCTGGCCGGGAACCTGGACATGGCGATCGCGATCCGCACCGCGATCATCGCGCGCGGAACTGCCCACGTGCAGTCCGGTGCGGGGATCGTGGCGGATTCCCAGCCGAGCGCCGAGTTCGAGGAGTGCCGCAACAAGGCCGCCGCGGTGATCGCCGCGGTCGATCTCGCCGGCCGGTTGGCGGACCGGGACGTGCCCGAGTGACGCGGCTGCGGCTGCTGGGCGCGGTGCTGCTGCTCGCCGCGCTCGCCGCGGCCGGCGCAGCCGCGACGTGGTTCTCGGCTCCGGTGGATGCCGCGACCGGCACCATCGTGGTCTCGGCCTCCGGTTTCGAGGCGTCCCCCGTGCTCGGGGCGCTGGTGTTGGTGCTCGGTGCGGGTCTGGCGGCGCTCCTGTTGGTGCACGGCGCCCTCGCGCGGGTGGTGACGGGGGTCATGGTCCTGGCCGCGCTGTCCCTGGTGGTCGCGGGTGTCCTGGCCTGGCGTGATCCGCACGCGGCGCTGGCCTCCGCGGCCGCGCAGGCCACGGGCGTGGCGCAGGTGTCGGGCGCCGTCACCACCACGGTGTGGCCGGTCGCCTTTCTCGTGGTGGGTGTGCTGCTGACCCTCACGGTGGCAGGCCTGCTGGCTGTGCCTGCGTCCGCCGCGCGGGGAGCCCGGTACGAGCGCGACGCCCGTGGGTCGCACACGCCCGCTGACGACTGGGACTCGCTCTCGCGCGGGCAGGACCCGACCGCGTAGAGCGGTGCCGCGCGGAGCCCGCCGGTCGGCGTCGGGTCGCCGGTACACAGTAGGGTGGGGGCAGGAGATGCACGGCGGGCGCAACAGCCCCACACCCGGAGGTCGGCACGTGAGTGAGAAGTCCCTGATGCTCGTCTCGGAGGGCGGCGACGCCATCCCGCAGTACGTGCCCTTCCACAACGAGGGCAAGACGACCGCGGGTTGGCTCGTGTGCTACGGGCTGATGCTCGCTGCCACGATCGTCGGGGTGGGACTCGTCGCCCACCTCACACCCGTGTGGTGGGCCGGCATCGTGGTCGGTGTCCTCTCACTCGTCGTGGGTGGCGCGCTGCGCGCGGCAGGGCTCGGACAACCCGCACCGCACCGGGTGGATCGCGCGGGCGCGGACCACATCGCCTCCTAGTCCCCATGGCGCGCCGTTCCCGCGCGAGGGAGCACCCGGAGGTGCCCGCATACGGCACCCCGGAGCCCTTCCTGGGCGAGCCGCGAGCGGTGCCCGTGGCTGCGGACGACCTGCCCGTCGACCCACCACCGCGCTCGCGTGAGCGGGTGGTGTGGATCCGGGAGCTGGTGTCCCGTCCGCTGGTGAGCACGTCACCGTGGGTCATGGTGACCGCGGTGCTCGCGACCCTGATCGGGTTCGTCCCGCTCGCGGTGCCCGGCGTGGTGCTCGCCGGACGGGCCGCAGTGGGCCCACGGGGTGTCCGGGACCGGGCGTGGTCCCTGGCCTTCTCGCTGTTCGCCCTCGGCTGCCAGGCGGGCGTGATCGCGCTCGTCGCGTGACTACGCTGGGTGGGCAGCAGTAACGAGACAGGAGCAGCAGTGAGCAATCCCCCGGACGAACCACGCTACGGAGCGCGCCTGCCCGAGGGGCAGCAGCCGCCCGCCTCGGGCGCCTGGGGCAGCCCTCCTGGTACGAGCGGGACCCCGCAGGACCCCTACGGCACGCCGCCGGGTTACGCCGCACCGCCGAACTACTCCGCATCACCGAACTACGCCGCCCCTCCCACCCCGTACGGCACGCCGCCGGGGTACTCGGGGCGCGGAGGCGGTGGTGGGTTCGACCCGTACCGCACGGGCAAGGAGCGCAACGCCCTCGGCATCTGGTCGCTGGCGCTGGGGATCGCCAGCCTCGTGCTGTTCTGTACCACCTTGGTGGCCGCCACGATCGGACTCGCGGGCATCATCACGGGCGCCATGGGTGTCTCCGCTGCGCGCCGTGGCCTCGCGAGCAACCGGACCATGGCGATCACCGGACTGGTCCTGAGTGTGCTCGGGGCCCTCGTGGGCGTGGGCTACCTGCTCTGGGTGATGACCACCCCCGAGTACGCCGAACTGATGAACCAGCTCGTGGGTTGAGATGACCCGGGGTGCGCCGTCGGCCCATGGCCGTGCCGCGAGGGCGCAGGCCTGGTCCTTCGGTGCGCTCCTGGCGGGGGGAGTGGCGCTGGTGGTGCTCGCGGCGCCGAGCGAGCACCACTACGTGACCTGCCCGAGTCTGCTGATCGGCCTGGTCTGCCCCGGATGCGGCGGACTGCGCGCGGTGGACTCCCTCCTGCACGGTGATCTCGCCACGGCGTGGGCCTACAACCCGCTGGTGGTGGTGGGCCTGGTCGCGGTGGCCGCCGCCGTGATCCGCTGGGCCCTGGATGCGAGGGCGGGTCGTGAGCCCTGGGAGCCTCCCGCGGGTGCGGTGGTCACGCTCGGCGTGGCGGTCATCGGTTTCTGGGTGCTGCGCAACGTGCCACTGCTGGTGCCGTACCTGGGACCTCTCGCCCAGCCCGCGGCCGGGTGAGTCCGCTCTCGCCGGTGCCACGGGTCCGTGGTCCCGACCTGCCGCGCGGGGCATTAGCCTGGGAGCACGGGGTCGATCGGGAGGACACAGCGTGACAGTGTTGGAGGACATCGTTGCCGGTGTGCGCGAGGACGTCGCGGCGCGCCAGGAGCGCGTCACGCTGGAGGACCTGAAGGAACGCGCGGGCAGAGCACACCCGGCGATCTCCTGCCTCGGCCGGTTGAAGAACGACGACGGCGTGCAGGTGATCGCGGAGATCAAACGCGCCAGCCCGAGCAAGGGACCCCTGGCCCCGATCCCGGACCCTGCCGCGCTCGGTGAGGCCTACGAGTCCGGAGGGGCGTGCGCGGTCAGCGTGCTCACCGAGGAGCGCCGCTTCCTCGGCTCTCTCGCCGACTTCGATCAGGTGCGCGCTCGGATCGACATCCCCATGCTCCGCAAGGACTTCGTGGTCACCCCCTACCAGGTCTGGGAGGCCAGAGCGCACGGAGCCGATCTGGTCCTGCTCATCGTGGCGGCCTTGGAGCAGAGCGTGCTCACCTCGCTGGTGGAACGCGTCCACTCCCTGGGCATGACGGCCTTGGTCGAGGCGCACGACCAGGGTGAGGCACAGCGCGCTGTCGACGCCGGCGCCCACATCGTGGGAATCAACGCGCGTAACCTGCACACCCTGCAGGTGGATCGGCGCACCTTCGAGGAGGTGGTCCGCGTGCTGCCCGAGCATGTCGCGAAGATCGCGGAGTCGGGGGTGCGGGACGCACGCGACGTGCGGGACTACGCCCGCTCCGGTGCTGATGCCGTCCTGGTGGGGGAGAGCCTCGTGCGCTCCGCCGACCCCCGAGCCGCCGTGGCCGAGTTGGTCGCGGCCGGCTCCCACCCCTCGTTGCGCTCCACCCGTCCCTGACCGCCGCGATCCCGCCGGCGCCCGGTCCCACACCGGGTATCGAGGCGGGCCACGCCCCGCGCACCGTCCGCTCCGACGCCCAGGAAAGACTGATGTCCGACTTCGAGCCCACGCCCCCCACTGCCCCCGATCCCAGCACGATCAGCACACGATCGGCCCCCGCGCGCGACGCTCACCGAGAGACACCGCTCGCGGACGTCGCCGGACCGTACTTCGGGGCCTACGGTGGCCGCTACGTGCCCGAGGCGCTCATCGCCGCGCTGGACGAGCTCACCGACGCCTGGGAGAAGGCGGGCACCGATCCGCAGTTCGCGCGCGAGCTCGCGGCGCTGCACCGGGACTACACCGGGCGGCCCTCACCGTTGACCGAGGTGCCCCGGTTCGCCGCCCATGTGGGATCGGGCGTGCGGGTGTTCCTCAAGCGCGAGGACCTCAACCACACGGGTTCGCACAAGATCAACAACGTCCTCGGCCAGGCGCTGCTGGTCAAGCGCCTCGGCAAGACCCGGCTCATCGCGGAGACCGGTGCCGGTCAGCACGGGGTGGCCACGGCCACCGCTGCCGCCCTCATGGGGATGGAGTGCACGGTCTACATGGGCGAGGAGGACACCCGCCGGCAGGCGCTCAACGTGGCCCGCATGCGGCTGCTGGGCGCCGAGGTGGTGCCGGTGACGATCGGCTCCCGCACCCTCAAGGACGCGATCAACGAGGCCTTCCGCGACTGGGTCGCGAACGTGGAGAACACCCACTACCTGCTCGGCACCGTGACCGGGCCCCATCCCTTCCCCCAGATGGTCCGCGACTTCCACCGCGTGATCGGTGAGGAGGCCCGCGCGCAGGTGCTCGAGCGGACCGGACGGTTGCCGGACGTCGTCGCCGCCTGTGTGGGCGGTGGCTCCAATGCCATGGGGATCTTCAACGCGTTCCTCGACGACCCCGGCGTGGACCTCGTGGGATTCGAGGCGGGCGGACACGGGATCTCCTCGGGGGAGCACGCCTCGCGCTTCTCCGGTGGCTCCCCGGGGGTCCTGCAGGGGGCGAGGTCCTATGTGCTCCAGGACGAGGACGGCCAGACCAGGCCCACCCATTCCATCTCCGCCGGACTGGACTACCCCAGCGTCGGTCCCGAGCACGCCTGGCTCCACGAGACGGGCCGCGCGCGATATGAGCCGGTCACGGACGAGGAGGCAATGGCGGCCTTCCAGTTGCTGTGCCGCACCGAGGGGATCATCCCGGCGCTGGAGTCGGCCCACGCCCTGGCGGGCGCGCTGCGACTGGGCCCGGCGCAGCCGAACTCCTCCGCGCCGGCCACGGACAGGATCGTGCTGATCAACCTCTCCGGACGCGGAGACAAGGACGTGGAGACTGCCGGACGTTGGTTCGGCTACCTCGAGACGGGAGAGACCGAGTGACCGCCCCCAGCAGTAGCGAGACTTCCCCGGTGGGTTCCAGCATCCGCGCCATCGAGCGTGCGCGCCAGGAGGGCAGGGCGGCGTTGGTGGGTTACCTCCCGCTCGGGTACCCGAGCGTGGCGGGGTCGGTCCGCGCCGCGCGTGCCATGGTCGAGGCCGGGGTCGACGTCGTGGAGCTCGGGATCCCGTACTCCGACCCCGGGATGGATGGTCCGGTCATCCAGGCAGCCGCCGACCATGCGCTGCGGGGCGGCACGCGGGTGCGTGACGTCTTCGACGCCGTCTCTGCGATTGCGCAGACGGGCGCTCCCGTCCTCGTGATGAGCTACATCAACCCGGTGCTGGCCTATGGCACCGCGGCGTTCGCGCGTGACCTGGCCGCAGCCGGGGGTGCGGGGCTCATCACGCCCGATCTGATCCCGGACGAGGCCTCGGAGTGGATCGCCGCCTCCGACGAGCACGACCTGGACCGGGTCTTCCTGGTCGCACCCAGTTCCACACCGCAGCGCCTCGCGATGACCAGCGCGGCCTGTCGCGGTTTCGTCTACGCGGCCTCGACGATGGGCGTCACCGGTACCCGCGCGAGCGTCGGATCGGGTGCGCAGGAGCTCGTCGCGCGCACCCGCGAGACCGGCGCCCCGCGGGTGTGTGTGGGCCTCGGGGTCTCGACCGCCGAACAGGCCCATGAGGTCGCCAACTACGCCGACGGTGTCATCGTCGGCTCGGCGCTCGTGAAGGCGCTCGGCAGTCCCGACGGTCCCGACGGCGACTACGAGGCCCTGCAGTCGCTCGCCGCCGAACTCGCGGCGGGAGTGCGTCGATGATCCTCGCTGACGGCATCCCCAGCCCCTCGCAGAGCGTGTGGTACCTGGGACCCCTGCCGCTGCGCGCCTACGCCCTGTTCATCCTCGCGGGCGGTGTGATCGCCTATCTCATGCTGCGCCGGCGGTACGCCGAGCGCGGCGGTGACGCCGAGAAGGTCGCGGACATCACCGTGTGGGCCGTGGCATTCGGCATCGTGGGTGCGCGGCTGTACCACGTGTTCAGCTCGCCGGACGCCTACTTCGGGCCGAACGGGAACCTTGCCCTGATCCCACAGATCTGGCTCGGGGGCCTGGGCATCTGGGGGGCGATCGCGGGTGGTGCGCTCGGCGCCTGGATCGGTCTGCGTCGAGCGGGCCTGCGGATGGCTCCGTTCGCGGACGCGCTCGCGCCCGGGCTGCTGGTGGCGCAGGGCATCGGGCGGATGGGCAACTACTTCAACCAGGAGCTGTTCGGCGCTGCGACGACCCTGCCGTGGGGTCTGCAGATCGACGAGCGGTACCTACCCGACGGCTACGCGGTGGGCACCTTGTTCCACCCCACGTTCCTGTACGAGCTCCTCTGGAATCTCGCGGCGGCCGCGGTGCTGCTGTGGCTGGACCGCCGGTTCCGGCTGGGTCACGGCCGGGTGTTCTGGCTCTACGTCGCGCTGTACACCACCGGGCGGGTGTGGATCGAGATGCTGCGGGTGGACGAGGCGCAGATCATCCTCGGACTGCGGCTCAACGTGTGGACCTCGATCCTGGTGTGGCTCGTGGCCGTGGTCACGTTCGTGGTCCTGTCCCGACGCCACCCGGGTCGGGACGAGACCGTGTGGCTCCCCGGCCGTGAGCCCGAGGGTGCGTCTGAGCCCGAGGGTGCGTCCGTGGGTTCGGACACGGCCGCCCCACACGAGGGTGAGAGCAAGGACGAGAACCAGGGCGAGAACGAGGTCGACTCGGCGGCGGACGAGCGAGGGACCGGCGCCCCTCCGAGCACGACGTCAGGGTAAACACTGGGTATAGTGCAGGTGTTGTGGGCCGACGGCGTCCCGTGGACATTCAGGCGTGATCCCCCGGTTGTGCCGGGGAGTGAGGACGGTCGCCCGTATGAGCAGTACGACGCAGTGGTCGCATGAGGTCAGCGCTCCGCTCCGCGCGCCGGAGGCGACGGGGCTCTACGACCCGAGCGCCGAGCACGACGCCTGCGGTGTCGCCTTCGTGGCCACCATGCGCGGCACCCCAGGTCGCGACATCGTGGACGCCGGGCTGACCGCCCTGCTCAATCTCGATCACCGTGGCGCCGTGGGAGCGGAGGAGGACACCGGGGACGGCGCGGGAATCCTGACGCAGATCCCCGACGCCTTCCTACGCGATGTGATCGACGCGGAACTGCCGCCCGTGGGTCGCTACGCGATCGGGATGGCGTTCCTGCCCGCGCAGGAGGACGCTCGTGCGCGGGCGATCGAGGAGATCGGCGCGATCGTGGACTCCGAAGGTCTCGCGGTCCTGGCGTGGCGTGAGGTCCCGGTGGTCGCCGAGCTCGTCGGTCCGAGTGCTCGCGCCACGATGCCGCACTTCCGTCAGCTCGTGATCGCCGACCCGGACGCCGCACTGGCCGGGATGGACCTGGAACGGCGCACCTACCGGGTGCGTAAGCGCGTGGAGCGCGAACTCTCGGTGTACTTCGCCTCGCTCTCCTCTCGCACCCTGTCCTACAAGGGCATGCTGACGACGGCGCAGCTGGAGCCGTTCTTCCCGGACCTGTCCGACCCCCGCTACGCCAGCGAGCTCGCCCTGGTGCACTCGCGGTTCTCCACCAACACCTTCCCCTCCTGGCCGCTCGCGCAGCCGTTCCGGATGATCGCGCACAACGGCGAGATCAACACGGTGAAGGGCAACCGGAACTGGATGGCGGCCCGGGAGGGCATGCTGCGCAGCACCGCGCTGGGGGAGCTGGAGCCCCTGATGCCGGTCGTCACCCCAGCCACCAGCGACAGCCAGTCCTTCGACGAGGTCGTGGAGTTGCTGCACCTGGGCGGGCGGTCGCTGCCGCACTCGGTGCTGATGATGATCCCCGAGGCGTGGGAGAACCACGCCACCATGGATCCCGATCTGCGGGCCTTCTACGAGTACCACTCCACCCTCATGGAGCCGTGGGACGGTCCGGCGTGCCTCACCTTCACCGACGGTACGGTGATCGGTGCCGTGCTAGACCGCAACGGGTTGCGCCCCGGTCGGTACTGGGTCACCGAGGACGGCCTCGTGGTGCTCGCCTCCGAGGCGGGTGTCCTGGAGCTCGACCCCGCGACCGTGGTCAGCAAGGGCCGGCTCGAGCCGGGCCAGATGTTCCTCGTGGACACCGGCGCCGGTCGGATCGTGCCCAACCACGAGATCAAGGCCTCGCTCGCGGCCCAGCGCCCGTACGCCGCGTGGCTCGCCGAGCACCGGGTCTCCCTGGACCAACTCCCGCCGCGCGAGCACGTGCGCCACACCGCCGCCTCCGTGCTGCGCCGGCAGCGCACCTTCGGGTACACCCAGGAGGAGTTGCGGGTGCTGCTCAGCCCGATGGCCTCCAGCGGCGCCGAGCCTCTGGGCGCGATGGGCAGCGATACCCCGATCGCGGTGCTCTCCCAGCGCCCGCGGCTGCTGTTCGACTACTTCACGCAGATGTTCGCGCAGGTGACCAATCCGCCGCTGGACGCGATCCGCGAGGAGTTGGTCACCTCGATCGGTGGCGCGATCGGGCCCGAGCCGAACCTGCTCGAGGACACGCCGCTGCACGCCCGCAAGCTGGTGCTGCCCTTCCCGGTGCTGAACAACGACCAGCTCGCCAAGGTGGTGAAGGTGGACCGCGACCCGGAACTGATCGGGAAGTTCCGCAGTGTCGTGGTCCGTGGTACCTACCGGGTGGCCGGGGGAGCGCAGGCCCTGGCCGAGCGGTTGGAGGAGATCTGCCGGCAGGTGGACCGCGCGGTCGCGAACGGCGCGAGTTTCCTGGTGCTCTCGGATCGCGACTCCGATGCCGACATGGCGCCGATCCCCTCGCTGCTGCTGCTCTCGGCGGTGCACCACCACACCATCCGCAACCACACCCGCACCCAGATCTCCCTGGTGGTCGAGGCGGGTGACGTGCGTGAGGTGCACCACGTGGCGCTCCTGATCGGGTACGGAGCGGCTGCCGTCAACCCCTACCTCGCGATGGAGTCCGTCGAGGAGCTCGCCCGCACGGGGTACGTCTCGGTCAGCCCTGAGCAGGCGGTGGCGAACCTCATCAAGGCCCTCGGCAAGGGCGTGCTGAAGGTCATGAGCAAGATGGGGATCTCCACGATCTCCTCCTACCGCGGCGCGCAGGTGTTCGAGGCGGTGGGCCTGGCCCCGGACCTCGTGGCGAAGTACTTCACGGGGACCACCTCACGCGTGGGTGGCGTGGGCCTGGAGGTGCTCGCGAGGGAGGTCGCCGAGCGGCATGCCGACGCCTACCCGGCCAGCGGCAACCCCGCTCCGCACGAGCAGCTCGAGGTGGGCGGTGAGTACCAGTGGCGGCGCGACGGCGAGGAGCACCTGTTCGACCCGGAGACCGTCTTCCGTCTGCAGCACGCCACGCGTACCCGCCGGTACGACATCTTCCGCTCCTACACCTCCCGGGTGAACGACACCTCCGCGCGGCTCATGACCCTGCGTGGTCTGCTGCGATTCGCCTCGGACCGCCCGAGCATCCCGATCGAGGAGGTGGAGTCGGTCGCGGACATCGTGAGCCGGTTCAACACCGGGGCGATGAGCTACGGCTCCATCTCCCAGGAGGCGCACGAGACGCTGGCGATCGCCATGAACCGGCTCGGTGCCCGTTCCAACACCGGCGAGGGCGGCGAGAACCCGGAGCGCCTGCACGATCCGGAGCGTCGCAGCAAGGTGAAGCAGATCGCCTCGGGCCGCTTCGGGGTGACCGCGGAGTACCTGACCAACGCGGACGACCTGCAGATCAAGCTCGCCCAGGGCGCCAAGCCCGGTGAGGGCGGGCAGCTCCCGGGGCACAAGGTCTACCCGTGGGTGGCACGGACCCGGCACTCCACGCCGGGGGTGGGCCTGATCTCGCCGCCGCCGCACCACGACATCTACTCCATCGAGGACCTCGCGCAGCTGATCCACGATCTGAAGAACGCCAACCCGGCGGCGCGGGTCCATGTGAAGCTCGTGAGCGAGTTCGGGGTCGGGACCGTGGCCACCGGCGTGTCCAAGGCCCACGCCGATGTCGTGCTCATCTCGGGGCACGACGGCGGCACCGGGGCCAGCCCGCTGACCTCGCTGAAGCATGCCGGCACCCCGTGGGAGATCGGCCTCGCCGAGACGCAGCAGACCCTGGTGCTGAACAACCTCCGCGACCGCATCACGGTGCAGGTGGACGGGCAGCTCAAGACCGGGCGCGATGTCGTCATCGCCGCGCTCATGGGCGCCGAGGAGTACGGTTTCGCGACGGCGCCGATGGTGGTCTCCGGCTGCATCATGATGCGGGTGTGCCACCTGGACACCTGCCCGGTGGGCGTGGCCACGCAGAACCCCGAGCTGCGGGCGCGGTTCACCGGTAAGCCGGAGTTCGTGGAGACGTTCTTCGAGTACATCGCCGAGGAGGTGCGCGAACTGCTCGCCGAGCTCGGGTTCCGCAGCCTGGAGGAGGCGATCGGCCAGGTCCAGGTGCTGGATGCGAGCGACGCGGTGGAGCACTGGAAGGCGAAGGGGATCGACCTCGCGAACGTGCTCGCTCGTCCCGAGCCGGTTGCGGGTTCCGGCCTCACCAAGGTGCGTGAGCAGGACCACGGGCTGGACAAGGCGCTGGACCGTCAGCTCATCGCGCAGGCGGAGCCGGCGCTCGAGCGGGGTGAACGCGTGGAGATCTCCCTGCCCGTGCGCAACGTCAACCGCACGGTCGGCACCATGCTCGGGCACGAGGTCGCGCGCCGCTACGGTGACACCGGCCTCGCACCGGACACGATCCAGGTCACGCTCACCGGCTCCGCAGGCCAGTCCTTCGCGGCCTTCGTGCCGCAGGGCATCACGCTGCGGCTGTGGGGCGATGCGAACGACTACGTCGGCAAGGGCCTGTCCGGTGGTCGGGTGGTGGTCCGCCCGGACGAGGTCGCCAGCTTCGAGGCTGGGTCCAACGTGATCGCCGGCAACGTCGTCGGCTACGGCGCCACGGCCGGGGAGGTCTACCTCTCGGGCCTGGCAGGGGAGCGCTTCGGGGTGCGTAACTCCGGCGCCACCCTGGTCGTGGAGGGCACCGGCGACCACGCCCTGGAGTACATGACCGGTGGCACCGTGATGATCCTCGGCCGCACCGGCCGGAACGTCGGGGCCGGGATGTCCGGCGGCACCGCCTATGTGCTGGACCTCGACGAGGACCTGATGAACATCGCGGCGATGTCCACCGGGGAGTTGCAGTTGTCCGCGTTGGACGCCGCCGACCGTGAGGTGGTCACGGCGCTGCTGCGCACGCACGCCGCCGAGACCGGCTCACCGACCGCGCACGCACTGTTGGCCGACCTTCCGGCAGCGCTGGCGCGTTTCACCCGCATCCTGCCCACCGACTACGCCCGCATGCGCGATGTCCTGGAACAAGCGCAGACCGAAGGCCGTGATCCCTCCGCCCCCGGCGTGTGGGAAGAACTCCTGGAGGCCGCTCGTGGCTGATCCCCGTGGATTCCTCAAGACCCGGGAGCGCGAGCTCCCCACCTCCCGACCGGTCCCGATCCGGCTCGCGGACTGGAAGGAGGTCTACGAGAAGCGCGAGGCCGACAGTCCGTACCTGACCCGGCAGGCGGGTCGATGCATGGACTGCGGCATCCCGTTCTGCCACTCCGGGTGCCCCCTGGGGAACCTGATCCCGGAGTGGAACGACCTGGTGTGGCGAGATCAGTGGCACGAGGCCAGCGAACGGCTGCACGCCACCAACAACTTCCCCGAGTTCACCGGACGGATCTGCCCCGCCCCGTGTGAGAGCAGTTGCGTCCTCGGCATCAACCAGCCGGCGGTGACCATCAAGAACATCGAGGTCTCGATCATCGACGAGGCCTTCGATCGCGGTTACGTGCAGCCGGTGATCCCCGAGCGCCTGACGAGTTCGACGATCGCGGTGGTGGGATCCGGCCCCGCCGGGCTCGCCGCGGCCCAGCAACTCACCCGCGCCGGTCACACCGTGGTGGTGTATGAGAAGGACGACGCCGTCGGTGGCCTGCTGCGCTACGGGGTGCCGGACTTCAAACTCGAGAAGCGGCACATCGATCGACGCATCGCGCAGATGGAGGCGGAGGGCACCCGCTTCCGCACCGGCGTGCGGATCGGCGAGGACATGACCTGGGACGAACTGCGCACCCGGTTCGACGCCGTCATCGTCGCGACCGGGGCCTCCGTGGCGCGCCCGCTGCGGGTGGAGGGTGCCGACCTCGACGGGGTCGTGGAGGCCATGACCTACCTGCACCAGGCGAACGAGGTGGTTGCCGGTCGCGAGGTCCCCGACCAGATCCACGCCGAGGGCAAGCACGTCATCATCATCGGTGGTGGCGACACCGGCTCGGACTGCCTCGGCACGGCTCTGCGGCAGGGCGCGGCCTCCGTGACCACGCTCGCGATCGGGTACCAACCCCCGCTGGACCGTCCCGAGGACCAGCCGTGGCCCACCACGCCGAAGGTGCTGGAGATCTCCAGTTCCCACGAGGAGGGCGGGTCGCGGGAGTTCCTCGCCTCCACCGTGCACCTGCACGGTCAGCACGGCGCGGTGCGATCGATCTCGGTCGCCGAGACGGAGTACCTCGCGGACGGCCGCCGCGTGCCCAAGCCGGGGACGGAACGCGACCTGCCGGCGGATCTGGTCCTGATCGCGATGGGATTCTCCGGCCCGGAGACCACGACCCTGACCTCCCAGCTCGGTCTCGAGGTGGGCAAGCGGGGTTCGCTGGCGCGCGAGGAGAGTTACGCGACTGCGGTGCCCGGCGTCTACGTCGCGGGTGATGCCGGGCGCGGCCAGTCCCTCATCGTGTGGGCGATCGCGGAGGGCCGCGCCGCGGCCGCCGAGGTCGACCGCTACCTCACGGGTGCGACCGACCTGCCGGTGCCGGTCCGCCCTGCCGACCAGGGTTTCACGGTCTGAGACGACGTCTCACACTCGTTCCCTGGTGTTCATGCGACGGTCGGGACTTCCGGCCGTCGGCCCCGTTACCCATCCCATTAGGCTGAAGCACATGCGTAGAGCAAAGATTGTCTGCACCCTCGGTCCGGCGACCGCGTCCACCGAGAAGATCCAGGAGCTGGTCGACGCCGGCATGGATGTCGCCCGCATCAACCGCAGCCACGGTTCCTCCCAGGAGCACGCCGAGGTGATCGAGCGGGTCCGGGACGCCGCCGAGCGCGCCGGCCGCGCCGTCGCGATCCTCGTGGACCTGCAGGGCCCGAAGATCCGCCTGGAGCGGTTCGTCGAGGGCGGTCACGAGCTCGCTGTGGGTGACACCTTCACCATCACGGTCCGCGACGTGCCCGGCACCAAGGAGATCGTCGGCACCACCTACAAGGGACTTCCGGGTGACTGCACACCCGGGGACGTCCTCCTGATCGACGACGGGAAGGTCTCGGTGCGTGTCACCGAGGTCACCGAGACCGACGTGGTGACCACGGTCGAGGTCCCCGGCCCGGTCTCGAACAACAAGGGCATCAACCTGCCGGGCGTCGCGGTCTCCGTGCCGGCGATGAGCGAGAAGGACGTCTCGGACCTGCGCTGGGCGCTCGGCCTCAAGGCGGACTTCATCGCGCTGTCCTTCGTGCGTTCGGCGAAGGACTACGACGACGTCGCCGCGATCATGGCCGAGGAGGGCTACAAGGCCCCCGTGATCGCCAAGGTCGAGAAGCCGCAGGCCGTGGAGAACCTCGCCGAGATCGTCGATGCGTTCGACGGCATCATGGTCGCCCGCGGCGACCTGGGCGTGGAGTTGCCGCTCGAGCGGGTGCCGCTCGTGCAGAAGGAGGCCATCGCGCTGGCGCGCCGCAACGCCAAGCCGGTGATCGTGGCCACCCAGGTGCTGGAGTCCATGATCCACTCCCCGCGCCCCACGCGCGCGGAGACCTCCGACTGCGCCAATGCGGTGCTCGACGGCGCGGATGCGGTCATGCTCTCCGGCGAGACCTCCGTGGGCGACTTCCCGATCGAGTGCGTGCGCACGATGGCGAAGATCATCGAGGCCACCGAGAAGCACGGCATGGAGCGCATCGCCTCCTTCGCATGGACGCCGCACACCCGCGGTGGCGTCATCACGGCGGCGGCGAACGAGATCGGCAAGACCCTCGCCGCCAAGTACCTCGTGACCTTCACCCAGTCGGGTGACTCGGCTCGCCGGATGTCGCGCCTGCGCTCCGAGCTCCCGCTGATCGCCTTCACACCCGACCCGCGCACGCGCCGTCGTCTCGCCCTCAGTTGGGGCGTGCAGAGCATCGTGACGCCCACCGTGCCGCACACCGACGCGATGGTGGCCGAGGTCGACCGGTCCCTGCAGGGCCGCGACCTCGCCGTCCCGGGCGACCGCGTCGTGGTGGTCTCCGGTGCACCTGTCGGCCGCGCCGGCACCACGAACCTCGTGCAGGTGCACACGATCGGTGACGACACCGATCGTCACCAGCCGACCCCGGCGCCCGCGGGCTGAGACCAGGACTGACGAAGCGGCCGGTACCCGATCGGGTACCGGCCGCTTCTCGTTGTGCCCCGGGAGGGATTCGAACCCTCACTGTGCCGGGTTTGAGCCGACTGCCTCTGCCAGTTGGGCTACCGGGGCCCTCCGGACGTATAGGCTACCGGGGTGAGCACGGAATCGAAGAATCCGTCCGAGAAGGACGCGAAGGACGAGAGCAGCGCCGAGAACGTCGGCATCGGCAAGGGCCGCCGCGTGGTGGTCGCCGAGGACGAGGCCCTGATCCGGATGGACGTCGTGGAGACGCTCGCCGATGCCGGGTTCGACGTCGTGGGCGAGGCGGGTGACGGCGAGAGCGCGGTGAAGCTCGCGACCGAACTGAAGCCGGACCTCGTGGTGATGGACGTCAAGATGCCCGTCCTGGACGGCATCAGCGCGGCGGAGCAGATCGGGCGCGACCGGATCGCGCCCGTGGTGCTGCTCACGGCGTTCTCCCAGACCGAGTTGGTGGAGCGGGCGCGGGATGCCGGCGCGATGGCCTACGTGGTGAAGCCGTTCACCCAGGCGGACCTGCTCCCGGCGATCGAGATCGCCCTGCACCGTCACTCCGAGATCCTGGCCCTGGAGGACGAGGTCGCGGACCTCGCGGACCGCTTCGAGACCCGCAAGCGCGTGGACCGCGCCAAGGGCCTGCTGATGACACGGATGGGCTTGAGCGAGCCCGAGGCCTTCCGGTGGATCCAGAAGACCTCCATGGACAAGCGTCTGACCATGCGCGAGGTCGCCGACGCGGTCATCAACCAGGTCGGTTCCGACGACTGACGTCAACCCACCAGGGGCGTTACCGCATTGTTGCCCGTCGTGACGGCGCGGTGACAGGTGCGTCACACCGGCGACACACGGAGTTGGTGTCCTTCTCGTGTCCACTGCACCACGGGTGCAGATCACACGAAGGAGACGCTCCATGAACCGATCCATCCCTCGCGTGGCGGCGGTGGCGGGTGCCCTGGCACTCGTCCTCGCGGCCTGCAGCAGTGACAGCTCGAGCGAGTCCGCCGAGGGCGGTGAATCGAGCGAGTCCGCCGAGGGCGGTGCGTCGGGTGAGGGCGGTACGCTCCACATCGGCACCCTCCTGCCGGTCACGGGATCGCTGGCTCAGCTCGGTCCGCCCGAGATCGCCGGAGTCGACCTGGCGGTCGAGGAGATCAACGAGGCCGGCGGAGTGTTCGGCAACGACGTGACCGTGACCCACACCGACTCCAGCGACACGGAGAACGCCTCGGTGGCCACGGAGTCCTCCCAGACGCTGATCTCCGAGGGGGTCCAGGCCGTCATCGGCGCCGCGTCCTCGGGCGTGACCTTGAATGTGATCGACGACATCACCGGCGCCGGGATCGTGCAGGTGTCCCCGGCCAACACCGCGACCTCGCTCTCGGCCTACAGCGACTACTACTTCCGCACCGCCCCGCCGGACACCGTGCAGGGTGACGCCCTGGCGAACCTCATGCTCGGCGACGGCGCGGCGAACCTGGGCATCCTGGTGTTCAACGACCCGTACGGCACCTCGCTGCGCGACGTCGTCCAGGGCGTCACCGAGGAGGCCGGCGGCTCGCTCGTGTACGGCACCGAGGGTCAGGAGTTCGACCCGAACGAGACGAACTACACCGCGATCGTCTCCGATGCGATCGCGTCCGAGCCGGATGCGATCGCGATCATCGCCTTCACCACCCAGACCCCGCTGATCGTGCGCGAGCTCGTGGCGCAGGGGTGGGACATGTCGAAGACGTACTTCGTGGACGGCAACCTGCAGAACTTCGGCACCGAGGGCGACACCGGCTTCCCGGAGGGCACCCTCACGGGCTCCAAGGGAACGCTGCCCGGCGCCTTCCCCTCCGAGGAGTTCCAGGAGCGGATGCTGGGCGTGAACCCTGACCTGACGGAGTTCTCCTACGGGGCGGAGTCCTACGACGCCACGATGCTCGTGGCACTCGCGGCGTTGAAGGGTGGCGCGGCCACCGGTGAGGCGATCCAGGCGAACATGGCGGCCGTCTCCGGCGCAGACGGCGGCACCGAGTGCACCGGGTGGGAGGAGTGCTCCACGCTCATCACGGACGGCGAGGACATCATCTACCAGGCGGTGGCGGGTGTCGGTCCGTTCAACGACGCCAACGACCCCTCCTCGGCCTACATCGGGATCTACGAGTTCGGTGCGGACAACAACTACACCTTCCTCGAGAGCCAGCAGGGCGAGGTCCCCGAGGGCTGAGCCGCCCCGGATCGGCCTGAGCGCGAGGGCCCGGACACCCCAGGGTGTCCGGGCCCTCGCCCATGCCACCACCCGCGCCTCTCTGTCGCCGAGCGGGTGGTTCGGCCGGGTCAGCGCGCCGGCGGGATGCGCAAGCACCCGCTCGGCGAGCCGGAGGGCTCGTCGAACGGGTGCTTCGGGCGGATGGTGCGGGGCGGCCGCTCAGGCGCCGTGGTCCTCCTCGGCGGCCTCGACGTCGGCCGCGAGCGTGCCGAGGTAGAGCTCGATGACCTTGGGGTCGCTCATCAGGTCCCGCCCCGGGCCGGAGTAGGCGTTGGTGCCCTGGTCCAGCACGTAGGCCCGGTCGCAGATCTGCAGGGCGCGGCGCGCGTTCTGCTCCACGATCACCACCGAGACACCTGCCTTGTTGATGCGCCGGGTGCGCAGGAAGGCCTCGTCCTGGCGCACGGGGGACAGGCCGGCGGACGGCTCGTCCAGCAGGAGAACGGACGGTTCGGGCATGAGCGCGCGGGCCATCGCCACCATCTGGCGCTCACCACCGGAGAGGGCACCGGCGCGTTGCTTGCGGCGCTTGCCGAGCTCGGGGAAGAGGTCGATCACGGCCTCCACCCGCTCGGCGTACTGCTTGGGCGTCTGGAAGACGCCCATCTGCAGGTTCTCCTCGATAGTGAGGGAGGGGAACACATTGTTGGTCTGCGGCACGAACCCGACGCCGCGGCGCACGAGGGCGTCCGCCCGCATGTTGGTGATCTCCTCGCCCTTGAGCGTGAGCGTGCCGGATCGGATGTTCACCAGCCCGAACAGCGACTTCAGCAGCGTGGACTTCCCGGCGCCGTTGGGTCCGATGATCCCGACGAGTTCCCCGGGGTGCAGCACGAGTGAGCAGCTCTGCAGGATGTTGACGCCGGGGAGGTACCCCGCCACGAGGTCGTCGGCGAACAGCAGCGGCTCGCCGCTCGGCGCACCGCGGTGCACCTCGGCGAGCGTGGCGGTCTGCGATTCCGGGGTCATCACGCGCTCTCCTTCGTGCTGGGCTCCTCGAGCAGGGCGTCGTCCCCGAGGTCGGTGTCGTGGTGCGCCCCCAGGTAGGCGTCGACCACAGCCTGGTTCGCCATGACGTCCCTCGGTGGACCCTCGGCGACCACCTTGCCCTCGGCCATCACCACGACCCAGTCGGAGATGTGGCGCACCATGTGCATGTCGTGCTCCACGAACAGCACGGTGGTGCCGGAGTCGCGCAGGTCGATGATGTGGCCCAGCAGGGACTGTGTCAGGGCCGGGTTCACGCCGGCCATCGGTTCGTCGAGCATCACCAGGGCCGGATCGGACATCAGGGCACGGGCCATCTCCAGCAGCTTGCGCTGACCGCCGGAGAGCGAGCCGGCGAAGTCCTGTGCCTTGGCGTCGAGCTTGAACCGCTCGAGCAGGGACATCGCCTTCTCGGTGATCTCCTTCTCCCGTGGTCGCCACAGTGCCGGGACCAGGGCGGTGAAGAGGTTCTCCCCGGGTTGGGCGCGGGCGCCCAGGCGCATGTTCTCCAGCACCGTCATCCGCGAGAGGGCCTTGGTGAGCTGGAACGTGCGCACCATCCCGCGGTTGGAGACGGTGCTGGCGGGGACACCCGCCAGTGGGGTGCCGTCGAACTCCCACTGGCCGGCATTCGGCTTGTCGAAACCGGTCATGAGGTTGAAGAACGTGGTCTTCCCGGCGCCGTTGGGTCCGATGAGCGCCGTGATGACGTTCTTCTGGACCTCGAGCCGTTCCACGTCCACGGCGTGAACGCCGCCGAACGTGCGCTGCACGCCCCAGGCCTTCAGCACGGCGTCCGGCTTGACCACGCCCGGGGTGTGGGCCACGGTGCCGAGGTCGGCACGGGCCTGCGCCACGATGGGAAGCATCTCAGCCATTGATCGCCAGCTCCTTCTTGTCGCCGAGTATTCCCTGTGGTCGGAACACGATGAGCAGTGCGAGGGTGATGCCCACGAGCACGAATCCGAGCGGCTCGATCTGGGGGCTGCTCAGCACGCTCTCGGGCACCACGCCGCGCAGGACCCCACGCACGAGCACGAGTGCCGCCCAGAACAGGATGGAGCCGAGTACCGGCCCGAAGACGGTGGCGGCGCCGCCCAGGAGCAGGATCGTCCAGGTGTTGAAGGTGACCGGTCTGCCGAGGGAGTCGGGTTGGACCGAACTGGCGAGTACGAACACGATCCCGCCGAGGGCGCCGAGCACACCGCCCAGGACCAGTGCCTGCATCTTGTAGCTGTACACGTTCTTCCCGAGCGCCCGCACGGCGTCCTCGTCCTCCCGGATGCCCTTGAGGACACGGCCCCAGGGCGAGCGGATGAGCAGGTAGACCATGAAGCAGGCGAGGGCCACGAGCGCCCACCCCGCGATGCGCAGCCACCAGGAGTTGGACTGGTTCATCGGAAGGGTGATCGGCCCAAGGCTGACCACACCGTCCGGGAACGGCGAGGCGTCCTGGAAGGTGTGCTTGAAGGTGTTGCCGAGGAGGCCCTGGGAGCCGCCCGTGATGTCGTTCAGCGCAACGGAGCGGCCGATGTAGCGGACGATCTCCGCGGCCGCGATCGTGACGATCGCGAGGTAGTCGCCGCGCAGTTTGATGGTGGGGAAGCCGAGCAGGAGCGCGAAGGCGATGGCGGCGAGCACGGCGATCAGCAGGGCGACCAGGAGGGGCAGTCCCGCAATCGTGGAGATCGCGAAGCCGTAGGCACCGATGAGCATGAAGCCCGCCTGGCCCATGTTGATCAGCCCGGTGAGCCCGAAGTGGATGTTGAGGCCGATCGCCGCGAGGGCGTAGGCGATCGCTGTGGGCCCGGTGGCCTCCCGCAGCGCGTTGACGAGGAGATCTGCGATGTCCATGGTGGCTCCTTATCCGATCCGCTGCGCTCTGCCGAGGATGCCCTGGGGTCTGATCAGCAGCACCACGATGAGGATGCCCAGCGCGGTGGCATACCGCAGGTCGTTGGGCAGGAAGAGGGTCGAGGTCTCCACCACGATCCCGATCACCAGCGCGCCGAGCAGGCCACCCAGCGGGGACCCGAGGCCACCGAGGGTGATGGCTGCGAACATCAGCAGCAGCAGCACGGAGCCGAAGTTGAACCGGGTGGACCCGAGGTAGAGACCCATCAGGGCGCCACCGAGCGCCGCGAGGCCCGCGGAGGAGACCCAGACGCCGCGGATGATCGCCGCGACGTTGATGCCGGATGCCGCGGCCAGCGGCGGGTTGTCGGAGACGGCGCGAGTGGCGCGCCCCAGTCGGGTGCGCTGCAGCACGAGCGCGACGGCGACCAGCACGACGACGGCGACCGCGACCAGCACGAGCGACTGCGGGCTGAGCGAGAACAGACCGAAGTTCACCTGGGTGGAGATCTCGGTGACGATCGGGAGCGGATTCGCGCCGAACAGGACCAGGAACACGTTGAGCATCGCCAACGCGATACCGATGGTGACGATCAGTTGCTGGGTGATCCCGACTCCGCGGCGGCGCAGGGGGGCGAACACACCCGCGTCCAGGAGCCAACCGGCGGCGCACCCTCCGACGACGGCGACCACGATGGCGAGCCACAGCGGCAGTCCCCACCACTGGACACCGGCGAACGCCAGGACACCGCCCAGCGTCACGAGATCGCCGTGGGCGAAGTTGCTCAGCCCGGTGGTGCCGTAGATCAGGTTCGCCCCGACGGAGGCGAGTGCGAGCAGGATCCCGAACACCAGGCCCGAGACGAGCAGCTGCACCACCCGGTTGTTGCCGGCCAGGCCCGCGCTCTCGGAGGAGGTGCCGCCCTCGGTATCGGTGGCGGTGGTGTTGGTGGCGGCCGCCGTGCTCTCCTCGGCGGCCTCAGCCGTGGCCTCGGCCGTGGACTCCTGCGTGGACTCCTGCGCGCCGGCGCCCGATCCGGCCGCGACGAGCGGGAAGAGGGCCGCGCTGTCGCGCCCGAGCTCGACCGTGACGGTGCGGGGGTTGTCCGCACCCTCGCGCAGTTCCTCCCCCTCGGGAAGGGTAGTGACATCGAGCAACACCGTGTACTCCCCGGACTCCTGGAGGGCCACGTCCCAGGTGCCGTCCTCGCGGGAGATGGCCTCGGTCTGCGCGCCAGGCCCGGTGACGGTGAGCACCGCCCCGGAGACGGGGTCGCCCTCGGAGGTGCGCAGCGTGCCGTTGATGCACGCGGTGGTCGGTCCCGATTCGCACGCGGCACTCTGGGCGGAGGCGGGTGCTGCACCGCCGCCGAGGAGGCCGAGCACGAGGAGGCCGAGCACGACGGCGAGGATCACCTGCCAGGTGCCGGGGACTCGCGCCGGGGCGCGGGAGGTGGGTGGCGTCACGCCGTTCTCCAGTTCGCCAGTCGGTGACGGTCAGCGGTCGCGGCCGTCTTCTCTGCTGCGCCTGAGGCTAGGGAGGTCGTGTAACGGATGGATGTGTCGGCGTGTCGGTTGTGTTACGTCTGGCCCGCGTCTGGCCC
The DNA here is from genome assembly GCF_002563925.1 of Serinibacter salmoneus. NCBI lineage: Bacteria > Bacillati > Actinomycetota > Actinomycetes > Micrococcales > Beutenbergiaceae > Serinibacter > Serinibacter salmoneus. The sequence goes on along the minus strand of NZ_PDJD01000001.1, from coordinate 1,466,503 downwards.
GGTCCGCGCGATCGACGAGGCAGGCGTATCATCACGAGCACAGGGGGCGGTCACGAGTGGAGGACCGTTGGCACGAGCGATCGACATTCACGCGGCCGGGGAGACCGAACTCGCCGAGGTCGCCGATCTCTTCGAGGCGGCGCACCGGGAGTTGCGATGGTCCTTCGAACCGGAGGGGCTGGACGCAGCGACGACGCTGCGGCGGTTGCGCGCGTTCGCAGAGAACCACGATGCGCGCATCGCGGTGGCGCACGAGGGCGCGCACGCCGTCGGGCTGCTCGCGGCCGAGGTGCGGCCACCCGGTCTGTTCTCCGACACCCGTTCAGTGCAGGTGGAGGCGATGTACGTCCGCCCGGAGGCCCGACGACGCGGCGTGGGGCACGCACTGCTCGCCCACCTCGTGGAGTACGCCGACCAGGCTGGGGCGGGTCACATCGTGATCATCCCGGCCAACCGCTCACGCGCCGAGGTCCGCTTCCTCTCCCGTGAAGGCTTCGTCGACGACCGGGGTCGGCGGGTGATTGCCACGCAGAGCCTGCGTCGCCGGCTGGACCACCCGCCGACGCCGGCCCGTGGCATCGATCTCGTGCTCGCCCGGCGGCGGGCCGCCCAGGCCAGGCGCGAGCAGTCCGAGGCCGAGACCCAGGAAGGCTCCCCGCGCGGCGACCTGCCCACCGGGGGCGAGGGGAGCGATCAGGCGTTCTCGAGCACCAGGCAGGTCAGTCGGGCTGAACTGACGCGGACGTCGTCCTCGGTCACGACCGCTACCTCGTAACTGGCGATCGTGCGCCCCCGGTGCAGCGCCGTCGCGGTGGCGATCACGTAGCCGGAGCGCGCGCTGCGGTGGTGGGTGATGGACAGATCGAGTCCGACCACGTGGCGATCGGCGCCCGCGTGCGCCTTGGCGGCGAAGGATGCCGCCGTCTCCGCCAGCGCCGCGCTCGCCCCGCCGTGCAGCAGACCCATCGGCTGGGTGTTCCCGGACACGGGCATGCGCACCACGCAGCGCTCGGCGGCGACCTCGAGCACCTCCATCCGCATGCGTTCGAGCAGGGTGCCCGTGGGGTCGTAGCCGAGGGCGATGTCAGTCATGGGATCTAGGCTGGCACCCGTGAGTACCTCGAGCATGTCCAACGCGCCGGACGAGACGATCCAGGAGGTGTCCGCCACCGCGTCGCTCGACCCGGGCACGCCCGCGCGGGTCCTGCTGATCGATGGGCACTCGATGGCCTTCCGCGCCTATTTCGCGCTACCGGTGGAGAACTTCGCCACCACCTCGGGCCAGGCGACGAACGCCGTGTACGGGTTCACCTCGATGCTCATCAACCTGATCCGGGATGAGGACCCGACCCACGTTCTCGTGGCCTTCGACAAGTCGGCCCCGACGCACCGCACGCAGGCCTACCCGGAGTACAAGGGGACGCGCGCGGCCACGCCTGAGGAGTTCCGAGGACAGGTCCCGTTGATCCAGCAGGTACTGGACGCGCTGCGTATCCCGCACGTGGGGATCGAGGGTGTGGAGGCGGACGACATCCTGGCCACGCTCGCGACCGTGGCGCAGGCGGAGGGTGCGCAGGTGCTGATCTGCTCCGGCGATCGCGACACGCTGCAGCTCGTGACCGATCAGGTCACGGTGCTCTACCCCCGCAAGGGCGTCTCGGACCTGGTGCGGATGACGCCGGTGGCGGTCGAGGAGAAGTACGGCGTGCCGCCGCAGCGCTACCCCGACCTGGCTGCCCTCGTGGGCGAGACCAGCGACAACCTCCCCGGCGTCCCCGGGGTGGGACCCAAGACCGCCGCGAAGTGGATCGGTGCGCACGGCGGACTCGACGGCGTCATCGCGGCCGCCGGGGAGATCCGCGGCAAGGCGGGGGAGAACCTGCGCGAGCACCTGTCCCAGGTGATGCTGAATCGCCAGCTGAACGCTCTCCTGCGCGACGTCGAGGTGCCGCTCACGTTCGCTGACCTGGCCCGCGTGCCGATCGACCGCGAGGGGGTCCACGAGGTCTTCGATGCGCTGCAGTTCACCGTGCTGCGGGACCGACTGCTGAAGATGATCCCGCAGGAGGAGGACGACCAGGTCTCTGCCGGTGCCCTCGGGATGACCACGACGGTCCTCGAGCCCGGCGGCCTGGCTGCGTGGCTGCAGGCTCGGGGTGGGCGCATGCTCGCGCTCGCGGTGGACGGCGCGGGCGCCCGGGGCGCGTGGGACGCCTGGCGGGTGGCACTCGCGGACGGCGAGGAGGTCATCACCCTGGACCTCACCGCGCTGGAGGAGGCCGACGAGCAGGCGCTGGCCGGTTGGCTCGTCGACACGGACCGCCCGGTGCTGGTGCACGACGGCAAGCCGGCGGCCCACGCACTGGCCGCACGCGGCATGCCGGTCCACGGGGTCCGGGGCGACACGTTGCTGGCCGCCTACCTGTGTCACCCCGACCAGCGCTCCTACGACCTGTCCGACCTGGTGCTGCGCTACCTCAAGCGAGAACTCCCTTCGGCGCAGGGGGAGCAGGCGCAGGGCGCTCTCGACCTGGGATTGGCGGGAGAGTCGGACGCCGCAGCGGATCTTGCTGCCCGTGCCGTGGCGATCGGTGAGCTCGCCCCCGTGGTGGACACCGACGTTCGCGCCCGCGGCGCCGAGGATCTCCTGCACCGGGTGGAACTCCCGGTGCAGGAGATCCTGGTGGACATGGAGGCGGCCGGTATCGCGGTCGACGGCGACCATCTGGACGGCCTGGCCGCGCAGTTCGACGCCGCGGTCGGGCAGGCGGCGCAGGCCGCGTACGACGCGATCGGGCACGAGGTGAATCTCGGCTCGCCCAAGCAGCTCCAACAGGTGCTGTTCGAGGAACTGGACATGCCCAAGACCCGGCGCACGAAGACCGGGTACACCACGGATGCCGATGCGCTCGCCGAGCTGTTCGCGAAGACCCAGCACCCGTTCCTGGAGTCGCTGCTGGCGCACCGTGAGTCGATCCGTCTGCGCCAGACCGTGGACGGGCTGCGCAAGACCGTCGCCGCCGACGGACGCATCCACACCACCTTCCAGCAGACGGTGGCGGCGACCGGCAGGTTGTCCTCCACGGACCCGAACCTGCAGAACATCCCGATCCGCACCGAGGAGGGGTATCGGATCCGCGAGGCCTTCGTGGTGGGTGCGGGCTACGAGTGCCTGCTCACGGCGGACTACTCCCAGATCGAGATGCGGATCATGGCGCACCTGTCCGGGGACCAGGGCCTGATCCACGCGTTCAACGAGGGTGAGGACCTGCACCGGTTCGTCGGCTCGCGGGTGTTCGGGGTGGACCAGGCAGACGTGACCTCCGCGATGCGCGCCAAGATCAAGGCCATGTCCTACGGGCTGGCGTACGGACTGTCGGCGTTCGGTCTGTCCAAGCAGCTCGGGATCGATGTGGGGGAGGCCCGCGGGCTGATGGAGGACTACTTCGACCGGTTCGGTGGTGTGCGGGACTACCTCACCGGTGTGGTGGAGCAGGCGCGTCGTGACGGCTACACCGAGACGATCCTGGGGCGTCGGCGCTATCTGCCAGATCTGGTCAGCGACAACCGGCAGCGCCGCGACATGGCGGAGCGGATGGCGCTGAACGCGCCGATCCAGGGTTCCGCCGCGGACATCGTCAAGGTCGCGATGATCCGCGTGGCCGATCGAGCGCGCAGGGAGGGTCTCGCCTCGCGCCTGCTGCTCCAGGTGCACGACGAGCTCGTGGTCGAGGTGGCGCCCGGCGAACTCGAGGCCGTCACGAGCCTCCTGCGCGAGGAGATGGCGGGCGCCGCGGATCTCAGCGTGCCGCTGGACGTCTCCGTCGGCTCCGGGCGCACGTGGCGCGAGGCGGGGCACTAGCAACCGCCCGGATGCTCGGTGCCGGGTGGAGGCGGCGTCAGCCGTCCACGAGCCGGCGAGCGCTGAGGATCAGCGTGCCGGGCAATGTCCGACCACGCAGTTCGCTCCACCCGCCCCAGGTGCGCCGGCCCGGCTGCCATCGCGGTTCCCGCAGGTCCACGACGGCGAAGCCCGCCGCGACCAGAAGCGCCACGTGCTGCTCCAGGGTGCGGTGATACTCGCTGTACAGGGCCTCGCCGTCCTCGGCGCGCTCCCGGTAGGGCCGGTCGTCGTAGTAGGAGCGTCGTGCCGTGAGGCCCTCGGGGCCAGGATCGTCCGGGAACGCCCATCGCACCGGGTGCGTGGTGGAGAAGACCCACCGGCCCCCCGGCCGCAGCACCCGTGCCACCTCCCGGTGGACCGCACCGAGGTCGGCGACGAAGGGGATCACCCCGTAACTGGTGAACACCACGTCGACGGTGTTCGCAGCGAACGGGAGGTGGCGGGCGTCCGCCTGCACGAGCGGGATGTCGACCTCGCCCTCCTTCGCCCTGCCTCGCGCGGCGCGTCCCGCCGCGAGCATCGGATGCGAGATATCGGAGGCGATGACCTCGGCACCATGATCGGCCAGCCATGCGCTGCACGGCGCGCTCCCGGCCCCGATCTCCAGGATGCGCCGGCCACGCACGTCCCCCAGGAGCCGCGCATCGGCCTCACGCAACCCCTCCGGCCCCCAGGTGAAGTCCGCCACGCCGAGGTCGGTCGCGTGGTCGGCGAGGTACTCCGTGGCGTTCGCGTCCCACCAGCGGCGGGCGGTGAGTGCGTCGTCCACCGTGCCCTCGGTGCTGCCGGGTGGTTCCTCGTAGCCGGCCCACGCGAGTGCGGGGAGCGTCGGGTCGTCCGGGGCCTCGCCCACGGGATCGGATGAGTTCACCTGGTCTTTACCTCGCATCTAGGTCCTTTGACCGCGTGCGAACGGAGCGCTGCGGATAATGTGAAACCGTACGCCGCCGACGGCTGCGCGCGCGGCCAGCCGCGCGCACAGCCCGGCGATCGGAATCGGCAAGGAGAACACATGCGAGTCGGACTTCTCACCGGCGGCGGGGACGTCCCCGGGCTGAACGCGGCGATCCGGGCCGTCGTCAAGCGGGGGGTCGGAGAGTACGGGCACCACATCGTGGGCTTCCGCAACGGTTGGAAGGGCGTGGTCGACGGCGACGTCGTGCCCCTGGACCGTACTCACATCCGCAATGTGCTCCCGGTGGGCGGCACCCTGCTCGGCACGGCGCGATTCCACCCGCACGCGGCGGACGGCGGCCTCGACGCGGTGCTCACCACGATCGAGAACGAGCACATCGACGCGTTGATCTGCATCGGTGGGGACGGCACCCTGCACGCCGCCAGCAAGATCGCCGAGGCCGGGGTGAAGATCGTTGCCATCCCCAAGACGATCGACAACGACGTGTGGGGCACGGACAGTTCGATCGGCTTCGACACGGCCGTGACGATCGCGACGGATGCGATCGACAGGCTGCACACCACCGCCGAGTCCCACAACCGCGTGATGATCGTGGAGGTCATGGGGCGTTCCGCGGGGTGGATCGCCGCGACCGCCGGTATCGCGGGTGGAGCGGAGCTGGTCCTGGCACCCGAACAGCCCTTCGACATCGAGCGTGTGGTGCGCTTCCTGAAGCACCGCCACCGCTCGCACGCCTCCTTCTCGATCATGGTGGTCGCCGAGGGCGCCGTCCCGGCGGAGGGGAGCGCGATGGACTACGAGATGCAGCTCGGCCAGTTCGGGCAGATCGTGGCGGGCGGCATCAGTGAGCGGCTCAAGGTCGAGATCGAGGAGCGCACCGGATTCGACACCCGGGTCGCCGTCCTCGGTCACATCCAGCGCGGCGGCACGCCCACGGCGCAGGACCGGATCCTCGGCTCGAGGTTCGGTGTGGCCGCGATCGACGCCGTCACGCGGGGGGAGACCGCCGTCATGACCGCGGTGCGTGGGGAGAACGTCGAACTCGTGCCCCTGTCGGAGATCGCCGGCAAGGTCAAGCACGTGCCCACCGACATGCTCGAGGTGGCACGCGCGCTCGCCTGATCGCGTCGCCTGCGTCGGGGCGCACCGGAGTTGCCGAACGGTCGCGCACCGGCGTAAGGTATCCGGCGGTGCTGTGTGGGCTGTGCCCGCGCACCGGTGGAGTGTTGTCACGCGGTCACGCGGACGGCGGTATCAGCGGCTGGCGCGCGCGGAGCGATGCACGGTACTTCGGGACCCGAACCCGGGTGCCGAGACATTGTCCGCTCTATCCCTGTCCGCAACGGAGTCTCTCCTACATGACCATCTCCACCCCCGCCCCGACGGTTCCCCAGGTCGCCATCAACGACATCGGAACGTCGGAGGACTTCCTCGCCGCCGTCGACGCCACCATCAAGTACTTCAACGACGGCGACATCGTCGAAGGCACCATCGTCAAGGTCGACCGTGACGAAGTGCTCCTCGACATCGGGTACAAGACGGAGGGGGTCATCCTCTCCCGCGAGCTCTCCATCAAGCACGATGTCGACCCCGAGGACGTCGTGTCCGTCGGTGAGGTCGTCGAGGCGCTCGTCCTCCAGAAGGAGGACAAGGAAGGCCGCCTCCTGCTCTCCAAGAAGCGCGCCCAGTACGAGCGCGCCTGGGGCACCATCGAGAAGGTCAAGGAGGAGGACGGCGTCGTCACCGGCACCGTCATCGAGGTCGTCAAGGGCGGCCTGATCCTGGACATCGGCCTGCGTGGCTTCCTCCCGGCGTCGCTGGTGGAGATGCGCCGCGTCCGCGATCTGCAGCCGTACGTCGGCCGCGAGATCGAGGCCAAGATCATCGAGCTGGACAAGAACCGCAACAACGTGGTGCTCTCCCGCCGCGCGTGGCTCGAGCAGACCCAGTCCGAGGTCCGCTCCACCTTCCTCAACACGCTCGCCAAGGGCCAGGTGCGCCCCGGTGTGGTCTCCTCGATCGTCAACTTCGGTGCGTTCGTGGACCTGGGTGGCGTGGACGGTCTGGTGCACGTCTCCGAGCTGTCCTGGAAGCACATCGACCACCCGAGCGAGGTCGTCGAGGTCGGCCAGGAGGTCATGGTCGAGGTGCTGGACGTCGAGCTGGACCGCGAGCGCGTCTCGCTGTCGCTCAAGGCGACCCAGGAGGACCCGTGGCAGCAGTTCGCCCGCACCCACGCCATCGGGCAGGTCGTGCCGGGTAAGGTCACCAAGCTCGTCCCGTTCGGTGCGTTCGTGCGCGTCGAGGACGGCATCGAGGGCCTCGTGCACATCTCCGAGCTGGCCGTGCGCCACGTCGAGGTGCCCGAGCAGGTCGCGAAGGTCGGCGAGGAGGTCTTCGTCAAGGTCATCGACATCGACCTGGAGCGTCGCCGCATCTCGCTGTCGCTGAAGCAGGCCAACGAGGGTGTGGACCCGGCCTCGGACGACTTCGACCCCAGCCTGTACGGCATGGCGGCCGAGTACGACGAGCAGGGCAACTACAAGTACCCCGAGGGCTTCGACCCGGAGACCAACGAGTGGCTCGAGGGCTTCGACGCCGAGCGCGAGGCCTGGGAGGCGCAGTACGCCGAGGCGCAGGCTCGCTGGGAGGCCCACAAGGCGCAGGTCGCCGCGGCACTGGCCGCGGACTCCGAGCCGGAGGGCGAGGCCCCCGAGGCCGCCGTGGAGAGCTCCTCCTCGAGCTACACCTCCACCCCGGCTGCCGGCAGCGGCACCCTGGCCTCCGATGAGGCCCTGGCCGCGCTCCGCGAGAAGCTCACCGGCAACTGATCCTGATCGCATGATCAGCGACTGATCCGGTCGCACGGCGCCCGTCACCTTCGGTGGCGGGCGCCGTCGCATGTCCGGGTGGGAGACTGTCCCCATGACACGAACCGTTCTGGTCACCGGGTTCGAGCCGTTCGGCGGCGATGCGACGAACTCCTCCTGGGAGGTGGCACGTGAGGTGGCCCGGACCTGGGAGGGTCCGGGCGTGCTGGTCCCGGAGCGGCTCCCGGTGACGTTCGCCGGCGCACCCCTCGCGCTGCGTGAGGCGATCACCCGGGTTCGCCCCGCCGTCGTGCTCTGCCTCGGTCTCGCGGCGGGCACCGACCGGGTGCGCCTGGAGCGGGTGGCGATCAACCTCGCCGATGCGCGCATCCCCGACAACGACGGCGCGCAGCCGGTGGACGAACCGGTCGATCCCGCGGGGCCTGCGGCCCGGTTCACCACGCTCCCCGTCAAGGCGACCCTGGCGCGGGCCGCGGAGCGGGGCCTGCCGCTGACCTCCTCGCTCAGCGCCGGGAGCTATGTGTGCAACGCCGTCATGTACCACGCCCTCGGCCTGCTGCCCGGCGCCCCGGTCGGGTTCGCGCATGTGCCCGAGCTGCGCGCCGAGGAGGACGTGGCGGACTTCGCCGCGTGCGTCCGGGAGGCGCTGGCCACCGCGCTGGAGCTCGGCACCGCGGATTCGCGCCTGATCGGCGGGGCGATCGCCTGAGCAACCCCTAGCCTGGAGCCATGCTGCTCGTGGGCCTGACCGGGGGGATCGCCTCGGGGAAATCGACCGCCGCCTCTCACCTCGCCGCGCTGGGGGCGGTGGTCGTGGATGCCGACCGACTCTCCCGCGAGGTCCTCGAACCCGGGACCCCGGGCCTCGCGGCCGTGGTGCGCGAATTCGGCCCCGCGGTGCTCCAGGAGTCCGGGGCCCTGGACCGCGCGGCGCTGGCCCGCCTCGTGTTCTCCGACGACGACGCCCGGTCGGCGCTCGAGGGCATCGTCCATCCCGCCGTGGCCAGGGCGTTCGAGGCGCGGGTCGCGGCGGCACCCCAGGATGCGATCGTGGTGCACGACGTGCCGCTGCTGGTCGAGAACGGCCTGGCCCCGCGCTACCACCTCGTCCTGGTGACGCACGCCCCCGAGGCCGAGAGGGTGCGGCGGGCGGTCTCGGAACGCGGGATGGACTCGGAGGCGGTCGAGCGGCGGATCGCCGCCCAGGCGAGCGACCAGGAGCGGGCGGCGGTGGCCGACGTGTTCCTGGACACGAGCGCGGGGCCGGCGCACACCCGGGCCGCGCTGGAGCGGCTCTGGAGCGAACGCCTGGTGCCGTACGAGGCGAACGTTCGCGAGCGGCGCGCGGTGGAGGGCGACTCCGGCCGCCTCGATCCCGCGGCGGCGGCACGCCTCGCGGCACGGATCCGGCACCTCGGGGGTGACCTGGTGGCGGGGATCGACCACCCGGCACCCCCCGGGGAGGACGACACGGACGGCACGGACGGCACGGACGGTGTCGACCTCGTCGTGCGGGTGGTCGTGGGGGTGTCCAGCGCGCGGCGGGCGGGCGGGCCTCATCCGGTGTCCACGGTGCGGGACCGCCTGCACGAGGGCGGTTTCCCGCGGCTGCCCGCCGGGGTCGATGGCGAGGGCGGTCACCTGCATGGCAGCGCGGACCCGGGCCGAGAAGCCCGGATCCGCGTCGGCACCGCCTGATCGCCTCAGCGCAGCGTGGCCGCCAGCGTGATCGGCACCGCCGAGAGCGCGGCCGAGACCGGGCAGCCGGTCTTGGCGGCCTCGGCGACGGCGAGGAAGTCCTCCTCGGAGATCCCGGGCACCTCGGCCTCGACCGTCAGGGCGATGCCGGTGATGCCCTCACCGGCCACGAAGTCGACCGCGGCGGAGGTCTCCACCCGGGTGGGCGGGGTGCCCTTCCCGGCGAGCTCGTGGGAGAGCGCCATCGCGTAGCAGGACGCGTGCGCCGTGGCGATGAGCTCCTCCGGGGTCGTCTGGCCGCCCATCTCGCCGGTGCGCGACTTCCAGGAGACGTCCACGGGGCCGAAGGCGCCGCTGGCGGGTTCGGTGCGGCCGGAGCCGGAGGCGAGGTCGCCGAGCCAGACCGTGCTCGCGCTGGAGGTGGTGGGGGTGGGCATGGCAGTCCCTTCGTCGACGGGTGGTGGCGTGCGCCACCTCGTCACCATCCTGCCCCCGTGGGTGTGGTCGGTGTCGAGTGGTGTCAGGATGTCGGAGGGCCCACGTACCGTTGTCGCATGCGACCCGTATCCGATCTGCAGCGCACCGTCGCCCCGTTCGAGGTGGTCTCGGAGTACACGCCCTCAGGCGACCAGCCCACGGCGATCGCGGAGTTGACCGAGCGGCTGAACGCGGGGGAGAAGGACATCGTGCTGCTCGGCGCCACCGGCACCGGGAAGTCCGCGACCACCGCGTGGCTCATCGAACAGGTCCAACGCCCCACCCTGGTGATGGCGCCGAACAAGACCCTTGCCGCGCAGCTGGCCACGGAGTTCCGGGAGCTGCTGCCGAACAATGCGGTGGAGTACTTCGTCTCCTACTACGACTACTACCAGCCCGAGGCGTACGTGCCCTCCTCGGACACCTACATCGAGAAGGACTCCTCGATCAACGAGGAGGTGGAACGGTTGCGGCACTCCGCCACGAACTCGCTGCTCACCCGGCGCGACGTGGTGGTGGTCGCCTCCGTGTCCTGCATCTACGGCCTGGGCACGCCCCAGGAGTACGTGGACCGGATGGTGCGGCTGCGGGTGGGGGACGTGGTGGATCGCGACGCGCTGCTGCGGCAGTTCGTCACCATGCAGTACGCCCGCAACGACGCCTCCTTCCAGCGCGGCACCTTCCGGGTACGGGGGGACACGGTGGAGATCATCCCCGTGTACGAGGAGCTGGCGATCCGGATCGAGTTCTTCGGGGACGACATCGAGGCGATCGCCACCCTGCACCCGTTGACGGGTGACGTGGTGCGGCAGGAGGAGGAGATCCACATCTTCCCGGCCACGCACTACGTCGCCGGCCCCGAGCGCATGGAGCGCGCGATCGGCACCATCGAGGCGGAGCTCGAGGAACGCCTCGCCGAACTCGAGGGCGGTGGCCGGTTGCTGGAGGCGCAGCGGCTGCGGATGCGCACCACGTACGACATCGAGATGATGCGGCAGATCGGCACGTGCTCCGGCATCGAGAACTACTCCCGCCACATCGACGGCCGCGTGCCGGGGTCCGCACCCAACACCCTGCTGGACTTCTTCCCGGAGGACTTCCTGCTCATCATCGACGAGTCGCACCAGACCGTGCCGCAGATCGGCGCGATGTTCGAGGGCGACTCCTCCCGCAAGCGCACCCTCGTGGACCACGGGTTCCGCCTCCCGAGCGCCATGGACAACCGGCCGCTGCGCTGGGAGGAGTTCCTGGAGCGGATCGGGCAGACCGTGTTCTTGTCCGCGACCCCCGGCGACTACGAACTGGGGCAGTCCGACGGCGTGGTGGAGCAGGTCATCCGGCCCACCGGGCTGGTGGATCCGCAGGTGGTGATCAAGCCCCCGAAGGGGCAGATCGACGACCTGCTCGGGGAGATCCGCCAGCGCACCGAGCGCGACGAGCGCGTGCTGGTGACCACCCTGACGAAGAAGATGGCCGAGGACCTCTCGGACTACCTGCTCGAGCGGGGGGTGAAGGTCGCCTACCTGCACTCGGAGGTGGACACCCTCAGGCGCATCGAACTGCTGCGCGACCTGCGGATGGGCGTGTACGACGTGCTGGTGGGAATCAACCTGCTGCGCGAGGGCCTCGACCTACCCGAGGTCTCCCTGGTGGCGATCCTGGATGCCGACAAGGAGGGGTTCCTGCGTTCGGAGACCTCCCTCATCCAGACGATCGGTCGCGCGGCGCGCAACGTCTCGGGCCAGGTGCACATGTACGCCGACACCATCACGCCGTCCATGCGGCGCGCGCTGGAAGAGACCGACCGGCGCCGGGAGAAGCAGCTCGCCTACAACGCCGAGCACGGGATCGACCCGACCCCGCTGCGCAAGCGGATCACCGACATCACCGATCAGCTCGCGCGCGAGGACGTCGACACCAAGGAACTGCTCGCGGGTGGCTACCGCAAGGGCGGGGCGGCGCCGAAGCCCACGGGCTCCTCGGCTCGTGAGCGCCTGGCCGGTGCCGCGGCATCGGACCTCGCGGAGCTCATCCAGGAACTCTCCGACCAGATGCACACCGCAGCCGCCGAGCTCAAGTTCGAGGTCGCGGCGCGGCTGCGCGACGAGATCTCCGACCTGAAGAAGGAGTTGCGCCAGATGGTGGCCGCCACGAGTTGAGGGCGGGCGCGCCCTCATCGCGTATGCTCTGACGACGAAGGGGAGTACTCCCGAGCAGCAGCATCGTCACCACGGCGCCCAACGGCGGGTTCCCGGTGCTGCTGGGCCGCACGCGGCCGGAGAAGACCTTCGGTTCCCAGTCGTCGGTACCGAAGGGTGTACCCATGGATGTTCCTGTCTGGTTGTGGGCGGTCACAGTGGCCGGCATCGTCGCGATGCTGGCCGTCGACCTGTTCGGCCACGTCCGTAAGCCGCACGCACCGACCCTGCGCGAGGCGGCGATCTGGTCGGCGGCCTACGTCGCGATCGCGCTGCTGTTCGGGGTCGCCATCCTCGTGATGTTCCCGAGCCCCTACGGCGCTGAGTACTTCGCGGGCTACATCACCGAGAAGAGCCTCTCCCTGGACAACCTCTTCGTGTTCGTCCTGATCATGGGCGCGTTCTCGGTGCCGCGCGAGAACCAGCAGAAGGTGCTGTTCGTCGGCATCATCCTGGCACTCGTGCTGCGCACGATCTTCATCTTCATCGGTGCGGAGATCGTCAACAACTTCGCCTGGGTGTTCTACATCTTCGGTGCGTTCCTGATCTGGACGGCGATCGCGCAGCTGCGTCACACCGAGGAGACTGACGAGAAGCGCGAGAACTTCCTCGTGCGCTGGGTGCGCCGGATCTTCCCGGTGACGGATTCCTACCACGGCGACCGGATCTGGGTGAAGCACGACGGCCGCTGGCACATCACGCCGATGCTGCTGGTGATGGTGGCGATCGGCAGCGCCGACATCCTGTTCGCGATCGACTCGATCCCCGCGATCTTCGGCCTCACCCAGGAGGTCTTCCTGATCTTTGCCGCCAACGCCTTCTCCCTGCTGGGGCTGCGGCAGCTCTTCTTCCTGGTGGACGGCCTGCTGGACCGCCTCGTGTACCTGAACTACGGCCTGGCGGCGATCCTCGCGTTCATCGGGGTCAAGCTCGTGCTGCACGCGTTGCATGAGAACGAGCTCCCGTTCATCAACGGCGGTGAGCACGTCAGCGTGCCCGAGGTGTCCATCGCCTTCTCGCTGATCTTCATCGTCGGGGTGCTGACGATCACCACCGTCGCGAGCCTGGCCAAGTCCCGGCGGGATGCCGCGCTCACATCCGCCGCGGCCGACGACGACGGCGCGCGGGACTGATCGGGGTGCTGGGCACGCACGAGCTGCCGCTCTGGTTCGAGGTCGCCTCACTGGTGGTACTCGCGGCCATCCTCGTGATCGACCTGGTGGTCGTCGGGCGGCGTCCGCACGTGCCCAGCTTCGCCGAGAGCGCGCGCTGGGTCGCCTTCTACGTCGGCCTCGCGCTCGTGTTCGCCCTCCTTGTCCTCACGGTGGGCGGCAGCGCGCCGGCGGGGGAGTTCCTGGCCGGGTGGCTCACGGAGTACTCCCTCTCGCTGGACAACCTGTTCGTGTTCGCCCTCATCATGGGCTCCTTCGCGGTGCCGCACCTGCAGCAGCAGCGCACCCTGATGATCGGCATCCTCATCGCCCTGGTGCTGCGGGCGGGCCTGATCCTCGTGGGTGCCGCGATCATCGAGCGCTTCAGCTGGGTGTTCTACCTCTTCGGGGTGGTGCTGCTGGTCACCGCCGTGAAGATGGTCGGCGGGCAGAACGAGGAGGAGTACTCCGAGAACGTCCTGGTGCGGGTGGTGCGGCGCGTGATGCCCGTCGCCCCGGACTACGACGGTGCGCGCCTGACCACCCGCATCGACGGCCGGCGCATGGTCACGCCGATGCTCCTGGTCATCCTCGCGCTCGGCACCACCGACCTGCTGTTCGCGCTGGACTCGATCCCGGCGATCTTCGGGCTCACCAGTGACCCGTTCATCGTCTTCAGCGCCAACATCTTCGCGCTCATGGGCCTGCGCCAGCTGTACTTCATGCTGGATGGGCTCATGGAGCGCCTCGCCTACCTCAGCTACGGCCTCGCGGCGGTGCTCGCCTTCATCGGGGTGAAGCTCATCCTGGAGGCCCTGCACGGCAACACGGTGCCGTTCATCAACGGTGGTCAGGGGGTGCCGTGGGCGCCGGAGATCCCCACCTGGCTCTCGCTGGCGGTCATCATCGGCTTCCTGGCCATCGCCGCCGTCGCGAGCCTGCTCTGGCCGCCGCGCGTCCAGGACACCCAGGACACCCAGGACGCCGAGGACGCCTCCCGCTGACCGTCCCGCCCCGCGGGTCCCTCAGATCCGGTCGGCGAACGGGCCGATCACCGGCTTCCACCCGCGGACCCCGACCTCGGCCACCACACCCTCGGTCAGGAACGGGTCCTCGGCGAGTAACGCCGTCGCCGCCTCGGCATCGGGCGCCACGAGGAGCAGCATCGCGCCCGGAGTCTCGACCAGCGGCCCGGAGGCCAGCAGGCTCCCGGCGTCCAGGAGGGTGCGCAGGAAGTCGCGGTGCCGCGGGCGCACCTCGTCGCGCAGCCGCTCGGCCTGTGCGCCCACCTGGTAGCGGTACTCGACGATCTGAACGGCCACGGTGTCCTCCGGTGGTTGCGCGACGGGCCGGTCCCGGCCGCGCGATCAGCCTAGCGAGCACGATCTGGATTCCGCTCTGCTCGAACATCTGTGCGAGATGGGGGTGGGCGCGATTAGCATGGCGGCGTGAGTCTCATCGTCTCGGGTGCCCGCGAGCACAACCTGCGCAACGTCTCGATCGACCTGCCGCGTGACAGCCTGGTCGTGTTCACCGGGCTGTCGGGATCCGGCAAGTCCTCCCTGGCCTTCGACACCATCTTCGCCGAGGGCCAGCGTCGGTACGTGGAGTCCCTGTCCGCCTACGCCCGGCAGTTCCTGGGGCAGATGGACAAGCCGGACGTCGACTTCATCGAGGGACTCTCCCCGGCCGTGTCGATCGACCAGAAGTCCACGAACCGCAACCCGCGCTCGACGGTGGGCACGATCACCGAGGTGTATGACTACCTGCGGCTGCTGTTCGCCCGCGCCGGGACCCAGCACTGCCCGGTCTGTCAGGAGCGTGTCACCTCCCAGACCCCGCAGCAGATCGTCGACCGCCTGCTCGAGCTGGAGGAGGGCACCAGGTTCCAGGTGCTCGCACCCGTGGTGCGGGGCCGCAAGGGTGAGTACGAGGACCTCTTCCGCGACCTGCGGCAGCAGGGGTTCGCGCGCGCCCGGGTGGACGGCGAGGTGGTGCCGCTCGCGGAGCCGCCGGCGCTGGAGAAGAAGCTCAAGCACACCATCGACGTGGTCGTGGACCGCCTCGTGGTCCGCGCCAGCGCGAAGCAGCGCATCACCGACTCCGTCGAGACCGCACTGCGTCTGGCCGAGGGCCTGGTGCTCGTGGACCTCGTGGACCTGGAGCCCGAGGACCCGCAGCGCGAGCGGCGCTTCTCCGAGAAGCGCGCCTGCCCCAACGACCACCCGCTCGCGCTGGACGAGATCGAGCCGCGCACGTTCTCCTTCAACGCCCCCTACGGTGCCTGCCCCGAGTGCACCGGCATCGGCACGCGACTGGAGGTGGACCCCGACCTCGTGGTGCCCGACGACGAGCTGAGCCTGGCCGAGGGGGCGATCGCGCCCTGGACCCAGGGCAGTGCCGAGTACTTCCAACGGCAGATGACCGCCCTGGCGGAGCAACTGGGGTTCGCCATGGACGTCCCGTGGCGCGCCCTGCCCGCCCGCGCGAAGAAGGCCCTGCTGCACGGTGAGGACCACGAGGTGAAGGTCCGTTACACCAACCGGTGGGGTCGGCAGCGTCAGTACTCCTCCGGCTTCGAGGGGGTGCTTTCCTTCGTCAAGCGCCGTCACGCCGAGACCGAGTCGGACTACTCGCGCGAACGGTACGAGGGCTACATGCGTGAGGTGCCCTGCCCGGTGTGCCAGGGCGCCCGCCTCAAGCCCGAGGTGCTCGCCGTGCGGGTCTCCGGCTACTCCATCGCGCAGTTGTGCGACCTGTCCATCGACGGCGCCAAGGAGGTGCTGGAGCGCCTCGAGCTCGGGCCCCGCGAGCAGGTCGTGGCCGGCGCCGTGCTCAAGGAGATCCAGGCTCGGCTCTCCTTCCTGCTCGACGTGGGCCTGGACTACCTCACCCTCTCGCGTCCGAGCGCCACCCTCTCGGGTGGCGAGGCGCAGCGCATCCGCCTCGCCACCCAGATCGGTTCCGGACTGGTGGGCGTGCTCTACGTGCTGGACGAGCCCAGCATCGGGCTGCACCAGCGGGACAACCGCCGCCTCATCGACACCTTGACCCGGCTGCGCGACCTCGGGAACACCCTCATCGTCGTCGAACACGACGAGGACACCATCCGCGCCGCGGACTGGGTGGTGGACATCGGCCCGGGCGCCGGCGAACACGGCGGCCGGATCGTGCACTCGGGGGACTACGCGGGGCTGCTGAGCGCGAAGGAGTCCGTGACCGGGGCCTACCTCGCCGGCCGCCGCTCGATCCCCGTGCCCGCCACGCGCCGCGCCCCGACCCCCGGGCGCGAGGTCACCGTGGTGGGTGCCCGCGAGAACAACCTGCACGACGTCACGGTCACCTTCCCGCTCGGCGTGCTCACCGCCGTCACGGGGGTCTCCGGATCCGGGAAGTCGACGCTGGTGAACTCGATCCTGTACACCGTGCTCGCGAACGAACTGAACAAGGCGCGACGCGTCCCCGGTAGGCACAAGCGGGTGACCGGCCTGGACAACCTCGACAAGGTGGTCCACGTGGACCAGGGGCCGATCGGCCGCACGCCGCGCTCCAACCCCGCCACCTACACCGGCGTCTGGGACCACGTGCGCAAGCTCTTCGCGCAGACCCAGGAGGCGCAGGTGCGCGGCTACGGGCCGGGGCGGTTCTCCTTCAACGTCAAGGGCGGACGCTGCGAGGCGTGCAGCGGCGATGGCACCCTGAAGATCGAGATGAACTTCCTGCCGGACGTCTACGTGCCCTGCGAGGTGTGCGAGGGGGCGCGGTACAACCGGGAGACCCTCGAGGTGCGCTACAAGGGCAAGACGGTCGCCGAGGTGCTGGACATGCCGATCTCCGAGGCGGCGGACTTCTTCGCCGCCGTCCCGGCGATCGCGCGGCACCTGACCACTCTGGTGAACGTGGGCCTGGGGTACGTGCGGCTGGGGCAGAGCGCGACGACCCTCTCGGGCGGCGAGGCGCAGCGCGTGAAGCTCGCCAGCGAGTTGCAGCGGCGCAGCACCGGTCGCACGGTCTACGTGCTGGACGAGCCGACCACGGGTCTGCACTTCGAGGACATCCGTCGCCTGCTCGAGGTGCTGCAGGGCCTGGTGGACAAGGGCAACTCCGTGCTGGTGATCGAGCACAACCTGGACGTGATCCGCAACGCCGACTGGGTGATCGACATGGGACCGGAGGGCGGCTCCGGCGGCGGGCGCGTGGTGGCGCAGGGCACACCGGAGGACGTGGCCCGCGTCCCGGAGAGCTATACCGGTTCCTTCCTGCAGGATCTCCTGGAGGCACCCGAGCGCGAGCGCGTCGGGGCGTGAGCGACCCCGCCTCCTACCGTCCGGCCCCCGGGGAGATCCCCGACTCCCCGGGGGTGTACCGCTTCAGCGACCCCACCGGCCGCGTCATCTACGTCGGCAAGGCCAAGAGCCTGCGCGCGCGTCTGGCCAACTACTTCGCGCCGCTGCACACCCTGCATCCGCGCACGGCGCGGATGGTGACCACCGCGAGTCAGGTGCAGTGGACCGTGGTGGGCACCGAGGTGGAGGCACTGAGCCTGGAGTACTCCTGGATCAAGGAGTTCGACCCGCGCTTCAACGTCAAGTACCGTGACGACAAGTCCTACCCCTACCTCGCCGTCACGATGGCCGAGGAGATCCCCCGGGTGCAGGTGATGCGCGGGGCGAAGCGCGCCGGCACCCGCTACTTCGGGCCCTACTCCCATGCCTGGGCGATCCGCGAGACCGTGGACCTGCTGCTGCGGGTGTTCCCGATCCGCAGTTGCAGCGCGGGGGTCTACCGGCGCGCCGCGGCCAGCGGGCGCCCGTGCCTGCTGGGCTACATCGAGAAGTGCTCGGCGCCGTGCGTGGGTCGGATCTCACCGGCCGAGCACCGTGACCTGGCGGAGGACTTCTGCCGGTTCATGGCGGGGGAGACCGCGACGTTCGTGCGGCGCGTCGAGCGGCAGATGCGGGAGGCGTCCGACGAGCTCGACTTCGAGCGTGCGGCGCGCCTGCGCGATGACCTGGCGGCGCTGCGCCGCGTGGTGGAGAAGAATGCTGTGGTCCTGCCGGATGGGACCGACGCGGACGTGTTCGCCCTGGCCAGCGACGAGCTGGAGATCTCCGTCCAGGTCTTCCACGTCCGCGGCGGCCGGATCCGCGGGCAGCGGGGCTGGGTGTCCGAACGCGTGGAGGACCTCGACGAGAGCGAGCTCACCGAGCGTCTCCTGCAGCAGGTCTACGCCGAGCGTGGCGTGGAGGTGCCCCGGGAGGTCCTGGTCCCGGTGCTCCCCGCGGACGCCCCCGAACTGACCGAACTGCTCAGCAACACGCGCGGCTCCCGGGTGGAGATCCGGGTGCCCCAGCGCGGGGACAAGCGCGCCCTGATGGACACCGTCCGCAGCAATGCCGACGGCGCCCTGGCCCTGCACAAGACACGCCGCGCCGGCGACCTCACGGCTCGGTCGCTGGCGCTCGCGCAGCTGCAGGAGGAGTTGGACCTGCCGGCCTCGCCGCTGCGGATCGAGTGCTACGACATCTCCACCACGGGCGGTACGCACCAGGTCGGGTCCATGGTGGTCTTCGAGGACGGACTGCCCAAGAAGTCCGACTACCGCCAGTTCGTGGTGCGGGGTGAGTCCGGCGAGGGTGCCAGGGACGATACCGAGGCGATGCACGAGGTCCTCACGCGCCGCTTGCGGCGCCTGGCCCAGGAGCGGGAGGCCTCGGCCACCTCCACCGAGGTGGATGCCGACGGCGTGCCGCTGGGGCGGGTGGACCCCGACACGGGCAGGCCGCGCCGCTTCGCCTACCCGCCCAACCTCATCGTGGTCGACGGCGGAGCCCCCCAGGTGGCGGCCGCCGCCCGGGCCGTGTCCGAGGCGGGTGTGGTGGATGTGGCGCTGATCGGTCTGGCCAAGCGCCTGGAGGAGGTGTGGCTACCGGGGGAGGAGTTCCCCCTGGTCCTGCCCCGCACCTCCGAGGGCCTCTACCTGCTGCAGCGGATCCGGGACGAGGCCCACCGCTTCGCCATCACCGCGCACCGCAAGCGGCGCGGCGCGGCGATGACCCGGTCCGTGCTCGACGACATCCCGGGCCTCGGCCCGGCGCGGCAGAAGGCCCTGCTGAAGCAGTTCGGTTCCGTCAAGGGCATCCGGGCTGCGAGCGTGGAGGAGATCGCCGCGGTGAAGGGATTCGGCCCGCGGCTCGCGGCCACCCTCAGCGAGGCACTGGCGGCACCTGGCATCCTGGAGCCATGACCGAGAAGCCGCCGCCCGACCCGCCTGCGGGCGAGGCACTGCCCGGTGAGGCAGACCCCGTGACCGTTCCAGATGGCATCCCACTGCTGGAGGCGCGGGCCACGGCGCCACCGCGCGAGCGGAGCGAGGTCCTCATCGTCTCCGGGATGTCCGGCGCCGGGCGCACCCGCACGGCGGCCGTGCTGCAGGACCTGGACTGGTACGTGGTGGACAATCTTCCACCGCGGCTCCTGGCGCCGATGGTGGGGATGATGTCCCCGAGCGGTGGCGTGCGGCGTCTCGCGGCGGTGGTGGACGTGCGCGGGAAGGAGTTCTTCGCCGAGCTCTCCGCCGTGCTGGAGGCATTCCGTGCGCAGGGGATCGAATACCGCATCGTGTACCTGGACGCCGACGACGCCACCCTGGTGCGTCGCTACGAGCAGGTGCGCCGCCCGCACCCGCTGCAGGGTGAGGGCACGATCATCGATGGGATCGCGGCCGAGCGCGACCTCACCCAGGACCTGCGTCGTCGGGCGGACACCTACCTGGACACCTCCACCCTGACCGTGCACGAACTGGCCGGCAGGGTGCGCGAGATCGTGGCGGGGGAGGACTCCCACCCGTTGGCGATCACGGTGCAGTCCTTCGGCTTCAAGTACGGCATCCCGCTGGACGCAGACCATGTGGTGGACGCACGGTTCCTCGCGAACCCCTACTGGGTGACCGAACTGCGTCATCTCACGGGGAAGGACGCCCCCGTGGCCGAGTACGTGCTCGGTCTGCCGGGCGCCGCCGAGTTCATCGAGGGCTATGCCGCGTTGTTGGACCCGATCCTCGCGGGCTACGTCGCGGAGCAGAAGCACTACCTGACGGTGGCGGTGGGCTGCACCGGCGGCAAGCACCGCTCGGTGGCACTCAGCGAACGCCTGGGAGTGCTGCTGCGGGCCAGGGGTCACCTCGTGCGCAACGTGCACCGCGACCTCGGGAGGGAGTGACGTGCGCGCCCTGGACCCGCTGCGGATCGAGCCCAGTCGGATCGTGGCGCTCGGGGGCGGGCACGGGCTCGCGGCCTCGCTGCTCGCCCTGCGGCATCTGACCCCTGACCTCACCGCCGTGGTCACGGTGGCGGACGACGGTGGCTCCTCGGGGCGGCTGCGCCACGAGATGGGGATCCTGCCACCGGGCGACCTGCGCATGGCGTTGGCTGCGTTGTGCGACGACACCCCCCAGGGTCGGGCGTGGCACGACCTGCTCCAGCACCGGTTCGCCACCGACGGTCCGTTGGACGGGCACGCACTGGGCAACCTCATGCTCGCGGGTGCCTGGGCCGAGCGTGGAGACGTGGTGGAGGGACTCACCCGTCTCGCGCTGCTCATGGGGGTGCGCGGACGGGTCCTGCCGATGGCCGAGGAGCCGCTGGTCATCGAGGCGGATGTGCACCGCGAGGGCTATCCCGACCGCGTGGTTCGGGGCCAGTCCCGTGTTGCGGTCACCACCGGCCGGGTCGCCCAGGTGCGGTTGCTACCCGAGGAACCCCGGATGTGCGGTGCGACGCTGGAGGCGATCCGGGCCGCGGACTGGGTGGTCCTGGGACCCGGCTCCTGGTACACCTCCGTGCTGCCGCACCTCCAGGTGGCGCCCCTGCGCGAGGCGATCCACACCGCATCCCACCTCGCGCTCACCCTGAACCTGCAGCAGCAGGAGGGGGAGACCGACGGCTTCACCGCCGCCGACCACGTGCGCGTGCTGGCCGAGGTGGACCCGGACCTGCGCCCCGACGTCGTGCTCGCGGACCCCGCCTGGGTGGACGATGTGAGCGACCTCGAGGACGTGACCCGCTCGCTGGGGGCACGCCTGCTGCTGCGCCAGGTGCGGGCCGATGACGGGACCGCGCGGCACGATCCGCTGCGGCTCGCCGCCGCCTACCGCGATGCGTTCACGGCGACGTGGGGTGACGTCACGGATCGTTGAGGCAATCTCGATCGGAGTGGGACGCGGAGGCGGTTCGGTGGCAGGATGGCGACCATGTCTCTGACCGCAGCCGCCAAGGACGAGCTGGCCAGAGTTCGCATCGATCGGACCTCGAGCCGAAAGGCCGAGGTGTCCGCGACGCTGCGTTTTGCCGGGGGTCTTCACATCATCTCCGGGCGCATCGTGATCGAGGCCGAGCTCGACAACGCCGCCGCAGCACGCCGTCTCCGGGTCGCTATCGCCGAGGTGTACGGCCACTCCAGCGAGATCATCGTGGTCTCCGGTGGAGGCCTTCGCAAGGGCAACCGGTACGTGGTCCGGGTGGTGCGCGAGGGGGAGGCGCTCGCCAGGCAGACGGGCCTGTTGGATCAGCGCGGTCGCCCGGTCCGAGGGTTGCCGCCCCAGGTGGTCTCCGCCAGTGTCGGCGACACCGTGGCGGCGTGGCGTGGTGCCTTCCTCGCCCACGGCTCGCTCACGGAACCAGGTCGTTCCTGTGCCCTCGAGGTGACCTGCCCCGGGCCCGAGGCCGCACTCGCCCTGGTGGGCGCCGCGCGGCGCCTCGGCATCACGGCCAAGGCGCGTGAGGTGCGCGGGGTGGACCGGGTGGTGGTCCGCGACGGTGACGCGATCGCGGCGCTGCTGACCCGGATGGGCGCCCACGACGCGGTGCTGGTCTGGGAGGAGCGGCGCACCCGCCGGGAGGTCCGTGGTACTGCGAACCGGCTGGCGAACTTTGACGATGCGAACCTGCGTCGTTCCGCACGCGCCGCCGTGGCGGCCTCGGCCCGGGTGCAGCGTGCCTTCGAGATCCTGGGGGAGGAGGTGCCGGAGCACCTCGTGGAGGCCGGCCGCCTGCGGCTGGAGCACCGCCAGGCCTCCCTGGAGGAACTGGGCCAGTACTCCGATCCGCCGCTGACAAAGGACGCCGTGGCCGGCAGGATCCGGCGGCTGCTGGCGACGGCGGACAAGCGCGCCGCGGAACTCGGGATCCCCGACACCGAGAGCATCCTCACGCCGGAGATGCTTGACCTGTAGCAGACACCGGGTCTGGTGCCTCATGGTCCGGCCCGCCCGGTTACGCCACGGGCTGAGCGGGCATTTGGTCCCCCCGGCGAATCCGGTGGTGCGTAGTAGGGTCGTTCATGGAGAAACGGGGACGACCCCCTCCGCGTGTCCTGACCGGGCACGCCACCGGACGAGAGCGTGTGACACACGCATGGAGGACTCATCGTGACCATCCGCGTCGGGATCAACGGCTTCGGCCGCATCGGCCGCAACTTCTACCGGGCGATTCTCTCCTCGGGAGCTGACATCGAGGTCGTCGGAGTCAACGACCTCACGGACAACAAGACCCTCGCTCACCTGCTGAAGTACGACACCGTCCTGGGTGTCCTGCCCCAGTCGGTCGAGTTCGACGACGAGAACATCGTCGTGGACGGCAAGGCCATCCGCGCTCTGGCCGAGCGCGACCCCGCCAACCTCCCTTGGGGTGAGCTGGGCGCCGACATCGTGATCGAGTCCACGGGCTTCTTCACGGACGCTACCAAGGCCAAGGCGCACATCGACGCCGGCGCCAAGAAGGTCATCATCTCCGCTCCGGCGAAGAACGAGGACGCCACGTTCGTGGTCGGCGTGAACCACACCGACTACGACCCGGCCACGCAGCACGTGATCTCCAACGCGTCCTGCACCACGAACTGCCTCGCCCCGATGGCCAAGGCCCTCAACGACGCCATCGGCATCGAGAAGGGTCTGATGACGACCATCCACGCCTACACGGGTGACCAGAACATCCAGGACGGCCCGCACAAGGACCTGCGCCGCGCCCGCGCTGCCGCGCAGAACATCGTGCCGACCACCACCGGTGCCGCCAAGGCCGTGGCCCTGGTGCTCCCCGAGCTCAAGGGCAAGCTGGACGGGTTCGCGCTGCGCGTCCCGACCATCACCGGTTCCGCCACCGACCTCACCTTCGAGGCCGGCCGCGACGTCACCGTCGAGGAGGTCAACGCCGCGGTCAAGGCCGCCGCGGAGGGCGCCATGGCCGGGACCCTGGAGTACACCGAGGACCCGATCGTCTCCTCGGACATCGTCACCAACCCGCACCAGAGCATCTTCGACGCCGGGCTGACGAAGGTCTCCAACGGCAACCTCGTCAAGGTCGTCTCCTGGTACGACAACGAGTGGGGCTACTCCTCGAGCCTGGTGAAGCTGACGGAGTTCGTCGGCGGCAAGCTCTGACCTCTCGCTCGACCACGATGCCCGCGCTCGTACCCCTCCGGGTGCGGTCGCGGGCATCGTCCGTCCCACCCCATTCCTTCGACCTTCCGCCCTCGGGCGAACTGGAGAGACGCTGTGAAGACGCTCGCTGACCTCGGCGACCTGCGCGGCAAGACCGTGCTCGTACGCTCCGACTTCAATGTGCCGCTGGACGGCACCACCATCACTGACGACGGCCGCATCCGCGCCGCACTGCCCACGCTGACCGCGCTGCTGGACGCCGGCGCAAAGGTCGTCGTGACCGCGCACCTGGGCCGCCCGAAGGGCACCCCGGACGCGAAGTACTCCCTGGCCCCGGTGGCCGCCCGCCTGGGTGAACTCCTCGGCAAGGACGTGACGCTCGCGGGCGACCTCGTCGGCGACTCGGCTGACGCCGCCGTGGCCGGTCTCGGCGAGGGCGAGGTCGCCCTGCTGGAGAATGTGCGTTTCGATGCGCGCGAGACCTCCAAGGACGCCGACGAGCGCGCCGCACTGGCCGCCGAGCTCGTGGCCCTCGGCGACGGCGTGGATGCCTTCGTCTCGGACGGCTTCGGTGTGGTGCACCGCAAGCAGGCCAGTGTCTACGACGTCGCGCTCGCACTGCCGCACGCGGCGGGTCTGCTCGTGCAGACCGAGGTGGACGCGCTCGGCAAGGCGATCTCCGACCCGGAGCGGCCCTACGCGGTCGTGCTCGGTGGTTCGAAGGTCTCCGACAAGCTCGGCGTGATCGACAACCTCATCGAGAAGGCCGACACGCTGCTCATCGGTGGTGGCATGGTCTTCACGTTCCTCGCGGCCAAGGGCTACGAGGTGGGCAAGTCCTTGCTCGAGGCGGACCAGATCGAGACCGTCAAGGGCTACCTGGCTCGCGCCGAGGCCAAGGGTGTGCGCATCGTGCTGCCCACGGACATCGTGGCGGCCGAGGCGTTTGCAGCCGACGCCGCTCACGAGGTCGTCGCCGCGGATGCGATCCCGGCCGAGGCCATCGGCCTGGACATCGGTCCGGCCTCCGCCGAGGCCTTCGCCGAGGCGATCAAGGAGGCCCGCACCATCGTGTGGAACGGCCCGATGGGTGTGTTCGAGATGGCAGCCTTCGCCGCGGGGACGCGGGCGGTGGCGCAGGCCATGATCGATGCGACCGCCGCCGGTTCGTTCTCCATCGTCGGTGGTGGCGACTCCGCGGCCGCCGTCCGCACGCTCGGCTTCGACGAAGCCGGGTTCAGCCACATCTCCACCGGGGGCGGCGCCTCCCTGGAGCTGCTCGAGGGCAAGACCCTGCCCGGACTCGCCGTACTGGAGGACTGAGAGATGACCGACCGCACCCCCTTGATGGTGGGCAACTGGAAGCTGAACCTGGACCACCACCAGGGCATCCAGCTCGTCCAGAAGCTCGCCTGGTCCCTGAAGGACGCCGAGCACGACTACGAGGCCGTCGAGGTCGCCGTGGCGCCGTCCTTCACGAGCCTGCGCAGCGTGCAGACGCTCATCGACGCCGACGAACTCGGCATCAAGCTCTCCTCGCAGGACATCTCCTCCCACGCCAAGGGCGCCTACACCGGTGAGGTCTCCGCCGAGCAGCTCACGGCGCTCGGGGTCGACTTCGCGATCGTCGGTCACTCCGAGCGGCGTGACTACCACGGCGAGTCGGACACGATCGTGGGAGCCAAGGTGGCCGCAGCAATCGCCGCGGGCATCACACCCATCCTGTGCGTGGGGGAGAAGCTCGAGGTCCGCCAGGCGGGCGAGCACGTCTCGCTCACGCTGAGCCAGATCGACGGCGCGCTGGAGGGGCTGAGCGCCGAGCAGGTCGCCGACGTCGTGGTCGCCTACGAGCCCGTCTGGGCGATCGGCACCGGTGAGGTGGCGACGCCCGAGGATGCGCAGGAGATGGCCGAGGCGATCCGTGCGCGTGTCGCCGAGACCGTCGACCCCGATGTGGCCGCAGGCATGCGGATCCTCTACGGCGGCAGCGTGAAGGCCGACAACGTGGCGGCCATCATGGCCAAGCCGGATGTGGACGGCGCCCTCGTGGGCGGCGCGAGCCTGGTCGTGGAGCAGTTCGCCGCGATCGCGGGGTTCCGCTCCCTGTGACAACGACACGGTGATCGGGCGGGGTGTGGCACCCCGCCCGATCGCCTATCCTTGACGGGCCGGACGGCCGGCATCGCTCAGCGCGGCTGAGCGCGACTCGACGAAGGGCAAAGTGGCGTGGACGCGCTCCGAATCGGACTCCAGGTGATCCTGGTCCTCACCAGTGTGATCCTGGTCCTGACGATCCTCATGCACAAGGGACGTGGCGGGGGAATGTCGGACATGTTCGGTGGTGGTCTCTCCAGCGGTTTCAGTTCATCGGGGGTCGCGGAGCGGAACCTGAACCGCATCACGATCGGCACGGCGGTGCTGTGGGGCACCTGCGTGATTCTGCTGGGACTGATCCAGCGCTACTCGTTCTGAGGGGACAGACATGGCTGGTGGAAGCGCGATACGTGGATCCCGCGTCGGAGCGGGGCCGATGGGTGAGGCCGAACGGGGTGAGGCCGCACCGAGACTATGGATCTCCTACTGGTGCGCCGCCGGTCACGAGACCCGGCCCAGTTTCGCCGCCGAGGCCGGGGACGAGGCGCCCGAGACGTGGGACTGTCCGCGATGCGGGCTCCCGGCCGGGCAGGACAAGGCCAACCCCCCGCAGGCCCCGCGCAATGAGCCCTACAAGACACACCTCGCCTACGTGAAGGAGCGTCGCAGCGAGGCAGAGGGCGCCGAGCTGCTGGACGAGGCCATCGCCGCGCTGCGGGAGCGCCGCGGCGGCGCCTAGAGCGACCTGGTCAGACGACCCGACGACGAACGGCCGGTGGAGCATCGCTCCACCGGCCGTTCGCGTCACGGCTACTCAGTCCTGCGAGTCCAGGAATGCGGGCAGGCCTCGGGTGAGGACGTCCTCGTACACGGTGTCGGGGTCGAGCCGTCGCAGGTCCTCGATCAGCGAGTCCGACCGGGTCCGCAGCGGCAGGGACACCCGGTGATGGATCCCGCTGGGTTCGGTGATACGCAGGATCGTGGTGTCCACCGGTCGGTCCAGGACGAGGTCGCCCGCGCCGCCGCTCAACGTCACCCCGACCAGCGCCGGGGCCTGTGGCGCGTCGGCGATCGTCACCGGGACACCCAGCGCCCCGTACAGCCAGGCGGCCAGGAGCACCACCGAGGGGTGGTCGGCGCGCCCGGTCACGGTGATCGAGGTGAGGTCCTCGACGTCGACGTCGTCCAGCGCCGCGGCGAGCAGCCCCCGCCACAGGGTGGCACGTGCCCAGGCCAGGTCGGTGTCGCCGGCGGCGTGGTTCTCGGCCAGTTCGCGCAGATGACCGAGCGGGTCCTCACACCCGAGCACATCCGTGATGCGCCGCTGGGCCATGCGCCCGAGTTGATCACTGGAGGGAACTGCGGGCGCCGTCGTCGGCCACCACGCCACGATCGGCGCGTCCGGGAGCAGCAGCGGCATCACCAGGGTGTCCAACTGCTCTGCGGCGCCCCCACGGGGTCGCAGCACGATGATCTCGGAGGCTCCGGCGTCGCGCCCCACCCGGATCTCCGCGTCCAGCCCGTCCTCGGTGCGCTCGGGATCGGACCGAGGGCCCTCGGAGGCGATCACGATCACCCGGCACGGGTGCTCGCGGCTGGCTGCATTGGCGGCCTCGATCGCGTCCTCCACCGCGTCGGCCTCCGCGGCCACCAGGAGGGTGAACACGCGTCCGAGCGCCACCGCACCGCCCTCGTCCCGCAGGTGCACGAGCTGGTCGGCGATGGCGGAGGAGGTCGTCTCCTGCAGGGTGATCTTCACGGTCGCCTCCAGGCTCGGCCGTCGCGGGCCATCATCTCGTCGGCACTGGGCGGACCCCAGGTGCCGGGGCGGTAGGCATCGGGCAGCACACTCGAACTCTCCCAGTGCTGCAGGATCGGGTCGAGCACCCGCCAGGAGAGCTCCACCTCCTTGCTGTGCGGGAACAGCGGCGGATCGCCCAGCAGCACGTCCAGGATGAGCCGTTCGTACGCCTCCGGGGAGTTCTCCGTGAAGGCGTGCCCGTACCCGAAGTCCATGGTCACGTCCCGCACCTCCATCACGGTGCCCGGGACCTTGGCGCCGAAGCGCAGCGTCACACCCTCGTCCGGCTGGACCCGGATCACCAGCGCGTTCTCCCCGAGCTCGACCGTGTCCGGCAGCGGGAACGGCAGGTGCGGGGCCCGCTTGAACACGATGGCGATCTCGGTGACCCGGCGCCCCAGGCGCTTGCCGGTGCGCAGGTAGAACGGCACGCCCGCCCACCGTCGGGTGTTCACGTCGAGCCGGATCGCGGCGAAGGTGTCGGTGATCGAATCGGCCGGGATGCCGTTCTCCTCGTGGAAGCCCTTGACCTTCTCCCCGCCCTGCCAGCCCGAGGCGTACTGGCCGCGCGCGGTGTGGGCCGCGATGTCCTCGGGCAGCGTGATGGCCGAGAGGACCTTCTCCTTCTCCGCCCGCAGCGCCTTGGGGTCGAAGGAGACGGGTTCCTCCATGGCGGTCAGCGCCAACAGTTGCAGGAGGTGGTTCTGGATCACGTCGCGCGCACTGCCCACGCCGTCGTAGTACCCGGCGCGGGAGCCGATGCCGATGTCCTCGGCCATCGTGATCTGCACGTGGTCCACGTAGTTCGCGTTCCAGATCGGCTCGAACATCTGGTTCGCGAACCGCAGCGCCAGCAGGTTCTGCACCGTCTCCTTGCCGAGGTAGTGGTCGATGCGGAACACCGAGTCGCCCGGGAAGACCGACTCGACCACGGACTGCAACTCCAGCGCGGAGGCCAGGTCGTGGCCGAAGGGCTTCTCGATGACCACGCGACGCCACGCGTCGCCCTCGCTCTCGGACAGGCCCGAGCGCGCGAGCTGCCGGCACACCAGCGGGAAGGCGCTCGGCGGCACGGACAGGTAGAAGGCGTGGTTGCCCGCGGTGCCGCGCTCCGCGTCGAGCTCGCGCACGGTCGCCGCGAGCCGGTCGAAGGCGTCGTCGTCGTCGAACTCGCCCGGGACGAACCGGATGCCCTGCTCCAGCTGGCGCCACACCCGCTCCCGGAACGGGGTGCGGGCGTGCTGCTGCACTGCCTCCTTGGTGACCTGGGCGAAGTGATCGGCGTTCCAGTCGCGCCGCGCGAACCCGGTCAACCCGAATCCGGGCGGTAGCAGGCCGCGATTGGCGAGGTCGTAGACCGCGGGCAGCAGCTTCTTGCGCGCCAGGTCCCCGGTCACGCCGAAGATGACGAGACCCGCCGGCCCCGCGATGCGGGGGAGCCGGCGGTCCTCGTCATTGCGCAGGGGGTTCGGGCTCACGCGGCGTCCTGGAGGGCGGCGGTCACCGTGGCCAGGAGGTTCTCCCAGCTCGCGATGAAGGACTCCACGCCCTCGCGGGTCAGGGTGGCGATGATCTCCTCGTACGGCACCCCGACCCGCACCACGGCCTCCAGGGTGGCCACCGCGTCGGAGACAGTGTCGGTCACCGTGTCGAAGGCGTCCTCGCCCGCGGGGACACGGGCGTGGTCGAAGGAGGCCTGCAGGGTCTTCTCCGGCATGGTGTTGACGACATCGGCCACCACGAGCTGATCCACGTACATCGTGTCGGGGTAGTCGGCGTTCTTCGT
Source organism: Serinibacter salmoneus (assembly GCF_002563925.1). NCBI lineage: Bacteria > Bacillati > Actinomycetota > Actinomycetes > Micrococcales > Beutenbergiaceae > Serinibacter > Serinibacter salmoneus. Next base: position 1,437,212 of record NZ_PDJD01000001.1, on the reverse strand, counting down.
GCCGGTGGAGGCCCACAGCGGTCGCTGCACCTGCGCACCGGCCTGGGCGAGCGACTGCCAGCGCGGCGAGCCGATGATCTCCAGGTAGGCGCCGTACGTGGCGCGGGCACCGGCGATCGCGGCCGTCCCGCGCAGTTCGAGCGCCTCCGGGGTGCCGATGCCCTCCAGCACGGGGTCGATCTTCGCGTCGATCCGGGAGAGGAACACCGACGCCACCGAGGCGATGGCCGACAGGTCCACTCCGGCGGCCTTCGCGCGCTCCAGCCCGTCGAGGTAGGCGAGGGCAACGGCGCGGTAGGTGTCGACGTCGAAGATCAGCGTGGCGTTGACCGAGATCCCCTCGGAGATCACCTCGGTGATCGCGAGCAGGCCCTCGGGTGTGGCCGGGATCTTGATGTACACGTTCGAGCGGTCCACGAGGCTCCACAGCTCGCGGGCCTGGGCGATCGTGCCCTCGGTGTCGTGGGCCAGGCGCGGGTCCACCTCGATCGAGACGCGGGCGTCTCCCGGCCGGGCCTGCGGCAGCTCGGCGGCGAAGACGTCGGCAGCGGCGCGCACGTCGTCCGTGGTCATCGCCCGGACCGCCTCCTCCACGCCGGCCCCGGCTGCGGCGAGCGCTGCCACCTGCTCGGCGTAGGCCTCCCCGTCGGCGATCGCCTTGTCGAAGATGGTCGGGTTGGTGGTCACCCCCACCACGTGGCGGGTGCGGATGAGTTCCGTCAGGTTGCCGGAGGCGAGTCGAGCGCGCGAGAGGTCGTCGAGCCACGGCGACACACCGGATTCCACGATGCGGGCGAGGGGGTCGGTTGCCATGAGAGTCTCCTGTCGTCGGTGAGTCAGGGTGTGATGTCGAGTGGGGGCGGGGTCAGGACTGGTCGCCGGTCCCGGAACCGCCGGCGGTGGCGCCGACCGGGGTCGGGTCCGGGTTCCCGGCGGCTGCCGCGAGCGACTCGCGCGCCGCAGCGACGACGGCCTGCGCCGTGATACCGAACTCGCGGAAGAGGGTCGCGGCGTCTGCGGAGGCGCCGTAGTGGTCGATGCCGACGATGCGTCCGGCGTCCCCGACGATGCCGTGCCAGGACAGCGGCACGCCGGCCTCCACGGCCACCCGGGCGCGCACGTCACCGGGCAGCACCGCGGAGCGGTAGTCCTCCTCCTGCGCGGCGAACCACTCCAGGCACGGAGCGGAAACCACCCGGGTGGGCACTCCCTCGGCCTCGAGCGTCTCCCGTGCGGCCACGGCCAGCTGCACCTCGGAGCCGGTACCCACGAGGATGACCTCGGGCGTACCGGTCGAGGCCTCCTGCAGCACGTAGGCGCCGCGAGCGACCGCCTCCTCGGCGAAGCCCTGCTCACCACGCGGGAACACCGGGAGGTTCTGGCGCGACAGGATCAGGCCGGTGGGGCCGCCCTTGACGAGCGTGGCCAGCCAGGCGGCAGCGGTCTCGGTGGCGTCGGCGGGTCGCACGACGGCGAGGCCCGGCATCGCGCGCAGCGCGGCCAGGTGCTCGATCGGCTGGTGCGTCGGGCCGTCCTCACCGACTCCGATGGAGTCGTGGGTCCACACGTAGGTGACGTCCACGCCCATGATGGCGGACAGCCGCACGGCGCCCCGCATGAAGTCGGAGAAGGTCAGGAACGTGCCACCGTAGGGGCGGGTCAGACCGTGCAGGGCGATGCCGTTGAGGATCGCGCCCATCGCGTGCTCGCGGATGCCGAAGTGCAGCGTGCGGCCGTAGGGGTCACCCGCGAACTCCGCAGAGGAGCGTTCGACCGGGAGGAAGGAGGGCTCCCCCGCCATCGTCGTGTTGTTGGAGCCGGCGAGGTCGGCGCTGCCCCCCCAGAGCTCGGGCAGCGGGTCGGCGAGGGCCGCCAGCACCTTCCCGGAGGCGGCACGTGTGGCGAGTGAGGTCCCGGCCTCGAACGTGGGCAGCGCCTGCGCCAGATCGGCGGGCAGCTCGCGTGCGACGAGACGGTCCAGGAGTGCGGCGCGCTCGGGGTTCGCCTCCCGCCATGCCTGGTACCGGATGTCCCACTCGGCGCGTGCGGCCCCACCCCGCTCGCCGAGCGCTCGGGTGTGTGCGAGCACCTCCTCGGCGACGGCGAAGGAGGCCTGCGGGTCCAGGCCGAGCGCGGACTTCAGCCCCGCGACCTCCTCGGCGCCGAGCTTGGAGCCGTGGGCGCCGTGGGTGTCCTGCTTGGTGGGGCTGGGCCACGCCATGATGGTGCGCAGCCGGATGATCGAAGGCTTGCCCGTCTCCGACTTCGCCGCGGCGAGCGCCGCGGCGAGCGCGTCCACGTCCTCGCGGTACTCCGTGCCGCCGTGGGTCCAGTCCACCGACTGGGTGTGCCAGCCGTAGGCCTCGTAGCGAGCGAGCACGTCCTCGGTGAACGCGATCGAGGTGTGACCCTCGATGGTGATGTGGTTGTCGTCCCAGATGACCACGAGGTTGCCGAGGTCCTGGGTGCCGGCGAGGGAGCTGGCCTCGGAGGAGATGCCCTCCTGTAGGCAGCCGTCGCCGGCGATCACGTAGACCATGTGGTCGAACGGGCTCTCGCCGGCCGGCGCCTGCGGGTCCAGCAGACCGCGCTCACGGCGCGCCGCCATGGCCATGCCGACGGCGGATGCCAGCCCGGTGCCCAGCGGTCCCGTCGTGATCTCGATGCCGTCGGTGTGCTTGTACTCAGGGTGGCCCGGGGTCTTGGAACCCCAGGTGCGCAGTGACTCGAGGTCCTCCAGCTCCAGGCCCCAGCCGCCGAGGTAGAGCTGGATGTACTGGGTGAGGCTGGAGTGCCCGGCGGAGAGCACGAACCGGTCGCGACCCAACCAGTGGGGGTCGGCGGGGTCGTGTCGCATCACGTTCTGGAAAAGCAGGTACGCGGCGGGGGCCAGGCTGATCGCGGTTCCCGGGTGACCGTTGCCCACCTTCTCCACCGCGTCCGCGGCCAGTGCCTTGGCGGTGGCGACGGCGGCGAGGTCGAGGTCGTTCCACCCGACGGTGGTGGCGTTCGGAGAGGCGACGTTCACTGGTGCTCCTTGCTCTGGGCGGGTGCGGGCGTACTCTGACGTCACGCTGGTCGGTCGTGCGCGCGTCAGCCGACGGTGGCCCCGCGCTGCGGGACCTCCCGGCGGTGCACCATCGACCCTACCCGGCGAGGGCCCTGTCCAGCACGGGCAGGGGCGGCCCGTCTCACGCATCGGCCCGGCACCCATAGGATGGGGGTGGACCGCGGACCCAGACGGAAGGACTGCCACGTGGCGCACACGGACTCCCGGCCCGCACGGGTGACTTCCGGCGCCCCCGGGAGGGTCACGCACACGCCCGGGACGGTCGGTCATCGGCCCACGTGGCGTGGCCGGCTCGCGGCGTACGTTTCGCTGACCAAGCCCCGCGTGATCGAGCTCCTGCTCGTGACGACGGTCCCCACCATGATCCTCGCCGCGGACGGCTGGCCAGGGCTGTGGCTGGTGGTGGCGACCCTCGTCGGTGGCGCCGTGGCCGCCGGCTCGGCGAACGCGCTCAACTGCGTCTTCGATCGTGACATCGACGCGAAGATGGGCCGCACCAAGCGCCGCCCGCTGGTCACGGGGGAGATCTCGCCCCGTGCCGGGACGATCTTCGGCCTCACCCTGGGTGTGGTCTCGATCGCCTGGTTCGCCCTCCTGGTCAACGTGGTGGCCGCGGCACTCACGCTGGCCGCGATCCTGCTCTACGTCGTGGGCTACACCATGATCCTGAAGCGGCGCACATCCCAGAACATCGTGTGGGGCGGAGCTGCAGGCTGCATGCCAGTCGTGATCGGGTGGTCGGCGGTCACCGGCTCGCTGGCCTGGCCCGCCCTGGTGCTGTTCGGGATCATCTTCCTGTGGACACCCCCGCACTACTGGCCCCTGTCCATGAGGTTCCGTGCCGACTACGAGGCGGCCGGCGTGCCGATGCTGCCGGTGGTGGCATCGCAACGTAGGGTGGCTGCCGAGATGCTCGGGTACGCGGTCGCGATGGTCGCCTGCAGCCTGCTGCTGACCCCGGTCGCCGGGATGTCCTGGGTGTACACGGTGGTCGCGGCGGCTGCCGGTGCGTGGTTCCTGGTGATGTGCGTTCGTCTGATGCGGCTGGCCTCCCGCCCGGAGACCGAGCGCACCGCCGGGCGTGCACCGGCCATGGCGGTCTTCCACGCCTCGATCACCTACTTGACGCTGGTGTTCGCCGCGGTCGCCGTGGACCCGTTCCTGCCGTGGTGACGCGGGGCCTCACCCGGCTCCTGGAGGACTACCTGGCGCACCTGTCGGTGGAGCGCGGGGTGAGTGCCCACACCTCCGCCGCCTACCGCCGCGACCTCACGCGGTACCTGTCCTACCTCACGGCTGCCGGCCACAGCGACATCACCGCGGTGGATACCGGTGGCGTGGAGCAGTACGTCGAGGTCCTGCGGCTCGGTTCCGACGGTGGCCGGCCGCTCTCAGCAGCCTCCACCTCCCGCGCCGTGGTCGCCGTGCGCGGTCTGCACCGGTTCGCCGTGCAGGAGGGACACCGTGAGGACGACCCGGCCGCCGGGGTGCGCCCGCCGGCTGGGACCAAGCGGTTGCCGAAGGCGATCAGTGTGGAGGAGGTCGAGCGTCTCCTGGAGGCGGCGTCCGCCAGCGAGGGTCCCGCGGGACTACGCGATCGCGCGCTCCTGGAACTGCTCTATTCCACCGGGGCGCGGATCTCCGAGGCGGTCACCCTGGCGGTGGACGATCTCGACCTCGACGCGCCCGAGCCGGTGGTCCGGCTCTTCGGTAAGGGCCGACGGGTCCGCGTGGTGCCGGTCGGCTCCCACGCCACGCGTGCCGTCGGGGCCTACCTCGTGCGGGCGCGGCCCAGCCTTGCTGCCCGTGGCCGTGGGGGAGCGGTCCTGTTCCTCGGTCAGCGCGGCGCGCCGCTGTCCCGGCAGTCCGCGTGGGCCGTGCTGCAGGCATCAGCGCAGCGTGCCGGTCTGGACGCGCACGTCTCCCCGCACACCCTGCGGCACTCCTTCGCCACGCACCTGCTGGCCGGGGGCGCGGACGTGCGGGTGGTCCAGGAGCTCCTCGGGCACGCCTCGGTCACCACCACCCAGATCTACACCCACGTCACGGTGCAGACCCTGCGCGAGGTCTACGCCACCTCCCATCCCCGCGCACAGGGCTGAGGGGACGAGGCAGGGGGCTGCTCCCGTGCGTTCCGGCACGACTCGGCACGTCTCGCCCGCCAGGGGCGCCCGGCGCGATACGGTGAGCCGGTGAGTGATGTGCAGCCGACACTTGACGTCGACACGGCGACCGCGGGGACGACGCCCGCCGATTTCCCCGAGCCTGCGCCACTTGCCTCGCACGGGCCCGCGCGCATCATTGCGATGTGCAACCAGAAGGGCGGCGTGGGGAAGACCACGACCACCATCAACCTGGGCGCCGCGTTGGCGGAGTACGGCCGGCGTGTGTTGCTGGTCGACTTCGACCCGCAGGGTGCCGCGTCGGCGGGTCTGGGGATCAACGCCAACGAGCTCGAGGCCACGATCTACACGGCGTTGATGGCGCCACGATTCGATGTGCACGACATCGTCCACGAGACCTCGGTACCGGGCCTGAACCTGGTGCCGGCGAACATCGATCTGTCCGCCGCCGAGGTACAGCTCGTCAACGAGGTCGCCCGGGAGCAGGCGCTGGCCCGGGTGCTTCGTGGCGTGTCGGAGGAGTACGACGTCATCCTCGTGGACTGCCAGCCCTCGCTCGGCCTGCTGACCGTGAACGCGCTCACCGCCGCCCACGGCGTGATCGTGCCGCTGGAGACGGAGTTCTTCGCGCTGCGCGGGGTCGCGCTGCTGCTGGAGACCATCGAGAAGGTGCGCGATCGCCTCAACCCGCGCCTGCGTACGGACGGCATCCTGGCCACCATGTTCGACGGGCGCACCCTGCACGCCCGCGAAGTGCTCGCGCGTGTGCGGGAGGCATTCGGGGAGGACGTGTTCACCACCGTGATCGGGCGCACCATCAAGTTCCCCGATGCCTCGGTGGCCACCGAACCGATCACCACCTACGCGCCCTCGCACCCGGGCGCGCTCGCCTACCGCACGCTCGCCCGTGAACTCGTCTCCCGCGGCGACGTCGCCTGAGGACCGCAGCCCGGACCGCACCGCGCAAGGTTCCGGCGGCTTCGAGGTCAACCTCGAGAACTTCTCCGGACCGTTCGACCTGCTGCTCTCGCTGATCGCGAAGCACAAGATGGACGTCACCGAGGTGGCGCTGGCGGTCGTCACCGACGACTTCATCGCCCATCTCGCGGCACAGGGCACCTGGGAACTGGACACCGCGAGTGAGTTCCTCGTGATCGGCGCCACCCTGCTCGACCTCAAGGCTGCCCGGCTGCTGCCCGGAGCCGACACCGAGGACCCCGAGGACATGGAACTCCTGGAGGCTCGCGACCTGCTGTTCGCGCGGCTGCTGCAGTACCGCGCGTACAAGCAGGTGGCGGCCGACCTCGGGGACCGGTGGGAGCGTGCCGCGCACTCCTTCCCCCGTGCGGTGGCCCTGGAGGAGGAGTTCGCGGCGCTGTTGCCGGAGTTGGTCCTGGCCATCGGCCCCCAGGACCTGGCCAGGCTGGCGGCACGCGCGTTGACGCCACGGCCGGAACCCGTGGTGGGGATCAGCCACCTGCACACCGCGGTGAGCGTCGCCGAACAGGCCGCCGTGCTGACCGCGCGGCTGCGCCGTGTGCGGGCGGCGACCTTCGCGGAACTGACGGCGGATGCGGACGGTGCGGGCGTCGTCGTCGCGAGGTTCCTGGCGCTGCTGGACCTCTACCGCCGGGCGGCGGTCGATTTCGAGCAGGCCGAGAGCCTCGGCACCCTGACCGTGACCTGGACCGGGGGAGCGGCCGAGGTGGTGGTCTCCTCGGAGTTCGACGAGCCGATAACCTCACCTGGTGACTGAACGGCAGCCGGTACACCAGGCCACCCCTGACGCGGCCGATCTTCCCGACCCCGCTGAGTTGCCGGGCGGTGAGGCCGCCGTGCTCGAGGCGATCCTCGCGGTCGTGGACGAGCCCATCAGCACCGCCCGGATCGCGGCGGTGCTCGGCACCAGCCACGCCGAGGCGCACACCCTGGCGCTCTCGCTGGCCGCGCAGTACCGCGGTGAGGACGGCTCCCGGCCCCGCGGCTTCGAACTGCGGGAGGTCGACGGCGCCTGGCGGCTCTACTCCGCCCCCGCCTACTCCGCGTTCGTGCGCCACCTCGTGCTGGAGGGACAGACGGCGCGGCTGACGCAGGCGTCCCTGGAGACGCTCGCGGTCATCGCCTACCGGCAGCCCGTCACGCGGGGGAGGATCGCGGCCGTGCGTGGGGTGAACGTGGACGGCGTGGTGCGCACACTCCTGGGGCGTGGACTGATCGAGGAGGCGGGACGCGACGGCGAGGGCGGCGCCGTGTTGTACCGCACCACCACCTACTTCCTGGAGCGGATGGGGCTGTCGGATCTCGGGGATCTCCCGCCGCTGGCGCCCTACCTGCCCGAGATCGACGAACTGGACGGGAGCGACCTACGGTGAGCGAGGAGACGAGCGGACGGATCCGCCTGCAGAAGGTACTGGCCGGCGCGGGATTCGGGTCCCGCCGCGCCTGCGAGAACCTGATCGTGGACGGGCGGGTCTCGGTGAACGGCGAGGTGACCGACCAGCTGGGCAGCCGGATGGACCCCGCGGTGGACACGCTGCACGTGGACGGACTGCGGGTCCAGTTGGACGCCTCGAGCCTGACGCTCGCGCTGAACAAGCCCGCGGGGGTGCTCTCGGCGATGTCGGACGACCGCGGCCGCCCCACCCTCGCACCGTGGGTCGAGTCCGCCGGCACCCGCCTGGTGCACGTGGGCCGGTTGGACGCCGAGACCACCGGACTGCTGCTGCTGACCAACGACGGCGAGCTCGCCCATCGTCTCGCGCACCCCTCCTACGAGGTCCCGAAGACCTACGTCGCCACGGTGCGAGGCAGCGTGGGCGCGGGTGCGCGTCGCGCGCTCCTGGCGGGGATCGACCTGGAGGACGGAGCGGTCCGGGCGGACACCTTCAAGGTGCTCGAGGCCCGGGCGAACGCCTCCGTGGTGCAGCTCTCGCTGCACTCCGGGCGCAACCGCATCGTGCGGCGGATGCTGGAGGCCGTGGGGCACCCCGTCACGCAACTGACGCGCACCCAGGTCGGCGCGGTGCGACTCGGCTCGTTGCGCGAGGGGGAGACGCGCGTGGTCGCCGGCACAGAGCTCGGCACGCTGATGGCGCAGGTGGGCCTGTGAACCCGGGAGCGGGACTGCGCGACGGTGCCGCCATCGCCACCGCGGGACCGGTTCGCGTCATCGGCACGGGACTGCTCGGGGCGAGCCTGGGCCTGGCGTTGGCGCGACACGGCGTTCCCGTGCAGCTCGCGGACGCCTCGCCGGCGGCCTCCGCGCTCGCACGTGACCTCGGGGCCGGCGACCTCGTCGCCACCGCCGATGCGATGCCCGAACCCGCCCTCGTGGTGGTGGCGGTCCCGCCGGATGTGACCAGCGATGCCGTCGCCGAGGCGCTGCGGGCGCATCCGGGCGCCGTGGTCACGGACGTGGCCAGCGTGAAGGCCGTGGTGCTCGCCGAATTGCGCGCGCAACGCGAGCGGGGCGACCTGATCGGGAGCGACCTCGCCCGCTACGTGGGCTCCCACCCGATGGCAGGCCGCGAGCGCTCCGGCGCCGCGGCGGCGGATCCGGACCTGTTCGCCTCCCGGCCGTGGGTGATCGCCCCGCACGAGGACTCCTCGAGCGCGGCCGAGCTCGCCGTGCGCACTCTCGCGGTCGACGTCGGAGGGATCCCGGTGCGGATGGCCGCCGGCGAGCACGACGAAGCCGTGGCGGTCGTCTCGCACGTGCCTCAGGTGGTGGCCTCCCTGACGGCCTCGTTGCTGACCGACACCCCCACCGAGGCGCTCGGCCTGGCCGGGCAGGGCCTGCGGGACGTCACCAGGATCGCTGCCAGTGATCCGCGGCTGTGGTCGGCGATCCTGGTCGGCAACGCCGGTGCGGTCGCGGCCAGGCTGGCCCGGGTGCGCGAGGAGATCGATACCCTGGTGGCGGCGCTGGAGCGCGCGGCCGCCGAGGGTCCCCTCACCCCGGGCGCGATGGCCGCGGCCAGTGCGGTGGTGCGGCGAGGCAATGACGGCGTCGCGCGCATCCCCGGCAAGCACGGCGGCGTGCGGCGTACCTACGCCGAGGTCACCGTGTTGGTGCCGGACGAACCGGGAGCACTCGGGCGGCTGTTCGCCCAGGTTGGAGAGTTGGACGTGAACATCGAGGACTTCGAGATGGAACACGCCCCGCGTCAGCGGGTCGGCCTGGCGATGCTGTCGGTGATGCCCGACGCCGCCACGGCGCTCGAGGAGGGCCTCACCGCCCGCGGCTGGCGTGTGGTGGTCGCATGAGCGGCGTCGTCGTCGCGCTCGACGGTCCCTCCGGGTCGGGGAAGTCCACGGTCGGGCGGCACCTCGCGACCACCTTCCACCTGGCCTGCCTGGACACCGGCGCGATGTTCCGCGCCGTGGCGTGGGGATGCCTGGCCGACGGCGTGGACCTGAGCGACCACGCCGCCACCGAACGTCACGCCCGCGACCTCGACATCACGATGGGCCTGGACCCCGACGATGCCCGGGTGTGGGTGCGTGAGCACGACATCACCACCGAGATCCGCACCGACCGGATCACGACGGCGGTCACCGAGGTCGCCACCAACCTCGGGGTGCGCGCCGAGCTGAAGCGGCGTCAGCGCGCCATCATCGAGGCCGAGCGCACCGGGGGGTACAGCGGCGGTCACGGCATCCTCGCCGAGGGGCGGGACATCACCACGGTGGTGGCGCCGGATGCCGACGTGCGCATCCTGCTGGTGGCGGGGGAGGAGGCCCGGCTGCGCCGCCGGGCGTTGGAGACCCTAGGCCGCGACGACGCCGAGGCGCTGGAGGCCACGCGCGCCCTGGTGGTCACCCGGGACCAGCGGGACTCCACGGTCTCGCAGTTCCTCACGCCGGCCGAGGGCGTCACCCCGCTGGACTCCTCCACCCTGAGCCTTGCCGAGACCCTCGAGGCCGCCACGGCGCTGGTCACCGCGGGCCTCGAGCGGCTGCGCCGTGAGTAGGGCACAGCGGCACTACGGCCGCGACGTCACCCCGGGCGACATCCGGCGGTGGGGACCGCGCTGGTCGCGTCACGTCGGGGCGTTCCTGGACCACGTCTGGTGGAACACCCGTGTGGTGGGTGCGGAGCACATCCCGGCGAGCGGACGGGTGCTGATCGCCCCCAATCACACCGGCATCGTGGACGGACCCGTGGTCCACGGCGCCCTGCCCCGGGGTTCGCACTTCCTCGTGAAGGAGGAGTTCTTCACCTCCCGGCTCGGGTTCCTCATGGAGCTCTCGGGGCAGATCCCGGTGGACCGCAGCCAGGGGCACCCGGCGCTCGTGACCGCGCAGGCGCTCCTGGAGGAGGACCGCGTGGTGGGGGTCTTCCCGGAGGGCACCCGCGGCCGCGGCGACGTCGCCTCCGCCCGCGCGGGCATCGCGTGGCTCGCCGCCCACACCGGGAGCCCGATCGTGCCGTGCGCGGTGCTGGGTACCCGGCCGGACGGCACGCCCCGCGGCCACGTGCCCCGGCCCCGCTCCCGCCTGCACGTGGAGTTCGGGCCCGCGATCCCCGCCCCGCCGGATTCCTCGCGCCGGTCGGTGGCCCAGACGATGGCCACGCTGCGGGCCGCCATGGTGGAGTTGCTGGCCGATGCCCAGGCCCGCACCGGGATGCGGCTGCCGGCGGATGCTGCCGAGGCGCCACCGCCCGCGGTGTGAGGCGCCCCGAGGACCTGGGACAATGGCGGGGTGAGTGAGTCAGAACACCCCGACGGCGCCCCGATCACCGACGAGCACCCGGACGAACACGAGTCCACGCTCGACGGCGTGAGCCTCGCCGACCGCCTGACCGAGTCCGAGGAGGACCTGAGGGCGAGCGAGGTCATGCGCGCGGGCCTCGAGGCCTACGAGCTCGGCGAGGAGGACCAGGCCGTCCTGTCCGGGGTGCGCGAACTGGACCCCGATGAGGTGCCCGACTCCTCGCTCCCGGTGCTCGCCGTCGTCGGCCGGCCGAACGTGGGTAAGTCCACGCTCGTCAACCGCATCCTCGGGCGCCGCGAGGCCGTGGTGCAGGACACCCCGGGTGTCACCCGGGACCGGGTGCGCTACCGCGCCGAATGGGCCGGCCGCCCCTTCATCCTCGTGGACACCGGGGGCTGGGAGCACGACGCCCGCGGCCTGGACGGCAGGGTGGCGCAGCAGGCGGAGATCGCGATCTCGCTGGCGGATGCGGTGATGTTCGTCGTGGATGCCACCGTGGGTCCCACCAGCACCGACGAGCACGTGGTGCGGGTGCTGCGCCGTTCGGGCAAGCCCGCGCTGCTCGTGGCCAACAAGGTCGACTCCCATCGGGACGAGGCGGACGCCGCCACCCTGTGGGGCCTCGGCCTGGGGCAGCCCTACCCGGTCTCCGCCCTGCACGGGCGGGGCAGTGGTGACCTGCTGGACGCCGCGATGCTGCTGCTGCCCGACGTGACCGCGGTCGGCGGCCAACTGCCGGCCGGCGGACCGCGCCGGGTGGCGCTGGTGGGCCGTCCGAACGTCGGGAAGTCCTCGCTGCTGAACTCGATCCTGGGTCAGCAGCGCGTGGTGGTCGACGACGTGGCCGGCACCACCCGCGACCCCGTGGACGAACTGGTGGACGTGGGCGGGCAGCCGTGGGTGTTCGTCGACACCGCCGGGATCCGGCGCCGGGTCAATCAGACCCAGGGCGCGGACTTCTACGCCTCATTGCGCACCCAGGCCGCGATCGAGAAGGCCGAGGTGGCGGTGGTGCTCATCGACGCCAGCACCCCGATGACCGAGCAGGACATCCGGGTGGTGCAGATGGCGGTGGACGCCGGCCGCGCGCTGGTGATCGCCTACAACAAATGGGACCTCGTGGACGAGGACCGCCGCCCGTTCCTGGAGCGGGAGATCGAACGCGAACTCGTCCAGATCACCTGGGCGCCGCGGGTGAACATCTCCGCGCGCACCCGCTGGCACGTGGACCGGCTCGCCAAGCACCTGGACGCCGCGCTGGAGGGGTGGGAGACCCGCATCCCCACGGGCCGGTTGAACTCCTTCCTCGGCGAGCTTGCCGCCGCGCACCCGCACCCGGTGCGAGGCGGCAAGCAGCCGCGGATCCTGTTCGGGACCCAGGCCGACACCCGGCCGCCCCGATTCGTGCTGTTCGCCACCGGGTTCCTCGAGCACGGCTACCGCCGGTTCATCGAGCGCCGGTTGCGCGAGGAGTTCGGGTTCGTCGGCACGCCGATCGAGATCAGCATGCGGGTGCGGGAGAAGCGCAAGAACCGCCGCTGAGGCCCGCACCCGCCCCTCTCAGCGCGTGAGCGCGCTGTCCCGGCCGAGCTCCTCCAGCAGGCGCAGCCAGATCTCGCTGATCGTGGGGTAGGCGGGGACCGCGTGCCACAACCGGTGCACGGGGATCTCGCCCACCACCGCCATGGTGGCGGCCTGCACGAGTTCGCCCACGTCCGCGCCCACGAACGTGGCGCCGAGCACCACCGACCGCTCGGTGTCCACCACCAGGCGGGCCTGGCCGGTGTAGCCCTGCGCGAAGACCGCGGCTCCGGCGACCCAGCCCAGGTTGTAGTCGACGGCCTTCACGCGCTGCTCGCCGAACCGCTCGGTGGCCTGCGCGGCGCTCAGCCCGACCGAGGCCACCTCGGGTCGGGTGAAGGTGACCTGCGGCACGGCGTCATGGTCGGCGGTGGCGACGTGGGCCCCCCACGGGGCGTCGTCCAGGGCGCGGCCGGAGGCGATCGCCGCGATCGCGTCTCCCGCGGCGCGCGCCTGGTACTTGCCCTGGTGGGTCAGCAGCGCCCTCCCGTTCACGTCGCCCACGGCCCACAGCCACCCCAGCGGCGCGCCGTCGTCGTCGAGCACCCGCATCGCCTCGTCCACCTGCACCCGCTCGGGTGCGCCCTCGGGCGGGGCGGGGCGGCGCCCGGTGGCCACGACGACCTCGTCGGCCTCGATGACCTCGCCCGAGCCGAGCGTGGCACGGACCACGCCGTCCTGCCCGCGCTCCACCCGCTCGGCGCTCGTGCCCAGGCGCACGTCCGCGCCCATCTCGCGCAGGGAGGCCGCCACGGCCTCGCCCGCGAACGGTTCGTTGCGTTCCAGCAGCCGCTCACCGCGCACGAGCATCGTGACCCGGCTGCCCAGGTCCGTGAACGCCGTCGCGAACTCGCTGCCGACCACGCCGCCGCCGATGATCAGCACGCGCTCGGGCACGCTCTCGGCCGAGATCGCCTCCCGGTTGGTCCACGGCGAGGCCTCGGCCAGGCCCGGGACGGGCGGGATCGTGGGGCGGCTGCCGGTGGCGAGCACCACCGCGTGGCGAGCGGTGAGCACCAGCGGATCCTCGCCGTCGCGCACCACCTCGACCGTGCGTTCCCCGGCCAGCCGGCCACGACCGCGCACCAGGTCGATACCGGCGCCGGACAGCCAGGAGACCTGACCGTCGTCCTTCCAGTGCGAGGCGAAGGAGTCCCGGTAGGCCAGGCTCGCCGCGGCGTCGATCCGCTCGGCGGTGACCTCCCGGGCGCCGGGGACCGCCCGGGCCGCCGCGAGGGCGTGCCCGGGGCGCAGCAGGGCCTTGGTGGGCATGCACGCCCAGTAGGAGCACTCGCCGCCCACCAGTTCGGCCTCCACGATGACGGCGCTCAGTCCGCCCTGGACGGCGCGGTCGGCCGCGTTCTCCCCGACGGGGCCGGCCCCGATCACGATGACGTCATAGGTGTTCATCACCCGAGGCTAGATGCGCGGGAGCGCGGGCGCCATCGGGTGAGGGAACACCGGGGGCCTGACGGCGTTGTACCAGGGGTGAAGCTCAGCGTCCTCGACCTCATCCCCACCCGCACCGCCCAGACCTCCGCGCTCTCGCTCGCCGCCAGCGCCTCCCAGGCGCGGCTCGCCGACGCCCTCGGCTACACCCGGTACTGGGTGGCCGAGCACCACAACATGCCGGCCGTGGCCTCCTCGGTGCCCGGCGTGCTCATCCCGTTCCTCGCCCAGGGCACCTCACGGATCCGGTTCGGCTCCGGGGGAGTGATGCTGCCCAACCACACCCCGCTCGCGGTCGCCGAGCAGTTCGCGCTCCTGGAGGCCATGTTCCCCGGCAGGATCGACCTGGGCCTGGGCCGGGCACCCGGATCCGATCCGGTCACGAGTTACCTCATGCGCGGCGGCGGCGCGGATGCCGCGGAGCGCTTCGAGCAGGACGTCGAGTTGCTGCGTGAACTGCTCGGGCGGGGCCGCACGGGCGTGGGGGAGCCGGTCTCGCTCTCCCTGGCCGGGCGGCCGTATGAGGTGCGGGCGACGCCGCGGGCGACCTCCGCCCCCGATGTGTGGCTGCTCGGGTCCTCGGGGTTCTCCGCCGACCTCGCGGCCCGCACCGGCCTGCCGTACGTGTTCGCGAATCACTTCGGGATGCCCGGGCTGGAGCGCGCGCTGGCGACCTACCGCGAGAACTACCAGCCCTCGGACGCTTACCCCGAGCCGGTGACGATCCTGCCGGTCAACGTGGTGGCGGCGCGGGACGCCGCCACGGCGCGCCGGCTGGCGCGACCGCAGGCGGTGCAGATGGCGTTCCTGCGCACCGGGGCGCCGCTGCGGCCGCAACTCACGGTCGAGGAGGCCGAGGCCATCGCGCTGACGACGGCGCAGGCCGAGCTCGTGGCGGCGACCTCGGGTGCCGCGGTGGTCGGCACCCCGCAGGAGGCGGCCGAGCAGCTGCGGGCGATGGCGCGGCGGCACGGTGTGGACGAGGTGATGATCTCCCCGGCCGCGGGGGCGTTCGAGGCCGATCCGCTGGACCGGGTCCCGGCGCGGGAGGAGACCCTGCGGCTGCTCGCCGAGGAACTGCTCGCGTGAGCAGGGACGCGCGTTTGACCGGGAGATGACCGGCGCGTAGCGCGCCGATGGCGAGGCGATGACGTAGCGTTCGGATGGTGCAGGAACCGGTCGTCCCCGAGCCGCGGCTGCCCCGCGCCGTCGTGCGGCGCTATGCCCTGGGCTCGGTGGGGACCGGAGGGTTCGCGACGCTGCCCGGCCTGGTGCTGATCTTCTACCGCACCGACACCCTCGCGGTGGCCGCCTGGGTGGCGGGCCTGATCGTGACCCTGGTGCGGGTGTGGGACGTGCTCATCGACCCCGTGATCGGCGCCCACAGCGACGCGGCCCTGGTGCGCTGCGGCACCCGGGCCCGGGCGATGGTGGTCGGCGCGCTCGCCCTCCCGGTGCTGTTCGTCGCGACGTTCGCGGTGCCACCGGGCACGGGGGCGGCACTCGCCGCGCTGTGGGTGGGTGTGGCCTACCTGGCCGCCTCCACGGCCTTCTCGCTGTTCCAGGTGCCCTACATCGCGCTACCCGCCGAGCTCACCGGCGACTACGACGAGCGCTCCAGGCTGCTGGGCTGGCGGGTGGCCGTGCTGAGCCTGGCGATCCTCGCCTTCGGCGGGCTGGGTCCCCTGCTGCGGGACGTCGGCACGGAGTACACGGGGTACCTGCTGATGGCGGCTGTGGCGGGGCTGACGATCGGCGCCGGACTGCTGATCTCCACGCGCGTTGCACCCCGGATGCCCCCGGGGGCGGCGGGCGGGGTCCGCGCCGCGGGAGCCTCCGGTGCCATGGCCGCCTACCGCGCCGGGCTGCGGGTGCTGCGCCGCAGCGCGGCGTTCCGGGTGCTGCTGCTCGCCTTCGCGCTGCAGGCCGTGGCCACGGGAGCCATGCTCGCCGGCGCCAACTACGTGGCCGTGTGGGTGATGGAGTCCGAGCTCGCGCTCTCGCTGCTGTTCGCGGCGTTGATCGCCCCCGCGATCGCCCTCGCGCCGCTGTGGGGGCGCCTGGCGTACCGGATCGGGAAGAAGCGCTCCTTCACGTGGGCGAGCCTGCTGTTCACCATCGGCACCCTGGCCCTGGTGGCGAGCGCGTTCGCGCCGGGAGCCTGGATGTACCTCCCGGTGGCGCTGGCCGGGGGCGCCTATGCCGGCATGCAGGCCATGCCGATGGCGATGCTCCCGGACGTGATCGGCGACGACGCCGCTCGCCACGGTGAGGACGTCGCCGGGGTCTTCGGCGGGGTCTGGACGGCGGTGGAGACCACCGGGATGGCCCTGGGCGCCGCCGCGCTGACGGTGGTGCTCACGATGACGGGCTATGTGGAGACCTCTGGTGGCGTCACCGTCACGCAACCGGCCCCCGCCGTCGTCGGTATCGCCCTGAGTTTCTCCCTGCTGCCCGCCGTGCTCACCGCCGCGAGCCTGCTGCCGCTGTGGCGGTACCGGATCGATGCGCGGGCGAGAATGGACGACGACGCATCGAAAGGACGGCCATGACCCCACCACCCCCACCCGGGGCCGGCGAGCCCACCAGCACGGTGATGGACCGCCTGCGCGCGCTGCGGACCCTCGACGCCCCCACCCACGGAGGCCGCCTGCTCTCCTACGTCTACGACTCCGGTCAGGCCGAGCTCGACGACCTCGCCGCCCAGGCGGTTCACACGATGCTGCCGGTGAACGGGCTCGACCCCACGGCCTTCCCCTCGGTCGCGGTGATCGAGTCGGAGATCCTCGCGTTCGCGATCGAGGCGTTCGGCGGGAGTTCCGCGGGCGAGGTGGTCGGCAGCGTGACCTCCGGAGGCACCGAGAGCTGCCTGCTCGCGGTGAAGACGGCGCGGGATGCCTGGCGGGCCCGTCGCGGCGCGGGCCCCGGGAGCGTGCCGCGCCTGGTGGCGCCCTCGACCGTGCACGCCGCCTTCCACAAGGCGGCGCACCTGTTCGACCTCGGGCTCGACCTGGTGCCGGTGGACGCCGAGACCGGGCGCCCGCGCGCGGCGGACCTCCTGGACCGCCTCGGCGACGATGTGGCGTTGCTGGTGATGTCCGCACCCAGTTACCCGGTCAGCGTGCTCGACCCCATCGCCGAGGTCGCGCCCCGGGCGGCGGCGCTCGGGGTCGACGTGCACGTGGATGCCTGCCTCGGCGGCTTCGCGCTGGCATTCTGGCCCGAGGACCTCCCGCCCTGGGACCTGCGCGTGCCGGGCGTGGTGAGCCTGTCCGCCGACCTGCACAAGTACGGCTACGCGCCCAAGGGCGCCTCCGTCCTGCTCCAGCGCGGCCGCGACCGGCAGCGCCTTCAGTACTTCGCCACCGCCCGCTGGCCCGGGTACCCGGTGGTCAACCCGACCCTGCTGGGCTCGCGCAGCGCCGGGCCCGCGGCCGCCGCATGGGCGATCCTGCGCCACCTCGGGCGCCGCGGCTTCGAAGAGATCTCCCGGGGCCTGGCCGCCACGACGTCCTCCCTCGCGCAGGCGCTGAGCGAGATCGAGGGGCTACGGATCGTGGGGGAGCGGGTCGGTCCGATGATCGCCCTCGCGGCCGACGAGGCCGTGCCAGCGGCGCAGCGCGTGGACCCGCACCGGTGGGCGGATGCCATGGGGCGGCATGGCTTCGCGATCCAGCAGCAGCCCGGTCACCGGCAGGCTGACGGGACCCGCCTGCCGCACACCGCGCACCTGACGATCACCCCGGTCACGACGCAGGTCCTGGAGCCGCTCGTTGCCGCGGCCGCCGCGGCCGCCGCCGAGGTGCGCGGCGCTGCGCCGTTGGACGTGCGCGAACAGGCGGCCGCCCTGGTGGCCGCTTTCCGGGAGGGTGATGCCCAGGGCGGGGCCGTCATGACCTCGGGTGCTGCGCTCGCGGCGCTCCAGTCCGCCGGGCTGCTGACAGGCGCCGAGGGCGCGGGTGCGCTGCCCGACGACCTGGCCCCGGTGCTCGCCCTGGTCGAAGAACTCCCCGCGCCGGTCGTGGAGCGCCTGCTGATCGAGCTCCTGGCGCGCGGCTTCGAACCCCCCACGGGAGGTGACGGTGTTCACTGACACCGGCATCGACTGGTCCGTGATCGTCGCCGTCACCGGCGTGCTCGCCCTGGTCCTGGACGGCGTGGTGCGGGTGCTGTCCGTCGGCGTCGTCCCCGGCAACCGCAAGCCCTCCACGGGGATGGCGTGGATCCTGCTGATCATGTTCATCCCGGTGGCCGGGCTGATCATCTTCTGGCTCTTCGGGCGCGTGGATGTGGGCCGACGGCGCCACCTGCGCCAGATCGAGGCCCGTAAGCGGGTGCGGGAACAGGTCGGGGCGTTCCCCGCGGTCGCCCCGCCCGCCGACTCCTCACCGCTGATGCCCGCCGTGGTGCGGCTCAACGACAACCTCGGGGCGCTGCCCCTGGTGGCGGACAACGACGTGCTCGTGATCGAGCAGTACGAGGACGTCATCGCCGAGATGACCGCGGAGGTGGAGCAGGCCCAGCGCGCGGTGCACGCCGAGTTCTACATCGCGGCCTGGGACGAGCTGACCGGCCCGTTGTTCGAGGCGATGGCACGGGCGGCCGAGCGCGGGGTGGACGTCCGGTTGCTGTTCGATCACATCGGCTCGCGGCGTCTGGCGGGGTACCGGGACTTCACCCGGCGGTTGGATGCCACGGGGATCCGCTGGTACCCGATGCTGCCGATCATGCCGCTGCGGGGCCGGTTCCGCCGCCCCGACCTGCGCAACCACCGCAAGCTGCTCGTGGTGGACGGCGCCGTCGCGTTCACCGGGTCCCTCAACCTCACCGAACGCGGCTATCACAAGGCCCGCAATCACCGGCTGGGGCGGCAGTGGGTGGAGTGCATGGTGCGGCTGCGTGGGCACGCGGTCTCGGCGTTGGACGCGGTGTTCGCCACCGACTGGTACTCCGAGACCTCCGAGGTGCTCGATGTCGAGGTCGCCGAGCCCGTGCGGGTGGGGGACGGCGCACAGGTGCGGAGCGTGTCCTGCCAGGTGGTGCCGAGCGGCCCGGGGGTGCGCGCGGAGAACAACCTCGCGCTGTTCACCACGCTGATGTACTCCGCGACCCGGCGCATCTCGTTGACCAGCCCGTACTTCGTGCCGGATGAGTCCCTGCTGTACGCGGTGAAGGCGGCCGCGCAGCGCGGGGTTGAGGTGGAACTGTTCGTCTCGGAGCAGTCCGACCAGTTCATGGTGGGACATGCCCAGGCGTCCTACTACCGCACGCTGCTGGAGGCGGGGGTGCGGATCTACCTCTACCCGGCGCCGTACATCCTGCACTCCAAGCACTTCACGGTCGACGACGACATCGCCGTGATCGGTTCCTCCAACATGGACATGCGCTCGTTCGCGCTGAACTTCGAGATCTCGGTGATGATGCTCGGCGAGCCGATCACCACGCGCATGCGCGCGGTGGAGGACCACTACCGGGAGATCTCCCGCGAGCTGCTGCTCGAGGAGTGGTTGGCGCGCCCGAGGCACCTGAAGTACCTCGACAACGCGATGCGGCTGACCTCGGCGCTGCAGTAGGCGTCCATCCCCAGGCGTCGTTCGACCCTGGCGCCATGAGTCGAACAGGCGTATCATATCGTCATGGGGACGGGCTAGGTGGTCGTTGCGGAGGGGGCGGCACTGCTCGCCTGCGCCCTTGACCCAGCCACTCCCTCAGTCCTTGCCCCTGCCTCGCTCGGCGCCTTCGACACCTCGGGTCCGCAGTGGGCGGAGGTCGAGGACCCGACGCTCTCGTGGGACATCTGCCCGGCCACGGTGCCGCGGAATCGGCTGGGCGAGGCGCTGCAGGTGACGCACCGCGCCGATGCGGCGCACCGCGCGCGGGCCGGGCGCGTGCACCCGGTGCGCTCACGCGGTCACGGAATGGCCACGCTCGGGGCCACCGTGCCGGCGCCCGCGGCCGCCGCGTTGGATGCCACGTGCGAGGCGGCTGCGCGTGCCGCCCATGCGGCGGGCGATGCACGCTCGCTGCAGCAGTTGCGTGCGGACGTCCTCGTGGCGATGGCGCAGCAGGCCCTGGTCACCGGGACGGCCGGGGTCCGCGGTGCGACCGACGACACCTTCACGTTCGACGCCGACGGGCCGTGGTGCGGATCGTTGCGTCGCCGCGGGCCCAGGCGGGGAAGGCGGATCAGGCGGTCAGCCTGGTGGATGCCGACGCCTGTGCGATCCGGGCCCCTGAGGCTGCCGATCCCGTCGCCCGGTCGCCGTTCCTCGGGTACCAGCCGCCCGCAGCATGCGTGGCCGGACGGGACGTGCCGCAGGTGGTCGGGGTCGGGCCGATCGCGCCGCGCCTGGTGCCCGCGCTGGTCGATCGCCCCTGGGTCGAGGTGGTGACGCCCGTCGTGCACCACGCCGACGCCGCAGGCGAGCCACTCCCGGGCGTCGTCCCACCCCCGTGCGAGGGCTATCGACCCTCAGCCACACTGAGCCGCTACGTCCGCACGAGGGACGGCATCTGCCAGGCGCCCGGCTGCTGCGTCTCGGCCTGGTGGTGTGACCTCGATCACGTCATCGAGTGGCCGCGTGGCTCGACCAGCGCCGGGAACCTGGTGGCGCTGTGTCGCCGACATCATCGGCTTCGCACGCACGAGGGCCATCGCTCCACACGCCTGGATGATGGCTCGCTCCTGTGGCGCACACCCCTGGGACAGGCGTTTCTGAGGCTGCCCGACGGGCGGGTTGCCTTGCCGAACGAGCGCGGCCTCCGCGCCGCACCCGGACCGTCCCGTCAGGAGCGCTACCTCGAGTCGGTCGAGGCCCTCCAGCCGGCCGATGGGCCCGTGGCGGGTCGGCTCGATGCACTCTACGACCGCCTGCACGCGGACGAGTTCGGAGACTGGCCTGTGGCGGTGTAGAGTGTCCGAGGCCCTACGGGGCAACGGGCTGTGGCGCAGTTTGGTAGCGCACTTGACTGGGGGTCAAGGGGTCGCAGGTTCAAATCCTGTCAGCCCGACCGTGTGATGTCTCAGGACATCGGAATGGCCCGAACCCACGGATGTGGGTTCGGGCCATTCGTCATCGTGGGCCGTGCGGTGATCAACCCGACCACACTCGTGGAGTTCGGGGAGAACGGGTGGGTGAGCGCGGCTGCGCCGACTGAGGTGTGGTGCACATCACGCGGATCACTCCGGTTCCCCACCGTGGACGACCTGCCACTTAGCATGATCGCCGCAGAGGTGTCCAGACACTTCTGAACAGTCTCTATCCTCGATCATGGCCAAGGACCCCCTCATGACGTTGCCACAGCGCCGCCTGACCACTCGAACTGCCATCGCCCTGCTCGCTGCCGCCCCCGTGTCCGCACTCCTGGTGGTCGGAACGCCACTGACGACCGCCTCGGCGGACACCGCCGCCTGCTCCGCTCTCGAGGACCCGATCCACGAGCGGGTGAAGTCGAGCACCGATCAGACCCTGTTGACCCAGTGGGGAGGCGAGGCGGACGGCGCGATGACGCACTACGGCTTCGACGACTCCTGGGGTTCGCCGTTCGAGGCGAGCATCCACGAGCGTGAGGGGCTCGTCGAACTGGTCCGGTTGTGGCACCCGCGCACGGGCAACTTCGTGTGGATCCAGGCGGGGGGCGAGGTAGACACTGCCGTCGCGAAGTACGGGTACATCCGCTCGGGGTCCCCGTTCTACGCGGCAGCGAACGGCGGTGAGGGCTGCATCGAGGTGCACCGACTGCTCAAGGGCACCATGCACGCCTTCGCCGCGGGCGACTTCGAACGCGCCCGGCTCGAGTCGGAGGGTTGGACCTACGAGAAGGTGGCGTTCTACGCCGCGCCGGGGGAGGACTTCGTGGCAGACGGCGCGGCTGCGGCCCCGTCGCCACAGCCCGTTCCCGTTCCCACACCCGAGCCTGAGCCTGAGCCTGAGCCTGACGCCGATTCCACCTTCACGGTGGCCGTCATCCCGGACACCCAGACGTGGGTCGGTACGCGGGATCCACGCTGGAGCGGCTTGACGAGCTGGCTCGCTGAGAACGCCGACGACCTCGACCTGGAGTTCGTGATGCACTCCGGGGACGTCGTGAACTGGGGATGGCTGGACCAGTCGCAGTACGACGTCGCCAGCGAGGCCACCGACATCCTCGCTGAGGCCGATATCCCGTTCGTGCTGAGCATCGGCAACCACGACACCCGTGCCGTGGGGGTGGGTGGCAGCGCCTACATCAACTCCGGGGAGTGCGAGGCCCGTCTCGGTGCAGACGCCTGCCACACGAGCAAGTTGCTGCGCGCGACCCAGGAGTTCAACGAGAACTTCACCGCGGAGGACTTCGGCGGGGTCGACGGCGCGTTCGAGGCGGGGAAGGTCGACAACGTCTACTCCACCTTCAGCGCCGGCGGCAAGGACTGGATGGTGCTCTCGCTCGAGTACAACCCGCGGGCCGAGGCGGTCGCCTGGGCGCAGGACGTGGTCGAGTCGCACCCCGAGCACAACGTGCTCCTGTCCACCCACTACTACCTCTCGTGGGACGGCAGCATCCACGGGGGCGCCGTGGGTAACAACGCGACCAACGGCCGCTATGTCTACGACCAGCTCGTGAGCAAGTACCCCAACATCTCCATGGTGTTCTCCGGTCATATCGGGTCGTCTGCCACGCGCACGGACACCGGCGCGCAGGGGAACACCGTGGCCGCGATCCTCAACAACGATGTCACCGGGAACAAGGCGAACGGGGTCACCCTCGTCACGATCGACGCCGCCACCGGCGAGACCACCACGCGCATCTACGCCCCGAGCAACGACACCCACTACTCCCAGTACGACTACGACGTGACGCTCGACCTCGTGGGCTGAGGACTCCTCGCGATCAGGTGCTTCCTGCCGCTCGGTTAGGCTCGTCGCAGGTACCGGTGCGAAGCCGCTCGGACCGATCGGAGTGTGTGGGTGAACGAGGTGATCAGCGCGGCGCTCGACGCCGTGGCCGAGGTCGACCCGTGGCTGCGCACCCTTCTCGCGGGGCTCGGCATCATGCTGGAGACGAGCGTGCTGATCGGGTTGATCTTCCCCGGCGACACCGTGGTGATCGTGGCCGGCACCGCTGTGACCACACCGTTGCAGGGCGTGCTGCTCGGGGTCGCCGTGGTGCTGGGCGCCTTGGTGGGGGAGAGCATCGGCTTCTGGCTGGGCCGCATGCTCGGCCCTGCGATCCGGCGTTCGGCACTGGGCCGCCGGATCGGGGAGGACAACTGGCGCCGGGCCGACCTCTACCTCGAACGCCGCGGCGGTGTGGCGATCTTCCTGTCCCGCTTCCTGCCCGTGCTGCACTCGCTGGTACCGCTCACGGTGGGTATGAGCACCTACACCTACCGGCGCTTCCTCGCCTGGACCCTGCCCGCGTGCGTGGTGTGGACCACGGCGTACGTCTCGGTCGCCGCCGCCGCGGCCGGCACCTACCGCGAACTCGCCGACCGCGCGCACTATGCGGGCTACCTGTTCGTGGGCATTGTCGTGCTGTTCCTGCTCGCCGTGCTCGTGGCCAAGAAGCTCATCCAGCGCAGCGAGGGCAGGTACCTCACATTGGAGGAACGCCCGGGGGAGTCGGGATCCGAGGCCGACCGGGACTGAACGGTTGTCGGGAATACGAGACGCTGCACTGCGTTGCAGGTGACATGATCACCGGAAGCGACACGGAACCCACCACCCTGGGCACGCTCGACCTCGCCGCGGCGCCGCTGGTGCTGGGCGGGAACGTATTCGGATGGACGGCCGACCGCACCGCGACCTTCGAGGTGCTGGACGCCTTCCTCGCCTCAGGCGGCCGCATGGTCGACACGGCGGACGCGTACTCGGCCTGGGTGCCGGGCAACGACGGCGGTGAGAGCGAGACCCTGATCGGGCAGTGGCTGGCTGCCTCCGGACGGCGCGACGACGTCGTGATCGCCTCCAAGGTCTCCAAGCACCCGCAGTTCCGCGGCCTGTCCGCCTCCAACGTCGCAGCGGCGGCGCGCGCCTCGTTGCAGCGCCTGCGCACCGACCGGATCGACCTCTACTACGCCCACTTCGACGACACCGACACCCCCATCGCGCAGACCGCAGCCGCGTTCTCCCGGCTCAAGGACGAGGGACTGATCCGGGAGATCGGCATCTCCAACTACACCCCGGAGCGGATCGCTGAGTGGTTCGAGGCCGTGGAGCGAGACGGTCTGCACGCGCCCGTTGCCCTCCAGCCGCACTACAACCTCATGGAGCGTGGCTTCGAGGACGGCCTGCGCGGCGCGGCTGAGCGCTTCGGCCTCGGGGTGCTGCCGTACAGCGCGCTGGCGTCCGGCTTCCTCGCGGGCTCCTATCGCGACGGCACCAGCCACGACTCGCCCCGCGCCCGCGGCGCCGGGAAGTACCTCGACGACCGTGGCCGCGCGGTGCTCGCGGCGCTCGACGAGATCGCCGCTGCGCACGTGGTCGAGGTGGCCACGGTGTCGCTCGCGTGGCTTCGCGCCCAGGCCACGATCGCCGCTCCCATCGCGAGCGCGCGTCACACCGGCCAGCTGCCGGCGCTGATGGCCTCCATGAGCCTGGAGCTCTCGGCCGAGGAGATCGGCACCCTCACCGAGGCCTCGCAGGTCACCGGGGCCTAGCTGTACTGACCAGGAGGGTTGTTGACGTAGCGAGAGACCTCCGTGTCGAGTTGGGACTGCTGAAAGTGCCCAGATCGATCAACGGAGGTCTCTCGTGTCTCACGCTAACGCCCGGCTGACCCCTGCCGGCAGGCTCACGATGGTGCAACGGATCGGATCCGGTCGAGCAGTGGCTCATGTCGCGGCCGAGATGGGTGTCTCCCGCACCACGGCCTGGCGCTGGTGGCGACGATTCCAGACCGAAGGACTACCCGGTCTTCAGGACCGCTCGAGCGTGGCCCACAGCCACCCGGGACGAACCCCGGCCTGCATCGAGACCCGGATCCGGATCGAGCGCCTCCTGAGCCGCCGTGGCCCGGTCTGGATCGCACGCCGCCTCGGCCTGCCCGCCTCGACCGTTGGCCGGGTCCTGGCTCGTCACCACACCCCACGTCTGTCCGAGTGCGACCCGCTCACGGGCCAGGTCATCAGGGCCCGGCGCCGCAGCGCTCAGCGCTACGAGCACGCCTACCCCGGCTCGTTGATCCACGTGGACGTGAAGAAGCTCGGGCGCATCCCCAGCGGCGGTGGCTGGCGTGCCCACGGCCGCCGCGAACAGGTTCGCGGACGCGGGAACGGCTACGACTACGTCCACGCCGCGATCGATGACCACACCCGGCTCGCCTACGCCGAGATCCACCCCGACGAGAACACCGCCACCTGCGCCCAGTTCCTGACCAACGCCGCGGCCTACTTCGCCACCCACGGCATCACACGGATCGAACGAGTCATCACCGACAACGCCCTGGCCTACCGCCGCGGCACAGCCTTCATCAGCGCGGTCGCCATGCTGGGAGCGAAGCAGAAGTTCATCCGCCCCCACTGCCCCTGGACCAACGGCAAAGTCGAACGTCTCAACCGCACCCTGGTCACCGAGTGGGCCTACACCCAGGTCTGGACCAGCAACACCGACCGAGCAGCAGCCTTGCCAACCTGGCTCGAGCACTACAACCTAGAACGACCCCACCTCGGCATCCGCGGTCAACGCCCCATCGACCGCGTCAACAACCCCACGGGTCAGTACACCTAGCGCGGGCCCCGTCAACGCCGTCAGCGCAGCGGCGGGGGAGCGGTGCTCTCCCGCTCAAGGAGGCCCACAGGGAGCACCTGGTTCCGTGGCGGCACCTCGTCCCCGCCCGAACCAGGTGCGCCGGGGATCTGCGCCAGGAGCGCAGCCACGAGATGCCGACCGACCGCATCGAAGTCCAGATTCACCGTGGTCAGGGGCGGGTACAGCACCTCGGCCAACTCGATGCCATCGAACCCGACGACCGAGACGTCGTGCGGCACGCGGCGTCCCGCGCGATGCAGGGAGAGCATGACCCCGGCCGCCATCTCGTCGTTCGCGCACCACACGGCAGTCACCGTGGGGTCCTGGGCGAGGCGGGTACCCACCTCCAGGCCTGAGCGCGCGGTCCAGTCACCTCGTACCACTGCGGGCACTGGCGCTCCGGCGGCGGTGAGCGCGGCCCGCCAGCCGCGCTCGCGGAGCAGGCCCGGCACGGAATCGGCCGGACCGCCCACGTGGTGCACCGTACGGTGCCCGAGACCGAGCAGGTGGTCCACGGCGAGGGCGCCGCCGCCGAAATCGTCCACCGTGACGGTGGTGTAGTGGGGCGAGGGGCGCGAATCGGCCACGACCACCGGGATGCGAGCCGGGAACAGGAACTCCGGGGGAGTACCTTCCGCGCGCAGGATGATCAGCCCGTCCACGGCCTGGTTCGTCAGTCGTCGGGCTGCGTCCGCCACCCGCTCGTCGTCGGGCTCCTCCACGTCCACCAGGGTGACGGTGTAGCCGACGTCGCGTGCGCCGTCGACCACGGCCTCGGCGATCCGGCTCTCGCCGGTGCGGGAGAGCCGATGGGCGATCAGGCCGATGCTGGCGAACGTGCCCGAGCGCAGGGCGCGTGCGGCCTGATTGGGCACGTAGCCCAACTCCGTCATCGCGGCCAGGACGCGATCGCGGGTCTCCGGGCGAACGTTGGAGGCGCCGTTGGCCACCCGGGAGACGGTCTGTTGGGAGAGCCCGACATGGCGGGCGACATCCGTGATCGAGGGCCCCGGACGCGACGTGCGGGATTCCCTGGGCGGCATGCCCCGGAGCCTAGCAACCAGCCGGGTGGCTCATGGCGTGACCGGGGCACCCCGGACGCCGAGGACACGGTCCAGGGCCGAGTCGAACTCCGCGAGCGTGCCCTGTGCTGCGGCCTGACGCGCCCGGATGGTCGGGCCGTGCTGCAGCACCCCAGCGAGGTGTCGTAGTGCAGCCTCGGTGCGGTCGGCCTCCTCGACGTCCTGTGCGCGGCGTCGGGCCCGCATGATCTCCGCGTCCAGGATGTCGCCGACGTGGCGGCGCAGGGCCACCACCGTGGCTGCGGCGTCCTGGTCCGCGCTCAGGTCGGCCACGGCGTCGTGGATGAGGGTGGCCGAGACCTCATCGGTGCGTAGGCCCGGTACCTGGGCGTGCTTGCCGATCGTGTCGAGATCCAGCAGGTCCACGCCGGGAAGGTCCGCCACGTGCGGATCGACGTTTCGGGGGAGTCCGAGGTCGATCACGAGCAGGCGCCCCCGGGTGCGGTCGGGGAGGTCAGAGGCGGCGATCGCGGTCCGGGAGGTGCAGGTGAGCACGATGTCGGCCTCGGCGAGCGCCGGACCGAGATCGGGCACCGCGCGCACGCCATGTCGCAGTGCGAACCGCTCCGCGCGGCCAGCAGCGGAGTAGACGGCGACGTCGCGGACGCCGCGCCCAGCCAGGGCGACCACAGCGGTGCGCGCGTGTGCCCCGGTGCCGATCAGGAGCACCTGCGCGCTGCGCAGGTCCTCGACGTGCCCGGAGGCGAGTTCCAGGGCGAGCTGGGTCACGGACGCCTCACCGCCGCCGACCGGACCGGCCGCGCTGCGCACCTCACGTGAGACGCGCTGGGCGCGCTGGAACACGGCGTCGAGGTCGGGGGTGGTGTGCCCGGCCTCCCGCGCTAGGTCGTAGTCGCGGCGCACCTGGCCGGCGATCTCACCCTCGCCGCGCACCAGCGAGTCCAGGCCGCTGGTCACGGTGAACAGGTGGGTGGCGGCCTCGTCCCGGCGGCGGACGGCCACGGCGTCGCGAATCGTCTCGACCGGCTCCCCGACGCGCGCGGCCAGGGCGCCGAGCACCGCGGTCGTGACATCGCGCTCCCGGTCGGGATGGATGTCGAGGTAGGCCTCGAGGCGGTTGCACGTGGTCAGGAGCACAGCCCCGTCGATGTGGTCGTGGGCGAGTGTGCGCTTGAGCACCTCCGGTACGAGCATCCCCGAGACGGCAGCGGTGGCGCTCTCCAGCGTGGCGAACCCAGCCGTGGCATGGGTCATCGACAGCGCCAGCAGCATGGGCACACGGTAGGCAACGCACCCGCCCCTCGCCAGTTAGGCTCACCTGAGCGTTTTCGCAGGTCAGAGGGATATGACGCACTGTCACGACGTCCCGTCACCTCGTGCTCACGGGGGCGGACCAGGTGCCACAATGACGCCGTGCCCCTCCCCGAGAACCACCCGCTCGAGACCGGACAGACCCGGGACTCGGCCCTGCTGCGCTCCTACCGTGGCGAGTACGTCACCGCTCGCCCCGTCTGGTTCATGCGGCAGGCGGGCCGTTCGCTGCCGGAGTACCGGGCGCTGCGCGCCGACATCCCGATGCTGCAGGCTTGCCTCGAGCCCGAGCTCGTGACGGAGATCACGCTGCAGCCGGTCCGGCGACACGGGGTCGATGCCGCCATCCTCTTCAGCGACATCGTCATCCCGGCACTGCTCGCCGGGGTCGAGGTCGAGATCGTGCCGGGTCGTGGTCCGGTCTTCGCCCACCCGGTGCGCACCCGGGCCGATGTGCACGCCCTCCCGGACCTCGATCCGCAGGCGCTGGACGTCATCCGACGCGCCGTGGCGCTCACGGTCGCCGCGCTGGGGACCACCCCCCTTATCGCGTTCGCCGGTGCCCCCTTCACCCTCGCCTCCTACCTGGTGGAGGGCGGTCCCTCCAAGGATCAGCTCCGCGCCCGCACCATGATGCGCGCCGACCCCCAGACCTGGGACGCCCTGGCCCGCTGGTGCGCCCGCGTCTCGGGCGCCTTCCTGCGTGCCCAGGTCGAGTCGGGTGCCAGCGCCGCGCAGGTCTTCGACTCCTGGGCCGGCTCGCTCGATCGCGAGACCTGGCGCCGGCACGCCGCGCCGCACACCGCGCGCACCATCGCCGCCCTGGACGGCCTCGCCGTGCCACGGGTGCACTTCGGGCTGGGCACCGCCGGGGTCTACGACCTGCTGCCGGACCTCGGTGCCGACGTGATCGGGGTGGACTGGCGCACGCCGCTGGACCTGGCACACGAGCGCGCACCCCGCGTGCCGCTCCAGGGCAACATCGACCCGGCCGTGCTCGGGGCGGACTGGCCCGCGGTCGCCGACCACGTGCACGACGTGCTGCGCCGCGGGGCCGCGGCCCCCGGGCACGTGGTCAACCTCGGCCACGGCGTCCCGCCGAGTACCGACCCGGACGTGTTGACGCGGATCGTGGAGTTGGTCCACGCCACTGAGGTGCGAGGGTGACCGACCCGGTGATCGTGGTGGGCGGCGGGATCGCCGGGCTCACCCTGGCCGCCGACGTCGCGGCGGCGGGCCGGGAGGTCACGGTGCTGGAGCGCGCCGAGCGGCTCGGCGGTCAGGTCGAGGGCGCCACCCTGGCCGGCCACGCGATCGACCTCGGGGCGGAGGCCTTCGCCACCCGCGGCGGCGTGCTCGCCGGCCTCGCCGCGGACCTCGGTCTCGACGTGGAGACCCCGGCCACCGGCCCGGCCTGGGTGGTCGGCCCGCACGGCGCCTACCCGCTCCCCGCCGCCGGTGTGCTCGGCATCCCCACGCACCCGCTGGCGCCGGAGGTGCGCCACGCCATCGGGACGCCGGCCGCGCTGCGCGCCTGGGCGGACCGTGTCCTGCCGATCCGGGCCGGCGGGGAGGGCACGCTCGGCGAGGTGGTCCGCCGACGCATGGGTCGCCGTGTCCTGGAACGCCTCGTGGACCCCGTGGTGCGCGGGGTGTTCTCCAGCTCGGCCGAGAACCTTCCCGTGGCGACGGCGAGCCCCGCCCTGGCCCGCGAACTCACCTCCGGTGCCTCGCTCGCCGCGGCGGCGCAGCGGGTGCGGGCTGCCTCACCCGCCGGCAGCCAGGTGGCCCGCGTGACGGGCGGGATGTCCACCCTCGTGACCGCGCTGCAGTCACGACTCACGGCGGCCGGGGGCCTCATCCGCACCGGCGCGGAGGTCACCACGGTGCGGCCCGACGGCGTGGAGCTGGCCGGCGGTGAGCACCTCTCCGGTCGTGTCGTGCTCGCGGCCGCGGACCTGGTCGCGCCATCCCGGACCACGCGCCGGATCGCCGTGGTCGCCCTCGCCGTGCGCTGCCCGGCACTGGATGCGGCGCCTCGCGGCACCGGAGCCCTGGTCGCGCGCGACACACCGGGCATCACCGCCCGCGCACTCACGCACACGAGCGCCAAGTGGAGCAGTGGTGCCGGTGACGGCGTGCACCTGGTGCGCCTGTCTTACGACGAGGCGCCCGCGCAGGCCACCCCGGCCGCGGACCTCGCCGCCATCACGGGTGTGCCCGACGGCGGGATCGAGATCCTCGACGTCGCCCGACGCACCTGGGTGCGCACCATCGCGGTCGAGGGCACCGCCCTCGAGTCCGCGATACCCGGGATTCCCACGATCGGGGAGGCGAGCGGCCGCACCGGTCTCGCCGCGATCGTGTCGCATGCCCGCGAGGTCGCCGCACACCTGAGCGATGAGATCCGGCTTCCCGGACCTGAGAACCCGATGCAGAGCGAGGAACGATGACAGTGCACACCGAGACACCAGCCCGCCCGTACTACACGCTCTGGGCCACGTTCGCCCGCGCGGGCAGCCACGAGGTCGGCGACCTGCACGAGGCGGTCGCCGACCTGCCGGACACGGTGACCCTGCGCGGCCTCTACGACGTCTCCGGGCTGCGCGCCGATGCCGATCTCATGGTGTGGCTCATCGGGCCCGACCCGCAGGACCTGCAGGCCGCCCTGCGCCGCCTGCGCCGCGCGCAACCCCTGGCGTCCATGCGGCCGGTCTGGAACGCCCTCGGGGTGCACCGGGACGCGGAGTTCGCCCGCAACCACGAACCCGCCTACCTGCGCGGCCTACCTCCCAAGGAGTGGGTCACCGTCTACCCGTTCGTGCGCAGCTACGACTGGTACGTGCTGCCGGAGGAGGAGCGGCGCGCCATGCTGGCCGAACACGGTCGCAAGGGCAGCGAGTACCGCAGCGTGCAGACCAACACCGTCGCCTCCTTCGCCCTGGGGGACTACGAGTGGATCCTGGCCCTGGAGGCCGCCGAGCTCACCGAGCTCGTGGACCTGATGCGGCACCTGCGCGCCACCCGGGCGCGCCTGCACGTGCGCGAGGAAGTCCCCTTCTACACCGGCCGTCTGATCGGCCTCGACGAGATCGCGGAGGTCGTCTCATGAGCGAGAGCTCCACCCAGCCCACCGAGCCCACGTCACAGACCGTCCCGTTCGCGAGTCCGGCCGCCGCCGCGGGGCCCGAGCACGTCACGGAGCCGGTCGCCTACGACGGGATCCTGCTGGCCGGGTTCGGCGGCCCGGAGGGGCAGGACGACGTGATCCCGTTCCTGCGCAACGTCACCCGGGGCCGGGGCATCCCCGACGAGCGGCTGGAGGAGGTGGCGCACCACTACCGTCACTTCGGCGGCGTGAGCCCGATCAACGCCCACAACCGGCAGCTCAAGGCGGCCCTGGAGGCCGAACTCGCCCGCCGGGGCATCGACCTGCCGGTCTACTGGGGCAACCGGAACTGGGACCCCTACCTCCCCGACGCCCTGAAGGAGGCGGACGCCGCCGGGCACCATCGCCTGATCGCGATCGCCACCTCGGCCTACTCCAGTTACTCCTCCTGCCGGCAGTACCGGGAGGACTTCGCCCGCAGTCTCGTGGAGTCGGGGCTCGCCGGCACCACCACCATCGACAAGGTGCGGCCGTTCTTCGACCACCCCGGCTTCGTCACCGTGTTCGTCGACGGCGTGCGCGACGCCCTGGCCACGCTCGCGGTCGACGGCGAGGACGGCGCGGGCGTGCCCGCCGACCGGGTGCAGGTGCTGTTCTCCACCCACAGCGTGCCGACCGCGGACGCCCAGCGCTCCGGACCGGCCGAACTGGGCCTGGGGGAGGGCGGCGCCTACGAGGCCCAGCACCTCGCCGTCGCCTCCTACGTCATGGCGCAACTCGAGCCCACCGTGGGCGAGGTGCCGTGGCGGCTGGTGTACCAGTCCCGCTCCGGCCCGCCGAGCCAGCCCTGGCTGGAACCGGACATCGTCGAGGTGATCGAGGGCCTGCCCGAGGGCGAGGTCGACGCCGTGGTGATCGTGCCGCTCGGCTTCGTCAGCGACCACATGGAGGTGATGTGGGACCTGGACACCGAGGCGGTCGAGGCGGCGCAGGAGCGCGGCATGCGGGTGCTGCGCACCCCCACCCCGGGCATCGACCCGGGCTACGTCACCGGCCTGGTGGACCTCGTCGTCGAACGGCTGCAGGGCACACCTCCCGAGCAGCGACCCGCGCTGACGGACCTCGGCCCCTGGTACGACGTGTGCCGCCCCGGGTGCTGTGAGAACGTACGGCTCGGGTTCAAGCCCGCCGCCGCGGGCCTGGCACCGTGACCGAGGACACCGAGACAAGGGACACCGGGCGACCGCTGCGGGTCGGGACCCGCCGCAGCGCGCTGGCCCGGGCGCAGACCGAGGCGTTCTGCGCCCGGATGCCCGGGTGGCCGCACGCGGTGGAGATCGTCCCGATCACCTCCCAGGGCGACACCACAACGGCGAGCCTGGCCTCCCTGGGCGGCACCGGCGTGTTCGTCACCGCACTGCGCGAGGCGCTGCTGGCCGGGCAGATCGACGTGGCGGTGCACTCCGCGAAGGACCTGCCGACCGCCCCCTGCCCCGGACTGAGCATCGCGGCGTTCCCCACCCGGGAGGACCCGCGTGACCTCCTGGTGGCCGGCGCCCCCCTGGCGCAGTTGCCCGCCGGGGCCCGCATCGGCACGGGTTCGCCCCGCCGCCGCGCGCAGCTGCTGCGGCGCCGGGGTGACCTCGAGGTAGTGGACATCCGAGGGAACATCGACACCCGGATCGGCCGGGTGCTCGCCCCGCGTTCGCCGAGCGAACGGCTCGACGGCGTGGTGCTGGCCGGCGCGGGCCTGGCCCGCCTGGGGCGCACCGGGGACGCGGTGGAGCACCTGGACCTGCGCGAGTGGCCCACCGCACCCGCCCAGGGCGCGCTCGCGGTGGAGACGCGCACCCACAGCGAGGCCCACCGCGTGGTCGCCACCCTCGACGACCCGGCGACGCGACAGGCGGCGAGCGTGGAGCGGGCCGTGCTGCGGCTGCTCGAGGCCGGCTGCGCGGCGCCCCTGGGGGTCAGCGTGCTGGAGGCCGACGCCGCGACCGGTGAGCGCGAGGTGCTGGCGCGGGTCTACGCCCTGGACGGCTCGGGCGTCGTGGAGTCCCGCGGCCGGCTGCATCCCGACGCCCTGCAGGACGCGGAGGTGCACGAGGTGGCCCGCGGCATCGTCGCGGACCTCCTGGACCAGGGGGCCGCGGACCTCGCCCCGCTGCACGGGACGCCGTGACGGCGGCGAGCGCCGAGCCGGTCCGGCGGCCGCGGGTCCTCGTGCCCCACGGTCCGTGGGCGCAGCGGGTGCGCGAGCGCGGGGGTGAGGCCGTGGAGGCGGACCTGCTGCGGGTCGAGGAGGGCGAGACGCCCGCGCTGCGCCAGGTGATCGCCGAGTTGACCGGGCGCGCGGGGGAGCGGCCGTGGCTGGTGCTGACCAGCGCCCGCGCCGTGGCGGCGGTGCACGCCGTGGCGCGGGAGGTGCCCGCGCCGGTGCGCGTGGCCGCCGTCGGCCCGGCGACGGCGCAGGCCGCCCGGGAGGTGCTCGGTCGCGAGGCCGACCTGGTCCCGGAGCGGCACGACGCGGTCGGCCTCCTGGCGGCATTGGCCCGCCAGGCACCCGCGCTCGCCGTCCTGCCGCTCTCCAGCCTCGCCGCCGCCACCCTGCCCAACGGGCTGCGCGACCTCGGCTGGGAGGTGCGCGACGTCGTCGCCTACCGCGTGACGCCGCAGCCTCCCACTCCGCACGTCGCCGAGGCCCTGGCGACCGGCCGGATCGACGCCGTCGTCCTCACCTCGCCCAGTGTCGTGACCGCCCTGGCCGCCACCCTCACCACCACACCCACCACGGCCCTCGCCGTCGCGATCGGGGAGCGCACCGCGCACGCCGCGCGCGAGGCGGGGATCAGCCTCGCCGCCGTCGCCCCCACCCCCGAGGCCGTGATCGACACCGTGTTCAGATCGACCCCCACCGGAGACGAGAGATGACCCACGCCCCGAGAATCCGCCCGCGCCGGCTGCGCAGCAGCGCGGCCATGCGGGAGATGGTGGCCGAGACCCGGCTGCACCCCCGCAACCTCGTGCTGCCCCTGTTCGTCCGGGAGGGCGAGGGCACCCGGGAGATCGCCTCGATGCCTGGCGTGAGGCAGCACGACCTGGACTCCCTGGCCCGCGAGCTCCACGCCGCAGCGGCGGCGGGCGTCGGCGGCATCATGCTGTTCGGCGTCCCGGCCACCCGGGACGCCACCGGCTCCGGCGCCGACGACCCGTCCGGGATCCTCAACCGGGCCACCACCCTCGCCGTGCGCGAGGTGGGTGAGGCCCTGGTGGTCCAGACCGACCTGTGCCTGGACGAGTTCACCGACCACGGCCACTGCGGGGTGCTGGACGGCGCGGGAGGCGTGGACAACGACGCCACCCTGGAGCGCTATGCGGCGATGGCGCTGGCGCAGGCCGAGGCGGGCTCGGCGCTCCTGGGCCTTTCGGGGATGATGGACGGCCAAGTGGCGCACGTGCGCGCCGCGCTCGACGCCGCCGGTCACACCGACACCGCCCTGCTGGCCTACTCCGCCAAGTCCGCCTCCGCCTTCTACGGGCCCTTCCGCGAGGCGGTCGACTCCCAGCTCGTGGGCGATCGCCGCACCTATCAGATGGACCCGCGCAACGCGCGCGACGGCGTGCGCGAGGTGGCGCTCGACGTCGCCGAGGGCGCCGATGTGGTCATGGTCAAGCCCGCCGGCAGCCAGCTCGACCTGATCGCGCGGATCGCACCGCGGGTGGACGTGCCGCTGTGGGCGTACCAGGTCAGCGGCGAGTACGCGATGATCGAGGCCGCGGCGCAGCGCGGCTGGATCGACCGGGACGCCGCCATCGCCGAGTCCCTCGTGGCGATCCGCCGCGCGGGGGCGCAGGCCGTCCTGACCTACTGGGCGCTCGAGGTAGCGCGGAAGGAGAGCAGCCGATGAGCAGCGCACGGACGAACGACGCCGCACTCACGAACGACACCACACTCACCAACGACGCAGCGATGAGACGGGCACGCGCCGTCCTGCCCGGCGGGGTGGACTCCCCGGTGCGCGCCTACGGCGCGGTCGGTCTGACCCCCCGCGTGCTCGCCCGCGCCGCCGGGTCGCGCGTGTGGGACGTGGAGGGGACCGAGTACGTCGACCTCGTCGGCACCTGGGGGCCCGCGCTGCTCGGGCACGCCCACCCCCAGGTCGTGACCGCGGTGCAGGCCGCCGCGGCACGCGGCCTCAGCTTCGGCGCCCCCACCGTGGGCGAGAGCGACCTCGCGGAACTGGTGCGGGACCGGATGACGCTCGAGTCCCTCGCCCCGATCGAGCGGGTCCGCTTCGTCTCCACCGGCACCGAGGCCACCATGACGGCGATCCGACTCGCCCGCGGCGCCACCGGGCGCGACCTGGTGATCAAGTTCGCCGGGCACTACCACGGGCACTCCGACTCGTTGCTCGCGGAGGCGGGCTCCGGCGTCGCCACCCTCGGGCTGCCCGGGTCCGCGGGCATCCCCGAGGCGATCGCCGCCCAGACCATCGTGCTGCCCTACAACGACCCCGACGCCGTGCGTGCGGCCTTCGCCGCCCATCCCGGCAGGATCGCCGCCGTCATCACCGAGTCCGCCGGAGCCAACGCCGGCATCCTGCGCCCGGACCCCGGCTTCAACGCCGCCCTGCGCGCCCTCACCGCGAAGCACGGCGCGCTGCTGATCGTGGACGAGGTGCTCACCGGCTTCCGCGTCTCACCGGCCGGCTGGTGGGGCCTGGAGGCGAGCGAGGACGCCTGGGCGCCCGACCTGTTCACCTTCGGCAAGGTCATCGGCGGCGGGATGCCGCTGGCCGCGCTCGCGGGCCGAGCCGAGGTCATGGATCTGCTGGCGCCGCTCGGACCGGTCTACCAGGCGGGCACCCTGTCGGGGAACCCGCTCGCGGTGGCCGCCGGAACCGCGACCCTGCGGCTGGCCGACGAGGCGGTCTACACCCGCGTGGACGAGGTGAGCGCCGCGGTCCGCGCGGGGCTGGCCGAGGCGTTCGGCGCCGTCGGGCTTCCCGTGACGATCAGCGAGGCCGGCAGCCTGTTCTCCCTCGCCTTCCGGGACGCGCCGGTACGCACCTACGCCGACGCCCAGGACCAGGAGACCTGGCGGTTCGCCCCGTTCTTCGCCGCGATGGTCGAGGCGGGTGTGCTGCTGCCGCCGAGCATCTACGAGGCCTGGTTCCTCTCCGCCGCGCACACCGATGCGGATGTGGAGCGCATCCTGGCGGCGCTCCCGGCCGCGGCCCTCGCCGCCGCGGCGGCGAGGGGGGAGTGACGGACTAGCCGAGCTCCGCCACGCCCCGGTTCGCCAGAGCGTCGGCGCGCTCGTTGCCGGCGTCCCCGGCGTGCCCCTTCACCCATACCCACCGCACCTCGTGCCGCTGCACCTGCTCGTCCAGTGCACGCCACAGGTCGGCGTTCTTCACCGGCTGCTTCGATGCGGTGCGCCACCCGTTGCGTTTCCACCCGGCCAACCAGCTCGTCATGCCCTGCATCACGTAGGTGGAGTCCACGTGCAGGGTCACCTCGCACCGGCGCTTGAGGGCGCCGAGTGCCTCGATCACGGCCGTGAGCTCCATCCGGTTGTTGGTGGTTGCGGACTCCCCGCCCCACAGCTCCTTCTCGCTGCCGCCGGAGACCAGCAGTGCGCCCCACCCGCCCGGTCCGGGGTTGCCCTTGCACGCGCCGTCGGTCCAGATGTTCACAGTGCTCACCCCCACACGGTAGGCGCTGCCTGGCTAGGCTGGGAGCATGAGCGCCCGTGGACTCGACCTCGCCGTGACCAAGATGACCGAGGCGGGCGTCCCCGACCTCGCGATCGCCACCTTCGCCCGCCTCTACGGCGAACTGGAGGCCGGGAAGACCGGCCTGATCCGCGAGTCCGAGGTGGCCCCGCTGACCGGGATCGACCGCCAGGCCGACCTGGAGGTGAGCGAGGAGCAGATCGCCGAGACCCTGGCCGCCACAGTGGTGATCAAGCTCAACGGGGGACTGGGCACCTCGATGGGGCTGGAGGGCCCCAAGTCGCTGCTGCCGGTGCGCGACGGCGCCACCTTCCTCGACCTCATCGCCCAGCAGGTCCTCGCCGCCCGGGAGCGGTACGGCGTGAACCTCCCCCTGCTCCTGATGAACTCCTTCCGCACCCAGGCGGAGTCGCTCGACCTGCTCGCTGCCTACCCCGACCTCCCGGTGGACGGCCTGCCGCTGGACTTCCTGCAGAACAAGGAGCCCAAGCTCGACGCCGAGACCCTCGAGCCGGTCTCCTGGCCCGCGGAGCCTGACCTCGAGTGGTGCCCGCCCGGGCACGGGGACATCTACACGGCGCTGCAGACCTCCGGCGCGCTGGACACCCTGCTCGGTGCCGGGTACCGGTATGCGACTATCTCCAACGCAGACAACCTGGGTGCTGTTCCGGACGGGGCGATCGCTGCCTGGTTCGCCGCCTCCGGTGCCCCGTACGCCGCCGAGCTGGTGGCGAAGTCGGACGCCGACGTCAAGGGTGGGCAGCTCGTGGTGCGCCGCAGCGACGGCCAGATCATCCAGCGGGAGACGGCCCAGACCTACCCGGAGGAGCTTGATGTCGCCAACGACCGGCACGTGCACCCCTTCTTCCACGCCAACAACCTCTGGATCGACCTGGTGGCGCTGAAGGACCTGCTGGCCGAGCACGACGGCGTGATGCCGCTGCCGCTCATCCGCAACGTCAAGACGGTGGACCCGAGCGACAAGACCTCCACGGCGGTGTACCAGTTGGAGACGGCGATGGGCGCCGCGGTGAACGTGTTCCCCGGAGCCCGGGTCATCGAGGTGGAGCGCAAGCGATTCCTGCCGGTGAAGACCACCAACGACCTGTTCCTGCTGCGTTCGGACGTGTACGAGCTCACCGAGGAGAAGCACCTGCTCGCACGCACCGCCGCGCCGCTGATCTCCCTGGACGGCACGTACAAGCTGATCGGGGACTTCCAGGCCCGGGTGAAGCAGGTGCCCTCACTGGTGGAGGCGTCCTCGCTCACGGTCGAGGGGGACTGGCACTTCACCGCGCCGGCCCGCGTGGTCGGCGAGGGTGTGCTGCGCGCCGAGGACGACCTTCCCCACGCCGTTCCCGACGGCGCCACGATCACGGCGCACGGGATCTCCACCTCGAATGAGACCGGAGCGTGACCCGCGAGTGAGCCCGTGTCCTCGCGCGGCTGGATAGTCTGGGACGGTGACCCCCGCACGTTCGCACGAGGCATCGACGCGGCGCCCGGACGCCTCGATGACCCTGCTGCGGGAGTTGCAGGACTCACCGCTGGACCCGGCTTACGCGGATGCGCGTGCACGGCGTGAGCGGCGCGCGGCATCCGGCGCACGGGTGGAGTCCGGGTGGGGCCGCGTGGGGACCTTCCTGCTGGCGGCCGCGCTCGGTCTGGGCCTGACGATCGCGGCGACGACGCTGCGGACCCCGGACGGCTCCACCCGAGCCACCGAGTTGCTCACCGAGCAGATCGCGCAGCGGCGTGCGAGCACCGACGCACTCGAGGAGCGCAATGCCGCTCTCGCCGCGGAGATCCGGGACCTGTCCACCACGCAGCTGGCCGCATCCGATCCGGAGCTCGCGGAGCAGTTCGACGCGCTCGGGGTCGCCTCGGCGGTGACGGCGGTGACCGGTCCGGCGCTCACGGTGCGACTG
Organism: Serinibacter salmoneus; assembly: GCF_002563925.1. Taxonomy (NCBI): domain Bacteria; kingdom Bacillati; phylum Actinomycetota; class Actinomycetes; order Micrococcales; family Beutenbergiaceae; genus Serinibacter; species Serinibacter salmoneus. The sequence continues at coordinate 1,398,413 of NZ_PDJD01000001.1, read as the reverse complement.
AGCGACTCGGCACGCGCGCTGGAGGCTCCCGCGGAGTACCCCTCCGAGCGGGTGCAGGCGATCGACCTGCAGGTAGTGGTCAACGCCCTGTGGGCGGCCGGCGCGGAGGCGATCGCGGTCAACGGCACCAGGATCTCCGGTCTCGGCGCGATCCGATCCGCGGGCTCGGCCGTGCTGGTGGATCTGGTGCCGGTCACCTCGCCCTACGAGATCGTGGCGATCGGTCACTCCGAGCGGATGGTCAACGCCTTGGATCGTTCGACCGCCGGCGCCCACCTCGAGGTGCTCTCCGACCGGTACCGGATCCAGGTGACCACCGATCTCACGGACAGTGTCACCCTGGATGCCTCCCGGGTGATCCAGCCTCGCTACGCCGATCCGCTCGGGAACCCGGACGACGTCGGGACGAGTCAGGTCCCCGCAACCACAGGAGATGTCAATTGATCGCGGTCATCGGTCTGATCGTCGGGATCGTGCTGGGGCTCCTGGTCTCCCCGGACGTCCCCGCCGTGCTGCAGCCCTATCTGCCGATCGCCGTGGTCGCCGCGCTGGATGCGCTCTTCGGCGGCGTGCGCGCGCAACTGGAGGGCATGTTCAACGACCGGGTCTTCATCTCCTCGTTCCTGTCCAACGTGGTGGTCGCGGCGCTGCTGGTGTTCCTCGGTGACCAGCTCGGCGTCGGTTCGCAACTGTCCACCGCGGTGCTGGTGGTGCTGGGTATCCGCATCTTCTCCAACGCCGCCTCGATCCGACGCGCAATCCTCAAGGCATGAGCACTACACCGGACGCCCCGCACGCCCACCACTCCCATCGCGCCCCGCGACCGAGCTGGACGCGCCGCTCCCACCTGCTGGTGGCGCTGCTGGTCGCGGGCCTGGGGTTCGCTCTCGTGCTCCAGGTGCGGCAGGTGGCCGGTGACGACCTGGCTGCGCTGCGTCAGGACGAGCTGGTGCGTCTGCTCGACGAGATCACCCAGCGCAATGACACCCTCGAGGCCGAGCAGGCGCAACTGGTGCTGGACCGCGCGGACCTGGTCTCCGGCGCGAACGCCTGGGAGGTCGCACGCCGCAACGCCGAGGTCCAGGGAATCCTCGCGGGCACCATCCCGGTGTCCGGACCGGGCATCGAGATCGCGATCCTTGGCGCCGACGGTGTCCCGGCCTCGGGTTGGGTCAACCTGATCGAGGAACTGCGCATCGCGGGTGCGGAGGCCATCGAGGTGAACGGGGTGCGTGTGGGCGCCGCGAGCTGGTTCGACGACGCCGTGGGCGGGGTGCTGCTGGATGATGTGGAGATCTCCTCACCCGTCACGGTCAAGGCGATCGGGGACGGGCAGACCCTCGACGTGGCGCTGGGGATCCCCGGTGGCGCGCTGGCCACCCTGCGCTCCTACGACGCCCGAACGCAGGTGACGCGGGCCGATGCCCTGGTCATCACCTCCGTGGTGGAGCTCTCCGACCCGGTGTTCGCGACCCCGGCGCCGGAAGAGGACGCTGGAACCGGATAGGCTGGTGCCAGCGGAGTGCGACAGCGCGAACCGCGAGCACGTTGAGCGAGGGAAGGGTCGGCCATGGGCGCCAACGACGAGACATCGACTGACCTGCCGGAGTCGGCCGTCAGCACCACTGCCCACTTCGAGGCGATCACCGACGTCGAGATCCCCGGGGCACCGGGTGCGAGCGGCCAGGCTGCCGCCGCGATCGAGGCGCTCCCGGCGGGGAGCGCGCTCCTGGTGGTGCAGCACGGCCCGACGACAGGCGCGCGCTTCCTGCTGGACGCGGACGCCACCATGGCAGGCCGCGATACCCGTGCCGACATTTTCTTGGACGATGTGACGGTCTCCCGTCGGCACGCTGAGTTCCGTCGGGTACCGGACGGCTTCGAGGTGCGTGACATCGGTTCCCTGAACGGCACCTACGTCAATCGCGTGCGGATCGACGCCGTGCGGCTGCGTTCCGGCGACGAGGTCCAGATCGGCAAGTACCGGCTGACCTTCCACCCGAGCCCGCACGGGACTGCGGCCCCATGACGAGCGGAGCGCCGCGCCGCCGCGTGGGCGCCGCTGCGGACTCGTCCGGGGACGCCGCGGGCGAGTCCGCCGGCCTGCGCGCACTCGCTCAGGAGCCGTGGCCACGCGGTGTCTCGACGAAGCCGACCATGAACATCGGCGCAGTCCTGACGGTGCTCAAGCGGGAGTTCCCCGCCGTGTCCCATTCCAAGTTGCGCTTCCTGGAGGAGCAGGGCCTGGTGCACCCGCACCGCACCCCTGCGGGTTACCGGGTGTTCTCCGACGCCGATGTGGAACGGTTGCGCTACGCCCTGGCGGCGCAGCGCGATTCCTTCCTTCCGCTGCGTGTGATCCGGGACAAGTTGGCCGCGCTGGACGCCGGCCTCGACGAGGACGCCCTCGCGGAGCCGAGGATCCCCAGCGGCGGCGGTGCCCGGTTGAGCGCGGAGGAGTTGGTGCGCCTCGCGGACCTGACGCGTGAGGAATTGGACGACCTCGACGCCGCGGGACTGATCGTGGCGGACGCTGCCGGTCGCTATCAGGCCACCTGCCTGCCGGTGGTGCAGGCCGCCAGCGACCTGCGGCGCCGCGGACTCGACCTGCGGCACCTGCGCCTGATGCGCAGCGCGGCGGACCGCCAGGTGGACGTCATCGCGCAGCTGACCGCGCCCCTGCGTGGACGACCCAATGCGCCGCAGGACTCCCGCGCGAGGGAGAAGGCGATCCAGGAGGCCAACGACCTCTCCGGCCTGCTCAGCCGGCTCCACGGGGCGCTCGTCGCGGCGGGGGTCGACAGGATCGTCTAGAAGGCGGGGAGGATTCGCGTGCGACGCGTCTCGGTCCGAGGAGTGCGGGTCCATGTGCCCGACGGCGAGGTGGTACTGCTGCTCGAGGAGGAGGAGGGGCACCGGATGCTCGCGATCATGATCGGGCCACGCGAGGGTGCCGCCATCGCGACGGCCCAGGCGGGGGTCAGGCCACCACGGCCGCAGACGCACGACCTCGCCCTCGCCATGCTGGCCGCCACGGGGACCACCCTGACGCAGGTCGAGATGGTCGCGGTTCGTGACGGGATCTACTTCGCGGAGATCGTGTTCGGGGACGGCACACGGGTCGACGCCCGTACCTCCGATGCGGTGGCCCTCGCGCTGAGGGCTCAGGTACCGATCCTGTGCGCCGAGGAGATCCTCGCCAGCGAGTCCGTGATCGTGACCGGCGACGCGCCAGGACCCCTGGAGGACGGCGCAGGGGAGGATGAGCTCGCCCGCTTCCGACGCTTCCTCGATGGTGTCGAGGCTGACGACTTCGACGAGCGGGACTCATGAAAGAGTCACCTTCAGGTCAAACTTGAGACTTGGTCGATCGTGGCTCGGCGTGTCGCGCCGATGGGCGTTGACCGGCCCCGCACGCTTCCCTAGGTTGGCAGGTGAGCGAGGCAGACGGCAGTAGTATGAGCGTCACCACCGGTGGCCGAGAGGAGAGTCGCGTGTCCAGCACCGAGGCAGGGGCAGCGTCCACGAGCCACCAGATCACGCAGGGCGCGCTGTTCGGGGACCGCCTGCCGGACCTCGACGCGCACACCGGCTATCGCGGCCACACCGCGTGCCGCGCCGCGGGCATCACCTACCGACAGCTCGACTACTGGGCCCGCACCGGGCTGGTGGAGCCCTCGGTTCGGCCCGCCACCGGCTCCGGCACCCAGCGGCTGTACTCCTTCCGCGACGTGCTGGTGCTCAAGGTGGTCAAGCGACTGCTCGACACCGGCGTCTCGCTCCAGCAGATCCGTCAGGCAGTGGAGCACCTGCGCGAACGCGGCGTGGAGGACCTCGCGCAGATCACCTTGATGAGCGACGGAGCCAGCGTGTACGAGTGCTCCAGCGCCGACGAGGTCTTCGACCTGGTGCAGGGCGGCCAGGGCGTGTTCGGTATCGCCGTGGGCCGAGTCTGGCGCGAGGTCGAGTCCACCATCGCGGAGTTCCCGGTGGAGTCCACCGAGCCGCAGCCCGATGCGCTGATGGCGCGACCGGACCCCAAGGACGAGCTCGCGCGCCGCCGCGCTGCCAAGCGAGCACAGGCCGCCGGCTAGTCAGTCCGGTCGGTTCAACCGCTCATCAGCCGCCGCATCGTGCGGACATTGCGCGTCGTGGTCATAGCGCCCCGCGCCGCCGCCTCGATCGCGCTCGCTACGGGGGTCTGCATCGAACGCTCACCGTCCCGGGGGCGCGGGTACCACCAGTAGATCGCCGGAAGCGGGGCGGGAGCCGCGCACCAGTCCTCGTCCCGGTACCCGCCGGGGGAGGGGACCGCGGCCCGCAGGCCCTTCAACGCGGCCGCGTCCGGCACCAGCACGACGTAGGCGTGATGGCTCTGGCTGTCCGCCTCGTACGGGCACGCGGCCACCAACGCGGCAACCTCGGCCTGGGGGAGTGCCACCACTCCGATCGCTCGCCCGAAGGCCGCCTCGATGGCGCCTTCCGCGCGCGCACGCACCGCGCCACGATCCACCCGCGTAGTGGTCACCATGGCGTTGCCGCTGGCCAGGACCGTCCGCACGTCCGTGAAGCCCGCACCCGCCAGGCACTCCCGCAACGCGGCCGAGGTGACCGTGACGCCACCGACGTTCACGCCGCGCAGGAAGAGGGCGTACCGGGACACCGGCACGATTATGTCAACTCACGCAGGGCGGTCAGGAGGGTCTGCGCGAGGTCACCGGGACGCGTGAACTGCGGCCAGTGGCCGGTCGGCAGGTCCACCCAGGTGACGTCCTGGACGCGTGCCGTCTCCGCCAGGTAGGAGTGCCACGGGTGCTCGGGGTCCTCGGCGATCCCGCGCATCGTGGCTACGTCCATCTCGCAGCAGATCAGCGTGATCGGCACGGTGAAGCGGGCGGCATCGTTCAGGCGCTGGGGATCCGAGGCGACCGCGGCGGGTGTGGGGATCGCGACGCGTGCGAAGGCGGCGCGGATCACCGGGCTCATGTCGCGCAGGGATTCCTCGTCGAAGACCGACCAGTCCGGGAGCGGGATCTCGCCCTGCGCGGCCGGGAGGTCGGCATTGATGCACCCGCCGTCAGCGAGCGGCGCGGAGTCCACGTAGACCACATGGGCGACGGCGTGGGGGCGAGCACCGACGACCGCATCCACCACGGCGTGCGCGACGGCGCCGCCGCCGGAGTGACCGACCAGCACCACGCCGTCGGGCAACTCGTCCACGAGAGCGACCACGGCGGCGACATGATCGGCCAGGCCGATCCGCGCGCGGGTCTCGCTGATGTCGTCCGGCCCGAGACCGGGGAGCGTCACCGGATGTACGCGATGCCCCTCGGCACTCAGCGCGTCGGTGATCGGGGCCCAGGAGTCGCCGGTGAGCCAGAAGCCCGGGATGAGGATGACGTCCATGCACGGAACCTACCGCCGGTGCGCAACGGGGGCGAGAGCCGTTCGTGTAATGACATAATGTACCTTATCGGCGCCCGGTGTCACGGGGCGTGGCGTGTAGCCTGGGCAGCGATGAGCGCATACGACCTCGCCTGGACGGTCTTCCTTGTTCTCGCGATCGGCACGCTGTGCACGGCCCTCGCGGTGTGGCTGCGCTCCACCGACCGCAGCATCGTCGGCCTTGCGTGGTTCTTCGGGATCTTCGCCCTTCCCATCGCCGGACCCGTGGCGTACGTGCTGGGTGAACAACGCCGGCGGCGCCTCGAGGACGCCTGAGAACTCAGCCGAGCGTGTCCAGGATCACTGCGGCCACCCGGGCCGGCGAACGATGGTGCGTGGACACCTCGTGGGTGGCGACCTCCTGGTAGAGGCCTCGGCGTTCCGTCATGATCCGCGCCCAGCGACGCGCCGGTGACTCCGTTCCTGCCAGGAGCGGCCGGTTCTGATCCGCGCCGATGCGGCGCATGGCGTCGCGCTGGCTGACCTCGAGGTAGATCACCACACCGCCGCCCCTGCGGTACTGCGCCAGGGCACGCCGCGTGCCAGCGTGCACCACAGCGCCGCCACCCAGCGAGAGCACCCCGGTGTGGTCCTGCAGCGCCGCGACCACGGCCCGGTGCTCCAGCTCCCGGAAGCCCGCCTCGCCCTCGGCCGCGAAGATCTCCGGGATCGTGCGACCCGCCGCGGCCACGACGTCCTCATCGGTATCGCGCAGCGCCACGCCGAGGCTCGCCGCGAGGCGCCGGCCCACGGAGGTCTTCCCCGATCCCATGGGCCCGCAGAGCACCACGGCGGGGCGATGCGTCACGTTCACGAGGTCCCGCCGAGAAGCGCGAGGGCAGCCGCCACCTCGGAGACGGTCGGCTGTCCCGGCGCCGAGCCCGCCCCGTGCCGAGCAAAGGTGAAGGGAGCGCCCCACAGGGCACCCCCGACCCGGGTCAGCACCCCCCGCTCCCCCATCGCGATCGGCACGACCGCGCGTCCCAGCGTGTGACGCGCCGTGACCGCGGCCTCCAACAGCCGGATCACCTCGAGGTCGTCCCCGGCCGTCACGGCCACCTTCAGCACGTCGTGGCCGCGGCGCGCCAGCTCGGCGAATCGCGTGACGACATCGTCCGGAAACCCGGTGAAGTCGTGACTGGAGCCCACGGTAGGGACCTCGGCGCATCGGGCGGCCGCGACGATCGCGGCGACGTCCTCCTCCGGCCGGGACAGTTCGACGTCGACCGCGGCCAGCCCGCGGGGGTGCTCGAGCAGCGCCAGCAGCAGGTCCCGGTAGGCGTCATCGCCCAGCGGCCCGGCGCCGCCCTCGGCGATCGAGCGGTAGGTGGCCAGGATCTCCACGCCCACCTCCCGGGCCAGGCCCCCGATCGCGGCACCCGCATCGGCGAGGTCGTCCACCGCGAGGGCGTCCAGCCGCCACTCGATCACCTCGGCCCCGGCCCGCACCGCGGCACGAGAGGACTCCCGGGCGGCCGCCACGGTAGGCTCACTCACAGGGACAACGATCACGGGGACGGACGGGCTCAGCAGCACGTCCCTATCCCATCACGAACCGGCTCATCTTCACGCGACCTTCACGCGGGCAACCCGATCACGGGAACAATGCCGCGTTCGGTGACGTTGGACTGTGCAGAACAACCAGGTGTCGCACCCCCCACCGCGGCGGCACCGACTCACGCATCACGAAGGGATACGGCTATGGCAGAGCGAAGCCTGCGCGGAATGAGAATCGGCGCCAACAGCATGGAGACCGAGGTCGGCGTGGAGTTCGCGCCGCGCGTGGAGGCCGTCTACGACTGTCCGGACGGCCGCGTCATCGTGATCCCGTTCTCCGCCGACGCCGACATCCCGCCGGTGTGGGAGGCCCCGGGCGGTGGTGAGGCACTGCTGCGTGACGCCGAGCGTCCCGAGGACAAGCCCTCCAAGCCGCAGCGCACCCACTGGGACATGCTGCTGGAGCGCCGCTCCATCGAGGACCTCGAGGTGCTGCTCAACGAGCGTCTGGACCTGCTGCGCTCGGGCCGCCTTCGCAAGAGCGCCTGATCCCTCGCGGCCCTACAGCCGCGCACCCGAACGCCTCTGGCGCCGCACTCGGCGCCAGAGGCGTTCTGCTCCCCAGCGGGTGACGTTCACGAACGCCTCGAGCACGATGTCTCGGCTCATCTTCGACACACCCTCGCTGCGCTCCACGAAGGTGATCGGGACCTCCACGATCCGCCCCCCGGCCAGGTGCACCCGGTTGGTCATGTCCACCTGGAAGCAGTAGCCCTGCGAGGTGATCTCGGCCAGTGGCAGGGCGCGCAGCGTGGCCGCGGGATAGACCCGGAAGCCCGCCGTGGCGTCGTGCACCGGCAGACCCAGCGCCAGGCGTGCATAGGTGGTGCCGGCGCGGGAGATGGCCTGTCGGTAGGCGGGCCAGTCCACGATGCCGCCGCCCGGCACCCAGCGTGAGCCGATCACCAGGGCGACGTCCTCGTCCACGGCGTCCAGGAGGTCCGGCAGTTGCTCCGGCTGGTGGGAGGCATCGGCATCCATCTCCACCACGAGGTCGTACCCACGCTCCAGCGCCCACCCGAAGCCCGCGATGTAGGCCCGCCCCAGCCCCTCCTTTCCGGTGCGGTGCAGCACGTGGACGGCGCCGTCGCGCGCCGCCTGCTCCTGCGCCCACTCCCCGGTGCCGTCCGGGGAGGCGTCGTCCACGACCAGCACGTCGGCATGCGGAACCGCGGCCCGGGTCCGCACCAGCGTGCCGGGCAGCGCCGCCCGCTCGTTGTAGGTGGGAATGATCACCAGGACGCGCACACTGCTCACGCCGCCACCCTACGGCGAGGCGAGCGGGTGCGGGTGACCGCGCCGTGCGTGGCCGCAGCCACCAGCAGCAGCGCCGTGGCGGCCAGGACCACGTAGGCGGGCCAGGGCCCGATCCGCGCGGCCAGGGTGATACCCGTGCGCAGCGGCAGCTCCGCGACGCCCTGCGCCGCGGTGAACAGCTCTGTCTCCTGCGTGACCACGCCGTTGGGCGAGACCACCCCGGAGACCCCCACGGTGGAGACCTGCACGGCGGCGCGGCCCAGTTCCACGGCGCGGAAGGCGGTCATCGCGAGTTGCTGCTCCGACTCGGCGGTGTATCCGAAGGAGGCGTTGTTCGTGGGCACCACCAGCACCTGCGCACCGGCGAGCACCGCCTCGCGCAGCACGTCGTCGTAGGCCACCTCGAAGCAGATCCCGATCCCCCAGGGCACGACCCGGTCATCGGGGTAGGTGACGTCGAGCACGGCGACCTGCGTCCCGGGGGCCATGTCGACGGTGACGAGGTCCACGGCACTGGAGAAGCGCCGGGCGATGTCCCGCATCGGGATGTACTCCGCGAAGGGTGCGGGGCGCTGCTTGGCGTAGACGTCCACGGCCCCCTGGCCCGGTTCCCACAGCACGTAGTCGTTGTAGCGCTCGACGGCGTAGCCCTCCTCGTCGCGCAGGTAGGACTGGGTGCCGAGCAGGATGGGCGCCCCGATGGCCTCGGCCGCTTCCGCCACGAGCGCACCCGCCTCGGCGTCCTCGCGGGGGTTGTAGTCCGAGGCGTTCTCGGGCCACAGCACCACGTCGAGTTCGCCGGGGTACTCCTGCGCCAGCGCCAGCGTGCCGGCCGTGTGGTTCTCGACCACCTCCCGGGCGTTCGCGAATGCGCCCAGGCCCGGGTTGGCGACGTTGCCCTGCACGAAGCCCACCCGCGTGGTGCCGGCTTGGGCGGAGGCATCCAGCGGCACGAGCACCGCGAGGGCCGGCACCGCGACGACGACGATGGCGGCCAGGGAGGCGCGCAGCACCCCACCGCGCCGCAGCGCCACGACTCCCAGGGCGAGGGCGGCCCCCAGGGCCGCCACCACGAAGGTCACGAGCACCACTCCCCCGAGGCTCGCCAGACGCAACAGCGGTCCCGTGCTCTGGGCGTAGGCGAGGCGTCCCCACGGGAAACCGCCGAACGGCGCCGCGGACCGCGCCACCTCCCAGGCGGAGAAGACCGTGGCGAACGCGAGCACCGACCACCAGGGATGCTCACGCAGCGCGGGCAGGCGACGCACCCACACCCAGCACGCTGCCGTGGCACCCACGGCCAGGGCCTGCGCGGCCGACAGCGCCACCCAGGGGATCACGCCGACGGAGTCGTTCGCCCACCAGATGTGGACGAGGAAGAAGGACAGGCCCCACACGGTGCCGACCAGGAACCCCCACCCGGCGTGGTCTCGCCGCAGGGCGAGCAGGAGCAGGGCGACCGCCGCGATGGCCAGCGGCCACAGCCCGCGTTGCGGGAAGGCCGCGTCGCACAGCAGGCCGCCGGCGACGGCGAGGAGCAGGCTGAGGGTTCGCGAGGGTTGGGCGGGTGAGGGCACCCCTCGAGGATACGGTGGCGGATACGGCTCCCCGGTCGCATGGACTTCGGACCGCGGACGCGGTGCGTCACGCGTTTTCTAATGCCCACGCGACCGGGAACCGAGCACCCCCTGGGTGCGTCCTCGCACCCCGGGCTCGAAGCTCAGTGGCGCGAGGACGAGACTTTCGTGATCCGATCGTGATGTCAAGCGGGTGACGGCGCAGGCCAGGGCCGTAGGCGCAGGTCAGCGGCACAGAAGAAATCCGGTCGAATCCTGCCTCGTCCGGCGTGTCGCCGCGACACGAGGGCCGCGGTCATCTAGATCGAGGACGGACCCGCAGCGTCGAGGGGGACCCCCTCCGGCCACCCCGCGTCCACGGGCGCATCCCACGCGGGCAGCACCGGGAGCGGGACCATGCCTGCGCGGGCGTCCACGCTCCAGCTCGAGCGGGCGGCGTCGGCCACCTGGATACCCAGTTCCGTGGACCGCCACCGCGTGAGGGACGCGGGTGATCCGGGCGCCAACACGCCCCGGATCATGGCGTCCGGGGCGGTGCTCGCCCGCCAGCCGCCCCGGGTGTGGGCGCGGAACGCGGCCCGCGCCGAGAGTCCCAGGCGCAGCGCCGCCGCCACCGTGCGCCAGGGCGTCACGCTCGGATCGGCCGATCCCAGCGCGAGGGGCACACCCGACCCGGAGACCGCGCCGAGGTCGAGGTCGTCGGCACCCTCGGTGAGCAGTCGCACGGGATCCACCAGGGCGACGGCGCCCGCCGGCCAGGACTGCGGGGCGCGCAGCGCGGCCGCATCGGCGTGGCGGCCGCTCGGAGCGAGCGGGAAGCCGGGGTCACCGATCGGGTCGACGAACGCGGGGGCCAGCAGGTCACCGCCGAGTTCGACGACGTGCTGCGCCTCCCGTTCGCGGGGCCTGGCCGCCTCCTCGTCCCCGAGCCACGCGATCGTCTCGCCCGCGGTCAGCAGGGCGGTGGCGAACAGGTCCCGTTCGCTGTAGACCGTGCCGCCGCGGTAGAGCACTGCCTGCATGGGCGTCGCGCCCTTCATGCGGTCACCTCGCCCGCCACCACGCCGCGTCGCACGGCGCCCACGGCGTGCTCCGCGCGTGAGCGCAGCGCAGCATCGGGGGCGGCGATGCGCACCTGGTCCAGCACGTCCAGCACCTGCTTGCACCAGCGCACCAGGTCCCCGGCGGCGATGTCGGTGCCACCCAGGGTGGTGGCGAGGCTCGCGCCGCTGGCCCAGGTGTGCATGATGCGCACCAGGCCGGTATCGATCCCGCTGGTGGGCACGAGGCCCGCCTGCTTCTCGGCGAGTTCGATGTCCACGGCGATCCGCGCCGTCGTGGCCAGCGCCGCCTCCAGCCGCGGCGGGATGCCGGCAGGGATCGCGGAGGGGTTGTCCTCCTCGCCGCGGGTGGAGTACACGATGCAAGTCAGCGCCGCGGCGAGCTCCGCGGGTGAGAGGCCCTCCCAGGCCCCGGAGCGCAGGCACTCCGCCAGGGTGAGGTCCCGCTCGGCGTACAGGCGGCGCAGCCACCGCCCCGAGTCCGTCACGCGGGTCTCGGGGGTGGACTCCTCCGCGGGGCGCAGGTACCCCAGCGTGGTCAGCACCTCGCACACCTTGTCGAAGTCCCGCGCGATGGAGGCGGTGCGGGCATCGATCCGGGCGAGGAGTTTCTCGTGGTCGGCCTGCAGCCCCTGGGCGCGCACCGCCCAGCGCAGGTGCTCGCCCCGGTCGGGGCAGCCGTGGCACGGGTGCTCGCGCACGGCCGCGCGGGCGGCGGCGAGGTCCTCGTTGCCGCGGCGCAGCACATCGCTCTCCCGGGAGGGGACCCCGGCCGCGACGGCGTTGCGCAGGCTGGAGGCGAGGTCACGCCGGGAGCGGGCATCGCGCGTGGTGAAGTCCTTCGGCACCTTCACCCGCCCGTGCGGGGCCAAGCCCCGCGGCACGTCCGCCACCGTCACGGTGCGCACCTGACGTTCCAGGGTGAGCACCTGGATGATCGGCCCGGAACGCCCCTGATCGGGCATGGAGACCACCACGGCCCACTGCGAGCCACGGCCACCGGAGAGGTCCACCACCATGCCGGGGCGCAGCGAGGCGATGTCCCGGGTGGCGGCCTTGCGGCCCTCCCGGGAGGCCTCGCGCTGCTCCGCGGCCTCCAGGGTGGTGACCCGCTCCCGCAGCGCGAGGTAGCCCGCGATGTCGCCGCGTTCGCACGCCATCGCCTCGCGGTATCCGGCCAGCGCCTCGGCCTGGCTGCGCGACTGCCGGGCCAGGTGCACCACGCCGCGGTCGGCCTGGAACTGGGCGAAGGATTGCTCCAACAGGTCGCGCACCTGCTCCTGATCGGCGCGGGAGAGCAGGTTGACGGCCATGTTGTACGTGGGGTGGAAACTGGACCGCAGCGGGTAGGTGCGGCGGGAGGCCAGGCCCGCCACCGCCTTGGGGTCCACCCCGGAGGCGTACAGGACGACGGCGTGGCCCTCCACGTCGATGCCGCGCCGCCCCGCGCGGCCGGTGAGCTGGGTGTACTCCCCCGGCGTGACCGGGGCGTGCTCCTTGCCGTCCCACTTGTCCAGGCGCTCCAGCACCACCGAGCGCGCCGGCATGTTGATCCCGAGCGCGAGGGTCTCGGTGGCGAAGACGACCTTGACCAGCCCCCGGGCGAACAACGCCTCGACGGCCTCCTTGAACACCGGCAGCAGCCCGGCGTGGTGCGCGGCGACGCCGCGCAGGCAGGCGCCCTCGAAGGCCGGCCAGCCCACCGCGTCGGCGTCCTCGGCCGGGATGCGCTGCTCGAATCCCGCGAGGACGGCCGTGATCTCCCGCCGCTCGGCCTGGGTGGTCAGGGCGATGCCGGAGGCGATCACCTGGTCCACGGCGGCGTCACAGCCCTTGCGGGAGAAGACGAACATGATCGCGGGCAGCAGCCCGGCCGCGTCCAGCCGGGAGACCACCACGTCCCGGCGCGGTGGGCGCACCCCCGCGCGCCGACCACCACGCGGGGCGTTGCCAGCGAACCGGCCGCCGCGGCGATCGCGGCCCTTGCGGCCACCCCCTCGGCCGTGGTCCCGGCCGCCCCCGCGGCGGGGGTCCTCGCTGGAGTGCTCCGCGCGCCGCACCGCCTCCAGCAGGTCCGGGTTCACCGGCGGGTCGGTGCCGGGGTTGGTAGGGTCCACCCGGGCGGTGTAGAGGTCCAGCACCTCGTGGCGCACCATCATGTGCTGCCACAGCGGCACCGGCCGGTGCTCGGAGAGGACCACCTCGGTGGCGCCGCGCACCTCGCGCAGCCATTGGCCGAACTCCTCGGCGTTGGACACGGTCGCCGAGAGCGAGACCAGGCGTACAGTCTCGCCCAGCAGCAGGATGACCTCCTCCCACACGGGTCCCCGGAAGGAATCGGCGAGGTAGTGCACCTCGTCCATCACCACGTAGCCGAGGTTCTCCAGCGCCGGTGAGGCGGCGTAGATCATGTTGCGCAGCACCTCGGTGGTCATGACCACCACGTCCGCGTCGGCGTTGATGCTCACGTCACCGGTCAGCAGCCCCACGTGCTCGTTGCCGTGCGCGCGGGCGAGGTCGAGGTACTTCTGGTTCGAGAGCGCCTTGATCGGGGTGGTGTAGAACGTCTTGCGGCCGGTGGCCAGGCCCAGGTGGACGGCGTACTCCCCCACGACCGTCTTCCCGGCGCCGGTGGGGGCGGCCACGAGCACGTCCACCCCGGTGGACAGGTGCTCGCACGCCGTGCGCTGGAAGTCGTCCAGGGCGAAGTCGAGGCGGTCGGTGAAGGCATCGAGCTCCCCGGCCAACGCCCCCATCGCCCGGGTCGCTCGTGCGCGTTGCTGGGCTGCCGCGAACCGCTCGGCGGGTGAACTCATGGCTCCACCCTAGGCGGCCCTCTCACCCTCGGCGGCCCGGTCAGGTGTGGACGGCGACCGCGCCGGGCACCACCCGCAGCCGCATCGGCAGCGTGCCGAACGGCTCCCCGTCGCCGTGCAGGTGCGGAGCGGGCGCGAGGCCCGCGGCGCGGGCGGCGGCGTCCTCGCGCAGCACCACCTCGCGGCCCCGGGTCACCGTGACCACGGGATGCTCCACGTGGGTGCCGGCGAACACCCGGGGGAAGACCCGCAGCAGGGTGCGCCGCGGCACGGTGACGGCGGTGACCACCTCGAGCACGCCGTCGGTGGGGTCCGCCCCGGGAGCGATGCGCATCCCGCCGCCGATCCACGCGGTGTTCGCGACCGTGGCCAGCGTGCCGCACAGGCCGAGATCGATGCTCTGGCCCGCACCGTCGACGACCTCCACCCGCACGGCGTAGCCACGGAAGCCCACCAACTCGGCCAGCACCCCGAGCACGTACCGCGCGGTACCCCGGGGCCAGGCGATCCGATTGGTGCGCCCCGCGACCGCCGCGTCGAAACCCGCGACCGCCGCGCTCAGCAGGTACCGGCCGCGGGAGGTGCCCGTGAGTCCGGGCGAGACGAGCACGGCATCCAGCCGCCGCGGATCGCGCGCCAGTGCGGCCACCAGGCGGTCCAGCACCTCCTGCCCGCGCACCGGTTGCCCCAACCCGCGGGCGGCGTCGTTGCCCGTCCCGGCCGCGACCAGCGCCAGCGCCGTGTGGGGACCGTGCACGAGGATCGCGTTCAGCGCGAGGTTCGCCACGCCGTCGCCGCCCACGGCCACGAGCACCCGCGGCCCGGGCTGCGCCACGAACTCGCGCGCCAGGGCGCGGGCCGTGGCCGGGTCCGGTGCGGTCAGATCGGTCACCTCGTGCCCCGCCGCGCGCAGCACCTGGATGACCCGTGGGCCTAAGTGTCGGGCGCGTCCCCGGCCGGCCGCGGGATTGACCAGGACGCCCAGGGTGCTGGCGCTCACTGAACCCTCACTGGGGGCCGGTGACCTCGTCCCAGCTCGCGCTGGCACGCTCGTAGCGGTCCCGACGGCGGGCCTCGCGGGTGGCGCGCACGGCCGCGCGGGTCTCGTGCAACTCGGCGCGCCGCTCTGGGCTGAGGGTCAGTTCGGCCTCGATGGCGCCGGCGGTGGCGGCGGCCTCCTCGAGGTCGGCGATCCGCTCCTGCAGCTCGTTCACCACGGCCTCGGCGCGCCGCAGTTCCGCGAGCAGCGCGCGGACCTGGCGGTACAGGCGCAGCCCGATCCAGATCAGGAACGCGAGGGCGGCGAGCACCAGGAGCACCCACACCAACCACCAGGGCACTACGCCACCTCCTCCTCGTATGCCGCGAGGGCCCGGGTGGCGCGTGCGGCGATGTCGCGGGCCAGCGTATCGGGCTGCAGGCCCAGCACGTCCGCGCCGAGATCCAGCACGAGCTGGGTGAGCCAGGCGGTGCTGGCGACGTCGAGCTCGACCTCGAGCGTCTCCCCCTCCGCCGTGACGGTGCCGCCGTAGCGTTCGGCGACCCAGCGGCTGCGCGGGGTGAGCGTCAGCGTCACGCGCAGCGCGGCGTCCTGCGGCCGCAGGGACGTGCCCACCTCGCCGGCCTCCGGGTGGGGCTGCGCGGCGCCGTCGGGCAGGAGGTCGAGGAAGCGGTCGAGGCGGAAGTGCCGCACCGCATCGGCGCGCAGGCACCATGCCCGCAGGTAGGAGTAGTCCCCGTCGCTGGTGAGTTCGAGCGGGTCCACCAGGCGCGTGGTGGTCTCATCGGCCGCGGACACGTATGTGAGCCGCAGCCGGGTGCCGGTGCGCATCGCCTCGCGCACGATCGCGGCGTGCTCGGCCACGCGCTGCGCGAGCGGTTCGGTGCGGGGCTCCAGGCTGACCTTCTCGGCGCCGGCGGCGGCGTCGCCGACCGCGGCGGTGAGCTTGGCGAGCGCCGTGCTCAGCGCCGGGGTGTCGGCCACGCCCGGGAGGGACTGCATGGCGCGCAGCGCGACCACGAGCGAGACCGCCTCCGTGGTGCCGAGCCGCAGCGGCCGGTCCATGCCGCGGGCGTTGGTCAGGGCGATGCGCTGCGCGTCGTAGGCGTCGGAGGAGAAGTCCAGCAGGTCGTCCGGCTGGTAGCCGGGGGTGCCGGAGACCCACAGGGTGTCGATGTCACGCAGGATCTGCGCCCGGCTGACCGCGAAGTGCTCCGCGAGCTCGGCCACGGGCACGTCGTCGTGGTCGGAGAGGTAGGTCACCAGCGCCAGGAGGCGGGCGAGGCGTTCCGAGGTCGACTCAGGCATCGGCGTCTGCCTCCTGTCGGTTCGGGGCGGGCTGTGCAGCGAGGGCCGCCGCGGCCCGCAGCCGGGCGATGACGCCCGCGCGCAGGTCGGCGGGGGCCAGCACGAGCACATCGGCGGTGTACCCGGCGATCATGCCCGCCAGGGCCTCCAGGTCGCTCTCGAGCACCACCACCCGCTCGTAGCCCTCGGGCACGGGTTCACTGGCAGCGTCCTCGGGGGCTTGTTCCTCGGGCCCCTCGACCACCGCCCGCAGCCGGAGCGCGGCCGCGCGGTCCGGGCGCACCGCCAGCACGCAGCGCCGCGGCGGCGCACCCTCGCGGCGCAGATCCGCTGGCACCGGTTGGGTGGCACTGTCCGCCTCGGCGACCGAGACCGACCCGGCGATCCGGGAGAGCCGGAAGAGCCGCTCGGCCTCGCGGTCCAGGTCCCACGCCTGCAGGTACCAGGCGCCGTCACGGGCCACCAGGCGCCAGGGCTCCACGCGCCGTCGGGCAGGGGTGATACTGCCGCGCGCCGAACTCGAGGCGGCCCGGTAGCGGAAGCTCACCCGGGCGCGGGTGGTCGCGGCGCGCACCAGCGGCTCGAACGTCGCCTCCGGCGGCGGTACCCGCAACCGGGCGCCCACGTCGTCGGCGGCGGCGGGTGAGATGGCGCGCAGCTTGGTCACGGCGCGGCGTGCCACCGGGTCCAGGTGCGCGCCCTGCCACACCTGCGCGGCGGCGCTGAGCACGCCGATCTCCTCCGGCGTCAGGTCGATCGCGGGGAGGCGGTAGTGCTCGGTGTCGATGCGGTAGCCGACGTCGTCCCCGTGCGCCTGGTTCACCAGGGTCACCACCGGGATGCCGAGGTCGCGCAGCATGTCCTTGTCCCGCTCGAACATCCGCTCGAACGCGTCGTCGTTCGGCGCGTCGGCATAGCCGTTGACCCGCGACCGGATCTCCGCGCGGGTCATCCGGTGCGGGGTGTGCGTCAGGGCGATCACCAGGTTCATGGCGCGTTCCGCAGGGGCCACGGTGCTCATCGTCTCCACCCTAGTGCGCGGCATGATGGACGCATGATCATCTGGCGCGACGGCGTGGTGGAGAACGTGCGGGGCACCTGGCCCGGTGCGGTGGAGCTCGAGGTGCGCATCACGGCGGGGCCGAGCGAGCCCGCGTCCGTGGCGGCGGGCGCCCGGGTGATGGCGCTGGCCTACCCCGCGCTGGTGGGCACACCGGGAGTGGGTGACCGGGTCTCCCTCACCTGCAACGCCCTCGCCCGGGGCCTGGGCACCGGCGGGTACGCCATGGTGGCGGCGCTGCCCGACGCGCTGCCCGCGGACCCCGAACCCGGCCCCGGCCACCTGGTGAAGGCCCGGTACACGCCCCTGCAGCCCATGGTGCTCGGCGTGGACGAGCAGGACTCCCCCGCCCACGGCATCCTCGCGGAGGCCGACGACCTGGGCGGGATGCCGGTCGTCGTGGCCGACCTGCACTCCGCCGTGCCGGCGATCCTCGCCGGGATGCGCGCGGAGGCTGCCGCGGTGGGGTCCCCCATGCCGCACGTCGCGTACCTCATGGCCGACGGCGGAGCGTTGCCGGCCTGGTTCTCCCGCTCCCTGGCGCAACTGCGCGAGGCGAACTGGCTGGAGGCCTCGATCACGGTCGGCCAGGCGTTCGGGGGCGACGTGGAGGCCGTCACCGTGCACTCCGGGCTGCTGGCGGCGCGCCACGTGCTCGGCGTGGACGCGGTGATCGTG
The DNA here is from genome assembly GCF_002563925.1 of Serinibacter salmoneus. Classification (NCBI taxonomy): domain Bacteria; kingdom Bacillati; phylum Actinomycetota; class Actinomycetes; order Micrococcales; family Beutenbergiaceae; genus Serinibacter; species Serinibacter salmoneus. Next base: position 1,380,654 of record NZ_PDJD01000001.1, on the reverse strand, counting down.
GCGCAGGGGCCGGGGAATCTCGGCACCGGCACCCGGTGGGGGTTCTCCGGCGTGGCGGCCGGGGAGGCCCTGAACGCCGCCGGGGTGCTCGGCGGGCGGGGTGTCGCCTCGCTGCGGGTCTCCCGGGCCGATGCCCGTGGGCGGCACCAGGGGCTCTCCCACCACTCGACCACCGCCTACGGGCGGGTGGCGCTGGTGGCGAGCGACGTCGTCGTGCCGGTGGCCCAGGGTGAGGAAGTGACCGGGTGGGACTCCGAGATCGAGGCCGAGGTGGCGACCGCCGCCCGGGAGCTCGTGGACGGCTCGACGGCGGGCCACCGCCTCATCGAGGTGCCGCTGGCGGGCCTGGATGCTGCGCTCGCCGAGGTGCCGGTGCGACTGTCCACGATGGGTCGGGGCCTCGCCGAGGATGCGACGCCGTTCCTCGCGGCGGCGGCGGCCGGCCGGTGGGCCGTTCGGCTGCCGGCCGGCACGGCCTAGTCGTTGACGCTCGTGCCCCCGTAGCGTTCCACGAGCGTGGCCAGGCGCTGGGCCTCGTCCCGGGCGCGCGCGCCGTCGGCGTTCTGGATCGCCATGACGGCGATCGGGTCGTCGTCGATCACGTCCAGTTGCGCCCAGGCGCGGTCGGAGGAGAAGCGCACGGAGACCACCTCGGCCCACTCCACCCGCCGGGTGAGGACGAGATTGCGCACCGTGACACCGCGCTCGTCCGGCACCGCGGAGACGGTGGCCTGGCGCCACAGGATCGCGATCAGGATCGCGGCGAAGACGAGGACGATCCCGTAGTCCCCGGCGCCCAGCGTGGTCGCGGCGTTCGGGCGCACCGTGACGAACAACGCGATGACGCTCGCGATGACCACGGCGGTCAGCACCCACGCGACCGTCCGCGCCCGGCGGGCGCGGAACGGCGCGAGCAGGGGGTCCACGCGCTACAGCCGGGTGGCGTGGATCTGGGTGACGAGGATGCCGCGGGCGCCGAGCTCCTGCAGTTCGTCCATGATCCGGTGACTCGCGCGGCGCTTGACCATCACGCGCACTGCGGCCCAGGAGCCATCGTGCAGCGGGGACACCGTCGGGGACTCCAGGCCGGGCGCGATCGCGGCGGCGGCGTCCACCTTCCCCACGGGGATGTCGAAGTCCATGAGCACGTACTCGCGCGCGGTCAGCACGCCGAGGATGCGCCGATCGAGCTTGTCGAAACCGGGCCGCACGTCGCCGGTGGGGCGGATGAGCACGGCCTCGGACTCCAGCAGCACGTCCCCGAAGGTGGCCAACCCGGCCGCCCGCAGGGTGGAGCCGGTCTCCACGACGTCCGCGACGGCGTCGGCCACCCCGAGCTGCACGGTGGACTCGATCGCGCCGTCCAGGCGGATCACCTCCGCGCTCACGCCGCGCTCGGCGAGGTATCCCTCCACCAGCACGCGGTAGGAGGTGGCGATGCGCTTACCCGCCAGGCCCTCCACGCTGCTGATCGCGGCGGGCGGGGCGGCGAAGTGGAACCGGGAGCGGGCGAAGCCGAGCGGGCGGTGCTCCACGGCCTCGACCCCGGAGTCGATGAGCAGGTCGCGGCCGGTGATGCCGGCGTCCACGGTGCCCGAGCCGACGTACACGGCGATGTCGCGGGGACGCAGGAAGAAGAACTCCACGTCGTTCTCGGAGTCGTGCAGCACGAGCTCGCGGGAGTCGCGGCGAGCCTTGTAGCCGGCCTCCCGCAGCAGGGTGGTGGCGGGCTCGGACAGGGAGCCCTTGTTCGGGACGGCGATGCGCAGCATGGGGGTTTCCTTAGAAGTGTCTAGCGAGTCCGGACGCGGGGCGGCATCACAGATGTCGGTAGACGTCCTTCAGCTCCAGGCCGCATGCGAGCATCATCACCTGGGCGTGGTAGAGCAGCTGGGAGATCTCCTGCGCGGCGTGCTCCGGCCCCTCGTGCTCGGCGGCCATCCAGGACTCGGCGGCCTCCTCCACGAGCTTCTTGCCGATCGTGTGGACCCCGGCGTCGAGTTCCGCGACGGTCCCGGACCCCTCGGGGCGGGTGGCGGCCTTCTCGCTCAGCTCGGCGAACAGTTCCTCGAACGTCTTCACGTGGCGCAAGCCTACCGGCCCGCGCCGGAGGCGAGGTCGTTCGTGACGGCGCCCTCGGGCACCGCCTCGATGATGCCGGCGCCCACCATGGCCTCGCCCATGGCCTGCCACACCTCCAGGTCGGTCTCCGCGCCGTCGGACCACAGCGGGATGGTGGCCTCCAGCACGGCCAGGGCGTCCTCCCGGGCGTCCGCCGTCATCCCGGAGATGTGGCCCGAGGCGATCTCCACGGTGCCCTCGGGGTCCTCGGCCGCGGCCTGCGCGCCGCGCACGCTCGCCTCGATGAAGGCGGTGAGTGCCTCGGCCTCGCTCTCGATCTCCTCCCCCGTGGTGGCCACGCCCACGCTCACCAGGCTCGGCGGCTCGAGCATGGTCACGGGGGTACCGGCGGCCGCGATGCGCACGCCGTCGCCGTTGGAGAAGCCCATGACGGCGTCCACCTGCTCGGTCAGCAGCGCGGTGGTCTGGGTGTAGCCGATGCTCTGGATCGTCACGTCGTCCGCGCCAAGGCCCGCCTCCTCCAGCAGGGTCAGCAGCCCGAGGTAGGTGGAGCCGAACTCCCCCGGCGTCCCGATCGTCAGGCCCTCCAGGTCTGCGGCGCTCGTGATCCCCGCCTCCTCGGGGGCGATGAGGGCCACCGGGGAGGTGGCGTACAGGGTGGCGATCTGCACGACGTCGCTGCCGGCGGCGGCCTGGCCGAGCACCTCGTCACCGGAGGCGACGACCACGTCCTCGGCGCCCTGTTCCAGGGCCGTGAAGATCCCCTCCTCGGCGCCGTGGTGGCGCAGGGTGACGTCCAGGCCCGCCTCCTCGTAGAACCCGAGGTCCTCGGCCACGTAGAACGGCGCGAATTGGATGTCGGGCACGTAGGACAGGCCCACGGTCAGGGAGGTGGGTGTGGTGGCGGTGGCGGCGCTGGACTCTGCCGTGGAGGCATCTGTCGCCGGGCTCTCGGTTGCGGACTCGGTGCTGCATGCGCTCAGCGCGAGGGTCGCGATCCCGGCGACGGCGAGGAGGTGGTGGGTGTGACCTGAAATCATGGCGTGCCTTTCGTGAGGAGGAGGGGCTTCTAGCGTTCGGTCATGAGCGAGGCGCGGTACTCGGCCAGGCGCACCAAGCCGTACCCCGTCATGGACACGGCGCACACCACCAGGAGGGTGGCGAACAGGGCGGAGGTGTCGGCGCGGTCCCTGGCGGCGACCAGCAGCCGGCCCAGGCCCTCGCCGCCGATCACGAACTCCCCCACGATCGCGCCGATCATCGCCAGGGTGACGCCCACCCGGATGCCGGCCAGCAGGTGCGGCAGGGCGAGCGGGAGCTCGAGGTGACGCAGCATGCGGGCGGTGCCGGCGCCGTCGACCCGCGCGGCGTCCAGCACCTCACGGTCCAGGCTGCGCAGGCCGACGGCGCCGGTCACCACGACCGGGAAGAAGACCATGAGCGCCGCCAGCAGGGCGGTGGTGCCCGAGCCGTAGCCGAACCACAACACCAGCAGGGGGGCGATCGCCACGGCGGGAATGGCCTGGGAGGCGGCGATGTAGGGCTCCAGGGCCGCCGCGGCGTAGCGGGAGTGCACGATCACCCACGCCAGGGGCGCGGCCACCACGACGGCGAGCAGCACGCCGCGCAGCGCCGTCCAGGCGGTCGTGGCGGCGGCGGGCCAGAGGTCACCGGTCGCGGAGAGCTCGCCGAGCGCCGCGATCACGGAGGACGGCGAGGGCAGCAGGATCGGGCCGAGGCGGGGCGCCCAGGCGACCCACAGCGCGAGGATCGCGGCGCCGAGCAGCACGGGAGGCAGCAGCGCGGTGAGCCGGCGCGCGCGCAACGCGGCACGCTCGTGCCGTCGCCGTTGCTCAAGATCGCCTCGGACCAGCGCCTGCGTCATCCTCCACCCTTCGGTTCGCACCACTGCGACCGGGGTGAGGGCGTTGCGCCCCTGGGTTGCCGAGAACGCACCGGGCGCGTCAGGCGCGCCAGCGGCTCACGACACCCTCGTGCTTCCTCCCATCCGGACTTTCACCGTCGGTCCCGGAATTCCACCAGGTCAACCGCGCCCTCCTGACGGAGGGAGCGGGTCGCGGACTGTCACCGCCGGCTCGGACTTTCACCGACCCCGGAGCACGTAGCGTGTTCTGGTTCGATGATACTCACACCCACGAGACGGAGCACGATGCCGCCCATGCCCCGCGTCGCCGTGGCGACGATGGCCTCCTACCTGCCCACCGACCCCGACGTCGACACCCCGCTGCTGCTGCCGGCGTTCGCGCGGGCGGGTATCGCCGCCGACGCCGTGCCGTGGCGCAGCCAGGCGGACTGGGCGGCGTACGACCTCGTGCTGGTGCGCTCCACGTGGGACTACCCGCAGCACGCGGGCGAGTTCGACGCCTGGCTCACCCGCGTCGCCTCGGTGACCCGGCTGGTCAACTCCCCCGGCACGATCCGCTGGAATCTCGACAAGCGGTACCTGAGCGATCTCGCCGAGGCGGGCATCGCCGTCGTGCCCACCGTCTTCCACGACGACGCCGCCGCCCTCGGCGCGGACCTCGCCACGCGCTCGGGTGGGGTCGTGGTGAAGCCGACCGTCTCGGCCGGTTCCATGGACACCGGCTTGTTCGATGCCGCCGACCCCGGCGCGCCGACCCTGGGCGAGCGGATCCTGCGGCGCGGCGGCACGGTGATGCTGCAGCCGGAGGTCCCCGAGCTCTCCGAGGGCGCGGAGCGCTCGGTGTACGTGATCGGGGGCGAGCCCACCCACACCATCGCCAAGGGGGCGCTGTTGGAGCGCGGCGGCACCCTGATCGGCGGCGTCTACCAGGAGCACCCGGAGATCGTGACGGCCACGCACGCCGAGGCGGCGCTGGCCGCCCGCACCCTGGAGGCGGTCGCCGCCGTCACGGGTGAGCCCGCGCCGCTGTACGCGCGGATCGACCTGGTGACCTCCGCGCAGCACGGCGTGGTGGTGCTGGAGGCGGAACTCATCGAGCCCGCCCTGAACGTGAACCTCGCGCCGCATGCCGCGCAGGCGTTCGTGCGGGCGGTGGCGGAACTCCTGGTCTGAGTAGGCGTGTGGGTCAGTGCGCGTGTGCGCCCTGGGCCAGCGCCCGCAGCGCGTCGACCTCGGCGGCGGCATCCTCGGCCCCGTAGACGGCGGATCCCGCCACGAACGTGTCGGCCCCCGCCTCCGCAGCGCGTTCGATGGTGGCGCGGGAGACGCCGCCGTCCACCTGGATCCACACCGGCAGATCCCTCTCGCTGACCGCGGCGCGGGCGGCGCGGATCTTCGGGAGCATGGAGTCCAGGAACTTCTGGCCGCCGAACCCGGGCTCCACGGTCATCACCAGGAGCATGTCGATCTCGCCGAGCAGCTCCAGGTACGGCTCCACCGGGGTGGCGGGCCGCAGCGCCATCCCGGCGCGCGCCCCCTGCTTGCGGATCTCCCGGGCGAGGCGGATCGGCGCGGCCGCCGCCTCGGCGTGGAAGGTGACGCTGTGCGCACCCGCCTCCGCGTAGGCCGGCGCCCACCGGTCGGCGTCGGTGATCATCAGGTGGATGTCCAGAGGCACCGGTGTGACCGGTAGCAGCGCCTCGACCACCGGCAGACCCCAGGTGAGGTTCGGCACGAAGTGGTTGTCCATCACGTCGATGTGCGCGTAGTCGGCGCCCGCGATCTTCGCGAGTTCGCCGCGCAGGTCGGAGACGTCGGAGTTCAGGATGCTCGGTGTGATGCGGATACCCACACCACCACCCTAGCCACTGCCGCTAGCGTCGTCGCAGCAGCGCCAGGAACATCGCGTCGGTGCCGTGCCGGTGCGGCCACAACTGCAGGTAGGGACCCTCGCCGAGACCGTCGAGCCGGGCGCCGGCATCGCGGGCGGCGGCGACGGCGTCGAGCACCTCCACGTCGCGGCGCGCCACGGCCCGATCGACCACGGCGCGGGTCTCGGCCAGGTGCGGGGAGCACGTCACGTACCCGACCACTCCCCCGGGCCGCACGGCGCGCAGCGCGGAGTCGAGCAGGTCGGTCTGCAGCGCGGTCAGTGCGGGCACATCGGCGGGCTGGCGGCGCCACCGGGACTCCGGCCGACGGCGCAGCGCACCCAGGCCCGTGCACGGGGCGTCCACGAGGATCCGATCGAAGTGCTCGGGGTGCTCCTCACCGAGGGTGCGCCCGTCCCACTCCACGACCTCGACGTGCTCGCTCGGGATCGCCTTCACGCTGCGGCGCACGAGGCCCACGCGGTGCGGCTGCACCTCGCCGGCCACGAGCATGGGCGGGGCGTCGGCCGCTGCTCCGACCTCGTCTCGCCCCGCGCGCTCGGCGAGCACCGCGCCCAGCAGCGCGCTCTTGCCGCCCGGGCCAGCGCACAGGTCGGCCCAGAGGTCGTCGGTGCCCTCGATGCTCGCTCCGGCCATCGCGAGGGTGACGAGCTGGGAGCCGGCATCCTGCACGCCCATCCGGCCCTGCCGCAGCGCGGGGATCCGCTCCGGGGAGCCGCTGCGCAGCAGCCACGCGGTGGGGGCGGCGGGGTGCGATTCGAGGCGACCGAGCTCGTCCGCCTCCTCGAGTTCGCGATCATCCACCAGGCCGGGGCGTGCCACGAGGGTCACCTGCGGCGCCTCGTTGTCCGCGCGCAGCAGCTCACGTAGCTCGCCCTCGAGGGTGGGCTGATCGATCAGGTGTTCATCGCCGTCGTGCTGCCGCTGCTGCGCCAGTGAGGCGCGCAGTTCCCGCACGATCCACGTGGGGTGCGCCTCGATCGTGGCCAGCCGCTCGGTCTCGTCCGGGATCTCGCGCTCCAGGCGAGCGAACCACTCCTGCCTGCTGGCGCGTCCCACGCTGCGCAGCACCGCGTTCGCGAAGGTGGCCGCACCCGGTCCCGCGACGCCGCGCACGAGGTTCACGGTCTCCCCCACCGCCGCGTGCGGGGGCACGCGCATCCCGAGGAGTTGATGCGCGCCCAGGCGCAGGGCGTCCAGGACCCGCGGGTCGATCTCGCGCAGGCTGCGGGAGGAGCAGCGTTCCAGCACGGCGTCGTAGCGGCCCCGCAGCCGCAGCGTGCCGTAGGCCAACTCTGTCGCGAACGCGGCATCGCGCCGGCCGAGGCGACGCTCGGCGAGCATGCCGGGCAGCACGAGGTTCGCGTAGGCGTCGGAGTCGGCGACGGCGCGCAGGACGTCGTAGGCGGCCTGGCGGGCCGGGTCGGTGCCGGAGCGGCGCTGCGGCTGGGTCATGCCTGGTCCTGAGTTGCCTCGAAGCGCGCGCCGTCGATGGTTGCGCCGCGGGCCCAGTCGGCGGCGGGCATCCACTGCTTGCCGGCGGGTGCGACGTCGCTCAGTTGCACGCTCTCGCTGCCGGTGCCGACGAACACCGCCTGCTTGGTCGCCTCGATCTCCCCGGGAGCCAGGGTCCGGCTCGGCATGGCCGACCCCACGCGCGGCATGGACACCGGGGTGACGGGGCCGAGCTTGACGCGCCGGCCCGCCACCTCGCCCCAGGCACCGGGTGCGGGCGTCATGGAGCGGACGAGCCGGTCGATGGCGAGGGCCGGGTGCTCCCATCGCACGCGGGCATCGGCGACGTCGATGCGCGGCGCGAGGCTGATGCCGTCCGTGGGCTGTGGTACCGGGGTGGCGGAGCCGTCGGCGAGTGCCGCGACGCTCTGCAGCACCAGGGGTGCCCCCGCCACCGCGAGCCGGTCCAGGAGGTCCCCGGAGGTGTCGCGGGGACGCACCGCCTCGGTCATCGTGCCGACCACGGGTCCCTCGTCCAGGCCGGCGGTCAGCCGGAAGACGGTGGCGCCGGTGACGGGGTCCCCGGAGCGGACGGCCCACTGCACGGGTGCGGCGCCGCGCCAGGCGGGCAGCAGCGAGAAGTGGAGGTTCACCCAACCGTGCCGGGGCATCTCCAGCAGGGCCTGTGGGACGAGCGCCCCGTAGGCCACGACGACGGCGATGTCCAGGTCGAGGTCGGCCAGGCGGCGCCTGGCTTCCTCGGTGCGCAGGGTGGGCCACTCCAGCACATCGATCCCCCGCTCCCGGGCGGCCAGCGCCACCGGGGACGGCTCCGGTTCGCCGCGGCGACGACGGCGCGCGGGCGGTCGGGTGAGGGCCGCCACCACGTTGTGTGTCTCGGCGAGCGCGTCGAGGGTCGGGATCGCCACCTCGGGCGTGCCCGCGAACAGGACTCGTAGTCGATCGGTCACCCGGCGAGTCTAGATTCTCCGCGGGTAGGTCTTCCTCCGACCGGACTCGATCCCCGGTCCGTGGGTGGATCGCGCGACGGTGGGCGTCGGGCCCATCGGCGTCGCCAGGTGCACGATGCCGGCTCGTGTGCCGGGGACCCGGCGGGTGGTGCGGTCCCAGCGACAGCCAGCCGGCTCGCCGAGCGCGGCCTGACGGGTATTCGGTGGTGATGTCGCGCCGGGGAGCGGATCGGGTCGGCTGCGGTAGACGTGACCGGTCGGGGTGCGAAGCGACGCTGTCGCCGAACCTCCTGTTGCAGCACCCACCGCTGCGGCACCCACCGCTGCGGCACCCACGGCTGCCCGCGAGCTGCGGGGGACACCGCTCGCGTCTGCTCCCACGGTGGCGGCCCACCCGGGCGCCTGCTTCGCGTAGTTGCAGCGTTCGCACAGGCCCTGCAGATTCTCCGCGGTGGTCGGTCCGCCGCGTGCGACCTCGTGGGCGTGGTCGGTGTGCCGGATCGCCGCATCGCAGTACGGGGTGCGGCAGGTGCCGTCCCGCAGCACGACGAACCGGCGCAGTCCGGGCGGCGCCACCCGAGAGCGGGACTCCAGTGCGAGGAGTTCGCCGGTGGTGGGTTCGGTGAAGAGCCGACGCAGGGTGACGGCGGTGGCCGGGTCAGGTGAGCGACCGGCTGTGCCACCAGGCGTGCCCTCAGCCGTGCCATCAGTCGAACCATCGAGGGCTGCCGCGACGAGTTCGCGCGCCCAGCCGGCCGGGAGCGGTCCGATGCCCGCGGGCGGCGGCGCGAGTCGGCCGTCGCACGAACCCACGATGCCTGCTGGCTCGTCGCGACCGGGTGTCCCGGGTGGCGCCAGGAGCGCCGCGTCGGTCATCACGAGGTTCACGCCGACCGGAACCGGCGCGGCCGCCGCTCGCCCCGTCAGCCGCTCGACGAGCGTGTCCGCCATCACCTGCCCGCGTCCGCGCGCATCCCCAGCCGCCCGCGCCGCTGCGGCCGCGGCGTCAAGCGCCGCGTACGCGCTCACCCCCTGGGCCACGGGAAGCAGCGCCGTCAGGTACACCATGGTGTCCGGCGCCGGGCGGATCGTCACGGTGCGGTCCCGCTCGGCCTTGCGTGCCCGTGCGACCAGGCTCGCGGCGTCCAGGCGCTGCGCGACCCGGCGGGCCCGTGCCCCGAGCCTCCGGGCCCCGACGCCCACCAGCGCCTCCGGATCGCCGCAGACCTCGCGGTCGAGCTGCATCCGGTCCTCGACGGAGAGACAGGCCGACTCCCGCACGAGAACGATCGCCCGCCACTCATCGATCCGCCCGGTGCTCAGCGCACGCATCGTGCACGGCATCTCGGCGCTCAGCGCGCGGGCTACCCCGAGCAGAGTGCTGCCCTGGCTAGGCGAGACCCCACGAGCCAACGCCACCTGGTGGGCTATGCCGACGCCAACCTGCGCAGCGGGGACGCCGGCGTCTCGTTGCGCCCCACGCTGCCGGTCCGCGAGTTGCGCCGACAGGCGTGCCTGGGCGGCGCACGCCGCCGACTTCAGCGACTCCAGCGCGCTGATGGCCTCGACGAGCGCGGCGCTCGGGTCCAGCCAGGTGAGGCCTGTGGAGACAGCGGGGTCGGTGAGGCCTGTGGAGACAGCGGGGTCGGTGGGGTCGGTGGAGTCAGCGACCCGGGCGATGCGTTGCGTGAGGTTGTGCACCGCTGCGAGCAGGTCGGCCACACCCTCGCGGTGGCCACCGATACCGGGCCAACCCTCGCCGTGCCCGCTCGCCGCTTCCCTGTCCATGACCACACCATCTCACCGACCACCGACATCCTGACCCACGACCCTCTGACCTGTGAGAACACCTGACTCGAACGTGCGATCGAGCACAGATCCGATCGTGACCCGAACCCGCGTGACCCGCAGTACGAGCCGACGCGAGCCGCTCCGGCTCTACCCGGCCGCCACCTCGATGCCCCATGCCCGCAGCTCGACCCGGAGGGCCTGCGCGCTGGTGAACACCACCCCGCGCATCCCGAGTGCCTCGGCGGCGAAGACGTTCTCGGGCCTGTCGTCCACGAACACGGAGCGCGCGGGCCTCACGCGGTGCTCCCGCATCAGGTGGCGGTAGATGCGCGGATCCGGCTTGATCAACCCCACCTCGCCGGAGACGACCACGGCCTCCAGTGAGGCGACCGTCGGTGAGACCCGTGGCGCCACCGGGTAGGTTTCCGCCGAGAAGTTCGTCAGCCCGATCAGGCGCAGCCCGAGGGCTCGCAGCTCCGCCACGAGCTCCGGCATCCCCGCCACCGGCGACTGGATGCTGGCCGGGAATCCCGCGACGTACTGGGCCAGGAAACCCGCGCGCCGGGGATGCCGGGTCGCCACCTCCGCCTCCAGCGCGGCCCAGCTCTCCCCCGCGTCCGCGCGCAGGTTCAGATCGGCGAACCCGATCTCCTGGCAGATCCGCGCGTGCTCCTCGCGGGAGAGGTCGGGGTGGGCGAGGGCCGCGTCCCACTCCAGCAGGACGTTCCCCAGGTCGAGGATCACGGTGTCGATCACAGCGTCATCCTGCTAGAGCTCCCGAGGGTCCAGCACGATGCGCACCGCGCCGCGCCGCTTGTGCGCGCTGCGTACCGCCCGCGCGGCGCGCAAGGCCACCGCCAGGGCGACGCCCTGCGCCAGCGGTGCCCGCACCAGGGCGCGCACGACCTCGCCGTCCTCGCCGTCCTGGCCCTCGTCGAGGGACGCCGTCATCGCACCGGCCGGCGCCGGTCGTGGCGGGATGACCTCGCCGCCCTCCGGGGCCTCGAACTCGGCGAGCAGGTCCTCCACGGCGTCGATCGTGCCCGTGACCGTGGCCATCCGTACGGCCGGCGGGAAACGCAGCTCGGCGCGCTCGGCCAGCTCCCGCTCCGCGAACCCCACGGGATCGGCACGCACGAGGGCCTGCACCAAGGTCGGTTCTCCCCCGCCGACCACCACCACCCGACCGCCGTCCCGAGCGCTCCTGACCAGGGAGGTGGTGTGCATCCACCGTCGCATCGCCTCCTCGCCTCCACCCAGGCCCGGCAGCGACGTCGCCAGCGCGGCGTCCAGGAGCACCGCGGCCGCGTACCCGCCCGCGGCCTCGGGCTCGGCGCCGGGGGTCGCCACCACGATCCGGGGAGTCTCGTCCACGTCCGAGGCGATCGACCCGGCCTCGCTGGCCAGCACCGGCACCTGCGGGAACGCCCGACCGAGTTCCTCCGCGGTGCGCAGCGTCCCGATCCGCGCCGCACGCAGCCGGACGCCACCGCACTGCGAACAACGCCAGCCCGCCTCGGCGTGCCCGCACGCCGTGCACACCGGCGCCCCGCGCGCCGAGGGGAAGGCGAGCACGCCCTCGCACTGCGAGCAGCGCGCCACCTCCCGGCAGCGCGCGCACACGAGGTGCGGCACGTACCCGGACCTGGGGGTGGACACGAGGACCGGTCCGTGCTCGAGCCCCTCGGCCAGGGCGCGCCAGGCGGGCGTGGGAATCCGGGCGTGCTCCCCCGGTCCCGAGCGCCCGAGGTCCTCGGCATCCGGCGCCATCACCCGCGGCGCCCGTTCCCGCACCCACGCGCGCTGCGCACGCAGGGACGCGGCCCAGCCGGTCGCCACCAGGTGCTGGGCCCACACCGAGCGGGCGGGCGAGGCCAACAGGAGCGCGGCGCCCTCCCCCTCCGAGCGCAGCGCGAGCACCTGGCCGGCGTGCGGATAGGGCGAACGCTGCTCGACCAGCGAGTCGTCGCCGTCGTCCCAACAGACCGCCAGACCCAGGTGCTGCACCGGCGCCCACACCGCCGATCGGGTGCCGACCACCACCCGGGCCAGGCCGGTGGCGAGCCGCAGGTGCGCGCGCGCCCGCACCGAGGGGCCATCGCTCGCCACGAGCCTGACGACCTCGGCCGCGAGGGCCTCGTCGAGATGGCTCGCCACCCGATCCACATCCGCCACATCGGGCACGACGACGAGCACGCCCCGCCCGGAGGACAGCGTCACCCGGGCGGCGTGCACCAGCGCGTCGCGGAACGTGGCCGGACCACCCGTGAGGGTCCACACCGCGCGCGGCGCCTGCCGATCCGCGATCCGGCGCAGCAGCGCCTCCCCGCCGGGTACGTCCCGCCAGGGGCCGAGGTCGGCCGGCGCGTCGGGGCCGCCGACCGGCGCGCCGGGGCCGCCGACCAGCGCTGGACTCGGCTCGCCCGGCTCCGGGCGCTCCACTTTGCTGAGCGCGGTCAGCACCCCCGCCTCCGCGCGCGCGTGCCGAGGCGGCACCGCAAGGCGCAACACGTCCGAGAGGGTGCCCGCGTACCGGTCCGCCACCCGGCGCGCGAGCGCCGCGATCTCGGGGGTGAGCGCCACCACCGGGGAGACCAGGCGCTTCAGGGGGGCGAGAGCACGCACCTCGTCCTGCGGGGTGGCCGCGCGCACCGCCAGCACCCAGCCGTCGCGTTGCCGTCCGGAGAAGGTGACCTTCACGCGGGTGCCCACACCCACATCGGCGGGCGAGTCCGCGCCGTCCAGGTGCTCCGGGATGCGGTAGTCGAACGGGCGGTCCAGGTGCGCCAGCGGAAGGTCCACGCAGACCTCCGCGACGAGCGGGGGCGTCCCCGCCCGCTCACCACCTGCCTCCTGCGTCATGCGCTCATCAGATCACGAGCGACCGACAAGGCCGCGCGGCTGGGCCGGCCGGTGCCGCTCAGTCCAGTCCGGCGGCCGCACGCAGGGCAGGCACGCGGTCCGTGCGCTCCCAGGTGAACTCCGGCAGCTCCCGCCCGAAGTGACCGTAGTTCGAGGTCAGCGCGTAGATCGGGCGGATCAGGTCGAGGTCGGCGATGATCGCGGCCGGGCGCAGGTCGAACACCTCGTCGATGGCCGCGGCGATCCCCTCGGGCGTCACCCCGGGGGCCTGGGTACCGAAGGTCTCCACGTACACCCCCACCGGGTGCGCCTGCCCGATCGCATAGGCCACCTGCACCTCACAGCGCCGCGCGAGGCCCGCCGCCACCACGTTCTTGGCCACCCACCGCGTGGCGTACGCCGCCGAGCGGTCCACCTTCGAGGGGTCCTTCCCGGAGAAGGCACCGCCGCCGTGACGGGACATGCCGCCGTAGGTGTCCACGATGATCTTGCGGCCCGTGAGGCCCGCATCACCCATCGGACCGCCGAGGGTGAACGCCCCGGTCGGGTTCACCAGCAGCCGCACCCCGGAGGTGTCCACCCCGTGGGGCACGTGCTCGGCGAGCACCGGCACCAGGACCTCGCGGTGCAGGGCCTCGCGCAGCTCTTCCTCGCTGAGGGCGGGAGCGTGCTGTGCGGAGATGACCACCGTCTGCACGGCCGCGGGGCGATCGCCGTCGTACCCGATCGTCACCTGGGTCTTCCCGTCGGGGCGCAGGTTCGCCACGATCCCCGCCTTGCGCACGTGAGTCAGACGCTCGGACAGGCGGTGCGCCAGGTGCACCGGGAGCGGCATCAGGGTGGGGGTCTCGTCCGTGGCGTACCCGAACATCAGGCCCTGGTCGCCGGCGCCCTGCGCGTCGTAGGGGTCGATCGCCTCACCCTCGCGCTTCTCGCGGGAGGAGGTCAGGCCCTGCTCGATCTCGGGCGACTGCTGTCCGATCGAGAGCGAGACGCCGCAGGAGTTGCCGTCGAAACTCACCTCCGAGGAGGTGTAGCCGATGCCGGTGATGACGTCACGGACGAGGGCCGGCATCTCCACGTAACCGCGGGAGTTGATCTCGCCCGCCACGTGCACCAGACCGGTGGTGACGAGGGTCTCGACCGCCACGCGGGAGTGGGAGTCCACCCGCAGCAGGGCATCCAGGATGGAGTCGGAGATGAGGTCGCTGACCTTGTCCGGGTGCCCCTCGGTCACGGATTCGGAGGTGAAGCTGCGCAGTGATGTCACGGGAATGCAGCCTACGCCCGCCACACGGAGGCTTCTCGCGCTATGCGGACCGTCTCAGGATGAGGTCGGCGACGTGAGACACCAGCGCCGCGGCGACCTCCTCCTTGCTGCCCTCACTGCTTCCGACGAGGTCCCCCGCGGCATCCAGCACCGTGAGGGCATTCGGCACATCCCCGAAGCCACGATCATGCCCGACGGCGTTGACCGCCAGGAGGTCGGCGCCCTTGCGCCTGGCCTTGGCACGGCCGTGCTCCAGGGGGTCGGAGTCGGCATCCCCGGTCTCGGCGGCGAACCCGACGATCACCTGACCCGCGCGCCGGCCGGACACGAGCCCGGCGAGGATGTCGGGGTTCTCCACCAGCTCCAGCGTGAGTCCACCGCCGGTCTTCTTCAGTTTGTGCTCGCTCCCGGTCGCGGGCCGGTAGTCCGCGACGGCGGCGGCCATCACCACGATGTCGCTCGCAGCGGCGCGCGTGGCCATCGCCTCGGCGAGGTCCGCCGTGGAGACGACCTCCACGACGGCGTGGCGGCCCCCGTGCACCGCGGGTGCCACGTTGGCGGCCACCAGGGTGACCTGCGCGCCACGCGCCGCGAGGGCATCGGCCACGGCCACGCCCTGGCGCCCGGAGGACCGGTTGCCGAGGTATCGCACCGGGTCGATCGCCTCCCGGGTCCCCCCGGCGCTCACCACGGCGCGAAGACCAGCAAGATCCTGCGGCGGCGAGGACGGTTCGACGGCGCCCACCAACTCCAGGGCGGCCCGTGCGATGGCCTCGGGTTCGGGCAGGCGTCCGGGACCCGTGTCCGCGCCGGTGAGCCGGCCGGAGTCGGGATCCAGCACGTGCACACCGCGTGAGCGCAGGGTCGCCACGTTCGCCACGGTGGCCGGGTGCAGCCACATCTCGGTGTGCATCGCCGGCGCCAGCAGCACCGGGCAGGTCACCGTGAGCAGCGTGGTGGTCAGGAGGTCATCGGCGGCGCCACTCGCGGCCCGCGCGAGCAGGTCCGCGGTGGCCGGCGCCACGATCACGAGGTCGGCTGAGCGCCCCAGGGCGACATGCTCCACCCCCGCCGCGCCGGTGAAGACGTCGGTGTGGGCGGTGTGGCCCGAGAGGGCCTCCCACGTGGCGGCACCGACGAACCTCAGCGACGCCTGCGTGGGGATGACGTGCACATCGTGCCCCGCCTCGGTCAGCGACCGCAGCAGCAACGCCGCCTTGTATGCGGCGATGCCGCCGGTCACGCCGAGCAGGATGCGCACGAGGTGTCAGGAGTGGATCAGGCGTCGATCTGCTGGATGTCCAGCAGGCCCTTGTTGATCTCGCGCATCGCGATGGACAGCGGCTTCTCCTGCGGGCGGGTCTCCACCAGCGGGCCCACGTACTCCAGCAGGCCCTCGTGGAGCTGCGCGTAGTAGGCGTTGATCTGACGTGCACGCTTGGAGGCGTACAGCACGAGCGCGTACTTGGAGTCGGCGACCTCCAGCAGCTCGTCGATGGGCGGGTCGGTGATGCCCTCGGGGGCAGCGACGGAACCAGACAATGGTGCTCCTTCAGCGGGTGGACAAACGAGCAGTCTACTCGGTCATGAGGTGGGCGAGTTCCTCCGCCGCGCGGGCGACGTCGTCGTTCACGATCACGTGATCGAACTCCGGCTCAGCCGCGAGCTCCACCCGGGCGGTGGCCAGGCGGCGTTCACGCTCTTCGGCGTCCTCCGTGCCACGCCCCACGAGGCGGTGCACCAACTCCTCCCAACTGGGCGGGGCGAGGAAGACGAACCGGGCGTCCGGCATGGTGCGCCGCACCTGACGTGCACCCTGCAGGTCGATTTCCAGCAGCGTCGGCGTGCCAGCGGCCAGGCGCTCGGCGACCGGGGACCGGGGGGTGCCGTACCGATGCCGGCCGTGCACCACCGCCCACTCCAGCAGGTCGCCGGAGACCTCCAGTGCGTCGAACTGCTCCTCGGACAGGAATCGGTAGTGCACGCCGTCGACCTCACCGGGGCGGGGTGCCCGGGTGGTGGCGGAGACGGACAACCACACCTCGGGGTGCTGGGCACGGATGGCGGCCGAGACCGTGCCCTTCCCCACCGCGGTGGGGCCGGCGAGAACGGTCAGGCGGGCGGGGCTGCGGCCGCTCACCCGAACCGCGCGATCAGCGCCTCGCGCTGGTGATGCCCCAGGCCGCGCACCCTGCGGGTCTCGGCGATGCCGACCTCGGACATGATGGCCGACGCGCGAACCGGTCCCACGCCGGGCAGGGACTCCAGCAACGCACTCACCTTCAGCTTCCCGATGGCCTCATCATGCTCGGCTGCCTCCAGCACGCTGGACAGAGACGCGCCCGCGTACTTGAGGCGGTTCTTCACCTCGGCGCGCCTGGTGCGGGCCTCGGCCGCCTTGGCCAGCGCCTGGGCGCGTTCCTCGGGAGTGAGTTTCGGTAGTGCCACGGGAGTCTCTCCTGCCTGTGTGCAAGGTCCGGTAGTGCAACGTATCGGGACGGGCATCCAGGGGGCAACGGCGCAGGGGGGCGATGCGTCCTAGCGGGAGAGCCTACCGTGTCAAACGCTGTGCAACGCGCGCACGGGTCTGCTCGCTCACGCCGGCTGCCTCCAGGACACCGGCGAGGTCCCCGAACTGCCCCAGCGCCGCCGTACGTGCCGCCTGCAGGTACTCCACATCCACCCCGCGCAGCGGCGCCAGGGCCGCCGCATCGATCCCGGGCACGGTTGCGACCTCGCCCTGCTGATCGGCGGCGTGGTTGGAGTAGAGGTAGTCGCGGGTGACGGCGTCCGGGTCGGCGCCGGCCACCAGGCCGGCGAGCGCGACGGCCAGGCCCGTGCGGTCCTTGCCTGCCGAGCAGTGCACCAGGACGGCGCCCTCGGCCTGCGCGATCACCTCGAGGGTGGCGCCGAGCTGCCGCAGCGACGGCCCATCCGTGACGATGGAGACGTAGGTCTGCTCCATGAACTGCAGCATCAGTTCCCGCGGGTCCCCCTGCTGCAGCATCGCCGCGAACTGGCTCATGGCGTCGGCCATCGAGGACTGGGCGCCCGCGTCACCCTGGGCGATCGCCCCAGCGAGTTGGCCGCCGGCGGAGATGGGCAACTGGTGCACCGTGACCCCCGCGGGGACCCGGTCGGCCCCGTTGGCCGCCACCTCGCGCGGATCGCGCAGGTCGACGACGTCGCTCACCCCGAGCTCGAGCAGGCGTTCCTGCCCGGCCGTGGTCAGCTCGAACAGCGCCGAGGAGCGCAGCAGCACCCCGGGCGCGGTGCCCGCCAGCGTCGCGGAGTCACGATCGTTCCAGGCCCCCTCCAGGCCCAGCGCAGGTACGGCTCCCGCGGGTGCGCCGTGGTCCTCGTGCCTCGGATCCGAGGCCTCGCTGGTGGTGCTGGGCTGGGTGGTCATGCCATCTCCGTTCGTGCGGCGTCGGCCGCGGCGGCCAGGGCCGCGGCATCGGGTCCCGCCGCGAGCACGGCGCGGGAGATGGACGGCAGGGTCCATCGCCACGCGTCGCCCACCACGGCGTGCAATGAGCCTACGTCGCCACCCTGCGCGCCGACACCCGGGGCGAGGATGGGCCCGTTCAGCCCCACCAGGTCCACGCCCCCGCGGCGCGCGGCATCCCCGATCGTGGCGCCCACCACGAGACCCACACTGCCGGGGGCGTTGCCTCCCGCCTGGGCCGCGTTGTACGCCGCGGCCTGCTGGGCGATGTCCGCGGCGGTGCTCACCCCGTCCTGCGCGCGGGCCAGTTGCACCCGCTCCCCGTCGGGGTTCGAGGTCAGGCACAGCAGGAACACCCCGCGCCCATGCGCCAGGGCCGTCTCGATCGCCGGTGCCACCGCGCCCACCCCGAGGTAGGGCGAGAGCGTCACGGCGTCCCCGGCCAGCGGCGACCCCTCGGTGCAGTACGCGTCCGCGTACCCCTGCATCGTCGAGCCGATGTCCCCGCGCTTGGCGTCCACGATGCTCACCACCTCGGCCGCGCGGGCCGCCGCGATGACCTCCTCCAGGGCGGCGAGCCCGGCGCTGCCGTAGCGTTCGAAGAACGCCACCTGGGGCTTGACGGCCGCCACCCGCGTGGCCAGCGCCTCGATCACCCGCAGCCCGAAGTCCCGGGCGCCGATCGCCGTCGTCGGCAGCCCCCACGCCCGCAGCAGCGGCGGGTGCGGGTCGATCCCCACCACCACGCGGCCGCGTGAGTCCATAGCGCCCGCCAGTCGTTCCCCGAACGTGGGCCCCTCGGGCGCCAGGGACAGGGCGTCGTCGAGCCTCATCGGACCCTGCGCGGCACGTCGAAGGACTGCAGCGAGGCCACCCCGAACGGACCGCGGCGCAGCGCCTCGATCGCGAGCACGGCCACCGCGAACTGCTGGATCGTGGTGACGATCGGTTTGTCCGCCGTGGTGGTCGCCGTGCGGATGTCGTACCCGTCCGCGCGGGCACCCTGACCGTTGGGGGTGTTGACCACCATGTCGATCCGGCCGGTCTCGATGAGGTCGAGCACGGTGGGCTCCCCGTCCGGTCCGCGACCGTCGGAGGCCTTGCGCACCGTGCGTGAGGCGATGCCGTAGCGCCGCAGCACGTCCGCGGTCCCGGCCGTCGCGAGCACGTCGAACCCGAGTTCCACCAGGCGGGCCACCGGGAACACGATCGAGCGCTTGTCCCGGTCGGCCACCGAGACGAACACCGTGCCGGTGCTCGGCAGCCCGCCGTAGGCGGCCGCCTGCGACTTCGCGAAGGCGAGCGGCACGTCCACGTCGAAACCCATCACCTCACCGGTGGAGCGCATCTCCGGGCCCAGGATGGTGTCCACGCTGGTGCCGTCGGTGGTGCGGAACCGCTTGAACGGCAGCACCGCCTCCTTCACCGCGATCGGGGCATCCGGCGGCAGATGCGTGCCGTCCTGCTCGGGCAGGACTCCGCGCGAGCGCAGCGAGGCGATGGACTCCCCCGCCATGACCAGCGAGGCGGCGCGCGCGATCGGCACACCGGTGGCCTTCGCCACGAACGGCACGGTGCGCGAGGCGCGCGGGTTGGCCTCCAGCACGTACAGCACGTCCGAGGACAGCGCGTACTGCACGTTGATCAGGCCGCGCACGCCCACCCCGCGGGCGATGGCCTCGGTGGAGGCGGCGATCCGCTCCAGCTCCTTGCGGGAGAGGGTCACCGGCGGCAGCACGCACGCGGAGTCACCGGAGTGGATCCCGGCCTCCTCGATGTGCTCCATGATCCCGCCCACGAACAGTTCCTCGCCGTCGAAGATGGCGTCGATGTCGATCTCGATCGCCTCGTCCAGGAACCGGTCGATGAGCACCGGGGAGTCGAACACCTCCGCCTCGTCCCCGTGGATCGGGGTGGCGCGGCGCACGTAGTCGGCGAGCTGCTCGGCGTCGTAGACGATCTCCATGCCCCGGCCGCCCAGCACGTAGCTGGGCCGCACCAGCACGGGGTACCCCACGCCGTCGGCCACCTCCAGGGCCTGCGGCAGCGAGGTGGCGGTGCCGAACGCGGGTGCGGGCAGCCCCGCGGCCACCAGCACACCCCCGAAGCTGCCGCGGTCCTCGGCGGCGTCGATCGCCTCGGGCGGGGTGCCCCAGATCGGCAGGCCGGCGGCGGCCAGGTCGGCGGCCAGACCGAGCGGGGTCTGCCCCCCGAGCTGCACGATGATCCCGGCTACCGGGCCCACGGCGAGCTCGGCCTCGTAGACGGCCAGCACGTCCTCCAGGGTGAGGGGCTCGAAGTACAGCCGGTCGGCCGTGTCGTAGTCCGTGGAGACCGTCTCCGGGTTGCAGTTGACCATGACGGTCTCGTAGGTGTCCTTCAGCGCGAGGGCCGCGTGGACGCAGGAGTAGTCGAACTCGATGCCCTGCCCGATCCGGTTCGGGCCCGACCCGAGGATCAGCACGGCCGGGCGGTCGCGCGGTTGCACCTCGGTCTCGGCGTCGTAGCTGGAGTAGTGGTAGGGGGTGCGTGCCTCGAACTCCGCCGCGCAGGTGTCCACCGTCTTGTACACCGGCGCGAGCCCGTAGGCGCGGCGCACCTCGCGCACCGTGGCCTCCTCCAGGTGGCGGATCTGGGCGATCTGGGCGTCGGAGAAGCCGTGCCGCTTGGCGCGGCGCAGCACCTCGGGTCCGAGCGCGTCCACGGCCTGCAGCTCCTCGGCGATCTCCTGCAGGAGAAAGAGCTGGTCCAGGAACCACCGGTCGATGCGGGTGGCCTCGTACAGCTCCTCCAGCGTGGCACCGCCGCGGATCGCCTGCTGCACCTGCTGCAGCCGCGCCTCGGTCGGCGTCGCGCTCGCCTCGATGAGCGCGGCGGTCTGCTCGGCGTCGGGCTTCGGACCCCTCCAGTGCAAGCCCACCCCGCCCTTGTCGATCGAGCGCAGCGCCTTGTTCAGCGCCTCGGTGAAGTTGCGGCCGATCGCCATCGCCTCACCCACCGACTTCATGGTGGTGGTCAGCCGGGGATCGGCGGCGGGGAACTTCTCGAAGGCGAACCGGGGCACCTTGACCACCACGTAGTCCAGCGTCGGCTCGAAGCTGGCCGGGGTGGAGCCGGTGATGTCGTTCGGGATCTCGTCCAGCGTGTAACCGATCGCCAGGCGGGCGGCGATCTTGGCGATCGGGAAGCCCGTGGCCTTGGAGGCCAACGCCGAGGAGCGCGAGACGCGTGGGTTCATCTCGATGACGACCACCCGGCCGGTCTCGGGCTGCACCGCGAACTGCACGTTGCAGCCGCCGGTGTCCACCCCGACCTCGCGGATCACGGCGATGCCGACGTCACGCAGCTTCTGGTACTCCCGGTCCGTCAGGGTCATCGCGGGGGCCACGGTGATGGAGTCCCCGGTGTGCACGCCGACCGGGTCCACGTTCTCGATGGAGCAGACGACCACCACGTTGTCGTGCCGGTCCCGCATCAGCTCGAGTTCGTACTCCTTCCACCCCAGGATGGACTCCTCCAGGAGCACCTCGGTGGTCGGGGAGTAGTGCAGGCCGGCGCCCGCGATGCTGCGCAGCTCCGCCTCGTCGAACGCGATCCCGGAGCCGAGGCCGCCCATGGTGAAGGAGGGACGCACCACGAGGGGGTAGCCCAGGTCCTCGGCGGCGGCGAGCACCTCCTCCATGCTGTGGCAGATGGAGCTGCGGGCGGACTCGGCGCCGCAGCGCTCCACCACGCCCTTGAAGGCCTCACGGTCCTCGGCGAGGTTGATCGAGGCGATGTTCGCGCCGATGAGCTCCACGCCGTGCTCGGCGAGCACCCCCGCCTCGTCCAGGGCGATGGCGGCGTTCAGCGCCGTCTGCCCGCCCAGGGTGGGCAGCAGTGCGTCCGGCTTCTCGGTCTCGATGATCCGGGTGAGCACCTCGGGCGTGATGGGCTCGATGTAGGTTGCATCCGCGAACTCCGGGTCGGTCATGATCGTGGCCGGGTTGGAGTTGACCAGGATGACCCGCAGTCCCTCCTCGCGCAGCACGCGGCAGGCCTGCGTCCCGGAGTAGTCGAACTCCGCGGCCTGGCCGATGACGATCGGGCCGGACCCGACCACGAGGACCGAGTTCAGGTCGGTGCGGCGGGGCATCAGGCGTTCTCCTTCGCGGGGGTGGCGGAGCGGGACGTGATCATGTCGACGAACCGGTCGAAGAGGTAGGCGGCATCGTGCGGGCCGGCCGCCGCCTCGGGGTGGTACTGCACGGAGAAGGCCGGGATGTCCAGGCACGCCAGGCCCTCGACCACCTGGTCGTTCAGGCCCACGTGGGAGACGATCACCCGCCCGTAGCGCGCATCGTGCGGGGCGATGGTCTCCTGCCCGAGCGGGGCGTCGACGGCGAAGCCGTGGTTGTGGGCGGTGATCTCCACCTTGCCGGTGGTGACGTCCTGCACCGGCTGGTTCACGCCGCGGTGGCCGAAGGTCAGCTTGTAGGTGCCGAACCCGAGGGCGCGGCCCAGGATCTGGTTGCCGAAGCAGATACCGAAGTAGGGGATGCCGGCGTCCAGCACCTCACGCAGGCGCGCGACCTCAGCCTCGGCCGCCTGCGGGTCGCCGGGCCCGTTGGAGAAGAACACCCCGTCCGGGCGGTGGGCGGCGATGTCGGCGAACGAACCCCCAGCGGGGATCACCACCACCCGCAGGCCGCGCTCGGCCAGACGGGTGGGGGTCATGTCCTTGATGCCGAGGTCGACGGCCACCACCGTGGCGACCGGCTCGCTCCACTGGCCGATGGGCTCCACGACGTAGGGCTCGGGGGTCGTGACCTGGGAGGCCAGCGCCGCCCCGGCCATCGGCGGTGCGCTACGCACCCGCTCCAGCAGGGTGGCCAGCCGCGCCTCGCCGACCGTCTCGGGCAGCGCGTCACCGGAGAAGATGCCCGCGCGCATGGCGCCGGCCGAGCGCAGGTGCCGGGTCAGGGCGCGGGTGTCGACCTCGCTGATCCCGACGATGCCGCCGGCGATCAGGTCCTCCTCCAGGGTGGTCCGTGCGCGCCAGTTGGAGGGTCGCCGGGCGGGGTCACGCACCACGAAGCCGGCCACCCAGATCGCCCGGGACTCCGGGTCCTGCGGGTTCATGCCGGTGTTCCCGACGTGCGGGGCCGTCATCACCACGATCTGGCGGTGGTAGCTGGGGTCGGTGAGGGTCTCCTGGTAGCCGGTCATCCCGGTGTTGAAGACGATCTCGCCGAGGGTCTCACCGCGGGCGCCCCAGGCGCGTCCGATGTAGTGCGTGCCGTCCTCGAGGACGAGGATCGCGGGGGTCTCGTGCGTCATGCTGCGTCCTTCGTGTGGTGCGTGAGGGTGTTCACGGCGGAGATGAGGGGGTCGACCTGGTCGGGGTGGCGCAGGCGCAGGCCGGTGTCGACGTCGACCTCACCGCCCCGCCAGCGGATCACCACGATGCCGCCGCGACCTGTGACCTTCCCGGCGATGCCGTCCTCCCGGCGGGCCCCGCGCAGGTCGTCCTCGCCGATGACCACGTCACCGGCGCGACCGCGGCGCAGCGCGAGGCCGCGGGTACCGACCTGCACCGTCACCGGTGAGCGGGCGCCGAGACCGTCCGCGGTGATCCGCTCCAGCCACTGACCGGCGATCGTGGAGGAGACGTACACGCCGACGGCGCTCAGCGAGATATCCCCGATCTCGCCGGCGTGCTCGGCCTGCAGCCCGGTGCCGGTGCGGGCGGCGCGGCGACGCCAGCCCCACCACATCGCGGCCAGCGCGAGCAGCGCGAGTACGACGACGATGGCGACCCCGACCCAGCGGCTCACGCGGCGGCCACCACACCGTCGCGGACCGTGGCCCGGCCACGCAGGAAGGTCCAGCGCACCGCGCCGGGCAGTTCCAGGCCCCGGTAGGGCGAGTTGCGGCTGCGGCTGACGTGCTCGGCGGGCGTGACCACCCGACGGGCGGCGGGATCCACGAGCGTGAGGTTCGCCGGCTCACCGGCAGCCACCTCTCGACCCTGGTCCTCGACCCTCCCGATCCGCGCTGGCGTGTGGGACATCACTCGGGCGACGTCGGCCCAGGTGAGGATGCCGGTCTCGACCATGACCTGCTGCACCACCGAGAGGGCGGTCTCCAGGCCGGTCATCCCGAAGGAGGCCGCGGCCCACTCGCAGTCCTTGTCCTGCCCGGCATGCGGGGCATGATCGGTGGCCACGATGTCGATCGTGCCGTCCGCCAGACCCGCCCGGACCGCCTCGACGTCACGCTGGGTGCGCAGCGGCGGGTTCACCTTGTACACCGGGTCGTAACTGCGCGCGAGCTCGTCGGTGAGCAGCAGGTGGTGCGGCGTGACCTCCGCGGTCACGCCGATCCCGCGGGCCTTGGCCCACCGGATGATCTCGACCGAACCGGCGGTCGAGAGGTGCTGCACGTGCAGCCGGCCGCCCACGTGCTCGGCGAGCAGCACGTCCCGAGCGATGATCGACTCCTCCGCGACGGCGGGCCAGCCGGCCAGGCCGATCTGGGCGGAGACGTCGCCCTCGTGCATCTGGGCGCCCACGGTCAGCCGCGGCTCCTGCGCGTGCTGGGCGACCACGCCGTCGAACGCCTTGGTGTACTCCAGCGCCCGGCGCATCAGCACCGGGTCCCACACGCAGATCCCGTCGTCGGAGAAGACCCGCACCCGGGCCGCGGAGGAGGCCATCGCGCCGAGTTCGGCCAGCCGCTCCCCCGCCAGGCCCACGGTCACGGCGCCCACCGGGTGCACGTCCGCCATCGCGGCGTCGCGGCCGATCCGCCACACCTGCTCCACCACGCCGGCGGTGTCGGCGACCGGGGAGGTGTTGGCCATCGCGAACACGGCGGTGAACCCGCCCGCGGCCGCCGCCGCGGTACCGGTGGCGATGGTCTCGGTGTCCTCCCGGCCCGGTTCGCGCAGGTGGGTGTGCAGGTCCACGAGGCCCGGCAGCAGCACGAGGCCGTCGGCATCGATGGTCTCGATGTCCGCCTCCGCTGCGGCGCGCTCGCGGGCGGCGGCCCCGCGGGCGGTGATCGTCTCACCCTGGATCAGGACGTCGTCCGCGCCCTCGCCGAGCACGTCGGCGCCGGCGATCAGGTACCCGCTCATCACTCCTCCATCCCCTGCTCGCCCTGGGCGAGCAGTGTGTACAGCACGGCCATACGCACCGAGACCCCGTTGGCGACCTGCTCCACCACGGTGCAGCGCGGGGAGTCGGCCGCCTCGGCGGAGATCTCCAGGCCACGGTTCATCGGCCCGGGGTGCAGCACGATCGCGTGCTCGGGCAGCGCCGCCACCCGCAGGGCGTCCAGGCCGTAGCGGCGCGCGTACTCCCGCTCGGAGGGGAAGTAGCCGCTGGTCATCCGCTCGCGCTGCACCCGCAGCATCATGACGGCGTCCGGGCCCGCGGCAATCACGGCGTCCAGGTCGTAGGACACCGCGCAACGCCAGGTCTCCACGCCCACCGGCAGCAGGGTGGGAGGGGCCACGAGGGTCACCTGGGCGCCCAGGGTGGTGAGCAGTTCCACGTTCGAGCGCGCCACCCGGGAGTGCAGGATGTCGCCCACGATCACCACGTGCCGCCCGGCCAGGTCCCCGATGCCGGCGGAGAGGTGCCGGCGCAGCGTGAAGGCGTCCAGCAGCGCCTGGGTGGGGTGCTGGTGCGTGCCGTCGCCGGCGTTGATGACCGGGGTGTCGATCCATCCCGCGCTGGCGAGCCGGTGCGGCGCACCGGAGGCGGGATGGCGGACCACGACCGCGTCGGCGCCGATGGCCCGCAGGGTCTGCGCGGTGTCCTTCAGCGACTCCCCCTTGGAGACGCTGGAGCCCTTGGCGGAGAAGTTGATGACGTCGGCCGACAGCCGCTTCTCGGCCGCCTCGAAGGAGATCCGGGTGCGGGTGGAGTCCTCGAAGAACAGGTTCACCACGGTCAGGCCCCGCAGCGCCGGGAGCTTCTTGATCTGCCGGGACTGGGTCTGGGCCATCGACTCGGCGGTATCCAGCAGGGCGACGGCGCCGGCGTGGTCGAGGTCGGAACCGTTGAGCAGGTGCCTCATCGCGACTCCCCTTCCGTCCCGGCGATCGTGCGGGCGCTGATCGCGACGGCGTCCACGCCGTCGGTCTCCACCAGGCGCACCTGGACGCGCTCGCTGGTGGCGGTCGGGAGGTTCTTGCCCACGAAGTCCGCGCGGATCGGCAGTCGGCGGTGCCCGCGGTCCACCAGCGCCACCAGTTGCACGGCGCGGGGGCGGCCCAGGTCGGTCAGCGCGTCCAGCGCGGCCCGCACGGTGCGCCCGGAGTAGAGCACGTCGTCGACCAGCACCACGGTGCGCCCGTCGATACCGCCGGGCGGTTCGATGGTCGGGGTCAGGCCCCGTGTGGGGTGGCGGCGCAGGTCGTCGCGGTGCAGGGTGATGTCCAACTCGCCGACCGCGACCAGGGAGTCCACGCCGTCGGGCGACTTCCCCTCGGCGATCGCGATGCGCTCGGCCAGCCGGTGCGCCAGCGGCACCCCGCGGCGCGGGATGCCCATGAGGGCGACACCGTCCGCGCCGTGGTTGCGTTCCAGGATCTCGTGGGCGATGCGGGTCAGGGCACGAGAGATCTCGTGCTCGGTCAGCACCACCCGCTCG
This sequence comes from Serinibacter salmoneus, assembly GCF_002563925.1. NCBI lineage: Bacteria > Bacillati > Actinomycetota > Actinomycetes > Micrococcales > Beutenbergiaceae > Serinibacter > Serinibacter salmoneus. The sequence continues at coordinate 1,354,355 of NZ_PDJD01000001.1, read as the reverse complement.
GCGGGGTCTCCCGCTGCGGTGGACGTCACGTCCGCTCCTTTCCCGCCTCTCTGGACGGAGTTAAAGGGATGTCGGTGCGCTGCACCCTCTGGCGCAGCCTAGTGTTCAGGGCCGTGCGGTGCCTCGGCTGTTCGCAGGGTGGGCGCCAGCCGCTGGAGCTGGCCCAGCAGGCCGTTGACGTAGCCCGGGGACTCGTCGGTGGACAGTTCGGAGGCCAGGTTCGTCGCCTGCTCCACGGCCACACCGTCGGGGATGTCGTCGTTGTACAGCAACTCCCAGACCCCCATCCGCAGGATGGAGCGGTCCACGGCGGGCATCCGGTCCAGGGTCCAGGCGGAGTAGGTGGCCAGCAACTCGTCGATGCGCTCGGCGTGCTCGTCGACTCCGAGCACGATCTGTGCGGCGTAGGTGCGCTGGGGCTTCAGGCCCGCGGGGTCGGCGAGCCGATCGGTCAGCGTGTCGCTGAGCGAGACCCGCTCACCGGCGCGCCGGCGCTGATCCACCTCGAAGAGCAGATCCAGGGCCCGACGGCGGTCCTTGCTTCGATCCGGCATGCGAGACTCAGGCGCGGCCGAGGTAGGCGCCGCTGCGCGTGTCGACCTTCACCTTGGTGCCCATCTCCACGAACAGCGGCACCTGGATCTCGGCGCCGGTCTCGATGGTGGCGGACTTGGTCCCGGCATTGGAGCGGTCGCCCTGGATGCCCGGTTCGGTGTAGGTGATCTCGAAGACGGCCGAGGCCGGCAGTTCCACGTAGATCGGGTTGCCCTCGTGCAGCGCCACGATCACCTCGGAATTCTCCAGCAGGTACTTGGCGGAGTCACCCACCAGCTCCTCGCTGAGATAGAACTGCTCGAAGTCACTGGAGTCCATGAACACGAACGACTCGCCGTCCTTGTACAGGTACTGCATGTCGCGCTTGTCCACGGTGGCCGTCTCGACCTTGAGGCCGGCGTTGAACGTCTTGTCCACGATCTTGCCGGAGAGCACGTTCTTCAGCTTGGTGCGCACGAACGCCGGGCCCTTGCCAGGCTTGACGTGCTGGAACTCCACCACGCTCCAGAGCTGGCCCTCGAGGTTGAGGACGAGGCCGTTCTTCAGGTCGTTCGTCGTTGCCACGCGTGATGTCCTTGTTCGTCTGGTGAGTGCGTCCGATGGACCTCATCCGCGCCGGTGGCACGGGTCCGAGGGGACATGTTACCCGCCGAGCAGGTTCAGACCCCAGCGACCCAGCGCGCCCAGGGCCGTCGCCCACAGCAGCGAGGCCAGGGTCCCGATGAGGAAGCGCTCCGAGATGGCCGCGGCGAGGTCGGCCGCCTCCCCGGTTCCCGAGGCGTCGGCTCGCTTGCCCGCGAGTTCCGGCAGCCGCCCCAGGCCCTTGACGGCGACGACCACGGCCACACCCTCCGGGTGCCCGAGCAGGATGGTACCGGTCACGGCGATGCGCTCCAGGACCCCGATCGTGGTACCACCTCGCAGCGCACGGGCCGCAGCGCCGGTCGCGGCCCGCTGCTCGCGGGAGTCGGCGAAGCGCAGCAGCGCCGAGACCAGGACCGAGCCACCGGCGGCGGAGATCGCCAGGCTGATCGCGGCGACGAGGCCGAGGAGGAGAGGCGTGTCGGTCACGGCGTCATCCTCGCATCAGGGCCGTCACGCCGCGTCCATGAGTTCCGCGAGCGCGTGCCGTGCCCGGACCTCGGTGTCCCACAGGGACGCACGACGGTGCCAGGAGACGGCCTGCGGGGTGATGTCCAGCGCCTTCGCCACATCCACCCCGGTCGCGCCGGTCTCCAGGAGATCGACGACCCGCCAGCTCGCCTCGCTGCGCTCACCGACCACGGCTGCCAGCAGGTGAAGGAGCGGTTCGAGCCGGCCGGACCGGGGGTCCTCGAGCGCGACGGGCACCGGGGGCCTGCGCCCCTTGGCGCGCTCGACGGCGGCGCGAGCGCGCACGAAGGCCGGACCGTCGCTGGCACGCGACTCCCCCGCCAGTCGGACCTCGCCACCCCCGATACCGACGCTCCACCGGCCGTCACGCACCAGCACCAGCGTGGCGCGCAGCGCATCGGCCGCCGTCGGCACCACGCCTTGGAGCTCGTCCCCGACGGTGCGGGTGAAGGGCAGTGTGGTGGGCACGGCGTCGAGGAGGTCCAGGGCCGCCGGCACCAGGTCGCTCCCCCGGCGCGAACCGATCTGATCCGCCGTGATCACCCACATGAGGAGGAGACTACCGCCCAACCGCCCCCACATCAAGGGGTACCGCTTTATCCAGTCCGATCACATGCTATCGCTTGATCTCTAGAGATCAATGCTACTGGCTTGATCCACCGCGACCTCGGCGTACGCTGCCGTCAGCAGAGTCGGATCGGGCCCCTCGAGCCGCGTCGGTCGGGCGACATCCTCCAGCACCACGAAGCGCAGCATGTCCCCGCGGGTCTTCTTGTCGCGCCGCATCGCCTCCAGCAGTCGCGGCCACCGATCGCCCCGGTAGGTGGTGGGCAGACCGAGGAGTTCCAGCACCGCACGGTGCCGCGCGACCACGTCCTCCGAGAGCCGCCCGGCCAGTCGCGCCAGCTCGGCCGCGTACACCATGCCCACGCTCACCGCCGCGCCGTGCCGCCAGGAGAAGCGCTCCGTGAATTCGATCGCGTGACCGAACGTGTGCCCGTAGTTGAGGATCTCCCGCAGCGAGGCCTCGCGCAGGTCCTGCGAGACCACGCTGGCCTTCACCGCCACCGATCGCTCCACGAGCTCGGCGAGCACGGCGCTGCCCGGTGTGCGGGCGCCGTCCGGATCGTTCTCGATGAGGGTGAGGATCTCCGGATCGGCGATGAACCCGCACTTGACGACCTCGGCGAGCCCGGCGACGAGGTCGTGGCGCGGCAGGGTCTCCAACGTGGAGAGGTCCGCCAGGACCCCGCGCGGGGAATGGAAGGAGCCCACGAGGTTCTTCCCCTCCGCGGTGTTGATGCCCGTCTTGCCGCCCACCGCGGCATCCACCATCGCCAGCAGCGTGGTGGGCACCTGGATCACCCGGATCCCCCGCAGCCAGGTCGCGGCCACGAAGCCGGCCAGATCGGTGGTCGCACCGCCGCCCAGCCCCACGATCGCGTCGCTGCGGGTGAAGTCCGCCTGCCCGAGCACGCCCCAGCAGAAGGCCGCGACCTGCGCGGTCTTTGCCTCCTCGGCGTCCGGCACCTCCGCGATGTAGGCCTCCAGGCCACCGGCGAGCAGGTCCTCCCGCATCGCCTCCGCCGTGGTGGCCAGAGCGTGCGGAGCCAGGATCAGCACGCGACGCACGTCACCACCGAGCAGGGGCGCGAGCTCGCCCAGCAGGGACGATCCGATCAGGACGTCGTAGGTGTGCTCGGCGGTCACCGTGATCCGGCGGGTCATACCTGTCCTTCCGTGATGAGCGTGACGATCTCGTGCGCGACCTGCTCCGCGCTGCGCTGGTCGGTGCTCACCGGCACAGCGCCCAGTTCCTCGTAGCGCGCCGCGGCCTGCTGTGCGAGCCTGGTCCACTGCGCGCGGGGATTACCGAGGAACACCGGGCGTGGCGCCGTGAAGGCCAGCCGCTCGGCCGCCGTCGCGAGCGAGACCGTGAGCTGGACCAGCACCGCGGTGCCGGCGCCCACGTGCTCGCGCACCGCGGCCGCCACCTCCTGGTCCTCCACGAGGCTGGTGCCCAGGTCCACCACCCCGCGGTGAGCGACCAACGCGTCCAGGGCGATGCGCACCTCGGTGGCGCGGAAGGTCTCCGCGCCGTGCGTGACATACGCCAGGGAGACGTCCTGCGTCCCCAGCGCCTCGGCCGTCGCCTGTTGCGTGGAGAGGGACTCCACGCCGAGCGCCTCGGCCGCGAGCCGCGCCACCACGGGCAGATCGGTGCCGGCCGGCCCCACCAGCAGGAGGTCCGTCATCGCATGGTCTCGGGGACGGACTCCAGGTACCCGCGCAGGTTGCGGGAACACTCCTGCACGCTGTCGCCCCCGACCTTCTCCAGCAGGGCCTGGGCGAGCACCAGCGCCACCATGGCCTCGGCCACGACGGCGGCCGGCGGCACCGCGCACACATCACTGCGCTGATGGATCGCCTTCGCCGCCTCACCCGAGGTGGTGTCCACCGTGTCCAGCGCCCGGGGCACCGTGGAGATCGGCTTCATGGCGGCGCGCACGCGCAGCACCTCGCCGTTCGTCATGCCCCCCTCCAGCCCGCCGGCGCGGTTGGTCCGACGGCGGATCACCCCGTGGGGATCACGCTCGATCTCGTCGTGTGCGAGCGATCCTCGACGACGAGCGGTCATGAAACCGTCCCCGACCTCCACGCCCTTCATCGCCTGGATCCCCATCAGCACCCCGGCGAGGCGCGCGTCCAACCGACGATCGGACTGGACGTAGGACCCCAGGCCCGGCGGCAGACCATAGGCGAGGACCTCGACCACACCGCCCAGGGTGTCCCCGGCCTTCTGGCAGTCGTCGATCTCGGCCACCATGGCGGCCGAGGTCTCCGGGTGCGCGCATCGCACCGGGTCGGCATCCAGCGCCGCGACGTCGTCAGGGCCCGGGAGCGGCGCGTCCTGCGGCACCGCCACGGGCCCGATACCGACCACGTGGGAGACCAGCCGCACCCCGGCGATCTGCTCCAGCAGGTGCGCAGCGACCACGCCGAGCGCCACCCGCGCCGCGGTCTCCCGCGCGCTGGCCCGCTCCAGCACGGGCCGCGCCTCCTCGAAGGCGTACTTCGTCATGCCCACCAGATCTGCATGGCCAGGCCGCGGACGGGTGAGCGCGGCGGCGCGAGCACCGGTGAGGGCCTCCGGGTCGACCGGGTCCGCGGACATCACCCGTTCCCACTTGGGCCACTCGGTGTTGCCGATCTGGACGGCCACGGGACCACCCTGGGTGCGGCCGTGGCGCACGCCCCCGAGCAGGGTCACCTGGTCCTGCTCGAACTTCATCCGCGCTCCGCGGCCGTAGCCGAGGCGGCGCCGGGCCAGCGCGGCGGTCAGGTCCGAGGTCGTCACCTCGACCCCGCTGGGAACACCCTCGATCACTGCCACGAGCGCCGGTCCATGGGACTCACCGGCCGTCAACCATCTGAGCATGATGCCGATCCTCCCACGTTCCCCCGTCCTCGTCCGCGCGTGTTCACCACACGGGCATCGTCAGGGCCGCGAGCGTTCCCGCGAGCAGGACGGGGCCGAACGGGATCGCCGTGCCCCGGCTCGCCTGCCCGAGTACCAGCAGCACGAGCGCGGTCACGCCACCGGTCAGGAAGGCCAGCGCGAGCGCCAGCACCGGGGCGGTGATCGAGAACGCGCCGGTGACGACGGCGAGGGCACCGGCGAGCTTGACATCGCCGAAACCCAGGCCGGGCGGGTAGAGCCACGCGAGTGCCGCCAACAATGACCAGGTCCCGGCGCTCGCCACGACGGCCCGCAGCAGGGTCTCGAGGTCCTGCTGGGCCAGGCAGCCGAGGGCGACCAGCACGATGCCGGCCACCCAGCCCCGGAGCACCAGCACGTCGGGAAGACGGTGCGCCGCGAGATCGACGAGGCAGGCGGCCGCCGCGGTCGCCACGATCACCAGGCAGCCGAGCGCCGCCCACCCGAGCGCCGGCACCACCGTCAGGGCCGAGAGACCCGTGGTCGCACCGGTCAGCAGGGGCGCCCAGGGGCGGCGCAGGTACCAGGGCGCCGGCCGTGCGTGGGCGAGTCCCGCCATGCGGGCGGCACCGACCCAGACGGCGAGCGCGCTCAGTACCGCAGCGGCCACCGCCACAATGATCGACACCGAGACCGATTCCGACGCCGTCATCGTGGTCGCCTGCACCGGCCTCAGCGCGTGGCCAGTGCGGTGGACAACGCCTCTCGCATCGGCGCGACACGGACCTGTCTCCCGGTCATCAGGCGCACCTGCTCGACCGCCTGGTGCAGGAGCATCAGCCAGCCGGCGGCGACGGCGCCACCGTGGTGCTGCCATGCGGCCGCGAGCGGCGTGGGCCACGGGTCGTAGACCACGTCCAGGAGTACCTGGTCCGCGCGCAGCGAGGCCGTGCCCAGCACGTCCCCCAGGCCGGCGGCGATCCCGTCTGCCGCCCCGGCGGGCGCCGTCTGCACCACGACATCCGCATCGGCGATCTCCTGCGCGGCACGGGTGAACCGGCGCAGTCGCACCTCCACACCCATCCGGTGCGCGGCCTGCAGGAGGCCGCCGGCCCGCGCCGGGTCACGGACACAGACCACGCTGCTGGTGAGGCCGAGCTCGGCGAGCGCGGCGAGAGTCGCGGCGGCGGTCCCGCCCGCGCCGAGCACCACCGCCCGCGCGGTCGGGGCGAGGCGGGCGGCGAGCCCGCGGGTCTCCCGCACCGCCTCGGCCACCCCGTAGACGTCGGTGTTCGCGGCCACCAGGAGTCGACCCGCACCCGAACCCGTGACCAGCACGGTGTTGGCGGCACCCACCGCCTCGGCCAGCGGCTGCACCACGTCCACGGCACCCAGCACATCGTGCTTGTGCGGCATGGTGACCGACAGCCCGAGCCACTGCTCGTCCAGGCCACCCAGGAAGCGGGGCGCCTCCCCCGCCGGGACCCGGATCGCCTCGTAGGTGTGCGGCAACCCCAGGGTGCGATAGGCGGCGGCGTGCAGCACCGGGGAGAGGCTGTGCCCGACCGGGTCTCCGATCACCGCGGCGCGGCGCGGCGCGCCCTCGCCCACGGTGGCCTCGCCCGCCGCTGGCGTCAGCACGTGCTCCCGTTCGCCTCGTACTGCTCGTTCCACGCCTGGAACTCGAGCTTGAGCTGGTTGAACTCGTCCTCGGACTCGGTGAACACGGTCTCCCCGGTGCACAGGTCCAGGGTGACGAACCAGACCCAGTCGCCCTCTGGCGGATTGATCACGGCCTGGATCGCGGTGGCGTCCACGCCGCCGATGGGCGTGGGCGGGAGACCCGGGACGTTGCGGGTGTTGTACGCGCTCGTGCTGTCGTTGTGGAGCTGCGGATCCATGGCCTCGCCGGGGTTCTCCCGATCCCAGGCGTAGCGCAGCGTCGAGTCCATGCCCAGGGTGTTGGCGCCCGTGGAGTTGTCCGGTTGGAGTCGGTTCTCGATGACGCGTGCCACCCGGCCGTAGTCCTCGGCGGAGAGCACCTCACGAACCGCGATCGAGGCCACGGTGAGCACCTCCTGGCGGTCCTCGGGCGCCACACCCGCCTCGTCGAGCGCCGTCACCGTGCGCTGCACCATCTCGGCGAGGACATCGGACACCTCGGCGTCCGGCGCCACCGTGTAGGTGCCGGGGAAGAACCACCCCTCCATCGGGTCGATCGCGTCCTCATCGGTGGTGGGAGCGCCGTCCAGGCCGAGCGCCTCGTAGTCACTCGCCGCGGCCTGGACCTCCTCGAGTCCCACCCCGAGCAGATCCGCCACCCGCTGGTAGGTCTGATCCGAGCGCCAGCCCTCGGGGATGGTGATCTGCGTGTCCACCCGGCGCGCCGGGTCCAGGAGCCCCGCCACGGCGTCGGCCGCACGCATCTCCTCCAGCAGCTGGTAGGTGCCCGCCTGGATGCTCGTGGCCGAGGAGTTCGCCGTGTAGGCATCGGTGAAGGCACCCACCGTGGCCACGACGCCGGCGTCGTAGAGGATCTGCCCGATGTCGGCTCCCGTGGCACCGTCGGGCACGGTGACCTCGACCGCGTCGGCACCGGGACCCGGGTAGTCGGTGACCACCACGGTGGCCTCCACGGTCGGGGAGAGCATGGGTCGCACGACGAAGAAGAGCAGGGCTCCCAGACCGGCGAGGATGGCGATCATCACGATGAAGCTCAGGATGGAACGCCGACGGGCCCCGCGGGCTCCGTCACGTCGCCGGGATCGTCGCCGCATGTCCTGCGGGGTGTGCTCCTGCGCACCAAAGATGTCAGTCAAGGTCCTGCGTCCTCATTCTCGTTTCAGCCCCCCGCTGTCACGATGCTTCCGGGTGCCCTCCCGGTGGAGCGCTCGATGTCGAGTGCGTGCTGCAGCACGATGACCGCAGCAACCTGGTCTACCACGGCTCGCTGGGAGCGACCCCGGCGACCCGCCTCCCGCATCTGGTGGTGTGCGCTGGTGGTGCTGAACCGTTCGTCGACGAGTCGGACCGGGATCGGGTGCAGGTGCGCCGCAAGGATCTGGGCGTAACTGCGCGCGCGGTCTGCCGCAGCCCGCTGTTTGCCGTCCAGCGAGCGCGGCAGTCCCACCACGACCTCGGTGGCGCCGAGGTCGCGAGCGTGAGCCACGATTGTAGCGGTGCCGTCGTCCCCGCTGGTGCGTTGCACCGTCTCGACCGGGGTCGCCAGCAACCCGTCCGGGTCGCTGCGCGCCACGCCGACCCGCACCGAACCGACGTCCACGGCGAGTCGCACGCCGTGTCGCATCCCGCTCAGGCCCGCACCACGGCGGTGACGGCGGACTCGAGGGTGGCGAGTGCCTCCGGCAGCCGGGAGGCATCGGGTGCGCCGCCCTGGGCCACGTCGTCCCGACCGCCGCCCTTGCCGCCCATCGCCTGGGTCAGTTCCCGCACCAGTGCTCCGGCCCGCAGGCCGCGCTCACGGGCCTGCGGCGAGGTGGCGATCACCAGAGCGGCGCGGTCCTTCGCCACGCCCCCGACCGCGACCACGCTGGCTCCACCCAGGCGCTCGCGCAGGTCGAGCGCGAGGGTGCGCAGGTCGTCACCACTGCCGACGGTGCCGGCGTCGTGCGCCACCACGCGCACGCCGTCGACCTCGCGCGCGTTCGCGGCGAGTGCTGCCGCGGAGGCCAGCAGTTGAGCCTGGCGCAGCGCGGCGATCTCGCGGTCGGCCTCCTTGAGTCGCTGCATCAGCGTGGCGACGCGATCGGGGAGCTCCTCGCTGCGCGCGCCGACCAACTGCGACAGTTGGGAGACCAGGGCCTGCTCGCGGGCGTGGAACCGGGTGGCGCTGTCGCCGACCAGGGCGTCGACGCGACGCACGCCGGAGCCGATGGAGGACTCCCCCAGGATCGTCACCGGGCCGAGCAGACCCGTGCTGGCGACGTGGGTCCCGGCGCACAGCTCGCGCGACCAGTCGCCGCCGACCTCCACGACACGGACCTGGTTGCCGTACTTCTCCCCGAACAGGGCCATCGCGCCCAGCGCCTTGGCATCCTCGATCGGCATCGTGCGGTCGGTCACCTCGAGGTTCTCGAAGGCGCGGGAGTTCACACGCTCGTTGATCTCGGCGAGTGCGCCGCCGGGGACCGCGCCGGTCGCGCGGAAGTCGAACCGCAGCCGGTGCGGGGCGTTCTCGCTGCCGGCCTGGGTGGCAGTCTCCCCGAGGGTCTCCCGCAGTGCCTTGTGCACGAGGTGGGTGGCCGTGTGGGCCCGCGCGATCGCGTGGCGACGCTCGGTGTCGATCGCGGCGACACCCGTCTCCTCCAGGTCGACCTGACCCTCGATCAGGCGCGCACGGTGCACGATCAGGCCGGCGATGGGTCGCTGCACGTCATCGACCTGCAGCACGCCCCCGCCGCGAAGCGTGACCTGGCCGTGGTCGGCCAACTGCCCGCCGGACTCCGCATAGAACGGGGTCTGGTCCAGGATGACCTCCACGTCGGCCGGTGCCGTCGCCGTGGGCGTGGGCACGCCGTCCACCAGCAGGCCCACCACCCGCACGTTCGCGGTGGCCTCGGTGTAGCCCAGGAAGCGCACGGGCGCACTCAGGTCTGCCGACAGCGTGGTGTACACGGAGGTGTCGGCGTGCCCGGACTTGCGTGCCAGCGCGTCCGCGCGGGCGCGGGCCTTCTGCTCGCCCATGAGGCGCCGGAACTCCTCGGTGTCGATCGACACGCCCTGTTCGGCCGCCATCTCCAACGTCAGGTCGATCGGGAACCCGTAGGTGTCGTGCAGCTTGAAGGCGTCCTGCCCGCTGAGCACGCCACCACCGGAGGTGCGCAGCGCCGTCACCGCGTCCTGCAGGATCGTCGTCCCCGAGGCGAGGGTGCGCAGGAACGCCTCCTCCTCGGCGTAGATGATCGCGGAGATCCGCTCGAAGTCGGCCTCCAGCTCGGGGTAGGACTCCTTCATGGCCTCCTTGGAGACCGGGAGCAGCTGGGGCAGCGAGGGCTCGGTGACCCCCAGCAGCCGCATCGCGCGCACGCTGCGGCGCAGCAGCCGCCGCAGCACGTAGCCGCGGCCCTCGTTCGCCGGGCGCACACCGTCGCCGACCAGCATGAGGGAGCTGCGCACGTGGTCGGCGACGACCCGCATCCGCACGTCGTCCTCACCGCCGGCCCCGTAGGCCTTGCCGGAGAGCTCCTGGGCGCGCTGGATGACGGGGAAGACCTCGTCGATCTCGTACATGTTGTTCTTGCCCTGGAGCAGGAACGCGATGCGTTCCAGACCCGCGCCGGTGTCGATCGACTTGGAGTCGAGTTCCTTCAGCAGCGGGTAGTCCTTGCCGCTGCCCTCCCCGCGCAGGTACTGGTCGAAGACCAGGTTCCAGATCTCCAGGTAGCGGTCGCCGATCTCGTCGGTCCACCCGGCGGCGCCGGTCGCGGGGTCGTAGGCGGGCCCGTACTGCGGACCGCGATCGACGTGGAACTCCGCGCACGGTCCCGCCGGGCCGGGCTGCCCGGTGTCCCAGAAGATCTCCTCGCGCGGGAGCGCCACGATGCGCTCGGCCGGGACCCCGATGTCGATCAGGGCGTGCCGTGCGACATCGTCCTCCTCCCAGATCGTGACCCAGAACAGGTCACGGTCCATCCCCAGGCCGCCCTGCTCGGTCGAGGAGGTCAGGAAGTGCCACGCGAAGGAGATCGCCCCCTCCTTGAAGTAGTCACCGAAGGAGAAGTTCCCCAGCATCTGGAAGAACGTGCCGTGCCGCGTGGTGCGGCCCACCGACTCGATGTCGTTGGTGCGGATGCACTTCTGGGCGCTCACGGCGCGGGAGTACGGCGCGTCCTGCGTGCCCACGATGTAGGGGATGAACGGCACCATGCCCGCGATCGTGAACAGGATGGAGGGATCCGGCGAGACCAGCGGGACGCTGGGCACGACGGTGTGGCCGCGATCGGCGAAGAAGTCCAGGTAGCGGCGGCGGATCTCAGCGGTGCGCAATGGGGTTCCTCAGACGGGGTGTGGGAGAAGCGAGCGGGTGTCGGGCCTTGCGGGAGGACGCTGGGGCGCGGGGACTCAGAAGTCCTCGTCGAACTCCCAGTCCTCGGTCCCGGGCCGGGCACGCGAGGCGCGCTCGGCGCGGTAGGTACGAGCGGCAGCCTCGTCGGCGGGATCCGGCAGCATCTGCGAGGTCAGGGTCGACTCCTGCTCGCGCATCGCCTCACCGACCTCACCCGCCACCGCGCGCAGTTCCGCGAGGCCGGCGGTCACGGCCTCGGCGAAGCCGACTGGGGTCAGGGTCCGCGCCACGGAGTCGGCGGCCGAACGCGCCCGTCCGATCTGGTGCAGCACCACGACAGCGATCGCCGCACCGCCCACGGCCCACAGCAGCGGCTTCATGCGCGGCCCTTGCGGCGGCGGCTGACGACGGCGCGCACCGCGTAGGTGAAGGACGCCGCCTTGATCATCGGCCGCGCCAGCGTCGCGGAGACCAGCGTCGTCAACGCGGAGACGTTCGTGCCGACCTCGGCGGCCGAGGTGGTCACCGTGTCGACCTTCGCGAGTTGGGCATTCGCGCCACGCACCGCCTCGGCGGCCTCGTCGATCACCGGGAGCGTGTGCTCGGTGACCTGCGTGATGCTCGAGCGGGTCTCGTCCAGCACGGAGCCGAGTCGCAGCAGCGGGACCGCGATCGCGATGACGAGTGCAACGAACGCGATGGCCGCGATGAGGCCAGCGATGTCGCCGAGGGATACCGACACGGTTCACCTTCCGATCCAGGGGTGCCCGCCGTCACCGGACTGCGGGCGTGGTCCGTACCGAGAGCCTACCCAGAGACGACTGTGCCCCGGATCGCTCCGGGGCACAGTCGCATCGATCAGGCGCAGATCAGCGGGCGTAGAGCTCGACGATCAGCTGCACGTCGGCGGTCACGGGGACCTCGGCGCGCTTGGGCTCGCGCACCAGCGTGGCGCGCAGCTTCTCCAGGTTGACCTCGAGGTAACCCGGGACGGCGGGCAGCACATCGCGGTGCGCGCCGGCGGCGGCGATCTGGAACGGCACCATCGTCTGGCTGCGCGGCTTGATCTGGATGGTCTGGCCCGGCTTCACGCGGAAGGAGGGACGGTCCACGATCTTGCCGTCCACCAGCACGTGACGGTGCACGACGGCCTGGCGGGCCTGGGCGGTGGTGCGGGCGAAGCCGGAACGCAGCACGAGGGCGTCGAGGCGGCGCTCGAGCAGCTCCACGAACGTGTCACCGGTCAGACCCGGGTGACGGCGCGCGTCCTCGAAGGTGTTGCGGAACTGCGCCTCGCGCATGCCGTACTGGGCGCGCAGACGCTGCTTCTCCTTCAACCGGACGGCGTAGTCGGAGTCCTGGCGCTTGCGGGCGCGACCGTGCTCCCCGGGCGGGTAGGGGCGCTTCTCGAAGGCGCGCTGCGCCTTCGGGGTCAGCGGGATGCCGAGGGCGCGCGAGAGGCGCACCTGGTTGCGGGCGCGGCTGGATGCCATGCGTAACTCTTCCTGTCTCGTTGTCACACCGGCACCCGCATCTCGAGCACCGGGTGGGACCGACCATGATGCACGCGGTGCGTGCGGCGGCTAGGGCCCCAGGGAGGCCCGCGCACTGGCGCGGGCAACCTGACTAGGTTACACCATCCAGGATGGCGCGGATCCGCTCGAGGCGCGCCGCCACCTGCGCCTCGTGGCCCCTGCCGGTCGGCTCGTAGTAGCGACGATCCGCGAGGTCCTGCGGCAGGTACCGCTGGGCTGCCACCCCGTGCTCCGCATCGTGCGCGTAGGTGTAGCCGACCCCGTGACCCAGGCCCTCGGCACCGGCATAGTGCGCATCACGCAGGTGCATCGGCACCGGGGGGATGTTCCCGGCGCGGACATCCGCCAGCGCGCGGTCGATTGCCGTGTAGGAGGCATTCGACTTCGGCGCGGTCGCGATGTGCACCACCGCCTGGGCGAGCACGATCCGCGCCTCGGGCATCCCGATGAAGCTCACCGCCTGGAACGCCGCCACGGCGGTGGCCAGGGCGCTCGGATCGGCCATCCCGACCTCCTCACTGGCGGCGATCACGATCCTGCGCGCCACGAACCGGGGGTCCTCCCCCGCCGCGAGCATCCGGGCCAAGTAGTGCAGGGCGGCGTCCACGTCGCTGCCGCGCATCGACTTGATGAAGGCGCTCGTGACGTCGTAGTGCTGATCGCCGCCCTTGTCGTAGCGCACCGCCGCCACGTCCACCGCGCGCTCCACGGTGGCCACGTCGATGGTGTCCGCCTCCTGCTCCAGTGCGGTGGCCGCCGCGGCCTCGAGCACCGTGAGGGCCTTGCGGGCATCGCCCCCCACCAGCCGTAGCAGATGGTCCAGGGCGTCCTGCTCGAGCGTGAGCCGACCGGCCAGTCCGCGCTCGTCTGCGACGGCGCGGCGCACCAGGGCGGCCACGTCGCCTTCCGTGAGCGGGCGCAGCGTCAACAACAGGGAGCGTGACAGCAGCGGGGAGATCACGGAGAACGAGGGGTTCTCGGTGGTGGCGGCGATCAGGGTCACCCACCGGTTCTCCACGCTGGGCAGCAGGGCGTCCTGTTGCGACTTGGAGAAGCGGTGCACCTCGTCGACGAACAGCACGGTCTCCTCGCCACCACCCGCGAGGCGGCGTCGGGCGTCCTCCACGACGGCGCGCACGTCCTTCACCCCGGCGGTCACCGCCGAGAGTTCCACGAAGCGGCGTCCCCCGGCATGCGCGACCAGGTAGGCGATGGTGGTCTTCCCGGTGCCGGGAGGGCCCCAGAGCACCACGGAGGAGGGTGGCGTGGCCCCGGGGCGCGCCGGCTCCACCAGACGGCGCAGCGGAGAGCCCGGCGCGAGCAGGTGGTCCTGGCCGACCACCTCCGCCAACCGCGCCGGACGCATGCGCACGGCCAGCGGGGCGCTCGCGCGCGAGGCGGGCACGCCGTCCTCGTCCAGAGCGGCAGCCGAGAAGAGATCCACCCCGACAGCCTAGGTCGAGTCCTCCACCTCCCAGCGCAGCGCGGCGGTCTCGACGCTGCGCAGGCGTGGTTGCTCGGGCAATGCGCGGTCCGGGTACACCGCCCGCACGCCCACCCGGGAGCGGGCGCGCACGCTGGCGTGGGTATAACTGGTGACGAGGCCGAGCTCGTGGAATCCGAGCCGCTCGTATATCGCCCGGGCCCGGTGGTTCTCGGCGTACAGGCCGAGGGAGACCCATGCCGCGCCGTCGGCCAGCGCCTCCCGGGTGGCCACGGTCACCAGGGCCGTGCCCAGGCCCTGCCCGCGGGCGCGGTCCCGCACGGCCACGCCGTGCAGGTGCCAGCTGTGGCTGCCGGGAACGTACCCGCCCTCGCGGACCGCACCGATCACGCCGTCCGGGGAGCCGTCGGCGCCGTCCACCACCCACCACACGATCTCGTCCGGCCCCTCGGGGTCGGCGTCGGAGCGCGGGTTGACCTCGTCCACGGTGGCCCGCAGGGCCTCCGCCTCGCGGGTGAGGTCGGCGCGCCGGACGCGGTCGGCATTCGGGTTGGGTGCAGGTGCCTCCTCGGTCCACATCCAGGCCCAGTCCGAGACGTGCCGCAGACCCAGCGCCCGGCGCTGCGCCGTGGGGACACGCGTGCCGCTGGTCACCGAGAGGCGCCGGACGAACACCCCGGGATGGGTGTTGAGGTAGGCCGCCAGGAGCTCCTGCAGCCGTGGCGGGCTCCCGCGCCCGGCGATCGTGGCACCGCGCCGGGCGCGCTGCGCCAGCAGCACGCCCTCGTCGTCGCCCGTCAACTCGGTGAACTGGGGCAGGTCCGCCAGGACCAGCCGATCGCGCCGCCAAGCCGGGGGAAGCGTGGCGATCGGCGGTCTCACGCCCCGGCGCCCCCGGCGCTCGCGACCTGCTGGTCGTCCTGCGTCGGCTCGCCGTGACCCTGCTGCGGCGGCCTCGCGTCCACGCCGGCCTCCTTGCGCTGCTGCGCCGTGATGGGCGCGGGAGCGCCGGTCAGCGGGTCGAACCCGCCGCCGGACTTCGGGAAGGCGATCACGTCGCGGATCGAGGCCGAGCGGGTCAGCAGGGCCACGATGCGGTCCCAGCCGAAGGCGATCCCGCCGTGCGGCGGCGCGCCGAAGGCGAAGGCGTCCAGCAGCCACCCGAACTTCTCCCGCGCCTCCTGCTCGCCGATGCCCATGACGGCGAAGACCCGCTCCTGCACGTCGCGGCGGTGGATACGGATCGACCCGCCGCCGATCTCGTTGCCGTTGCAGACGATGTCGTAGGCGTAGGCCAACGCGTTGCCGGGGTCGGACTCGAACGTGTCGATCCACTCCGGGGTGGGCGAGGTGAAGGCATGGTGCACCGCCGTCCACGCGCCGTCGCCCACGGCGACGTCGTCGTCCTCCCCGGTGGGCTTGAACAGCGGCGCGTCCACGACCCACACGAAGGACCAGGCGTCCTCGTCGATCAGGCCCGCGCGCTTGCCGATCTCCAGGCGTGCGGCGCCGAGCAGGGCGCGCGAGGCCGCCACCGCGCCCGCGGCGAAGAACACCGCGTCCCCCGGCTCCGCGCCCACCGCGGCGGCCAGGCCCTCGCGCTCGGACTCGGAGAGGTTCTTGGCCACCGGCCCGCCCAGGGTGCCGTCCTCGGCCACGGTCACGTAGGCGAGTCCCTTCGCTCCGCGCTGCTTGGCCCACTCCTGCCAGGCGTCGAACCCGCGGCGCGGGGTGGCCGCGCCGCCCGGCTGCACCACGGCGCCCACGTACGGCGCCTGGAAGACCCGGAAGGGGGTGTCGGCGAAGTACGCGGTGAGCTCGGTCAGTTCCAGGCCGAAGCGCAGGTCCGGCTTGTCGCTGCCGTAGCGTGCCATCGCGTCGGCGTAGGTCATCCGCGGGATCGGGGTGGACAGGTCCACGTCGATCAGGGCCCAGATCTCGCGCAGCAGCGACTCGGTGAGCGCGATGATGTCGTCCTGGTCCACGAAGGAGGCCTCGACGTCCAACTGGGTGAACTCGGGCTGCCGGTCGGCCCGGAAGTCCTCATCGCGGTAGCAGCGGGCGATCTGGTAGTAGCGCTCCATGCCGCCGACCATGAGCAGCTGCTTGAACAGCTGCGGGGACTGCGGCAGTGCGTACCAGGAGCCGGGCGCCAGCCGGGCGGGGACCAGGAAGTCACGCGCGCCCTCGGGGGTGGAGTGGGTCAGGGTGGGGGTCTCGATCTCGATGAAACCCTGGGCGTCCAGCACCCGGCGGGCGGCCTGGTTCACCTTGGCGCGCAGCCGCATCGCGTGGGCCGGCGCGGGGCGCCGCAGGTCCAGGTAGCGGTAGCGCAGGCGTGCTTCCTCGCCGATCTCGTTGCTCTCCGCCGCGTCCAGCGCGGTGGAGACCTGGAACGGGAGCGCCGCGGCGGTGTTGAGGACCACCACATCCTCGGCGATGACCTCGATCTCACCGGTGGCGAGGTTGGGGTTGGCGTTGCCGGCCGGACGCTGCGCGACGACTCCGGTGATCTGCAGCACCCACTCGGCGCGTAGCGGGTGGGCCACCTCCTCGTCGCGCACCACGACCTGGGCGATCCCGGAGGCATCCCGCAGATCGAGGAACGCCACTCCCCCGTGGTCGCGACGGCGATCCACCCACCCGGTCAGGGTGACGGTGGTGCCGATGTCGGATGCGCGCAGGTCGCCTGCATGGTGGGTGCGGAGCACGGACGTTCCTTCCGGGTTGCGTGGCTCGGCAGCCTGCGCGAGCCACCGACGATTGTAGGCGGCGAGGCGGGTCGCCTCAGCCGCGGGCGTGCGCGGTGACCGACCAGGCGGCGATCCGCTCGCACGCCGCTGCCACCACGGCGCTGCCCGGGGAGAAGGACAGACGCACCCAGTCGTCACCCTCGCGCGTATCGAAGTCGCCACCGGGTGCCAGCGCCACCCCGGTGTGGTCCAGGAGCCGCGAACAGTACTCGCGGGAGGTGAGACCGCTCCCCGAGACCTGCGCCCACAGGTAGAAGGCCCCGTCGGGCGGCGCGATCGAGCGCCATCCCAGGCGCGGGGCCCAGTCCAGCACGATCTCGCGTGCCCGGGCCGTCTCGGCCACCCTGGCGTCGCACTCGGCGTATGCCTGGGGCGTGAAGGCCCCGAGCGCGGCGGTCTGGGCGAGGGTCGGTGCCGCAAGTTGCAGGTTGCTGCCGAGCGCGCGTGCGGCCGGCACGAAGGACTCCGGGAGCACGAGCCACCCCAACCGCCACCCGGTCATCCCCCAGTACTTCGAGAACGAGCCCACGATCACGGTGTGGTCAGGTCGACCCGCCGTCAACGCGCACGCGCCACGGCTCCCGGTATAGGTGAGGCCGTGGTAGATCTCGTCGCTGATCAGGATCACCCCGGCCTCGGCGCACCACGCGGCCAGGGCCGCGACCTCCCGGGCAGCCAGCATGGTGCCGGTCGGGTTGCCAGGACTGGCCAGCACGACGGCGCGCAGCGGACGGATCCGGTGCGCGCGCTCCAGCGCGGCCGGCGTGAGGCGGAACTGCTCGTGGGGACCCACCCGGATCTCGACGACCTCGGCACCCAGGGCCGAGAGCAGGTTGCGGTAGGCGGGGTAGCCCGGGACGGTCAGCGCGACGGCATCGCCCGGCTCCAGTGCGCACAGGGCGGCGATCATGAACCCGCCCGAGGCTCCGGTGGTCACCATCACGCGCCCCGGATCCACCTCCAGGTCGTACCAGGCTCGGTAGTGGCCGGCGATCGCGTCCAGGAGCGCCGGCATCCCGGCCGCGGGCGTGTATCCGAGCGTTCCGGTCAGCGCCTCCCGTGCGGCGTCCCGCACGGACGCGGGGGCACCCCCACCGGGTTCCCCCACGCACAGCACGAGCGGGTCGGGGTGCCGGGCTGCGCGTTCGATCATCTCCATCACCTCGAACGGCGGCATCGCGGAGCGCAGCGACGGCGCGGGCGCGCGTGGGGGCGTGGGGGTCGGTGCGGACATCGCCCCATTCTGCCGCGCCGCCCCCACCGCCCGGGTGAGCGAGATCACGCCGGGTTCGCCTGATTGCTGCCCGCCGGCACTGTGCACAACGCATGATCCCCGCTAGACTTGAGGGGTTCTGGAGCGCAGATTCCCGCCACAGGGCCCCCCACGAGTGTCCCGACGACGATCGGGACCCACGATCGACGCAGGGTGCGACGATCGCATGAGACGGGCACGGACGCGGGCGAGCCGAGCATTGATCGGCCACATCGCTCCCCGCGCAACGACGAAACGGTTCCCGTGACTGACGCATCCATGCCCTCGACCCATTTCTCCGACCTCGGACTGCCCGAGGACCTGCTGGGCGCCGTCTCGGCTCTCGGTTTCACCACACCGACCCCGATCCAGGAGCAGGCCGTGCCGGCGCTGCTGTCCGGGCGCGACATCGTCGGCGTGGCGCAGACCGGGACCGGCAAGACGGCCGCCTTCGGTCTGCCCCTGCTCGCCGCGATCGACACCTCCCGACGCGGCCAGCAGGCGCTCGTGCTCACCCCCACCCGTGAGCTCGCGATCCAGGTCGCTGACGCCATCTCCTCCTTCGTGCCGCGCGGCAGCGGCATCGAGGTCGTCTCCATCTACGGCGGTTCGAGCTTCGTGCCGCAGCTGCGCGGTCTGCGCTCCGGCGCGCAGGTGGTGGTCGGGACCCCCGGCCGCGTGATCGACATGATCGAGCGTGGCGCCCTGGACGCCGCCTCCCTGCGCTTCGTGGTGCTGGACGAGGCCGACGAGATGCTCCGGATGGGCTTCGCCGAGGACGTCGAGACGATCCTCACCGACACCCCCGAGGATGTGCAGGTGGCGCTCTTCTCCGCCACCATGCCCGCCCCGATCCGCCGGGTGGCGGACACGCACCTGACGAACCCGGTCGAGATCTCCATCGCCCGGCAGTCCACCCCGATCGCCTCGGTGACGCAGAGTTACGCCATCGTGCCGTTCCGCAACAAGGTCGAGGCGCTGACCCGCGTGCTCGCCCTGTCCGACACCGATGCCGCCATCGTGTTCGTGCGCACCCGGGACGCCGCCGAGGAGGTGGGCCTCGCGCTCGCCGGCGCCGGCGTCTCCGTGGCCTCCATCTCCGGTGACGTGGCCCAGCGCGACCGCGAGCGGATCGTCGAGCGCCTGCGTGGCGGCGAGGTCGACGTGCTGGTGGCCACCGATGTCGCGGCCCGCGGCCTCGACGTGGAGCGCATCGGCCTCGTGGTCAACTTCGACATCCCCCGCGAGGGCGAGACCTACGTGCACCGCATCGGCCGCACCGGCCGCGCCGGTCGCACCGGTGAGGCGCTCACCTTCGTCACCCCGAAGGAGAAGGGGAAGCTGCGTCAGATCGAACGCACCACGGGTGGGAAGATCGCCGAGCGCCGCATCCCCACGCGCAGCGACGTCATGGAGCATCAGGTCGCCAAGGTGCTCGAGCGCGCGCAGGCCCGCCTCGGTGGTGCTCCCCTGACCCGTTCCACCGCCGCGCTGGCGGCGCACACCGAGCGCACCGGCACCGAGGTCGGCGACCTCGCGGCCGCGCTCCTCGCCCTGCTCATGGGCGACGACGGCGCACCGGTCACCGAGGAGGTCGACCTCGCCGACCGGGCCGAGCGCGGTGACCGGTTCGAACGCGGCGAGCGCCATGACCGCTTCGAGCGCGGCGGCCGCTCCGACCGTGGGCACGATCGTGCGGGTCGGGACCGCGGCGGACGCGAGCGCGCTCACCGTGGCGGGCAGGACACCGGCAACCGCTACCGCATTGCCGTGGGCCACCGCGACGGCGTGACTCCCCAGGGCATCGTGGGCGCGATCACCGGTGAGGGCGGCCTGCGCGGTTCCGAGATCGGCAAGATCGACATCTTCCCGAGCTTCTCCCTCGTCGAGATCCCGTTGGGCCTGGAGTCCGACGCGCAGCGGCGGATCGCCGCGGCGTCCCTCGCGGGCCGGCAGCTGAAGATCCGCTCCGACTCGGGTCCGCCCAACCGCGGCTCCTTCCGGGGTGACCGGGGCGATCGTGGCGACCGTGGGTTCCGCGCGGACCGCAGTGAGCGGCCCGCTCGGCGTCGTTTCAGCGACGCCTGAGTCCCCGGCGCCTGCGGCGCCGACACACCAACGGCCGGCCGGGATCACTCCCGGCCGGCCGTTGTGCTGTGACCGGTGACCTCAGCCTGCCGACGCCGCGCTCACGCTCGGCCACCGGTCCGCCGCCGGCGGCTCCCACGTGGTGGCGTCGGCATCCACCTGCTCACCGCTGCGGATGTCCTTCACCTGGCCGATCAGGTCACCCGCCTCAGTCGTGGAGTCCCCGGGGAACCAGACGAACGGGATGCCCCGCCGGTCCGCGTACCGGATCTGCTTGCCGAACTTCGCGGCATTCGGGGTCACGTCAGCGGGGATCCCCCGCGCCCGCAACGCATCCGCCACGGCGGTCGAGTGCGCGCGCCCCGCCTCGTCCGTCACCGCCACCAGCACCGCGGTGGGGACCGACCGGGACACCGAGACCAGGTCCTGAGCGAACAACCGCGACAGCACGCGCGAGACCCCGATGCTGATCCCGACCCCGGGGAACGTGCGCCCGCCGTCGGAGGCGAGTGCGTCGTACCGACCGCCCGAACAGATCGACCCGAGCCCCTCGTGCCCCACCAGGACGGTCTCGTACACCGACCCGGTGTAGTAGTCCAGGCCACGGGCCACGGAGAGGTCGGCCTGGACGAGTCCCGGCGCGCGCCGCTCGCACTCCCGCAGCAGGGAGCCCAACTCGCCCAGGCCCTGCTCCAGGAGGGCCTGCGCGGCATCCTCGTCCCCGGTCGCGGGCTCGTCCGCCCTCGCCCGCTGCGCGAGTGCCCGCACCTGCTCGAGCACCTCGACTCCGCCCCGGAGCTCAGCCAGCGCCAGGCATGCCTGGATGGCCGCCTCGCTCGCGCCGAGCCTCTCGCGCAGCGCGGCGGCCACGCCGTCCGCCCCGATCTTCGCCAACTTGTCCACGATGCGCAGCGTCTCGGCGACGTCGCCCAGGCCGATGGTGCGGTAGAAGCCCTCCGCGAGGCGACGGTTGTTGACCAGGATGCGCACCTCGGGCAACCCGAACTCCGCCAGTGCCGCAAGTGCCCGGCCCGCCACCAGCGCCACATCCACCTCGAGGTGGAAGGGCAGCTCGCCGTCGCCGACCACGTCGATGTCCGCCTGCCAGAATTCCCGGAACCGGCCCTCCTGCGGGCGTTCGCCGCGCCAGACCGGCTGGATCTGGTAGCGCTTGAACGGGAAGGTGAGCTTCCCGGCGTTCTCCAGGACGTAGCGAGCGAACGGGACCGTGAGGTCGAAGTGCAGGCCGAGGCGGTCCTTCTGGTCGGCGGCCGCCTCCCCCTCCGTGGCCTGCAGGCGGTCCAGGACATAGACCTCCTTGGAGGTCTCCCCCTTGCTCAACAGCCGCTCCAGCGGCTCCACCGCGCGGGTGTGCACGCTCGCGAAACCGTGCAACTCGAAGGTGTGGGCAATGCGCTCCAGCACGCGCTGCTCCACGATGCGTTGCTCGGGGAGCCATTCGGGGAATCCGGACAGGGGTGCGATGCGAGCCATGGGGGAATCCTAGGAGGCGGCAACGGCGCGTCGCGAACTTCGGTAGCGTGTGCCACGGGCCGGACCTCCCGGCCTCCCGCGCAGCGGATCCACCCGCTCAAGTACCACCGGCGACGGTGGTCATCGACAAGGACGTGACTGGCCGTGACCAACGAGACCCCCGACTCCCAGAACGCCCCGAGTGCACCTGCTGCACCGGACGCCGAGCAGTCGGCCCCCGCGGCGCGACCCGGCCCGCGGCCCGGACCGCGCCCCGGACCGCGCCCCACGCCCGCCGCGATGCCCCAACGGCCCTCCGCACCCGCACCCGGCGGGTCGAGCCCGGCCCCGGCTGCGGTGACGGTGGTGCCGGTGGCCGACGAGCAGGCAGAGATCCGTGAGGCGGCAGCCTTCGGATCGGTGGCCCCGGACGGCACGGTGTCGGTGCGCGACGGCGAGAGCGAGCGCGTGGTCGGGCAGTTCACCGATGCGGAGACCGCCCAGGCACTGGACCTGTACGTGCGCCGCTACCTGGACCTCAAGGCCCAGGTGCTGCTCCTGGAGCAGCGGCTGCCCACGCTCACGCCCAAGGAGGCGGCCGCCACGTTGGCCTCGCTCACCGAGCAACTCCTCGAACCCGCCGCGGTGGGCGACCTGCCGGCGCTGCGTGCCCGGCTGGAGGCGCTCTCCGGTGAGATCGCGGCGCGCGCGGAGGCCGCGGCCGCGGAGCGGGCCGAGGCGAAGGCCGAGGCCACCGCGGCACGCGAGGCGATCGTCACCCAGCTCGAGGAACTCGTGAGCACCGACCCCGAGCGGATGCAGTGGCGCGACGCCACCAGCCGGATCGGTGAACTCCTCCAGCAGTGGAAGACGGCGCAACGGACCGGTCCGCGCATCGACCGCGGGGTGGAGGACGCGCTGTGGAAGCGGTTCTCGAAGGCCCGCACGTCCTTCGACAAGGCGCGCCGCGCACACTTCGCCGATCTGGATCGGCGCAACGCCGATGCACACGACGTGAAGGCCGCCCTGGTCGAACGTGCCGAGGCGCTCTCCTCCTCCACCGACTGGCGGGAGACCTCCTCCGCCTACCGCGACCTGATGGACGCCTGGCGCGCCGCGCCACGGGGCAACCGGCGTGACGACGACCAGCTCTGGGCCCGCTTCAAGAAGGCGCAGGACGTGTTCTTCGCCGCACGCACCGCGCAGAACGCCGCGGTGGACGCCGAGTACCAGGCGAACCTCGAGGTCAAGCTCGGCCTCCTCGAGCGCGCCGAGGCGCTGCTTCCCATCTCCGCGGATGAGGACCTGGGCGCCACCAAGTCGGCATTGCGCGACATCCAGGACGCCTGGGACGAGGCCGGGAAGGTCCCGCGCGAGGCGATGCACGACGTCGAGCGCCGGCTGCGTGCCGTGGAGCGCGCGTTGCGTGATGCGGAAGCAGAGCAGATGCGGCGCAGTGATCCCGAGGTCAAGGCCCGGGTGGAAGGCGCCTCGGCAGCGCTCGTGGACTCCATCGCGGCGCTTCAGGCCGAGCTCGCGGCCGCCCGTGAGGCCGGGGACACCAAGGCCGCGCAGGAGGCCGAGCGCGCCCTGGAGACCCGCAAGGGATGGCTGGCTGCCGTCCAGGGCGCCCAGCGCTGATCTTTTCCACAGGGCGTCCCTCGCCGCGGCAGCGGTGCGGGACGCCCTGACATCCTCGGGGGATGGACTGGCACCCGCGCCCACTGATGCCCGTGCTCACGGTGCCCGAGACCGGAACCTGGCGACTGGACCACCTGAGCGGGCAACCCCTGACCCCGAGCGCGCGCAGCGCCGCTGACCTCGACGGTGGCCTCGTGCAACGCGCTGAGGTCCTCCCGGTACGCAGCGAGGTCTACGCCCTGTGCACCGCCGGTTGGCTCCATCTCGGCGGTGAGGTACCCGACCCGCTGGAGGTCGCCGCGCCGCGGGCGCGTCGCAGCAGGCACGACGGCGTGCGGCACCGCGTGATCTCGCACCATCCGGGCGAGGTGCTCACGGTCGCAGGCCGGCGCCTCACCACCCCGCTGACCACGGTCTGCGACCTCGTGCGCTACGCGGGTCGGGAAGGGAGCCTCGACCTATCGCCGCAGCGCGTGGCCGGCCTCGTGCAGTCCCTGGTGGCAGGAGGTGTGGACCCCGCCGAGGTCGAGCGGCGCCTCCTGACGGACGGGCCGATGCGAGGCAGGCGGCTGCGTGCCTCCCACACCCTGCGGGAGATCCTCACCGCATCGCGGGTGTGAGGGGCATCAGTGCCACTCTCAGCGTCAGTCTCAGTGCTGCGGCACCGGGGCGGCATCGGGGCGCACACCGGTGACCCGGTAGACGTCGTACACGCCATCGATCGCGCGCACCGCACGCAGCACGTGTCCCAGGTGGCTCACGTCGCCCATCTCGAACACGAACTTGCTCAGCGCAAGGCGGTCACGGGAGGTCGCGACCGTGGCCGAGAGGATGTTCACGTGGTTCTCCGAGAGCACACGCGTCAGATCGGAGAGCAGGCCGGCGCGATCCAGCGCCTCCACCTGGATCTGCACGAGGAAGACGCTCTGCGCATCGGGCGCCCAACTCACATCGACGAACCGCTCCTGATCGCCCTCGAGAGCGAGTACGTTGCGGCAGGAGGCCTGGTGCACCGAGACGCCCTGACCCCGGGTGACGAACCCGACGATGGGGTCACCCGGCACCGGGGTGCAGCACTTGGCGAGTTTCGTCCAGACGTCACCCATCCCGGCGACGACCACGCCACCGGAGGTGGAACGCGGGGTGGCCACATTGGCCCCAGGCCGGGTCACCTCGGCGAGGTCCTCCGTGGTGCCGTCCTCACCGCCCAGGCTCTCCACGAGGCGCCGGACCACGTTCCCGGCCGAGACGTGGTTCTCCCCGACGGCGGCGTACAGCGCCGAGACGTCCGCGTAGCGCATGTCCGAGGCGAGGGCGGTCAGGCTGTCGTGGCTGAGGAGGCGCTGGATCGGGAGGTTCTGCTTGCGCATCGCCTTGGCGATCTCGTCCTTCCCCCGCTCGATCGCCTCCTCCCGGCGTTCCTTGGTGAACCACTGCCGGATCTTGTTGCGCGCACGGGGCGAGGCGACGAAGGACAGCCAGTCCTGGCTCGGGCCGGCGTCCTGGGACTTGCTGGTGAAGATCTCGACGCTGTCGCCGTTCTCCAGCTTCGACTCCAGCGGCACCAGACGGCCGTTGACCTTCGCACCCACCGTGCGGTGGCCCACCTCGGTGTGCACGGCGTAGGCGAAGTCCACCGGGGTCGAGCCCCCGGGCAGGGACATCACCTCACCCTTGGGGGTGAAGACGTACACCTCGCTGCCGGACATCTCATACCGCAGCGAATCGAGGAACTCCCCCGGGTCGGCGGTCTCGCGCTGCCAGTCCACCAACTGGCGCAACCACGGCATCTCGCCGGCGCCCCCGGGCGCCGGTGCGCCCGCGCGGGCGGTCTCCTTGTACTTCCAGTGCGCCGCGACGCCGTACTCCGCCCGGCGGTGCATGTCGTGACTGCGGATCTGGATCTCGACCGGTTTGCCACCGGGCCCGATGACCGTCGTGTGCAACGACTGGTACATGTTGAACTTGGGCATCGCGATGTAGTCCTTGAAACGCCCCGGCACGGGATTCCAGCGCGCGTGCAGCGCGCCGAGCGCCGCGTAGCAGTCCCGGACCGAGTCGACCAGCACCCGCACACCCACCAGGTCATAGATGTCGGCGAAGTCACGTCCACGCACGATCATCTTCTGGTAGATCGAGTAGTAGTGCTTGGGCCTGCCCGTCACCGTGCCGCGGATCCGGGCCTCCTTGAGGTCCTCCCCGACCTTCTCCCGCACGAGAGCGAGGTACTCCTCGCGCGCGGGGGCACGCTCCCCCACCAACCGCACGATCTCGTCGTAGATCTTGGGGTACAGGGTGGCGAAGGAGAGGTCCTCCAGTTCCCACTTGATCGTGTTCATCCCGAGCCGGTGGGCCAGCGGGGCGTAGATCTCCAGGGTCTCGCGTGCCTTGCGCTCCGCGGAGGAGGAGGGCACGTAGCGCCAGGTGCGGGCGTTGTGCAACCGGTCGGCCAACTTCAGGACCAGCACCCGGATGTCCTTGGCCATCGCGACGACCATCTTGCGCACGGTCTCGGACTGCGCGGCGTCGCCGAAGCTCACCTTGTCCAGCTTCGTCACGCCGTCGACCAGCAGCGCGATCTCCTCACCGAAGTCGCGCCGCAACGCCTCCAGGGAGTAGTCGGTGTCCTCGACCGTGTCGTGCAGCAGTGCGGCGGCCAGCGTGGGCGGGGTCAGCCCGAGCTCGGCCACGATCGTGGCCACCGCCACGGGGTGGGTGATGTAGGGGTCCCCGCTCTTGCGCACCTGACCGTCGTGGGCGCGTTCGGCCACCTGGTAGGCCCGCTCGATGATCGCCACATCGGCCTTGGGGTGATTCGCGCGCACCACCCGCAGCAGCGGCTCGATCGCGGGCGGCGGACGGTGCCCCCGTGACCCGAACCGGACCAACGAGGAGCGCATCCGCGACCGCGGCACGATCGGTTCCAGACCCGATGCCCTCTGCTGCTCCGCCATTGGCCCATTCTAGGGCGGGCTCAGCGCCCCTTGCGACGCGGCTGGGCGGCCTGACCGCGGTGCCCCCCGGGCACGGTTCCCACCACGCGGGCATCCTCGTCCTGCACGTCGGAGACCGTGACGCGGAACTCCTGTGGGTCCTCCTCGGAGCCGGCGGACCCCGCGGAGGCCGCGCGACGGGACTGCAGGACCCGGGCGGTGTGGTCGTGGAAGCGCTGCTGACGTCCACGCAGCGCCACCTCGATCGGCGCCGCGAGGAAGATCGAGGATGCCGTGGAGACGATCAGGCCGATGAACAGGGCGAGCGCGATGTCCCGCAGCGTCCCGGCTCCGAGCAGGTACACGCCCACGAAGAGGATCGAGCCGATCGGTAGCAGACCCACCACGGAGGTGTTGATCGAGCGCACCACGGTCTGGTTCACCGCGAGGTTGGAGGCCTCGCCATAGGTGATGCGGCTCTGATCGAGGATCCCCTCGGTGTTCTCCCGCACCTTGTCGAACACCACCACGGTGTCGTAGAGCGAGTACCCGAGGATCGTGAGGAATCCGATGACGCTCGCGGGGCTCACCTCGAACCCGCTCAGCGCATACACCCCGACCGTGACCACGATGTCGCTCAACAGGGCGAGCACCGCCGCTGCGGCCATCGTCCACGCCCGGAAGTACAGGGTCATCACCAGCGTGACGAGCACGAGGAAGACCACGAGCGCGGTGACGGCCTTCTGCGTGACGTCAGCGCCCCACTGCGGGCCCACGAAGGAGGAGGTGACCTCACTGGGCTCCACGTCGTAGGCCTGCGCGAGCAGCAGCGCCAACTCCTCCGACTCCTGGCTGGTCAGCTGCTCCGTCTGCACCCGCACCGAGTCGGTGCCGAGCACCGCCACCTGCGGGACGTGCGAGGTGGTGATCTCGGCCACGGCCTCCTCGGCCGGGGCGGAGTCCGTGCTGGTGACGCCCGAGATGGTGAAGGACGAGCCACCGGTGAACTCGATGCCGGCGTTCAACCCCCGCGTGAGGAGCAGGCCCACCGAGAGCAGCACCAGGATGCCCGCGATCGCGAGCCAGAGCCGCAGCCGGCCCACGAAATCGTAGGAGCGCCGGCCCGTGTACAGGTCGTTGCCCAGCTGGGCGAAGCGGGAGACCATCAGCGGGTACCACCCTCGGAGTCGTGCGAATCGTGTTCGTCGTGGGCGTCCGCCGCGACGGAGACCGCCTCGGGCTCGCTCGCCTGTGGTGCCTCGACGTTGTTCTCAGCGGCCTCGAGCTCACGGCGCTCGTCCGCCTTGCGCTGGGCGATGGTGCGGGTGTCAGCGCCGGTGGCGGCGGCCTCGCGCTCCGGCTTGGAGCGCATCCGACCACGGCCGCGGTAGGCCGCGACGTTCACACCCAGTCGCACCGGGTCCAGACCGGACCACGGGTGGCCCTCACCGTAGAAGCGGGTGCGGATCAGCAGGCGCATCACCGGGTGGGTGAACAGGACCACGACGACGAGGTCCATGATCGTGGTGAGTCCAAGCGTGAAGGCGAAGCCGCGCACGCCGCCGACCGCGAGGAAGTACAGCACCACCGCCGCGAGGAAGTTCACCGCGTCCGAGGCGATGATCGTGCGCCGTGCGCGCAGCCAGGCGTGGTCCACGGCAGCGGACAGCGAGCGACCGTCGCGCACCTCGTCCCGGATCCGCTCGAAGTACACGATGAAGGAGTCCGCGGTCATCCCGATCGCGATGATCAGGCCCGCGACCCCGGCCAGCGAGAGGCGATAGCCCTGCGCCCAGGACAGCAGCAGGAGGGCGCCGTAGGTCAGGGCGAACGCCGCGATCAGGCTGGTGACCGTCACCAGGGCCAGGCCGCGGTACTGGAAGAAGGAGTAGATCACCACGAGCACGAGGCCGATCAGGCCGGCGAGCAGTCCGTTGCGCAGTTGCTCGGTACCGAGCGTTGCGGAGATCTGCTCCTGGGACTGCACCTCGAAGGTGATCGGCAGCGAGCCGAAGTTGAGCTGGTTCGCCAGGGACGTGGCCTCGGCGCGGGTGAAGGGGTCACCCGTGGGGCCGCTGATCTGCGCCTGGCCGCCGGGAATCGTGGTGGTGACCTGCGGCGCCGAGATGACCCTCCCGTCCAGCACGATGGCGAACTGGTTCAACGGCGAGGTCAGCTGGGAGATCCGCGCGGTGATCTCCTCGAAGATGTCCCCACCCTCGCTGGTGAAGTCCATCGAGACGACGGGGATGTTCGTGGCCGCACCCGTGCTGGAGGTCTCGAAGCCCATCTGCGCTCCGGAGAGGTCCGCGCCGGTGAGCTCGGCCGGGCCGAGGATGTACTTCAGGCTGCCGTCGTCGCTGCACGTGACCAGCGGGTTGTCCAGGTCGTCGTCGGAGCCGCCGGTCCGGTTCTCCGGCAGGGTGCAGTCCAGCATGTAGAAGTCGTAGAGCACCTGCTCGCTGACCCAGGCCTGGTCCGACGGGCTGGTCGGCTCCGTCTCCGGCTGGTCGGACAGCTCCCCGTCGCCGTTGGTGTCGGCGCTGGCCATCGCCGCCTCCTCGACCTGGTCGGCCGCGAAGGTCGGCTGGGTGGTGATCGCGTTGCCGTCCTCGTCCACCTCCCCGCTGTCCTCGGGCTCGGCATCCGGATCGATCACCTGGGTGGGGTCGATCGTGCCCGGGGCCGCCGTGTACAGCACCGTGCGCATGCGCATCTGCGCGGATGCGGTGATCAGGTCGACGGTCGCCGCGTCCACCTCGCCGGGGAT
Source organism: Serinibacter salmoneus (assembly GCF_002563925.1). Taxonomy (NCBI): domain Bacteria; kingdom Bacillati; phylum Actinomycetota; class Actinomycetes; order Micrococcales; family Beutenbergiaceae; genus Serinibacter; species Serinibacter salmoneus. The sequence goes on along the minus strand of NZ_PDJD01000001.1, from coordinate 1,325,334 downwards.
GGCCACCACGATGTTGGATCCGCCCTGGCTGGTGATCTCGGCCTCGGCCACACCCGAGCCGTCCACACGCTGGCGGATGATGCCGATCGCCTGGTCGATGTCCTCGTCGGTGATCTCGCTGCCGTCCTCGGTCTGCGGGGTGAGGACCAGTTGGGTGCCACCCTCCAGGTCCAGCGCGAGCCCCGGGGTGAAGGACGCGTCGCCGTCCTCACCGCCGGTCGCCACACCGATCCCCACGGCCCCGTACATCACCACGAGGAGGAGCGCGAGGACATACAGCGGGCGTGCCGCTCTGCTACGTCGAGCCACGGATGTTTCTTCCTTCGTCGGGGCGACGCGCCACCTCAGCGCGCCGCCGTCGTGCGACCCTCGCCGCTCACCGGCCTGGGGCAAGGAGCACGGGGATCGTGCGGCGGATCAGATGCGGTCGCGCCGATCGGGGTCGTCGGGGTCGATCACGTCGTCCTGCGCGGGGACGGACTCGGCCGTGGCGAACTGGGGGGGAACGGCCTGGATCGCCGCCTTGACCCACCGGGTCACGACACCCGGGGTGGTCTCGATCAGCACCGTCTCCCCCACTACGCTGTGCACCGTGCCGAGTTGCCCGGAGGAGGTCATGACCTCGTCCCCCGGGTTCAGGGTGTTGCGGAACTCCTGTTGCTTGGCCTGCTGCTTACGACCGCGCGAGCTCATGAAGAACAGCGCGACGAGCGCAAGGCCCAGGAAGATGAACATCGTGTATTCCATCAGGAACACCCTCGGGTCGGTGACATGTGCGTCATCGAGTGTAGGTCACGCGGGCGGCGCACCGGACCCGTCCACGAAGAGCGTGCCCTGCGCCTGGGTTCCGGGGGCCGACGGCGGTCGCAGTCCGAGGTGGTCCCACGCCAGGGCGGTCGCGGCACGTCCGCGCGGCGTGCGCACGAGGAACCCCTCCCGCAGGAGATAGGGCTCGGCCACGGTCTCGACGGTCTCCGGCTCCTCTCCGACCGCCATGGCGATCGAGGTCAACCCGACCGGGCCACCACCGAATCGGACGCACAGCGTGTGCAGCACCGAACGGTCCAGGCGGTCCAGGCCGCGTGGATCCACCTCGAAGACCTCCAGGGCAGCTCGCGCCGCTGCCTCGTCAGCCGCACCGTTCCCACGCACCTGCGCCCAGTCCCGCACCCGTCGCAGCAGGCGGTTCGCGATGCGGGGTGTGCCGCGGGAACGCCGGGCGATCTCGCGACCGGCGGCAGGGTCCAGGGAGATGTCCAGGAGTCGGGCGGAGCGGGCGATCACCCGCTCCAGGTCGGCCGCCTCGTAGAAGTCCATGTGGCCGGTGAAGCCGAACCTGTCGCGCAGTGGCGCCGGCAGCAGCCCCGCACGCGTGGTCGCCCCGACCACCGTGAATCGTGGGAGCGAGAGCGGGATGGACGTGGCGCCCGCCCCCTTGCCGACGACCACGTCGACCCGGAAGTCCTCCATGGCCAGGTACAACATCTCCTCCGCCGGCCGCGCCAGACGGTGGATCTCGTCGATGAACAGCACGTCGCCCTCCTGCACGGAGGACAGGATCGCGGCGAGGTCACCGGCATGGGTGATCGCCGGACCCGAGGTGAGGCGTAGCGAGGCGTGCATCTCGCTCGCGATGATCATCGCGAGGGTGGTCTTGCCCAGACCCGGCGGGCCGGCGAGCAGCACGTGGTCCGCGCAGGCGCCGCGGCTGCGCGCCGCCTGCAGCACGAGGGCGAGTTGCTCGCGCACCACCCGTTGGCCGACGAACTCCTCCAGGCGCTTGGGCCGCAGCGCGGCCTCCGCTGCACGCTCGAGCTCGTCCGCCTCGGCGCTCGTGAGGGCCTCCTCGTCCACCGCCGTCACCGACCGGGACTCGCGAGCGACTGCAGTGCGGCGCGCAACACGGCCGCCGCGTCCTGGATGGGGGCATCACCGCGCTCGAGCACCCCCGCGACGGCGTCGGAGGCCGCCTTGCTGGGCCAGCCCAGCCCGACCAGCGCCTCGGCGACGTCCGCTTCGACCCCCGGGGTGGACGGGGAGTCCGCCGACGCTCCGGACCCGGCGGGACCCGACGGGCCCTCGCCCTCGCCACCAGGCGCATGCGCACCGGCCAGGGTGCTCGGCGGGCCGAGCTTGTCGCCGAGTTCCAGGACCAGTCGGCTCGCCCCCTTGCGTCCGATACCAGGCACCCGCACGAGGGCGGCGAGGTCCTCCTGCGCCACCGCGAAGCGCAGCGTCTCCGGGGTGTGCACCGCGAGCACCGCCAGGGCGAGGCGGGGCCCGACACCCGAGACGGACTGCAGGGTCTCGAACACCTCCCGCTCGTCCGCGTCCGAGAAGCCGTACAGCGTCAGGGAGTCCTCCCGGACCACGAGGGAGGTGTGCAGTTCGCACTCCTGGCCCACCCGCAGGGACGCCAGGGTCGCCGGGGTGGCGAGCACGCGCATCCCGACCCCCGAGGTCAGCAGCACGGCGTGGTCGAGGCCGACCGCCCTCACCTCACCCTGCACCAGCGCGATCATCGATCTCCTCTCGCAGGGGTATCCCCCCTACTCACCAGCCCCGGCGCCAGAGGCCCGAGGACATGGCGAACACCTGTACGAATCCGAGATCAGGCTAACGTCCCACGGTGGGTCGCGCCGCCGCGACGCGCCGAGGTGATCGCGCCGCGCGTCGCGCCGCCTCGCGCCAGGCGCGCTGCGCCGCCGTCCCGTCCCCGGATCCCTCGCTGACTCCCGTGGCGGGTGAGCCGCGCCAGGCGTGACAGATCGCGAGCGCCAAGGCATCGGTCGCGTCCGCGGGTCGCGGGACCTTGTCCACTCCCAGGATGCGGGCCACCATGGTCGCCACCTGTTCCTTGCCCGCCCGGCCGTTGCCGGTCACCGCGGCCTTCACCTCGCTCGGGGTGTGCAGCGTCACGGGCAGGCCGCGGCGCTGGGCGGCCACCATCGCCAGGCCCGCCACCTGCGCGGTGGATGCCACCGTGCTGACGTTGGACTGGGCGAACACCCGCTCCACGGCCACGGCGTCCGGTTGCAATCGGTCGAGCCATGCCTCGATCTCGTCCGCCACCCGCACCAACCGCGCCGCCAGTTCCTCCCCCGGCTCCGAGGTCGCCACACCGACATCGCGGATCCGCACCGCACGGTCGGGAGTCGCGTACACCGCCGCGAGCCCGCATCGCGTCAGGCCCGGGTCGACGCCGAGAATGGTCAGGCCGTGCGCCGCCACGGTGGGATCACTCCTCGTCGAGCTGCGCCATGACCTCGTCGGAGGCGTCGACGTTGGAGAAGACGTTCTGGACGTCGTCGGAGTCCTCCAGCGCGTCGATCAGGCGCATCACCTTGCGGGCTCCCTCCACATCCACCTCGACCTCCACCGACGGTACGAACTGCGCCTCCGCGGAGTCGTAGTCCAGACCCGCCTCCTGGACGGCCTGTCGCACCGCGAGGAAATCCGTGGCGGCACTGAGCACCTCGAAGGACTCCCCGAGGTCGTTGACCTCCTCCGCGCCGGCGTCCAGGACCGCCATCAGCACGTCGTCCTCGGTGAGCCCGTCCGTCTTGGGGACCACCACCACACCGCGGCGGGAGAAGAGATAGGAGACGCTTCCCGGGTCGGCGAGGCTCCCGCCACTGCGCGTGAAGGCAAGCCGCACGTCCGAGGCCGCACGGTTGCGGTTGTCGGTCAGGCACTCCACGAGCACCGCGACACCGCCGGGCGCGTAACCCTCGTACATGATGGTCTCGTAGTCGGCCCCGCCCGCCTCGGCCCCGGAGCCGCGTTTGACGGCACGCTCGATGTTGTCATTGGGAACGCTGGACTTCTTCGCCTTCTGGATCGCGTCGAACAACGTGGGGTTACCCGCCGGGTCCCCACCGCCGGTACGCGCCGCCACCTCGATGTTCTTGATGAGCTTGGCGAACAGCTTCCCGCGCTTGGCGTCGATCGCCGCCTTCTTGTGCTTGGTAGTGGCCCACTTGGAGTGACCCGACATCGTCTCGTCCTCGTCTCTACGTCGTCTTCAGACCCGTGGGCCACGGCGCTCGCCCGGCATCATCCGACACCTCGCACCAGCCTGGCGAACTCGCGGTGCACGCGCAGATCACCGGACACCTCCGGGTGGAAGGAGGTGGCCATCAGCACACCCGCACGGATCGCGACGATCCTACCCGCGGCCGGGCCGCCATCCGGGAGGCGCGCGAGCACCTCCACGCCCTCACCCACCCGTTCCACCCAGGGAGCGCGGATGAAGACCGCGCGGATCGGTGCGGGATCCCCCGTGAGCGCCGGAGCCACCAGATCGGCCTCGAAGGAGTCCACCTGCCGCCCGAACGCGTTGCGGCGCACCGTCATCGGGATCCCTCCCAGGCCCGTCTGGCCGGTGATCGCGTCCTGGATCTCCTCGGCCAGCAGGATCATCCCCGCGCACGAGCCGTAGGCGGGCAGACCACCTCGCAGCGCATCACGCAGCGGGGCGAACAGTTCCAGCCGGCGCAGGAGCTTCTCGATCGTGGAGGACTCACCACCGGGCAGGATCAGTCCGTCGATCCGGGCGAGCTCACGCTCGCGGCGCACCGGCACCGCCGTCTCGCCGAGGGCCTCCACGGCACGCACGTGCTCGGCGACGTCACCCTGCAGCGCGAGGACACCGATGGTGCGACCGGTCATGCCTGTCCTCCTCGCTCCTCGCTCAGGTGCCGGGTCACGCCGTCCCAGCCGGCGTGCAGGTCCGCCACGAGATCCGCGAGGCCGGCCGGGAACACCTCCACACTCGCCTCCCGCAGGTCCCCGGGTTCCCACCACGCCAGTTCGTCCACGACCTCACGCTCCAGCGCGGTCCACCCAGACACGCTCAAGGCGGCGGTGCCTGGCACCCGCGCCAGGAAGATCGCCTCGTGCTGCCGGCAGTGCTCGGAGAAGAAGTCGAACACCGCCGAGCGTGTCAGCACGGGCCCGATGAGGTGCTCCGCGTCCAGCCGCAGTCCGGTCTCCTCGGCGAGCTCGCGCACGGCCGCCTCCCGTTCGCTCTCCCCGGGCTCGATCCCGCCGCCCACCGTGAACCACCAGGTGCGGTCGGGCTGGTCGTCGTCGTGGCCGCGCACCAGGAGCACCCGGCCGCGCTCGTCCAGCACGATCACCCGGGCCGCGCGGCGCTCGCGCAGCCCGTCCGCGCCGCGCACCCAGTCCGGACCGAGCCGGGAGTAGCTCACCAGCCCCGCTCGGCCAGGCGATGAGGCTGCGGGACCTCGTCCACGTTGATCCCCACCATCGCCTCCCCCAGGCCTCGGGAGACGTTCGCGATCACGTCGGGGTCGTCATGGAACGTCGTGGCCTGCACGATCGCCGCTGCGCGCTTGGCCGGGTCGCCGGACTTGAAGATCCCCGACCCCACGAACACCCCGTCGGCGCCCAGTTGCATCATCATGGCCGCGTCCGCGGGGGTGGCGATCCCACCGGCCGTGAACAGCACCACTGGCAGCGCGCCGGTCCGCGCGACCTCGGCCACCAGCGGCAGCGGCGCGCCCAGTTCCTTGGCAGCGAGGTACAACTCGTCCTCGGCCAGGGAACTCAGGCGCCGGATCTCCCCGCGGATCGTCCGCATGTGCGTCGTCGCGTTGGACACGTCCCCGGTGCCGGCCTCCCCCTTGGAGCGGATCATCGCGGCGCCCTCCCCGATCCGACGAAGTGCCTCGCCGAGGTTCGTGGCGCCGCACACGAACGGCACGGTGAAGGCCCACTTGTCGATGTGGTGGGCGTAGTCGGCGGGGGTGAGGACCTCGGACTCGTCGATGTAGTCCACGCCCAGGCTCTGCAGGACCTGCGCCTCGACGAAGTGCCCGATCCGGGCCTTGGCCATCACGGGGATCGAGACCGCAGCCACGATGCCGTCGATCATGTCGGGGTCGCTCATCCGGGAGACGCCGCCCTGGGCGCGGATGTCCGCGGGGACTCGCTCCAGGGCCATCACGGCCACGGCACCGGCATCCTCGGCGATCCGCGCCTGATCGGGCGTGACGACGTCCATGATGACGCCGCCCTTGAGCATGTCCGCCATGCCGCGCTTGACGCGCGTGGTGCCGTGAGCGGACCGGGGGTCGGCGCCGGCCGACGGGGTCGAGGTGGTCATACTTCAGGTTAGCGCGCCGGCACCAGAGCCGATCGTGATCGCGCGATGGAGTCCAGCAACTGTGCCTCGGAGCGGTGGTGGTGGCGAAGGTCCGCTCGTCCCAGCACGGCGCGCTGCCGCAGGAACGCCAGCGACGTCGAGTCCCGGATGAAGGTGCGCATGCCCGCCCGCGCCGCCGGTGAGGTGGCGCGGGCCCATCGCCGAGCGCGGGTGCGTTGCCGCAGGGAGGCGAGCATCGCGATCTCCTGCTGGTTGAACCATCCCACGGCCGCGTACTCCTGCAGACGCGCGGCGATGACGCCGCTCTCCTTGCGGCGCAACCAGACCACCAGGACGATCGCCCCGAGGAACACCGGCACATGCACCAGCGCGTAGATGAGGAAGAACTCATCCCCCGAGACCAGGGTCGCGCTCCCGTTCCAGGCCGCGTGGGAGAGGATCGCGCCCAGCAGGCCCAGGGGGTAGCGCCACCACAGGCCGGCGCGATGGCGCCCGGCGGCGCTCCCTACCGCGATGCCGATGCAGATCGTGAACAGGACATGGGCGAACGGTGACAGGACGCCGCGCATCAGGAAGATCGTCGGGAGGTGCTCGGGCGCCTGACCGAAATAGAGGATGTTCTCCACGAAGGCGAACCCGGCAGCGATCGTCGCCGCGTACACGATGCCGTCAACGACACCGTCGAAGAAGCGCGGCCGCACCAGGAAGAGCAGCAGGACGCCCAGGCCCTTGATGCCCTCCTCCACGATCGGTGCCGACACGATCGGGGTGGCGAGCACGGCGTCATCGGCGGAGCCCGTGACCTCCCACGCCACGACCTGGAAGAGGCTGTTGAGCACCAGGGCCACGATGACGCTCACTCCCGCGCCCCACAGCAGCGCCAGGAGGAGCAGGGAGAACGGCTCCGGCTCCCACCGGTCGAGCCACGCGATAGCGGCGAGTACGACGGCGAGGGGAACCAGGGCGAGCAGGAAGCCCCAGGCCGCCGGACCCGGACCCGTCAGGGCCAGGACCGCGCCGAGGCTCGCGAGGACCACCACACCCAGCACCGCCGCGATGACCGTCGCCATGACCGCGCCCGCGCGCGAGGCCCTCTCCCCCATGGATGTCCACACTAGCGTCCCGCACCATCGTGACCGGGATCCGGTGAGGGCGCCTCAGGCCGTGGGCAGTGCGTCGTCCAGGTCCACCATGCGCGGCATGGGGGCGTGCCCCGCGAGCCGCAGCAGCCGCACGGAGAGTTTGCTGCGCAGGCGGATCGTCTGAGCCACCGCATCGTTGTGGAAGCGGCGGGCGTACCCCGCGCGGCGCCAGGCGGTCAGCACGTCCGCCACGAGCGGGTCCTCGGTGAGATCCGCGCCCTGCAGCCCCTCACGCAGCACGCGCGTGAGATCGGACTCCGCCTGCTCACGGTGAGGGCCGAAGTGGTCACCGGCCAGCACGTCGGGCAGCGCGGCGTCCGACGGCATCGGGTCGTGGGAGAGGCACTCCTCGGCGGCCCCACCCAGGAGGATGGAGGTCGCCGGGTCCAGGATCCCGGACCGCGCCAACTCGGCCGCGAGCCCCGCACGGCGCAACAGTTGCGCGTCCAGTGTGGCGGCGGACCGCGTGACCTTCTGGTGCAGCAGGTCGATGCGGTTGGCGCGGGCGAGGGTGAGCCACACGCCGATACCCACCAGGAGCACAGCGACGAGGGCGATCTCCGCGGTCACGGTGCCGCCACCTCCCCCACGGCCAGGCCGTAGACCTCCAGGACCCGTTCGGTGACCACGTCCCAGTCGAAGCGGCGCGACCACCGGTCGGCGTGGTCGCGCAATTGCGCGGCCCGGGCCGGATCGGCCAGTACCCGCGCGACCGCTGCGGCCAGGGCTGCGGGGTCGCCCGTGGTGAACAGTTCACCGGCGCGGCCCTCGTCCAGCACGCGGCGGAACGCCGACAGGTCGCTCGCGACCACCACGGCGCCCGCCGACATCCCCTCCACCAGCACGATCCCGAAGCTCTCCCCACCGGTCTGCGGCGCGATGTACACGTCGGCGGAGCTCAGCAGTCGCGCCTTCTCCTCCTCGGAGATCTCCCCCAGCAGTTCCAGGGTGTCCGGATAGGTCTCCTGGACCTCGCGGGCCCGGCTCATGTCGCCCCGTCCGGCCACGAGGATCCGGATGCCGGGAACGGCGTCCACCAGGGCGGGCATGGCCTCCAGCAGTACGCCGAAGCCCTTGCGCGCCTCGTCGGTGCGCCCGAGGAAGACGGCGGTGGGGCGCTCGGGTGTGCCCTGCCACTGTGGATCGGCGGCAGCGGCGCGGAAGACCCCGGTCTCCACGCCGTTGGGAACGATCACGGCGTCGCCACCGATGTGCTCCACGACGGTGCGCCGGGCCTCCTCCGAGACCGCGATGCGGGCCGAGATGCGCTCGAGGAAGCCCCGCACGATCGGGTAGGCGGCTCGCATGGCACGGGAGTGGTCCGTGGCGGTGTGGAAGGTCCCCACCACCGGGACGTCGGCCTGCGCAAGGGCCAGCACCGAGAGCGAGGGGCTCAGGGGCTCGTGGATGTGCACCACGTCGAACTCCCCCGCCTCCAGCCAGGAGCGGACCTTGCGGGCCGTGACCGGCCCGAAGGAGAGCCGGGCGACGGAGCCGTTGTAGTGCACCGCCACGCTCTTGCCGGTGCTGTCCACGAACGAGGGCACGGTGGTGGCGGGGTCGGCGGGGGCGAGCACCCGGACGTCGTGTCCGCGGTCGATCAGCCGCTGCGCGAGGTCGAGCACGTGGATCTGCACGCCACCGGGGGCGTCCAGGGAGTAGGGGCAGACGATCCCGATGCGCATCCTCATCCCTCCCCGTGGGAACGAGCCAGGCGCTCCATGTCGAGGTCGGCGTGGAAGACCTTCTGCAGCATGTGCCAGTCCTGCGGGTGCTGCGCGTAGGCCGCCATCAGCACGTCCACCCAGTCCTGGGTGATCTCCTGGACGCCACGGCGCTGCCCGGACTCGTCGTGGGTCGCGATCGCCGGCAGCAGGCGGATCACGAGCCCCCACCGCGAGCCGGCCGCGCGCCGCTGCTCGCCCCGCAGTCGCTCGTAGTGCACATCCACCGGCACCAGGGGGAATCCCGTCGCCAGGCTGAGCGCGGCCGGCCCCGCGGCCACCCGGGCCGGCAGCCCGGCGATCTGCACCTCCACGCCGTGCCTGGTCAGGTCGCGGTCGGAGAGCAGCGGGACCACCTGGGGCCGCTCCCCCGCACGACGCAGCAGGGTGCGGAAGGTGTTGCCGTCCTCCAGCGGCACGATCTCGATGCCGAGGGAGTTGCGGAACGCCACGAACTGCTCGTACAGGCCGTCGGGGAGCTTCTCCGCCACGGTGAGCACGGGGCCGAGGTCGTAGGCGGCCCAGGCACCGGCGAGGTCCCAGTTGCCGCTGTGCCCCAGGGCCATGACCACCGAGTCACCGCGCGTCAGGACCTCGGCCACGGCGGGCACCCCGGTGGGTCGCACCCGGGCGAGGACCTTCTCGCGGGAGAACCCGGCGACCTGGAACGCCTCCACGAAGTAGCGCATGTAGGAGCGCATCCCGGCGCGCGAGAGTCGGCGCAGTTCGCGGGCGCTCAGTCCGGGTCGGATCCGGGCAAGGTTGCGCTCGAGCTGCTTCACGCCGTCGGTGTGCAGCAACCAGGTGACGTCGGCCGCGACGGCGCCGGCGGCCTGCGCCGGCCACTCCGGCAGCCGCGGCGCGATGCGCCAGGCCCAGGCGTATAGGTCGGTGCTGGTCGGGAGTCTCACTCCGTCTCCTCCGGGGGGTCGAGGTGGGCGGGGTGGATCTGGGCGCGCACGTGCCAGATCCGGTGGATCGAGGTGGTGAGGGACAGCAGCGCGAGCACCCCGAGCACGACGACGAGGACCACCTGGGGCACGCCGAGGCCGACGATGCCGGTGGCCACCAGGGCGATGAGCAGACGGTCGCCGCGCTCGGCGATGCCCACCGTGGCGCTCGCCCCGACCGACTCCGCCTTCGCCCGCGCGTACGGGACGATCGAGCCGAAGACCAGGCACGCCAGGGCGAAGGCGGCACCCCACATCTCGTCCTGGGACACGAGGTACCAGGTCAGGGCGCCGAACACGGCGCCGTCCGCGTAGCGATCCAGGACCGAGTCGAGGAAGGCACCCCACGGTCCGCTGCGCCCGGCCGCCCGCGCCATCGCGCCGTCGATGACGTCGAAGAGGACGAAGAAGGTGATGACCATGGTGCCGGCGAACAGGTACCCGCGGGCAATGAACCCGAGCGCACCGACCACCGCCCCGAGGGTGCCGATCACGGTGACGGCGTCCGGGCTGATACCCATCCGCAGCAGGGCACGCGCCAGCGGGTCCAGGATCCGCGAGACCACGGCGCGCAAGTGCTTCAGCATGTCGTGACCGCCTCGACCTCGGCGTGCTCGGCCCACGCGGCGGCCAGGCGGTCACGGGTCTCTCCCAGCAGCTGCGGCACCGGCTTGGTGCCCGCCACGATGGGCATGAAGTTCGCGTCGCCCTGCCAGCGGGGCACCACGTGCTGGTGCAGGTGAGCGGCGATGCCCGCTCCCCCGACCGCACCCTGGTTCACCCCGAGGTTGAACCCGGCCGGCGCGGAGGTGGCGCGCAGCACCCGGATGGCGCCCTGCGTCATGGCCCCCACCTCGGCGAGCTCCGCCGTCGTGAGTTCGGGGTATCCCGCCACGTGCCGGTAGGGCACCGCCATCAGATGGCCGGGGTTGTAGGGGTAGAGGTTGAGCACCACGTAGGCCAGGTCCCCCCGGGCGACCACCAGTCCGTCCTCGTCACCACGCGCGGGGATCGCGCAGAACGGGCACTGCCGGGGGGTGTCGTCCGCCGGCTTGTCCGCACCGTCGATGTAGACCATCCGGTGCGGCGTCCACAGTCGCTCGAAGCCGTCCGCGTCTCCCGCGAAGTCCGCCGCGCGCTCACCGCCGGTGGCTGCCACGTCTCACACCTGCACGCGGTCGCGGATGGCCGCCTGGATCCGCTCGATCGCCTCGTCCAGTGGCACGCCGTTGTCCTGGCTCCCGTCCCGGTAGCGGAAGGAGACCGACCCGGCCTCGGCGTCCTCACCGCCGGCGATCAGCACGAACGGCGCCTTCTGCCTGGCCGCGTTGCGGATCTTCTTGTTGAAGCGGTCGTCGGAGGCGTCCAGTTCGGCGCGCACCCCCAGCGCCTTCAGCCGCGAGACGAGGCTACCGAGATAGTCGTTGAAGGGCTCCGCCACCGGCACCGCCAGCACCTGCACCGGTGCGAGCCAGGCGGGGAAGGCTCCGGCGTAGTGCTCCAGCAGCACGGCGAAGAACCGTTCGATCGAGCCGAACAGGGCGCGGTGGATCATCACCGGGCGTTGCCGGGAGCCGTCCGGGGCGGTGTAGGTGAGGTCGAACCGTTCCGGCAGGTTGAAGTCCAGCTGGATGGTGGACATCTGCCAGGTGCGGCCGATGGCGTCCTTGGCCTGCACGGAGATCTTCGGCCCGTAGAAGGCGGCCCCGCCCGGGTCCGGCACGAGATCCAGGCCGGAGGCCACGGCGACCTCGCGCAGGGTCTCGGTCGCCTCGGCCCACACCTCGTCCGAGCCCACGGACTTCTCCGGGTTGCGCGTGGAGAGCTCGAGGTAGAAGTCGTCCAGGCCGTAGTCCTTCAGCAGGTCCAGCACGAAGGTCAGCAGCGAGGCGAGCTCCTCACGCATCTGCTCGCGGGTGCAGTAGATGTGCGCGTCGTCCTGGGTGAACCCACGGGCGCGGGTCAGCCCGTGCACCACACCGGACTTCTCGTACCGGTAGACCGTCCCGAACTCGAACAGCCGCAGCGGCAGCTCGCGGTAGGAGCGCCCCCGGGAGTCGAAGACAAGGTTGTGCATGGGGCAGTTCATCGGCTTGAGGTAGTAGTCCTGACCCTGCTTGGTGATGTTCCCGGCGGCGTCCCGCTCCTCGTCCAGCCGCATCGGGGGGTACATCCCGTCCGCGTACCAGTCCAGGTGCCCACTGGTCTGGAACAACTGCGCCTTCGTGGCGTGCGGGGTGGTGACGAACTCGTAGCCCGCGGCCAGGTGGCGGCGCCGGGAGTAGTCCTCCATCTCCATGCGCACCATCGCACCGCGGGGATGGAAAACCGCCAGCCCGCTGCCGATCTCGTCGGGGAAGGAGAACAGGTCCATCTCGGCACCCAGGCGTCGGTGGTCGCGTCGCTCGGCCTCCGCCAGGCGCTCCTTGTAGGCGGTCAGCGCCTCCTTGCTCGGCCACGCGGTGCCGTACACGCGCTGCAGCTGGGCGTTGGCCTGATTCCCCTTCCAGTACGCGGCGGCGGAGCGCATCAGCGACCAGCCGTTGCCGAGCACCCGGGTGGTGGGCACGTGCGGACCGCGGCACAGGTCCTTCCACGCGACCTCGCCGCCGCGGCGCACGTTCTCGTAGATCGTGATCTCGCCGTCGCCGATCTCCACGGAGGCGCCCTCGGTGGCGGAGGCCTCGGTGTCCTCGACGTCCAGCAGTTCGCACTTGTACGGCTCCGCCGCGAGCTCCGCCAGGGCCTCGGCGCGGGTGACCTCGCGGCGCACGAAGGTCTGGCCCTCCTTGACGATGCGCTGCATCGCCTTCTCGATGGCCTTGAGGTCCTCGGGGGTGAAGGGCTCGGCGGCGTCGAAGTCGTAGTAGAAGCCGTCGGTGATGAAGGGTCCGATGCCCAGGGTGGTCCCCGGGTAGAGCTGCTGCACGGCCTGTGCCATCACGTGCGCGGCGGAGTGGCGCAGGATGTTCAGACCGTCCTCGCTGTCGATCCGCACGCGCTCCACCACGGCGTCGGCGGGCAGCTCACGCGCGAGGTCCCGCAGGTCGCCGTCGACCCGGACCGCGACGACGTCGCGTTCTCCCTGCAGCAGGGTGGTCGCCGTGGTGCCCGCCTCGATCTCGGTGGTGACGCCGTCGAGGGTGAGGGAGATGCTGGGCACGGGTGGGGCTCCGAATCGCGTGGGACGGTCGGGCGCACGCGGCGCCCATGGCCTCACCAGGCTACTGGGTGCCGGACGTCGCCGCCGACGGCGGCGCGCCCCCGGGGCCCCGGGTCCACAGCAGGGTCGCGACGGCGAGGCCCACCCCGACGAAGACGAACCACACCGCGGTGGACAGCGCTCCCCCGCCACCGGCGATGGTGTAGAGCGCACCGCCGGCGAGATTCCCGACGATGCCGCCGATCGCGCGGGCCAGTCCGGCCGCACCGAAGTAGGTGGCGATCGAGTGCGGCTCGGCGAACTGGGAGATCAGGGAGTTCACCGTCGGTTGGGTGAGCATCTGCCCCACGGTGAAGACCAGGGCGCCCGCCACCAGGCCGACGACGGAGTCCCACAGCCCCATCACCGCGATCCCCGCGCCCAGGGAGAGTCCCCCGAGCGCGATGACCCGACCGGGAGGCAGGTGGCGGGAGGCGAAGCCGGTCAGTGGCAGCATCGTGGCCACCATGAACACGGCCGCGCTGGTGTACACGAGGCCGACGCCGAACGAACCGTCCAGCACGGCGGCCGCACGCACGGGGACCACGAGGTAGAGCTGTCCCGAGAGCATCCACACGGTGCCGACCATGGCGAGCATCGGCACGAACCGTCGGTCCCGCAGCGCCGCACCGATCTTGGCGCGTTCCTTGCCGTGCGCCAGCGACACGGGCGGCAGACCCACCACGGTGATGACGAACGCCACGAGGAACAGGGTCGCCGAACCCAGCGCCACCCAGCGGAACTCCAGGCCGGCGAGGAGTCCCCCGATCATCGGCCCGAGCACGAAGCCGACGTTGGAGTAGAGCTCGCGGGTGGCGTACACCCGGGTCTGATCGCGCCCGGCCGAGAAGGCCGCGTACGCAGCATAGCTCGCCGGGTGGAACAGGGCGCCACCCAGGCCCGCCAGGATCGACCCCGCCACCAGGATGGGGAGGCTCTCGGTCAGCCCCAGCACGGCGAAGCCGCTCGCCCGGATCAGGACCCCGCCGCTGATCGCGGTGCGGTAGCCGATCCGGTCGGCGATCCATCCCGCGATCGGCTGCGTGCCGTTCTGGGCCGCCCCCCGGATCGCGGCCAGCATCCCGACCACCGCGACGGCGAGCCCGAGGTTCTCCAGGAAGTGGTAGGCCAGCAGCGGCACCAGCATGTAGAACCCGACGGCCATCGTCAGGGTGTCGGCGTAGAGCACCCAGAGCGCGTGGCGCGGTGCGACGCCTCTCACGCGGCGTCGGCGGGGCCGGGCTTGGCGATGAAGGTGAGGACCGCCAGGTAGATCGGCAGCGAGAGCACGAGGAACGGCCCCAGGGTCCACAGCACGACGCAGGCGCCCACCACGGCAACGGCGAGGATCAGCACGAGCAGCGCACGCAGCGGAGCGCGCATCACCAACTCCACGGCGACCCGGGACCACTCGCGCATCGAGGCCTGGGGTTCCAGCGCACTCGCGACCGGGACCAGGAGGCCGAGCAGGAGCACCACGAGCGCCACCGGGACGGTGGCCCCGGCGAGCAGCACCGCCGGCTGTGAGCCTTCCTGCCCGAACTGCGCGGCCAGGAACAGACTGTTCAGCACGAGCACCACCACCACGAGGCCGAAGAGCAGACCCCAGGCCCAGGTGCGACGCCAGGTGACGCGCAACTCGCGCAGCAGGTTGGTCACCACCGCGTCGTCCTCCTCGGTGCGCCACCTCGCCATGGATCGACCGAGCGCGATCAGCACCGGAAGGAGGGTGACGACGGGGATCGCCAGGAGGAAGGCGACGATCCCGCCGAGCACGAGGTTGGCCGGGACGGCCAGGACGCGGAGCGTCCCGGCCTCCCAGCCTCCACCGCGCCGCTGCGGACGCTCGCTCACTGGACGCTGTGCCCGCGGAAACCGGGACCGGTCACGCCCTCGCCGCTCATCTGCGCCAGTTCGGTGTCCAGGGTGACCGTCTCCGTCACGCCGCGATGGGTGATCGTGATGGTCACCTGGGTACCCGACTCCGAGACGGCCACCTCGGCCGGATCCGCCGCGAACCACGGCCGGGGCTGCAGCACGGAGACGAAGCGCGCGGTGGTGGACCGCGGGCTGGAACGCCGCAGGGTGTGCTGCACCTTCTCGATCGCCAGGCTCGGCGTGGAGGAGGTCGGGTTGGCATGCACCGCGGTGACCACCGACTCCACCTGCTCCCCCTCACCGATGGCACGCACGATGAGTCGGCCGCTGCCGGCGTCCGCGATCCACTGACCGCTCTCGCCCAGTTCCACCGCAGGGTTCTCGGTCTGCAACAGCCAGGTCCACACCCGGGGCTGGGCGGCACGCAGATCATCCAGGAGCACCAGGTTGCCGCGCGGGGTGAGCACCAGGTGTCGGCGCACGCGCTCGACGCCGAGCTCGCGGTCGTACATCGCTTGCGTCTCGCTCACCGCGTGGGTCCACCCGCCCTCGACACTCGCGGTGAGGATCTCGGCGGTGTACTCGTGTGCCAGGTCCTCGTAGACGTGGTATCGGTCCTCGTTCACGAAGCCGTTGCCGTCGACCAGGATCGCGTTGTGGTGCTCGGTCTTCTTGCGCGAGGAGTAGCCCTCGTCCAGCGCGAGGTAGGCGCCGTACCCGAGCAGGGTGTAGGTGCCGGCGTCCGGGTGGTGGTGACCGGCGTTCAGGGTGCTCCAGCCGGTCTCCTTCTTCAACCGGTGCGAGGTCTCCCACGCCTTGTGGCCGCCACCCGGGGATGCCTTGAAGGAGACCATCACGGCGTCGGGATCCCAGGAGGTGCGTCCCACCACGAGGCCCAGGTCGGTGAAGTACCGGCTCGCGGGGAGTTGGTAGGGGTCCTGGCTCGGCGCCGTGGGGTCGAACCACAGCAGTTCCTGGTATGCCTCGGCCCGTACGCCCGGGCGCACGTCGCTCTCGTAGGCCTCCCGCCAGAAGAAGTTGTCCACGACCGTGTCGGCCAGCCACTGGCACTGCGGGATGCGGTACTCCGAGGCCAACTTGTAGTACATCGCGACCGGGTGCCCACTGCGTCGGTCGTGGCAGTCACCGTGGTTGATGATCCGCTCGAGGTCGGGGGCCGCCTGGTAGAGGCGGTACCAGAACGTCTCGCGCAGGTAGTCGCTGCGGGCGAACCAGTCGATGCCCTCCTGCTGCTTCAGCAGGTCCAGGTAGATCACCAGCCACGGCACGCCGTAGCGCCAGTACACCACGCCCTCGTTGTTCGAGCCGTCCTCGGTGAGCATGTCCAGGACCGTGTCGAAATTGGCCTTGGCCCGCTCGGTCCACTCCCGCGCCGGCGGGTGCTCATCGGCGAGTGCGTACCCGACCGTGGCCAGACCCGCGTAGCAGATCCAGTTGTGGTTCTGCCAGTAGGAGACCGACCACCAGCCCCCCTCGGAGCCGACCGCGAAGTCGTACAGGCGGGTCCCCTGCAGGATGAGCTTCTCGCGCAGTGCCGTGCGCTCGCCCTCGCTGAGGGCGTCGCCCGCCCAGGTGTAGGCCTGCCCGAGTCCGTGGCACAACCACCCGGCGTCGAGGTCGTGGTCGGGAAGGTTCGCGCGGCCCCAGTGCGGGAAGGACAGCGCCGGCACCAGGTAACGACGCAACTCCTGCAGGTACTGCTCCTGGCCGGTCAGCCGGTAGGCCAACGCCAGGTTGGCGGCGCCGGCACCGATCCAGGTGATGGAGGCCAGCGGGTGCTCCTGCGGCAGTTCGAGCGTGCGCAGCCGCTCGCACTCCTCCAGCAGGCGGCGCAATTGCGGCCGGCGGACGTCGCGCAACTCTGCGCGCAGCTGGTCCTCACGGTCGGCGAACAACAGGGGGCGGGTCATGAGGTTACCTCGATCGTTCTCTCCCCGGCGGGAGTGTTGAGTCGGACGATCACGCGCTCTGGCGCGTCGATCTCGATGGTGCAGGGCACAGGGACGCCCTGCTGGTAGACGGAGACGAACTCGGCGCGGGGCGCCTGGACCTTCCAGTCCGCAAGGGTGCGGACCCTGGCCGGATCCTCGGAGGTGCCGCGCCCGGGCACGGCCTGGAGCGCGGCCTCGGGCCGGGCGGCGTGGGTGCCGTGCAGCTCGGCCCCGGTGTCGCAGCGCCATCGGGTGCTGGACACCTCACCGGCGGTGGCGATCTCGAGGTCGACCGCGGGACGCAACGCGAGAGCGAGGTTGCGCGGCGAGTCCGCTTCCACGCGGAACACGTCCACCACGACCCCGTGCTCGATGGTCACGCTGCGCTGCATCCGGATCCCCGGGTAGGGCTCGGCTTCCGCCAGCAGGCGACGCCCCTGGGGATCCCAACTGCGGATCTCCCCGGTGGTCGCGTCCTGATCCACATCGTCCACGCGGACGGTGGGATGCGCCAGGGTGCGGGCGTAGTACCCCCGCCGTAGGCCGCTGGCGTAGGGCGGCACGCCCGGTGCTGGCTGCCACGCGGCATTCCCGTACAGATACAGACCGAGCTTGTCCAGGTGTCCGTGGGAGCCGCCGTGCTCCCCCGCGTCCACCACCACCTGGATGCTGTCGGCCGCATCCCGCAGCACGGCGTAGCCCATCGAGGGGTAGTGGACGCAGCCGCGACTCACCTCGACGACGCCCTCGGGCGAACCGGTGAACCAGTCGCTGAGCAGGCGTTCGAGGCCGTCGTCCCACTCCCCGAGGCTGGCGCGCGCGAACTGCGCCACGCGTTCCAGGCCGGTGGAGGTGAACAGCCCGGAGGCC